>JBDTOT010000019.1:0-86245 GCA_039933105.1 Gammaproteobacteria bacterium | reverse complement strand
CAAACTCCAGCGGCTAAGCTGAGGGACAGTGTTGCGCTGACCCATTGAGCCCGCCACCCGAAATGGGAAGGTACGGGGTGGTGATGTTGCTCAACAACTTTCCCACATCTTCTGACCTGTCAATCTGCCATTGTCCTACACACTTGGGGCGCCGGCGACCGCACGCTTGACTCTTGTTCGAGCCGCTTTAGCGAGGAGTGCTAGAAGCGCCGATTGCACAATTGATCGAGTCGCGAGGAGAACGAAAGTGAGCTACATCGATGGATTCTTGCTAGCGGTGCCCAGCGACAAGCGGTAGGCCTATTAAGACTGCGGGGAAAAGAGCTGGGCACTCTTCAAGGAATGCGGAGCGCGAAATCATCGAAGGAGCACTCAAATGAAGTTCATGGTTTTCGTCAAATCGGACCCGAGCCTCGAAAAGGCCGCCAACGCAATGAGCGCTTCGGCGTTCAAGGAGTCGATGGCCAAGATGGGCGCATTTAACGATGAGCTCAAGAAGGCCGGCGTGATGAAGGATTGCGACGGTCTGCGCCCCAGCCGCGAAGGCAAGCGCGTGCATTTCGACGGTGAATCTCGCAGGGTGGTTAGTGGCCCCTTCGAAGGAGACTTGGTCGCGGGCTACTGGATTTGGGAACTGCCGAGCATCGAAGAGGCCGTTGAATGGGTCAAGCGTTGCCCGAATCCGATGCCGGTGCCCTCCGACATCGAAATTCGACCCATCTGAGTTGGAGAAGCACATGAAACCTGTGATTACCGCGTTTAGTAATTCACCTGACGAAGGTAAGGGGCAGGCGCGCGACATGCGTGTCCGTTGAGATGCATATCGAAACTATTCCGATCGCCCCATCACTCATGACAGAGCAATGCAATGACTAAATCCGCAACCCCGAAAATCGTAGCCCGTGAAGAATGGGAGCGGGCTCGTGCGGAACTGTTGGCCCGCGAAAAGGCGCACATGCGCGCAGGCGACGAGCTTGCCGCCGCGCGTCGACGCCTTCCCATGACGCCAATGGAACCCGCAAACGTCATGGGGTCCAGTGGTCCGATTTCGCTCCAAGAGGTCTTTGAAGACCGACGCATGTTGATCGTTTACCACTTCATGTGGAACAAAGGTGCGCCCCATCACAAGCAGTGTGAGGGTGGTACTCACAGTCAAACCGCCATGACCGCCGCCGTCCGTGCGTATCTTGCCGAACGCGATGTGACGTATGCCGTCTTCAGCCGTGGTCCACTGGACGAAATCCTCGCTTATAGGGATTTCATGGGCTGGACGGCACCGTGGTACTCCACTGCGGAGTCCGGCGCCACCCTGGCGACGCGGAGCGGTGGTGATCTGCGCTGCTATCTCAGATACGACGGAAAGGTCTTCCAAACCAATGAAACGAGTCAGCGAGGAGTTGAAGTCCTGCTTGTTACTTTGCGATTGCTGGATATCACTGCGTATGGCCGACAGGAGACATGGGAGGACTCGCCTGAGGGATATCCACAAGACGAAACTGGATCCTGGTGGCGTCGCGAGGGTCGCCCTATTGCGCAGTGGACGCGAACCGACGTTGCGGTCGAGTAAGTAGCTGGCGGACAATCTCCAAGCTGGTCGAACCCGCTTCTTGGAATTGTCGGATTACGGCGCCATCGTTGGCCCGCCATGGCAGCGAAATGCCGGCTCGGGGGAGCCAGTGGCGGGCCGTTTCGGACACAACCGGACGTCCGCGACAATAAGCAGATTCGACGGTTGTACATTCCCATGAAGGCCCAACACGGGAAAGTCGGCCCCAACAGCCGAGGCGCTACATCAATAGTGCAACGGGTACGGTCACGACACGAATAGCTGTAAACGCCTCCGCCGGAATGATGCGTTCCGTGTCGCCCACGAAAAATTCCTATTTTGGCGAAACGGTAAGAAGCGCCCGAGCCGCACGGCGAGTTTCTAATGATTCCACGGTGCTGCGTCGCGTGACTCGAGCTGGCTGAGGTACTCAAGTCCCGCTACGGTTATTCGCGCGTCGATATAGACGAGCCCATTCAAGTCGCTTTCGTCGGTTGCCTTTAGAAGTCCGGCTTCCAGAAGGTCGCGGATGAACCTTACAGGGATTTCACTCCTCTTGTTCATGTCGTGCGGTAGTTTCTCAGTTGCGGCAATGCACAGGATCTCTCGATACTTAGCTTGGTAATCCATTGTCTGACTCCCCGTCCAGTTCAAAAGGGTTTGTCAATCGTTCCGAACTCCACGCGTGGTGCGCCGATTCTACGCCCGCTTGCAGCAGCTAACCATCCCGGCAAGAAGAACGTCGCAAAAAGAAAGGCTGAACGTCCACCGGGTCCTATCTGCTGAAGTTGATCGAGCCGCAATCTGGCGGCGACAGACGATCAACAGGTGGGCGCCCACCCGTTGATACCCGAACGTCAGCGGCCGCTGACACCGGGCATTCCGTAAGGACTACACGAGAAGTTCGCTTTGAGCGCGTCACGGTCGAGTCAGCGGCGCCTACTGTAGGGTTTGCGGCATGGACGAATGAACATGACACCAAGAAGTGACAAGCCTTTGCTCGCCGTGCTATTCGCGCTCGCCGTGCTATTCGCGCTCGCCGCGACCGGCTTTGACCTTGGCTAGGGCGGCCGAGTTGCTTGAATCAATTCTCGCAGCGCGTCACCGTTACGGCCGGTCGGGCCACGTCTTCTGGCTCGTTGACCGAGCGAAGCAAGCGTAGACCCTACGGATATTTGTCGCGAGCGATTGAGCACTGGGGTCGACCGCTCCCTTGAGCTTAGCGGGCAGGACTGGCTTCAACAGATAATCGGAGAATCCAGCCGCTGGCGCGCGGCCGACGATGTCCCTGTCGCTGAACCCCGAAACTCCGATGATCCTGACGCCGGGGCAGATTTCGCTCGGCTCTTTAGCGAGGTCGATTCCGTTCTTGCCGGGTAGGCCGATGTCCATCAATACGATGGCAGGGCCAAACTTGATTGCCACCGCGATGCACTCGGCGGCCGAGTACACGGCGATGGCTCGCAATGCCAGACCTTCAGAAGCATGACCGACGAATCCGCGGAGTCGCGATTGTCGTCGATCACGAGGACCTTACACGAGCTATTCGTCATGGTTCGTCACGGGTTGATCCCTCTTACCGAGACCTATATCCGGAGGTGCCGCGGCATCTCCCGTTCCCGCCGGGAACCAGCTTACTCTGAATACCCCCGGCGAATGGGTTTACGGTACGTTTTCGGGAATGCCGGGCGTACGCCCTAAAGGTTGATAAGGCGCCCGCCGACCAACAGGCTCAACACGAAGAATGCGAACGCGAGCGGGAAAAGACTCACGCGGCTTCCCTTCGGTACGCCGAAGGCGGCCAGGAGCGCGAGGAGCAGCGAGACAACGAGCATCAACGTTGAGACGGTCATGGCTTCATTTTCCTTCGACTTTTGAGAAGCATCGCCAATCACAATATCCGATGTGCTCCGAAGTTGCTCATCCTGACGAGACCGACGGTGCCGTGCTCTGTGCATCGCGATCGCGGCCGCGCGATTAATCTCGCGGCGCTCAAGCCGGAGCACCCGCCGAACGTCCTGCTGATCGGGCGCCGCGACGATCGCCCGCGCGAGTTCAAGTAACTCGGACTGGGTCCACACTCCGGGCACGGTTTTCTTGAGCAGCCGCGGGAGAACGAGGTTCGCGTAGTCGAGCGTGACGGCCGGCGCTGGCCGCAACAATGGCGACTGCCGCCGCACGGTCACTACCACGAACGGGCCTGGGTCGACGTCGCAGAGCTGCCGTCTCTGCCGTCGACTGTCGTGCGACTCAAGTCGAAGCACTGACGATGTGCGGGCGATACGAACTCAACGCGACCGCACTCGAGCTAACGAATCGCTTTGGCGACCTGCTCGCGAGCCCCGAGTCGCTCGAGTCGATCCCGACGAGCTACAACATCGCACCGAGCACGCCGCAACCAGTGATTCTACAGCAAGACTGAATGCGCGAACGTGTCCGAGCCGCTGACGTGGGGCTTTCGGCCGATGTGGGCAAAGCGCGCTTGGATCAACGCACGCTCAGAGACGCTGTTTGAAACGACTGCGTTCCGAGAGTCAGCGAGGAAACGACGCTGCCCTGTGATCGCCACCGGCTGGTATGAGTGGCAGGCCACAAGCGCACATAAGAAGCAGCCCTACTATATTCATCTCGATCGCGTGTTCGCGTTCGCAGGCGTCTGGACGGTCCGCAAGATCGGTGACGAGTGGGAGAAGTCGTTCGCGATCGTGACAGCACCGGCGAGTCCTGTGCTCCAGCGGATACAAGATCGTAGGCCTTTGACAGCCGCTGATAATTCCAAAGCGTAGCGATACTTCCCTTTGAACCTGACAATCGATTTCTTTCCCGCGGCTAGCGAGTTAAACAAGGACAGCGTCGCCTCATCCGTGGTCAGGTCGACCCATTCCCAGACCCCATCACCATCATTGTCCCGCTGGATCTGAAAGTATGACAGCGCCTGCTCCGGGAGCGTCACGCCATCAATGCTAAATTTCAGCTTCTGCCAGAAGATCCAATCTGGTCCGCCGTATTGGAGGCGCGTCCTCATCCATACTGAGCCCGAGTCAGCGCGACCAATGTAGATCGCGACATAGCTGTGCGGACCACCGGACAGTGGAAGTGCGTGGAAAAACGTCGTGTGCTCCACTTCGTCACGGTTGCGGGTCATTTTGGTGAGCAGCGCCTTCAGCTCGGCGTTGTTCTTTTCCGCCTCGGCACGCGCAACGCGATCGGCCGTGGCCTTCGCGGTTGCTGCGGCCTGGGCGGCGGCTGCCTTCGCGGTTGCTGGCGGACGGTGGCGGATGCTCGGCTGGAGGCTAGGAGCGGAATCCAATCCCTACCCCGCCGCTATAGGTGGCGCGGGTTGCAGCCTCATTCCAGGGAGGATACCCCCGCAGATACCACCAAGGCCCGAGCGGTCGCCCGTTGCCTCGCGATGTGATTCCCGGGAGCGTCTGGGGGGAATGCGCGACGGTACTACGGTGTCGGATTGGGAACGCAGGTAAGGCTTCGGGTGGCAACGGCTACCAGGTTTTCGCGCTCGCAGTGTTCCTTGGAGAGCCACTCGCAGTGAACTAGATTATCTGCCGGTGCTGGCGCCGCCGCGTCAATCCCCCTCCGCTCGAAATCCTCGGCCTGGCGAAGCGCCTGATCGACTTTGTCGACTCCCGAGCGGTGAACGGTACACCAAGGTTCGACGCCGAATACTTGGTAGCGCCCGAACGTTCGCCACCGCTCCGCGCGCGAGTTACTGAGCAGAGCGACGGCCGCGAGCGTTCCGCCAGCGACAATCAGTCCAGCGAGAATTAGCACACGGCGTGGAGGGGCAGCGCTGTGTCTTTTCCCGTCTTCGAGCATTTCCTTGTCGTCCGGGGAATGGTCGGCAACTGAAAGGGTACAGGTCTGGGGAGCGTCGCCACTACACCACAATCCCCCTCGGTCGGTCGAACATTCCCCATTAAGCCCGATTTCGGGGGTATCACGGGTAGGGTCGTGGCGCTATCTCGTCACCTGCGCGATCCTGCGCGGCCGTTTTTCTCCAAGCGTGTCCGCGCCTGCCGAATCGGCCATCCGTTCGAACCGCTCCGCGTGCCGCAGTGATTCCTCGCGGGCAGCTCCCGACCGTCGCCTAGCTAGCAACCGATAACGCCACGCCAACCAGCGGCACGCGTCGGCGAATAGCAGCAGATCGTCGAACTCCATGAGTGAGAGCGTGTGCGAGCCATGTCCAGAATGTCTCGCACAGAATCTCGGCGTTTCAGACAGAAAAACGGCCGCATACAGTAGTCGCCCCTCCTGACTACTGGATGGACGCTGCGCCGTCGTCCGTTTCACCATCGCGACGATGGGAGAAATCGGACTGCACACCATCGGCGATCTTGCGGACAAGCATGTCATCTGGGCGCACTGCGGCCCGTGCGGCCGGTCGGTTCAGCTCGACTCGCGGCGGTTAGTCGCGGCATACGGCGCCGGCCTCACCATTCCCGAACTGCGTCGACGGCTTGCGTGCCGGCGCTGCGGTGAGCGTCGGCAGGAGATTCGGATTGTGTTTGCGTTGCCGGCGCGATAACGACACAGCCAAGCGGAAGTCCTTGCCTGTGGGCCGAACTTTCTAGCTCGAAGTGTCAGGTTGCTGACAGACGGCGCGACAGCCTGCGGGCACACTTAGACGGCAATAGACCACGCAAGGGCGCTCCGCCATGCCGACGTTTTATCAGAGCTTCTTGACTGAGGCCACAGCGAGGGGCGCGAGATCAAGTGCGCTGCACGCACTTCAGTGGATGTTGGGAATCCTTCTCTCCTCGCTGCCGCTGACAATATGGGCAGGCGCACCTACGTGGCTGCTGATAGGGATCGCCACGGCAGCCAGCCTCGTGCTTCTTCTCTTTCTATTCGCATACGTGTATTGCCTGTTCACAATCCCAGACGCTCTCCGCTCCGAGCAGTTCGCGTTATCTAAGCTCGCGATCGAGAAGGGGCTGGTTGGTGACGACATCGCGGGCTTGGTTCAGTATGAAGAAGTTAAAAGAGAGCGAAGCAGCCCGACCCTCCCCGCGCCGCTTAGCGGTGACACGGATGCGCCACGATGAGTAGGCGATTTGTACTTCTCGTCGATGAAGCCACCGCGCAGGAACAGGATACTGTCACGAAGCACCTGCAAACAACGCCCTATGGCTTCTGGCATCACCTCAGTGACGCATGGCTGATGACGGACCGAACGGACAAGCTCACTACGGTAGAACTAAGGGATCAGATTCACCGCCTCTTGCCCGGCAAGACCATCCTGGCCGTGCGGATGGACGATCCGAACATCTGGGCCGCCATTGGCCATGCCGAGCAATTTAAGTGGCTCAACGAGGCGTGGAACCGGGACTAACTCGCGCTCGATGGCGACACGAAGACGAAAAAGCGTCATCGACCGTCACGCCCGGCCCACCACCGAGGAACGCCAACACGGAGAACGCCAACGACCCCGTGCCGAACGCGAGTGATGCGTAGGCGATCCAAAGGGGCTGGCGATCCAATTCGATCTCGGTACGCTGCCCGTCTTCGTGCCGTGACGATTACCCGCGTCGCGGTCTCGCCGCGAAGCACCGACACGTTGCCCGCTCCGACTATTTCCATGTGGCTAAACCTCGCCATCAAATGCGCCACGGCGCGCTTTGTCGCCGGCCTCGCAAAACTCATCCCATGTCGGGGGCCGGGTTGTTTTCGTTTCCGGCCCGATGCACACCATGCGCTCATCGCGTGCGGCCTCTGCTGCTGGCGCTTCGGTCATCATCTGAGCGCCATACGAATAACCGTCCGCGGGGTGGCTCGCTGCCGTATGCGCTGGCTCCTTGCTGAAGATCCCGGTTTCCGGGTTGAACTCGTAGGACCACGCACGCAAGCCCTCTAGCCCGACCTCGCAACGCGTCTTGTGGAACTCGCAGCGCTTCAAGATCGTGCGCGCAGCGTTGATGCGATCGGTTTTCGAAGTCTTTGGAACGATGCGGACCTTGTTACCGAAGGCTTCGAGAAATTGCTCGCGCACAGTGTGGCGAGATTGAAACGTTCGGTTTCTCGCATCGTGCGGGAGCCAGATATACCCGAGCGGCCAGCCCTCGCCCTCTAAGCGCTTCTGCAGGCGCGGTATCCATTCCTCCGCGTCTAGCCCGGTGTCGGCGTCATAGTCGAGCAACGCAAAGCCCCCAACGCGACGCTGCCAAAACCACCATGACGCAGTGTCGCGAAAGCCTAGATCGCTCGAAATCTCCACGGCGGGGCCGTCAGGGAAATACTCAACGTTGTCGTTGATTCGCCCCTCACGCTCTGCGGACTCAACGAGCCGGCCGAGAATCGCGCCGTGTTCTACGCCGTACTCCCCGCCCCAAACGTGCGCGGCCTGCTCGGGGTCGGTCGCGTAGTCGTGCTCGAGCTCGCGGCTTAGCACGTCGGGGAACCATGGATTGTCCCGCCAGTTCACAGAGACCGACACCGCACCTCGCGGCGGTTTGTAGCGAAAAAACTCGTCTATCGGATCGGTTCGGTATCGCGGATTCCAGCTCGCCCAAATCTCCGAGCCCTCTTTGCGGATCGTCGGCCGGAGCAGCATCAACGAGCGCTCGGAAAGGGTTTGCGCTTCTTCGACCCAGGCAATGTCATAGGCTTCGAGTGATTTAATGCTCTCGGCCGTCACCGCCGACATACCGCGAAACGTGATTAGGCTCCCCGAACGCTTGCCGCGGATCTCCGCGTCTAACACTTCGAACTCGCCCGCGAGCCCAAGCGCTTCGATCTTGTCGGCGAGCAATTGGCGCACGGAATCTCGCAGGCTTAATTGAACCTCGCGAACGCATACGGCACGGGTCGGGCGCTCGTGGCACCGTAGGGTTAGCCGCTCGGCGAAATGATGCGACTTGCCGGAACCGCGACCGCCCCAGGCACCTTTGTACCGAGCCGGCGCGAGTAGCGGCTCGAAGGCTCGGGGGACTTGGGAGCGGATTAGGCGGGTCTGCATGGAGTGCCCGTTTAAGCCTCAGGGAACGCGTAGGGGACGCGCTCGGGTGGTGGGTAGGGGGTATCCTAGGGGGTATCTGCCAAACCACCGCCACGGCATCGTCGCAGATACGCGGCCCGTAGCCGATCCTTGGGAGTCTGCTCGAGACTTCGAAGCGCTCAATGCACCACCCCGGAGCAGATCATCTCGGCCGCGTCATAGTCGAGCCCCGCGAGCAGAGCCAGCCCTCGCCAGCGTTCAATCGCCGCGTGGTCGCCAAGCTGCACGAGAAACGCTTTCACCCCCGGCAGCGCTTCGGCAATGCTGGCCTCGGTCGCAAGCTCGAGCCGCGGCAGCGCGCCGAAGATCTCGGTTAGCACAGTCACTTCGGGCTCGGGATCATTGGGGTTTTCTTTCCGCCAAGCTCGTAGCACTAACTCCGGGCTCTCGCCCCGCGTCATCGTCAGCGCCAACACCGGCCCCGTGCGTGAGCCGCCGACTTTCTTCTCCAGCTCCGCGAGCTGCTTCTGCAAGACTGCGAGGCTCGGCCCCGTTGATTTCAAAGAGCCTAGAGCCATCGTTTGTACCTCTCAAAAATAGGAATTGCCGCAGCTCCAACACTTCGGCCTGCAGCGTCCGCATTTCTTCGTCGAACACCACGGCCGAATGCAGCTCGGCGAGCATTCGAGACAATCGGCCGGCTACCTGTGAATCGGGGTGTCGGCCGTGGCGGCGACGGCTCTCCCGATACACCCGGCCGAGCTCGGCGCGGATATGCCGCGGGGTGTTCAGGCGCGACACCCGGACAGGGGCGCCGATCTCAAGCGCGCCACCCGTGTAGGCCGAACGCGGCACAGCGTCATCGTCATCGTGATCGCTGGTCATGCTCTTAAGTCCGAAGAAAAAGACGGTTTGGCATGGGAGAGCGATCCGGTTGGGTAACCAGCACCCCTAAGGGGGGCTGGGTACTTTCCAGTCCCCCCTTTAGGGGGGAAAAAGTTACCCAGCTCAAACCCGCGCCACGTATGGCTTTGCGCTGGGTAGGTTGGGTAGAAATCGAAGTTACCCTTTACCCAGCTCAAACCCGCGCCACCATTGGCTTTGGGCTGGGTAACTTTTTTTTCGGCAAAAGTACCCACCCTACCCAACACCCTCCTTTCACCCAAAAACGGGGCTGGGTAGGAATTTCGGCCGAGAAAGTACCCAACACTACCCAACACATGCCCCAAACCCGCGCCGTTACTAGCATTGCGCCGGGTAACTTTGTGCGGCCGAGAAAGTACCCAACGTACCCAGCTCGCAACTCGCGGTTTCGCGCTCATGCGCGCCCCCGCTCGCCGCTCAGCACGTCAACGAGCACTCGCAGATCAAGCCGCAGCGACTCCAAACAATCCGCAATACGTGCCAGCTCGTCCGCACCTTTCTGCTCGGGCCGGAAGCCTTGGGTTGATCGCACATGCGAGCGCGATGCTGCGATTTCCTCCGGTGTCCGTCGCATGGGCTTGTCGTGCATGGCTGCCCCTGCGGTGGAATTTCCTGCGGTGCCCTTAGTTGTTTCGTGCGCGTGATCGCTCATGGGGGTATGCGTTTCCCGTGTTTAGCGCAGTGCCTTGTCGCGCTTTCGCTTGTGGTTTTTCCACGCCTCGTTACCTGCGTTTTGAATATCGGCACGGCGCTGCTCGTGGCGTTCGGATTCTGACGGGTGGCGGCGCTTGGCCTTGTCGGCGATTTTGTAGGCTTGCGGGAGAGAGTTGGCTTTGCCTTCCTCGAGCGCTTGCGCCATGTCCTGGCGTAATTCCTTGAAGCGGGGGAAGTCCGCGCTTTTCGCCATCGCTTTAATTTCTGCGTTGGCGGTGTCGGTGAATGCCAGCACTTCGCCGGCTTGGCGGAGCACGCCGCGAATGCCTTGGTCAATCGACACCTCGCCCGATGCAACCAGCGCGGTTACTTCGTCCTCGCGACCTTTCAGCGATTGAAACTCAGGCAATTCGAAATGCGGCCCGATCAGTTGTGCTAGGGCGCGCGTTTGCTGGTAGACGGGAACGTCGGCCGGGCTCAAGGGTGCGCCGTTCGCGCTAGCCAGTCGGACTGCGGCACCTACGGGATCTAGCTGCGCGGCAGTGTCAAACGCGATCATCGAACGCAGTCCGTCCGTGAGACTCGACGATCCGGGGAACGCGGCGGTTAGCTCGTGCTGCAACTCGCGTAACTGTTCGCCGTCGCGGTCGTTGCGCATCGAGGCCGCTACCGCCTTCGCCACGTCGTGGGCGCGGGAGCCTTCCGCGGCATAGACCTTTTGACCGCCTGGCAGAGTGAGCGTGACCTCATTGTCCGCGGCGCGGGGATCTTTTGCGGTAGCACGGTCGCCGGAAAACAGCCGGGAATCGCGCGAGTACTCTCTCGCAATCAATGCGCCGCCATTCACCGGGTCGGCCATCACGGCTCTGTGTCGACTGGCGAAATGGCGAACAATCTCCGGCGCAGTGCGGCCGGGGAATCTCGCCTCGAGATCGTCGAGCAACGGGCCAGCGCTCTCGAAATCCGAATCTGCCGACGATTTCGAACTGGCTTCGCGAAAAGCGCTCTCAATGTCGCTGCGCCGGGTTTCGTCTTCGTTCCGCTTGGCGTCAGCCAATTCGCCAGCCTCGTCGGACGGCGGGGGGTTCACGTCTTTTTCGGTGAAGATCATTCGGCGGTCCTCCGGTTCAGTTGCGTGGCTCGCGCCAGCGCTTCGGCGAGACGATCTAATCCGCCGCCGCAAAAGGCGCGCAGATCCTCTGACAGAATGAGTGTGCGCTTGCCGATCTTTTGCCGGCGCAGTTCGCCGCGCGCGATCGCACGATAAAGGCTCGCCCGACTCAAGCCGGTCGCAAGCTCGGCCTCGGTCATCGTGTAGGAAATTTTCGGCGTTGATACAGTGTGCAATTCCATGCGTCGCATACTGGCTCACCGATTTTTGCAACGCCTACGCTTTGCGAATTGCGCTCATATGCCAATGGATCGTGCGCAGACTCGGCAGCGTTTCGCGTTCGAGTGCGCGTGCGCCGAGTTTTTGCAGCGTCGCGAGAATCTGCTCCGCGCTCACGTCCGGTTTCATGCTTAGAATCTCGCCGACCGCCGCGCGCAGTCGTGCGCCTTGTGCCGCTCGGCGCTCGTTATACGCGTTGAATTTCGCGAGCACTGCACGCCCGACGATTTGTTCCCGTGTCGAGCTAACGCTCCCCTGCTCGATCTCGCGCAGCAGCGTTAGGGCCGGGGCTAGGTCATCGGGAGAAACCTTGTGCCCGAACTGCGCATCACGTAGCGCTCGGCGCAATAGCTCGGAAGCTTGCGCGGCGGTCATCCTTGAGCCTTCCGAGAATCGGTCGTTAGCCCCATACCCTAGCCCCTGGAGCCCGCGCCGTTGCTAGGGGTGTTTGTGGGGCTCGCGCCCATTGGCCGTTTTCGCGCCCTACCCGCTACCCCGCTAAGGGGTCGGCGTGTCGGCGCCTGTATGCGGTAGTTTTCGGGGGTGCCGATTTCTGCCCGTTGCACAGCCGCCCGAGCGTCGGGGCGTAACTGCCAAAGATCGTCTGCGCCAAGGTAAAGCGCTTCGGGCCATCGACAGCGGTCACGGTGCCAGCGTGTGAGCCAGGGACGATGCGCGCACCAAGCGAGAGAATCGGCGAACTGCGCGCCGCAGGCGCACGTTGCGCGGTCTAGCTCAGCGTCAGTTAACCCGCGTAGCGTCATGGTATTCGCTCGTTGCCATCAATCGGCGAATTTCCTCAACGCTCAAGCCCGTCGCATAGCTCGCCCTATGAATCCCGAAGGCTTCGGCAATTCGCCTTACCGCGAGCGTCCGCTCGGCTACGGGCAGTTTCCGAAACTGTGCGTGCGCGGGGTTGCGCATCACAGGTGCAATTCCTCGCCAGAGCCATTCACTCGGCGTTTAATCGCCCCTTCCGCTAACGCCCGCTCAATCACCCCGCGCAACGTCTGGTCGCTCATCGCGAATAGACCGGCAGTCCCCGCGAACTGGCGCAGGCGGCCTTTTGTCATCGTGCGGCCTTGCTCGCGTTCCTGGCGGATCAAGCCTTGAATCTTTGGCAGGGTTTCCCGATACCGAAACTCGCCGCGCTGCTCGACCTTTTCGGATCGGCGCCCGGGCATCTCGGCCGGCACGAGCACCCCGCCTTGCGTGCGCTCGAGCCACAGCCCCGACCATGGCGCGCCGTAGTTGTTCTTGATCGCGTCCAGGCGAACGAATCGGTGCGCTTCTTCTGGATCAAGGCCGAATTGTTCCGCTTGATCCTTGCGCAGGGTGCCCATGGCGACACCCCACCGCACGCCATCAATCATGGCCGATGCGCCGCGCAAGCCTTCCGCGCTCAAGCGCTCGGCTCCCGCGGCAAGCCCCATCTTGTTAACGTGATGCGCCATCAGCACGGTCGCGCCCGTGGCTGCTCGCAGAGTCTCGACGGCTTCAACGTATCGCGTCGCGTCATCGTTGCTGTTTTCATCCCCGCCGCGAAATCGCGACACCGGATCAAGCCCGATCATTTTTAGCGCCGGTATCTGCGCCGCCGTCGCTGCGATCCGCTCGGCGAGCCCGGTTCGGATAACCGCGCCGTTGAAAACCTGCGTTAGTAGATTGTCCTCACCGACACGCGAGGCTATGTGCAACCGCTCACGCACCAGCTCGTCATCGCTATCGCTGAACTGCCCGCGGCCTTTCAGCGCGTCAACGATTCTCCACAAGCGGCGGTGTAGTTCGGCCCGCTCATCCTCACCGCAGAGCAGTAGCACCGCTCCGGGCTCGGCGATCTCGAGCCCAAGAAACGCGCGGCCGGTCGCAATCGCAATCGCCATCTGCAATATGAAAAAGCTCTTACCCGTGCCGCCACCGGCCGCGAGTAGGCCGACGATCCCTAACGGCAATAGGTCGCGCAGAATCCAGCGCCGCGGCTCCGGTTCACTGTCGAGCAGATCGGCAACCGAAAGCTCGGTTGCGTTGTATAGCGGTTCGGCATGGGGAGTCGTCACGCTCGCACGCTGCAGAGCCTCGCGTGTTGCGGTCGTGATCTCGGCGAGCTCGTGCCCTTGGTCGATGCGCTCTAGCGTATGGGATAGGGTTTCGCGCAGTTGCCGCCGCGCCGAATACTCGCGGATCTTTGCCGCGTAGCCGGTCAAGTTGGCCGTGCCGGGCGTGTCTTGAATCAGTCGCGCGAGATATTCGCGCCCGCCGATCGGCTCAAGATGGCCCGCGCGTTCTAACCGTTCAGTGATGGTCACGGAATCCGCTGACTCGCCGCGGCGGATCGCGTCGGCGAACGCTGCGAAGATCAAACGATTCTGCGGCGAGAAATCCCCACCGTTGAGCGGTAGCACCCGTTCCCATGCGGTCGGGTCGAGCAATAGCGCGCCGAGTAGCGCGCGCTCGTATTCTTCACTGCGTTGCGCGTCAGAAGTCATGTCCGCCTCGCAGTTCGAATCGCGGCGACGGTGCGTTCGAGACTTAGCAACGCGGTTGACCACGCGCGGCACGTCGGACAAACCCCCGACCATGACGGCGCACCGCAACCGCGGCATTGCGCGCGCTGGTGTATCTGCGCAGCTCGTGGTTGCGTGACCTGCGAACCCGTGGCGCGTCGCGCGATCATTCGTCGCCGCCGTCCCGCAGCGCGACGCACCGGCCGCAGCGCGCTACTCGGTCGCGGTTCACTCGCCGCGGCGATTCGAGACGAACGCCGCAGAGCGGGTCATTTCCACGAAATGCGAACAGGTGACCAGTCGGCACGAAATGAGCGCGACCGCCCGCGTCAATGTGCCATCCAGCCGCGTCACTTCGGAAAACTAAAACGCTCGCTGATTTGCCGCGGTTGGTGGCGTCGCGTAGTGTGCGCATGTTGTCCTCACTTGCTGTTTGTCCTCGCGCGACGGGTCGGCCATCAACCGGCCCGTTGCTTTTTCGGGATTAGGCGATTCGTCCAACGCATTCGTTGAACGCACGCACACGCGCCGCCACAAGCTGGCGAACAAGCGTTCGGATTTCGTCGGGGGATTGCCCCGCCGCTCTCGCGGCGATTACCGCGGAGCATTCAGCAGAGAGCCAACCAACGGCTCGTTCAGATAGGGAAATTCGCGGCGGCCACAGTCCACCGGCTTCTAGGCACTCGATAGCGGTTCTGGAAAGTCCGAGCTGTGACTCAAGGTCCGGCTTGCGCCAAATTGTTTGCCGCATTGCTGCAAGGTCTCCATGTGTTGCCATGAGAGACTTTAGGGCGCAAAAAACGCTCGGCAAAGAGCGCGCAGGGACTTCGGGGGACTTAGCGGCCGCTAAGTTTTCTTAGATGCGGCCTTGCGAAGTTTCTTGTTGATAGCGGACGCGCTGACGTTCGGAAATCGTTTGCGCAGACGGGCCGCGTACATCGTCCGCGCCCTTGCCGGCGTAACTTTTTTCTCTGTGACGATAGCGGCCACTTCCGCAGATACTTTGGGATCAGTCGGCAATTTCCTTTGCCTATCGAGTTTGGCGTTTCTCGCGTTGCGCTGCCCCTCGGCGCGCTTGTGCTTGAGCCAGTGCAGGGAATCGCGCCCTTCAAGCTCGCGAAACGTTTGCTCTATCGACAATTGGCCTACGAGCTTCCCGTCCCTGCCCACGATCCGCCGACGTTCGGCGATCCATCGCCGGCCGTGTTTGTCCTCAAGCTCGGCGAGTAGCTTTGACTCTAGCCGCTCTCTCTCGGCCTTCGCCTCGGCAGTTTCGGGCTCGGGGTCGGCGGGTGCCGCTATGGCTGCGACGATTTCCTCTCGCAATGTCTTGGGCTTTTCTTTGTCGCCGCTCACGCCGACTTACCCGAACGGATCGCCGTCACGTTCGCCCCCCTGCGCAGTCCGTCAAGATGATTCGCCCACGAGTGCATGAGCTTTTCGCGCTCGGGCAGTCGGTGGCTTCGGTTGTAGATTCCGCTCACCCCGGGCCGGCTATGCGCGAGCTGTGTCTCGATCAGGTCGGGGGAGAATCCAAGCTCATGCAGTAGCGTTGATGCCGTGGACCGAAACCCGTGGCCTACGTGAACCTCGCCGCTCACGTCCATGGATCGCAGCGCCATGTTTAGCGTGCCATCGCTCAATGGTCGCTGCGGCCTCAAGCTCGGGAACACCCACGAGCTCGGCCCCTTGTCCGTGAGCTTCGCAAGCTCGGTCAGGATCTCCACGGCTTGCGGCGCGAGCGGTACAACGTGAACCTTGCGCATCTTCATTCTCGCGGCCGGAATCACCCATTGCGCGGCGTCAAGATCGAACTCCCCCCACGTCGCGAGCCGCAGCTCCCCGGGCCGAACAAAGGTCAACGCCAGCAATTGCAGCGCCGCCTTAGTGGCGGGCTGGCCGCTATAAACCGCCATCTTCCGCAGTAACGCCCCCAAGGCTTTCGGGTCGGTGATGGCCGAGAAATGATTGGCGTTAACCGGGATCAGCGCGTCTTTTAGATCGGCGGAAATGTCCCGCTCGGCACGCCCGGAATTGACCGCGTATCTCATCACCCGCCCGACCACTGAACGCACGCGGTGCGCGGTCTCGTGCGTGCCCTTGCTCTCGATCCTGCGGAGCAACTGCAGCAGATCGGATGCTTTGATCTCGGCGAGCGGCCATTTGCCTATGTACGGGGAAACGTAGGTCTTTAGGCGGTGCTCGAGCTGCGCGACGGTATCGGCCCCAATGGTTTCGCCTTTCTTGCGCGGCGGGCACCCCTTGGCGAGCCATTCGAGCGCGATCGCGTCGAACGTATCGGCCTGCGCGGTCTTTTCGGCCTTGCGCTTCGCGCCGGGATCAATGCCCCGCTCAAGCAATCCCCTGGCTTCGTCGCGCTTCTCCCGAGCGCGCTTTAGTGTCACGTCTCCGGGCCGCAGTCGGTAGACCGGCGCCCCCGTCGGGTCTTTGCCTTCCGGCATCGCGCTGCGATACACGCCGAACGCGAGTAACTTCTCGCGCCCGCCGTAGCGGTATTTGAACCGGAAATACACCGCGCCGTTCGGTTGCACGAATGCAAAAAGCCCCCGCTCGTCGGGCTTCTTGTAGGGGCGTTCGGCACCCTTCAACGCCTTCAAGGCTTGATCCGTCAGCATGGGGGTATTTCCTCGCGGGGGTACTAGGTACCCCCGAAAGGTACCCCCGGGCTATTCGCGCTGTCAACGGGTGACGCGGGGTGTTACGGGGTGGCGCAGCCTAGCATCTATGCGGGTTAGGCGCGTTCTGAAGTCCGGGCGGGGTGTCTTTGGGGGGCTTCGGTGAGGCTAGGAGCGGAATCGAACCGCTGTACACGGCTTTGCAGGCCGCTGCATGACCACTCTGCCACCTAGCCGGAGCCGCGCAATTTAGCACGGGAGACGGCCACTCCGCCGTACCTAGAAGGCATTTTCCCCTGTCAGCTCCCGTCCTACGATCAGCTGATGGACGCTCTCAGTTCCCTCGTACGTGATCACGGATTCGAGGTTCAGCGCGTGGCGCATCGGGCAATGATCGAGCGTGATGCCGGCAGCGCCCAGCATGTCGCGGCAGTCCCGAGCGACGTCGAGGGCCATGCGCACATTGTTCCACTTCGCGAGCGAGATCTGCGCGGTCTCCGCTTCGCCACGATCCTTGAGCTGCCCAAGGCGCCAGGCCAGCAGCTGGGCAGAGGTGATACGGCGCGCGGCGTCCGCGAGCCGCGCCTGGATCAACTGTTTGCCCGCGAGTGGCCCGCCGAACAGCTCGCGGGACTGTGCGTACACGAGCACACTCGCGAGGCTCGCGCGTGCGGCGCCGACGGCGCCCCATACGATGCCGAAGCGGGCATCGTCGAGGCAGCGCAGTGCCGCTTTGAGTCCTTGGGCTCCCGGCAAGCGAGCAGCAGCCGGCACGCGCACGTCTGCGAAGCTGAGTTCCGCGGTGCTCGACGCACGCAGCGACAGTTTGTTCTTCACGAGCCGGCTCTCGAACCCGGGCGTGCCGCGCTCGACGAGGAACGCACCTACGTGCCCGTCAGTCACCGCCCAGACGACGGCGACATCCGCGAGCGTACCGTTCGTGATCCACATCTTCGCGCCGTTGAGCACCCAATCTCTTCCGCTGCGTTCTGCGCGGGTACGCATGCGCGCAGGATCGGAGCCGCCGTGCGCTTCCGTGAGCGCGAAGCAACCGAGCTTCTTGCCGGCTACCATGGATGGCAGCCACTGCTCGCGTTGTTCCGGCGTGCCGCACGCGGCGATACAGCCCATGACGAGGCTGCTCTGCACGGACACGCAGCTACGCAGCGCGCTATCGCCCGCTTCGAGCTCCTGGCAGATGAGTCCGTAAGAGGTGTAGCTGAGCCCGGCTCCGCCGTGTTGGGTCAACGTGGCACCGAAGAGCCCGAGCTCCCCGAGCCGCGGCACGAGTTCGAGCGGAAAGCGCTCGGTAGCGAAGCACGCGTCGATGATCGGGAGTGCCTCGCGCTGGACGAATCGAGCGACGGTCTCCTGCACGAGCTGCTCACTGTCGCTGAGCAGGCCGCGAACATCGTATAGATCGAGTGGCTCGAGGTCGCTCACAACCATCTCGGGCGGCCGCCAAGGCCGCCCGAGCTTTGCTTAAAAGCGTGCGATCAACGCAGGTCGTCGTTGACCCAGAACTTCGTGCCCGTGATGTCGGCGTGCGCCATCAGGCCCTTGTCCGTGATCTGGTAGTACGCGACGCCATCGTAGAAGGTCGTGCGCGCCGCTTTACCTTCCTTGCCGGCCGCAGCTTCAGCCGTCGCGCTCGAATCCCAGCCGCCCGCGATGAACTTGTCCATCCGGTCCTTGTTTTCGAACAGAACCACGAGGCCATAGCGCTGGCCACCGATGCCGAGACCTACCCCGCCTAGGCCCATGCGCATATAGGTGCGCTTGCCAGTGGTCTTGTCGACGGCGACGCCATTGCCGGCGCCAGCCGAGACGATGAATCCGCCCTTCGTAACCGTGAACACGGCATAACCGACCGCCGTATTCATCAATTCCTTGGCCGAGGGTTCGTCCTTGGCGAGCTTGTCGAGCGTAGCCTGCGCCGCGCTGTCGATCTCCTGTCGGCGCGCGGTGGCCTTTGCGCTGTCATCCGCCAGTGCGGCAGTGCCGAAGCCTAAAACCATGGTCGCGACGAGCCAAAGCGATCGTTGAGTATTCATTTGCATTTCCTCTATCGGAGAACACGGGAGGCGTTATGGTGCGCGAACATCTGCGCGCTGCCTAGGCCGTCGCTGTTCAGAGACACGCGCCGGTTCAGGCCAAGTTCAGGTCGTCGAGAGATACCCTGTGAGCTGATAGCCCGCCAAAACAAAACCGGCCGCCATCAGGAGCACATTGCTGGTAAATGCGTGGCGAAAAAATCCGCCGCTGCGCCGCCACACGTTGAACGCGATCAATATCACGCTCAGCACGAGCAACTGCCCGATCTCCACGCCCACGTTGAACGAGACCATGTTAGTGACGAGCCCGTCGGGCGAAAGCGCGAGGTCCTGCAGTTTCGTGGCGAGCCCGAGCCCGTGGAAAAAGCCAAAGAACAGCACGGCGCCCTTCGTGTTCGGCACGAAGCCTAGTTGGCGAAAGCCGCCGAGGTTCTCGAACGCCTTGTAGACCACCGACAGGCCGATCACGGTATCGACGAGATACGCATTCACGTGCCAGCTCGCGAGCACGCCGAGCAACAGCGTGGTGCTGTGGCCGATCGCAAACAGCGTGACGTACACGGCCACGTCCTTGAGCCGGTACAGAAAGAAAATCACGCCGGCGAGGAACAACAGGTGGTCGTAGCCCGTGACCATGTGTTTCGCGCCGAGATACACGTACGGGCCGATGTGCGCGCCCGTCACGCGCAGTAAGAATGCTTGATCGTCACCGGCGATGCCGTGCGATTGCGCGAACGCGCTCACCAGCAGCGCGCTGACGAACGCCAATACCGCCGCCGCCGCTCGGCGCATCAATTGCCCTCGATCGAGATCACGTGCGCGTGGCGAAGGTCATAGCGCCACTCACCGTTTTCCTTGCGAAACACGTCGGTGAATCGCCGGTGAATGCGTTTGCCGGCGTTCGGCGAACCGTCACCCGGAACGACGACCTCTTCACCCATCAGCACGACCATGTCGGGCCCGTGCGACCCCGCGTAGTCGAGATGTTGCTCGACCGCCTTGTAGCTGAAACCGGCGCTGAAGTTCTTGATCATCTGCGACCCGGTGACGATGGAGTTCGCGGGCGTGTTGGCGACAAACGTCGACGAGTAGTGTTCGCTGTCGGCGGTCGGACCCGTCGTGATGATCGCGGCGATGCCTTTCGCGCGCAGCTTCAGGACCTCCTGAACCGCGGAATCGCTGTCCCACGGATTCGCGGCGAAGGCGTGAAAGCTGAACAACACGCACGCGGCGGCGATCGCCGCAGGTGCACGACGCAATAACAGAGTCATCGAATTCCCCGGAGTGACAAAGCTGAACGATGCTAACACCCGCATCGACGTACCTGCCACGAGTGCAAGCGCCCATGAAAATTCGGTCCGAGCAGCCGCTGAAAACACGTGCCGAGGCGTGCTTGCACGGCCAGAGCAAAACCCGCAGCATGGCTCGGTGGTGGCGCCAGAGACGCCGCGTGTTGTTCAACAGGTCCCGATACTTACAGCTTCCTTTTAATGTCTCCTGAAACCTCAGAAACCACCGTCGGCAAGGCCATCATCGACGCAGCGCGCGCCAATGGCATGACCACCATCTTCGGCGTGCCAGGCGCACAGATTTACCCGCTGTTCGATGGGCTGTACGGCAGCGGCGTCGAGGTCATCGTGCCGCGACATGAACAGGCTGCGGGTTACATGGCCATGGGCTACGCGAAATCCACGGGCCGTACGGGCGTGTTCACCGTGGTGCCCGGCCCAGGCGTGTTGAACGCCGGCGCGGCACTCTGCACGGCCATGGGCAACTGCGCCCCCATCGTGTGCCTTACAGGCCAGGTGCCCTCTTCCTACCTCGGACGCGGGCGTGGCCACTTGCACGAGCTCACCGACCAAAGGGCCACGCTCAAGACCTTCATCAAGAACGCGTGGCGTATCGATGGTCCCGCCGATGTCGTGCCGACGGTGGGCCGCGCGTTTCACGCGGCGCAGAGCGGCCGACCCGGGCCCGTTGCTGTCGAGACGTGTTGGGATACGTTGGCGGCCACCGCGCCCCGCGCTCGCGTTCAGGGTGGAGCCGCATGCGGCGCCCCCGAACTCGACTCCGACGCCATTGCCGCAGCTGCGAAGCTGCTCGCCACGGCCCGCAAACCGATGCTGATGTGCGGCGCAGGCGCGCAGCATGCCGCTGCCGAAGTGCTCGCGCTGGCGGAGACGTTGCAGGCCCCGGTCACCGCATTTCGCAGCGGCCGCGGCGTCGTGCCCGAGGATCACGCGCTCGGAGTCGCCGCTGTCGCAGCGCGCGAGCTTTGGGACGACGTCGACGTGTTGGTCGGCATCGGCAGCCGGCTCGAGATGCCCTACATGCGCTGGCGCGACATGCTGCACCACGAACCGCGGCCCGCGCGGCCGAAGCTGATCCGCATCGACATCGATCCGAATGAGCTCGAGCGCTTCCCCGCCGACGTCGGCATCGCAGCCGACTCGGCCGCCGCCTGCCGAGCATTAGTGCAACACCTACAGCGCCTCGTGACGCCAGATACGAACCGGCAAACCGAGATCGCCTCGGCCAAACGCACTGCCGCAGCGCTGATCGAACGGATCCAGCCGCAAACGGCGTATCTGCAAGCCATCCGAGCTGTGCTTCCGCGCGACGGGATTCTGGTGCCCGAATTGTCTCAGGCTGGGTTTACGACCTACACCGGCGCTTTCCCCGTACTCGCACCGCGCACGTATATCTCGGAGGGCTACCAGGGCACGCTCGGCTTCGGCTTTCCCACCGCGCTCGGCGTGAAGGTAGCCAACCCCGGCAAGGCGGTGGTCTCCATCACCGGGGACGGCGGCTTCATGTTCGGCCTGCAGGAGCTGGCGACGGCAGCGCAGTATCGAATCGCGCTCGTAACGATCGTGTTCAACAATCGCTCGTACGGCAACGTGCTGCGCGATCAGGAAACACAGTTTGGCGGCCGCATCATCGGCGCTCGCCTCGACAACCCGGACTTCGTGCGACTGGCCGAATCGTTCGGCGTCCGCGCCCGGCGTGTCGCCGACCCGGCCGCGCTCAAGCGGGCGCTGGAGGAAGAGCTTGCCGAGGGTCAGCCTGCATTGATCGAGGTTACGATCGAGCCTGGCACCGAAACTTCGCCCTGGAACTTGATCCACATGCGAACCCGGCCGAGCCGAGCGCCGTGACGTTGTCCGGCTGATGTTCTTCCGACCACACGCCGCCCCGACCAAAGTTACCGCGGCGGGATCAGTCGCCGGCGATGCGCTTGCGCACCACGCGCGTCCACCACAGCACGAAGCCGGTCACGAACAGCACGACTGGCAAAAGCCCAAGTGCAGCCCACAGGAATCTCACCCACAGCGGGCCGAAGCGGCCGAAGTGCATCTTGATCAGGAATAGGAGAACGCCTTCTCCGGGACGCACGGCGTCTGTCTTGTTCGCGTCGAAGTGGTCGACTGCGCTCTCGTACCACTCCGGGAAACCAAAATACACCGCAGTCAGCGCCCACATCAGCAGCATGATGAACGACCACACGCCGATCGCGTTGTGCAGCTGAAAGGCAAACCGCCGCGAAGCTTGCGGTTTACCGACCTTGAGACTTCGCCACGCTCTTCGTTTACCCGGCCACCAGATGATGAGCCCGGTCACGATCAGGAATATCACGAGCATGCCGCCGACGCCGTTCACGGTGCGGCCGTCAGGGCCCGCGAGCAAGTTGTCGTGCAGATCGACGAGCCACTCCATCGCTTGCAACACGGGTGGATAACTGTCGCCAAGATCCGTCAGCGTGTACGGATCGAACAACCGATCCAAACGTTTGCCGTTGCGCTCGAGCAAAACCGACGCGGGGCGCTCGGGCCGCCGCGACTCGCGCACAGCGACGACCGCGCCGTCACCGTAAAACTTGCGCGCCGCGGCCTGAAGGTCGTCGCCCGTGAGGCGCACGCCGACCGTCGAAGGCACCTCGCGCGGCACGAACCAGAGGTTTGCTTCGCGTCGGAACACAGCGATGCTGCCGCTGACGCTGAGCATGACGATGTACAAGCCAAGCGCGAGCGCAACCCACATGTGCACGCGCGCCAACAGTCGTCGCACGCGCCGCGGCGCCGCCGATGCCCCTGTGTGCGACAAGCTGTTCCCCTGCCCTCGTCCGGCCCGCTCCCCGCCCGCGACTATATCCGCCCGTGGGCAGACGAGCCACGATTGCCGCGGGGGCGTGGGTCACCCATGATGCGTCATGACTCTGCCATCGTTTCCGCGCATCGCGTGCGCAGGCCTCACCTTGCTGGTTGCGTGTACGCCAGGCCACGCGCCGTTGCACACCGCCGCCGGCCTTGCCCAAGGCACCACGTACTCGCTGCAATGGAGCGGCGGGCCCACCGATGTCGACGACGTCCAGCGCGCGGCCGCCGCCGAGCTCGACCGTCTCGATGCGTTGCTATCGAACTACCGCGCAGACTCCACGCTCGAGCAGTTCAATGCGGCGCATACGGTGGAGCCTTTAGCGGTGCCCGCGGAGCTCGTAACGCTGCTGAAGCTGGCGAAGGAAATCCACGGCGCGAGTCACGGCTGCTTCGATCCCACGGTGCGTCCGCTCGTGCACCTCTGGGGCTTCGACGGCGACACACCGAGCGTTCCTGACGCCGCTGCCGTTGCGCAGGTACTCGCGAGCGTAGGCCTCGACAATCTCGAGATCCTGGATGCCGAGCACGTGCGCAAGACGGTGCCCGACCTCGCGATCGACATGTCGAGCATCGGCCAGGGGTACAGCGCGGAACGCTTGGGGCGTGTGCTCGAGGGCTACGGAATCGACCACTACCTCGCCGAGATCGGCGGGGAAATCTTCGCGCGGGGCACGAAACCCCGCGGGCAGGCGTGGCGAGTGGGTGTGGAGGATCCCGCAGGCGGCGCCGGACGCGCGCTGCGATTACCGGCCGAGCCTGGGACCGCAGTCATGACGAGTGGGACGTATCGCCACTATTTCGACGTTGAGGGCAAGCGCTACGGCCATATCATCGACCCACGGACCGGCGCCCCCGTGGACCACGCACTGGTCGAGGTCACCGTGATAGCGCACGACGGCGCGAGAGCGGGCGCATGGGGAACCGCGCTGCTGTGTCTCGGCCCGGAAGCTGCGGCCGACGCGGCGGAGCACGAACACGTTGCCGCGCTATTCGCCGTTCGCACGGGTACCGACTCGGTGGAGCAGCGCCGTAGCCCTGCCATCGGTGCCGATTGGCCAGGGCTGATGGACTAACGCGCTACAGCCAGCCACGCCGCCTGAAATACCACAGCGGCAGCAAAGCGGACACGAGCATCAGCACCCAGGCGAGCGGATAGCCGTAAGCCCAGGACAGCTCGGGCATCACGCGAAAGTTCATGCCGTAGATCGATGCAATCAACGTCGGCGGCAAAAAGACGCCTGCCGCGATCGAAAAAATCTTGATGATGTTGTTCTGCTCGATCGCAATCATGCCGAGCGTCGCGTCGAGCAGGAACGTGATCTTCTGTGACAGGAACGAGGCATGGTCACCGAGAGACTCGGCATCGCGCCCCAGCGTCTTCACGCGGCCGCGCAACTCCTTGTCGACATTGCGTTGCGTAAGCACGTGCCCCAGAAACCCCGCGAGCCGCTGCAGCGAAAGCAGGCTATCGCGAACGTGTGAGCACAAATCGCCCTTGCGCCCGACTCGCTGCAGCACGTTGCGAAGGTCGGGCCGCACGGAGCTCTCGGGCTCCGCCGTGAAAATGTTGCGAGACAGGTCGTCGACCTCGTGCTCGGCGCGTTCGAGGATGTCTGCTATGCGGTCGCTCGTGGCTTCGAGCAGGTTCACGAGCACGACGTCGCCGCCCGTGCACCCGAGCGCGGCCTTCTCGGCGCGTTGTGGAAAGGTCTTGAACGCCCGGGGCTCGTGATACCGCACGGTGATCAGCTTGCCATGCGCGAGTACGAACGTGACAGGGCCCATTTGCAGATCATCGCTGTCCGTACGGGCCGGCAGCGTCGCGGTCATGAAGATCCCGTCGTCCTCGACGTATAGGCGACTCGAGATCTCGATCTCCTGCATTTCCTCGCGCGTTGGAATGTCGACGCCGAGTCTCTGTTCGACCTCGGCCTCTTCCTCTGCGGTTGGGCTTACAAGGTCGAGCCACACAACGGTCGCGAAACTGGCGAGCGCATCCGGCACCGCGCGCAGTCGACCGTTATCGGGAGCGTAGCCTACGATCATCGGAAGGAGTCGGAGCCGCTGGTGACGGCGACTCTAGCACGCCGCCCTAGCAGCGCTTGAAAGGGAAGACGGTTCGAAAGAGGGAGTCAGGTTCTGTGAAAAACCTGACCCCCTCGTAACTAGGCTTGTTTCTGCTTAACCGTTTCGGCCAGCAGCGACTGGCTCTGCTCGTCGAGCGTTTGTGTTACGAAGCGCGACAGTGTAGCCAGACCGGCATTGATGAACAGCAACGGGATTGCGATGCTGAGACCCAAGACCGTGTTGATCATGGCCTGGCCGATGCCGGTTGCCATGAGCTTCGGATCGCTCGTACCAGAGGCGACGATCGCGCGGAACGTGATGATCATGCCGATGACCGTGCCGATGAGGCCGAGCAGCGGGCCCGCCGCCACGGCGAGCCGCAGGAACGCCTGGAACCGTTCGAGCTTCGGCACTTCGCGCAACACGGCCTCAGAAATTCGAAGCTCCGCGAGCTCCGCGCTCTCGGTACGATTGCTGTCACCGCGGAACGAGAGCAGCACGCGACCTAGCGGATTGCCCTTGCTCGGGTTGTTGAGATTCTTCAGCTGAGCAACCACTGCGAAACGAGTCACAATGAGATAGATGGCCTGGAAGAACGCGACCGCGACACCGAGAATACCGACGGCGACGATCACATAGGCGACCGCCTCGCCCTGCTGAATGCGGCGGATGAGGCCCGGTCGCTCGACGTACATCCCGAGCAACGCGCCGCGCGCCGGATCGACGACGACCTTGGTGTAGCCGGTGCCACCGACCGCGGCTTGCAGCGAGCGGCCGATCTGCGGGAAGTCACCCTCTAGCTCACCGTTCAGCGCCGCCAAAGACTTCGTGCTCGGCAGATAGCCGAGATACTTGCCGTCGCTGCTGGCGGTGAAGGGGCCCACGCGGATTACGTCTTCGTCGACTCTCGTGTTGTCTGGTTGGAGCACGGAAGCGCGGTACTTCACGACCTTGCCCGCATCCGTCATCTCGCGCATCAGTTCGAACCACAGACGATCGAGCTCCGGGAGCGACGGCAGGGCCTTGGCGCCGGCCAATCGACGCAAGAACTCGGAGCGCTCCTCACCTTCCTTGGGCGTGCCGTACTGCGTGCTGAGGATCGATGCTTGGAGCACGTTCGCCGAGTCGCCGGCCACCTGTCGCGTGACGCCGAACAGCTCGCCGAGGTTACCTTGGCGCTGCTTCAGCAGGTTGTTAATCTCGGCGATGCGCTTCTCGTTCTCGTTCCATGCTTTGTCCAGCGAGTTGCTGCGCGCCTCAGCGGTCGTCTTACGCTGCACGGCTTCCTGAGCCTGACGCTCGATTTTCTGCTGCTCCGCACGGAATCTCGTAATTCGTTCTTGCGATGCACGCCGTTCGTCGTCACGCAGCTTCTGGGTCGTCGCTCGCAGGTCGGTGAGCTTCACGTCCTGAGCGCGGGCGGTGAAGCCCACGATGAGCGACGCGGCCGCCACCGCGACCGTGATCCCGTGCGCGTATGTGGTGCGAGCTTTGATCACGACCTGCCTCCTTGCGGCACGGGCACGGGAACAACAATGAGATCAGCCGCCTTCTGTTCCTTGGCGATGGCGAGCGCCTGCTCGATGGCTCGTGCCGAATCCCGATCGGCAACCCACATCTTCTTCTGCTGGTCCCAATAACCGGACTCGGCGTTGTCGGCGGTACGATAGAACAACGACACGCGTCCGAGTCTCACGAAGTCCGCGTCGCGACCGTCGTCGAGCTTGCCTTTGTAGGCGCTCATCGTACGGCCGTATTCCATCTCGATCTGATAGGCCTCGACAAGCCGCCGAAATCGCTCGCCCGGGCTCGCATCGACACGCGCCATGAGGTCGCGCAACTTTTCGACACGCGCTGCGCGCTCGGTGGCGAAGAACGGAACGTCGCCCCTAACAAACTCTTCGAACTGCATGAACATCTTTTGCAGCAAGGGCTCGACCGCCGCCGCAGTGGCGTCGAGGCCGGCGATTTCCTGCTCGACCGCCGTGATATCGGTCTGCTGCGAGCGCAACTGCTGTTCGATCTCCGTGTTGTACCGCGCCGTGATGTCCGCCTCGGTCAACGTACGCGCATAGCGCTCGCCAGCGCTCGGCTGTTGAGCGAAAGCGCCGCTCGTGATGGCCACCACCGATAGACCGGCGGCAACGAACCTGTACTTCGAAATACGCGTCATGCAAATTCCTAAATGTCGCTTAGGTCAGAGCCTTGATGGCCTGCAGATAGCTCGTAGCGATCTGCTTGTGTTTAGCCGATTGCGAAGCTCGCTCAAAGAAAGTCCGGGCGTCTTTGTAGTTTTTCTGACTGTAGTACGCCACGCCCAACATCAGCTGCGCGTTGGCCACATCCTTGAGCTGCCCTTTCTCCATGCCTTTTTGCAGCGCGGAGGCAGACGCACCCCAGTCCTCGCGCTGCGCTTGCAGCTCGCCCAGCCGCACGAACGCGTCGCCAGTCGCCGAGAGCTCCGCCGACTTTTGCAGCGGGCCAGTCGCCTTGTCGAACTCACCGGCTGCGATCCAGCAGTTCGCGAGCTTCTCGTAGAGCTTCTCGTCGAGCTTCACGGCCTTCTTCTCGATGGCCGTCTCGAGCACCTGCGCGCCACGATAGGGCACGGCGTTGAAGAGCAGCAAGTCGGCGAGACGCCGCAAATCGGAGTCCTCCGTCACGAGCCCCGCGTTGTAAGCGAGCTGCATGGTGGCGAGCGCCTTCGCATAGTCCTCGACCTGGCCGTAGATCGACGACAGCTGCATCCAGTAGGTTTTCTTCGATGGCGAAAGCGCTATCAATTGCTGGAGAACGGGGATCGCGTCTTTGTACTCCTCACGCTGTAGATACAACGCCGACAACATCGCAAGCCAGCTCTCCTGCGGCTTTTCCATGATCTCGACGGCTTTCTTCGCGGGCACCAAGGCCTTCGCGAATAGATCGGTGGCCGCCTTGCCTGTCGCGCTGACGCCTTGCTGGTAGTACGCCACGGCCAACAGATAGTAGGCAGCGGAGTTCGGCTTCGTGGCGGTCTTGAACCAGTCTTCGAGTGCAGCCGCACCTTCTTTCCACTTCTCCTGCTGCATGTACAACTGCGCCGCCTGGTAGCGGGCCTGCTCGATCTCCTGCGCGTTCAAGCCGCCAGCATCGATAGCCTTCTGCAGGTGCCCGCGGGCGTCATCGTACTTGTCCTGCGAGTAGGAGATGTTGAACATGATCTGCTCGACCTTGCTGCGCTCGTAGGGGCTCAGCTTGTCGAGCTTCAGCGTGTCGATCTTCGCGGAAGCGCCTTTGAAGTCCTCCTTATTCAGGAGCTCGATGGCCTCGTTCAGCACCTTTCCCGTCGCCGCGTCAATCGTCGGTGCGGGCGTCTTGCCGTCGTCCTCCTTCTTGGCGGCTTGCTGGGCCCAAGAGACTTGAAATGCCGCAAGCAGTATCGCGGCGCCCAAAAGCTTGCAGTAACGCTGGTTGAACATGTCTATTCCACTCCCTTGTTACGTGCTATTTCTCGAGCTGGAAGCGAATGATCGTTTCGATGCCGACGCGCTCAGTGGCCACACCACCCTCGACGCGAGGGTTATAGCGCCAACGTGCGATGGCCTTTAGGGCAGCGTCGTCGAACATTCCCTTCGGCTCGGCATTGACGACGACGGGGTCTTTGACGGTGCCGGTCGGCGTAATCGTGAACCGAACCTGCACCCAGCCCTCGAGACCACGACTCTGAGCGCGCGCCGGGTAATCCGGCGGGACGCGAACGAGCGGGATGACGTCGCGGTCGGAACCCGCGGTCATGCTCATTCGCGACATCGCGCCGCGCGCGTCGACCACAGGCGCAAGCTGCGCCACGTTGTTATCGAGACCGCCGGCGCTGAACGCCATGCGCGGCGCTTCCGGAGTGGGCGGCGGCCGCTCGCGCTCGATCTTCTGGTCGCGCTTCGTCTGCACTTCGGTGTCTTTGCGCATGCGCGAGAACTCGATGCGCTGCGCTTCCTGGAATTGGCCCGTATCAAACTGCGCGCCGACCAGACGCCACAGTATCCAGAACATGCTCGTCGTGAGCACGCCGGCGACGATCACAGCAATCGGTATTCTCAAGGCATTCATGGTTCGGTCCTCCGTTCCGGTTAGCCGCCGCCACTTGGGTTGGCGGCGATCGACACGTCCGTGATTCCGGCCAAGCGCACTTCGTCCATGACCTTGGCGACTGCGCCCGCGTTCGACGCCTTGTCCGCAATGATCACGACCGTGTCTTTGGGTCGCTCGATGTGCAGGCGCTCGATCATCGTGCGGACATCGCGCAACTCGATGTGGCGGCGGTCCATCCAGATATCGCCGTTCTCGCGGACTGCGATCAACAGATTGCCCGAGGGCTTGTTGACCGCAGTGATCGCCGGCGGCTTGAACACCGTCACGCCCGCTTCTTTAATGAACGACGTCGTGATGATGAAGAAGATCAGCAAATTGACCGTGAAGTCGAGCATCGGCGCGAGATCTATGCCGGTGTCTTCGCTTTCAGGCGCATGTCGTCGTGACTGCATAAGTATTCCCTCTTCCGCCTGCGCCTACTGCGTCGTGCTGAACGTGATGTTGTAGACGCCGCCGAGATGCACCTGGTCAACCACCTCGACGAGCACGCCCGTCGGAGCCTTGTCCTGGGCCAGGATCAGCACGCCGCTGTCCGGGTTCACCGCACTCAGGCGCTCCACGTTCGCGCGCACCGCCTGCGAGTCGACCGCGCGGTTGTCGATCCAGATCTCCCCATTGTCGAGAATCTGGACCTGGATGCTCTTGGAGTCTTCTTTGGTTTCCTGCTCGAACGACGTCGGGCGATTGACCGTCAGGCCGGACTCTTTGACGAACACCGCAGTGATGATGAAAAAAATCAACAGATTGGTCACGAAATCGAGCATCGGCGCGAGGTCGATGCCCGTGGATGAGTCGTGACTGTCTGCCTGACGTCTTTTTCGCATGGCTAGAAACTCAACTTGTCCGCCAGGAGCTCCGTCTCACGCGTCGCCCTAGTACGGAAGTAGTGAACCGGGTACAGCCCCGTGATACTGACGGCCAGCCCCGACATCGTGCAGATCATGGCGGCGGAGACACCGCTTGCCATGCTGCGCGCGTCGGCGCTACCACGCAGCGCCATCGAGTCGAACACCTGGAGCATGCCCCAGACGGTCCCGATCAGGCCGAGCAGCGGCGCCATCGGAACCAGCACCTGCAGCACGGGGAACCCCGTGGTCATGGAGCCGTTCAGGCGCGAAATCATCGCCGTGCGAATCTGCCGGGCGCACCAGGAAGTGCGGTCCTTCCTGGCCATCCACTCGGCTTGCAGATTCGCTGCCTGCTTCGGCAACACGAAGCTGAAGTACCAGTAGCGCTCGATGACCAGCGCCCACATCAATACGCCGGAGGCGTAAATCAGCAGCACAAACGGGCCGCCGTCGGTCGACAGCGACACGATGCCCCGGACTAGTGGAATTTGATCAAGCATGGCGTTTCTTTTCGATGCTTTCCGCCAACATGCCCGCGCTCTGTTCGTCGAGAACCTGGACGACGCCGCGCGACAACGAGTTCAACAACGCGTTCGCGAAGAGCAGGGGGATTGCCACACCGAGACCCAACACGGTGGCGATCATGGCCTGGCCGATACCGGTGGCCATCAACTTCGGGTCGCTCGAACCCGACTCCGTGATGCTCTGGAACGTGATGATCATGCCCCAGACCGTACCGATCAGGCCGAGCAACGGGCCGGACGCAACTGCCAGCCGCAGGAATGCCTGGAAGCGTTCTAGTCTCGGTACTTCGTGTAATACCGCCTCGGTGATCCGTAGCTCCGCAACCTCGGAATCCTCCTCAATGCGATTCTTGTCACCCTTGAAGGCGAGCAGAACGCGGCCGAGCGGATTGTTGGGCGTCGGGCGATCCAGGTGCTTCAGCTGGGTCGAGACCGACAACCGCACGAGCACCAGGCTCACCAGCTGGAACAGGAACGCCAGCGCGCCGAGTGCGCCGACGGTCATGATCACGTAGCCAATTTCTTGGCCGAGCTGGATACGACCCATGAAGGTCGGACGCTCAGTGTACATACCGACAAGGACGCCGCGGTTAGGATCCACGACGGCCTGCGCGTAGCCGGACGTCGCATTCTGGAAGGCGGCCGCCACACTCATGAATTCCGCCGGCAGCTGCCGCGGCAGCACGGTGAAGACGTGCAAATTCGGCAGATACGACAAGAACTGTCCATTCGCCGTCGCATTGAACGGTCCGATGCGGATCACGTCCGCGTCGACGTTCTGACCGCCGGGTTGAACGATGCGTGTCTTGTACTTCGCGACCTGGCCGCTGGCCGTCATTTCGCGTTGGATCTCGATCCACACCCGCTCAAGCTCCGCCGCCGTCGGCGTCCCGCGCGCAGCCGCAAACTGCCGCATCCACTCGTCACGCGACGGTTGACCTGCCGCGGGCGGGAACTGCGTGGTGATCAATGACTGCTGCAGGACGGTCGAGGCGTCATTGGCCGCCTGCCGCGCCAACCCGAACACCTCGGCGAGGCCAAGCTTCATGGCTTTGTCGCGCAGTTGGTTGTTCAGATTGTTGATGCGGACTTCGTTGGCCGCGTACGCGTCAGCCAGCTTCTGCGAAGCAGTGTCGAACTCCTTACGCTGCTGATCGGCTTTCGTCGTCAGCGCCGCTTTCTGCGCTTCAGGCGTGCCTTCGAATTCCTGCCGCCGCGCGTCGAACTTCGCTTCGGCCTCGGAACGAACCTGCTGCGTCTGCTTCAGCAGAGCGGTCAGATCAGTGGCTGCCGGTTGTTGCGCAAAAGCCGGGGCGGCAACGGCGCCCAAAACTGCCACTACGGGCAGCAACGTTCTAATTTTCATCACGACCGCACCTCCTGCGGGGCCGGAACAGGCACGGTCAGCAGCTCGGCAGCGCCGTCGCGCTTAGCGACTTTGATCGCAGTCTCGACCGCTTGCTTATAACTTGCGTCGGGTACCCAGGACTTCTTGGTGGCATCCCAGTAGCCGGTCTCGCTACCGTCGATCGTGCGGTACATCAGCGACACGCGACCGAGCTGCACGAACTCGACGGTTCGCGCATCGGCGCCAGTGCCCAAACGGCCCTGGTAGGACGACAGCGTGCGGCCGTATTCGAGCTCGATCTGGTAGGCCTCGAGAATCCGGCGGTACTTCTCGGAGATGGTTACGTCGGCGCGCGCCATCATGTCTTTGAGGCCCTGCACACGAGCTTGCCGATCCTCGATCAGGAACGGCACGTCGAGCTTCACGAACTGCGCGAGCGTGTCGACCATCTGCTGCATCAACGGCTGCACTTCGCGGTTGGTCGTTTCGATCTCGTTGAGCTGTCGCTCGATCGATCCGATTTCCGTCTGCTGCGACTTCACCTGCTCATTGAGCTGGTTGTTGTAGCGGTCGAGGCTGTCGGCGTCGGCCATCGCCTGCGCGTAGCGGCCAGCCGCGTCGCGCGTTTTGTCGCGGATATCGTTGACCTGCTTCTGATCAGCGGAGGCCTGGTTGTCCGCCGCCACTTGTGCGGTGATCGCCTCTTGGAGCTGCGCACCAGCGGGTGCGGCCAACATGACCGGCACGATTGCCACCAGCAGGTGGACCAACCGCGGGCCAGTAGCTGCAGCTACTTTAGTTTTGAACATCATCACAACAAGCGCCTCCTGAAAATTGATCCTGCATAAGGCTCACGCCAGCCAACCCAAAACAAACTAATCGTTGCCGGCGCGGCCGACAACGATTCTCGGGCCCTCGCCGGGGCGAGCGCCACAAATCGAAAACGTAGTTTCCACGAAGAATCCGCAGCCGACAACCGCGAGCCCAGAACGGGCTTCGCCGGAAAGGCCGCCTACACAGTCGCAACGGCAGTCTGAAACACCGTCCACAACTTCCCCCTACCATGCCCTGGGGGGTTTTCCCCCTTCGCCCGATTATTCGGGTCTAGGACGTAGCACCAACCTCATTCGAGTTATCGCGTCGCACGGCTAAGGCGTTCTCGCAAGGACGCTGTGCGCCTCGCGACCCCATTTGTTTGACCAACACCAAAAACTGCCGCGGACAACGAGTGGCTAGTGTAGTCAAATGTTCGCGCGCATGCATAGGGGTTTCTACAGGACCCCGCTTGCCGCCAAAAATACTCCCGCGTGGCATTACGACGAAGCATTTGCGCCCGCGACGACACTGATGCGCAGCCGAACACCTCGGGCCGCGCCGGTGCGCCGAGCCGACGCGCGGCACTATGACGACGCACCTCGCCCGCGCATGGTGCGCAATTGCCCGAATCGCCAAGTGCTTATGTCACGCGCGAAGACGGCGCCCTCTCGTAAGTTCGCAACCGCGCCCCACGGGTTCATCCGCGCGGCCTCCGGACGCATATATATATAGGGCGAGCCTGTGGCGCCACCGCGTACTCGCGCCGAGCCATGCTAGGTCTTTTGGGCTACGAGCGGGCGCATCGACCGGCCTCGTGGCTCGACGCGCGGCAAGAAAGCCGCCAGCAAGCCGATCGCCGGCAGCCACGAGCACAGCTTGAACACGAACTCCACACCGTGAACGTCCGCGAGCTGCCCCACGAGAGCTGCGCCGATGCCGCCGAGACCGAACGCGAGGCCGAAGAACAGCCCTGCGACGGTACCCACCTTGAACGGCACGAGCTCTTGGCCGTAGACGACTATCGCGGGAAACGCCGATGCGAGGATCAACCCGATCGGCACCGTTAACACGCCGGCCCAAAACAGGTTCGCGTACGGCAGCACGAGAGTGAACGGCAGCACACCCAGGATCGACACCCAAATCACGACCTTGCGGCCGAACCGGTCGCCGATGGTCCCGCCAAGCAAGGTGCCGAGCGCAACTGACGCCAAGTACACGAAGAGATGCACTTGCGCCGCGCGCACCGACACACCGAAGCGCTCGATCAGATAGAACGTGTAGTAGCTCGTGATGCTAGCCGTGTAGACGAACTTCGAGAACACGAGCGCGACGAGAACGGACATCGCAACGACCACGCGGCCGTGCGCCGGCACTTCGCGCGCCGAGTCGCGCCGCCCCGCGGCATGCATCCGCAACATACCGTGTTGGACGTACCAACGGCCCACGCGCACGAGCAACACCATGCCGAGCACGGCCGCGAGCGCGAACCATGCCACGCTAGTCTGGCCGAAACGCAGGACGACCGACGCCGCAAACAATGGCCCGATCGATGAACCGAGATTGCCGCCCATCTGGAACAACGACTGTGCCAGACCGGGCTGCCTGCCGGCCGCCATTCGTGCGACGCGCGACGATTCCGGGTGCAGCACCGCGGACCCCGTGCCGACGAGCCCCGCCGCAACGAGCAGCAGCGTGAAGCTGTTGGCACGCGACAGGAGCAGCAAGCCGAAGAAGGAGAATCCCATCCCCACGGCGAGCGAATACGGCTGCGGGCGGCGGTCCGTGAAGTTGCCGATCACAGGCTGCAGCAGCGACGCCGTTACCTGGAACGTAAACGTGATGAGGCCGATCTGGCCAAACGTGAGGCCGTAGCTGTCCTTCAGAATCGGGTAAATCGCCGGCAGCAGCGACTGCATCATGTCGTTCAGCAGGTGGCAAAAGCTGATGGCGGCAAGGATCGTGAATGCCGTATCGGTCGCTTGCTCTGACGCTGCAGGAGGTGAAGTGCTCACAGAGTGAACGAGTCTCGTGCCGATGGGCGAGAAGAATAACAGGCGCGACCTTCCCATCGCGAAAGGCCACTGGCAGAGCGGCGTGCTTATAATCGCCGCGTGCCGCACGTGATCGAATCTGCCTCGAGTGGCCGCGCCAAATGCCGCGGCTGTGGCCGGCCCATCGCCAAGGGTGAGCTGCGCTTTGGCGAGCGTCAGCCGAACGCTTTCGGCGAAGGCGAGATGACTTTGTGGTTCCACGTCGTGTGCGCCGCCTACGCGCGCCCCGAGCCGTTTCTCGAAATCGCGGCCACATCGGGCGACACCGCCGCCGCGCTAATCCCCGCCGCGAAAGTCGGCATCGAGCACCGCCGCGTGCCGCGCATTCACGGCGCGGAGCGCGCACCGACGGGCCGCGCGCGCTGTCGCTCCTGCAAAGAGCTGATCGCGAAGGACGAATGGCGGATCGCTCTCGTGTTCTTCGAGGAGTTTCGTTTCGAGCCAGGCGGCTTCGTGCACGCAGGTTGCGCGCAGCCCTATTTCGAAACGGTCGAGATCGTCGAGCGAATTCGGCATTTCAGCCCGGAGCTCGGTGCCGTAGACGTCGCCGACCTCGACAAGGCGCTACGCGCCGTGAGGACGCCGGCCGCCTGAGCCGTGCCGCGCGCGCGCCAGCGCCGATGGAGAACGCGATGCCAATCGCCTATCCTTCGACCATCGCACTCGCACGTTGGCAAATGGGGAGTTGGCCATGCTGCGCCTCGACACCCGCATTCCTTGTGGTCTCGCGACGACGGTCGCCGTGCTGTTCGCGAGTGCTGCCTGCGCCCAGGGCTTCGGCGGCGGCCCGACGGCCAAACCTTCGACCGTGCGCTCGGTGCCCGCGGAAACCACGGCCGCGGCGGTCAAGGAACGCAACTGGAAGGCTCCGCGCACGTCGTGGGGCGACCCGAGCTTCGACGGCGTCTGGAGCACCGACGACATGCGCAGCGTGCCGCTGCAGCGCCCAGAAAACTTCGGCGAGCGGGACACGCTGACGCCCGAGGAATTTCAGCAACGCGCTGGCCGTGACGAAGGCGGCAAGGATCTCGCGGCGAATCGCGAGACGTTCCTTCGTAACGAATGGGGCATCCGTACGTTTGGCTACTCGTCGCTCGTGGTCAGCCCGGCGAACGGTCGAATTCCCGAAATGACCGCCGCGGCCAAAGCACGTGCGGGCAACCGCGATCGCGGTACCTTCGGTCCGGGACCCTTCAACGCGTTCGAGGACTTCACGCTGTACGACCGCTGCATCACACGCGGCGTACTCGGCTCGACGCTACCGGTCATCTACGGCAACGGCATGCGGATCGTGCAGACACCGACGGCCATCTCTATCAGCTACGAAATGATCCACGACACGCGGATCATTCCGCTCGACAGCCGCAAACACCTCGACGGCAGCATCCGCCAGTACATGGGCGACGCCCGGGGCCACTTCGAGGGCAACACCTTGGTAGTGGAGACGACGAATTTCACGGACGACACTAGCATCGGCCCGAACGGCAACGGCACACGACATAGCGCGGGAATGAAGTTGACCGAACGGTTCCGTCGGGTGGATTTGGACATGATCGAGTACATGGCCACCGTGAACGATCTGGCCACCTACACTGCGCCGTTCTCGTTCCGGCTCATGATCACGACGCAGCCGAACTACGAGACGTACGAGTACTCGTGCCACGAGGGCAACGGCGCGGTAGGGCATGCGCTGTCAGGCGAGCGCGCGCTAGATCGCGAAGCGGCCGAGGCGCTGGCCAAAGGCCAACCGCCGCCGAAGCGCGCGGAGGGCCTCGGTATCTACGGCCGGCCACGCGAAGGCGCCGAGATTTTCGACATCAACGCCGGCGAATAGACCATCGAGCTCGCGAGGTTTACTCCGCGCTCGGCGCTGCCGAGCCGCCTTGGCCCATGAAGAGCGACTTGCCGTCGGGCAACGTGATGTCGCGCCCGCTGGCGCGGAACGAGCGATCCTTGGCCTGAAAACCTTCGACATGCACCTTCGTGCCGGGCGCCACTGAGTTGCGGTTCCAGCCGTTGCGGATCAGAGCGTTCGGCGCCCCGCCCTCCACCATCCACTGCTGCTTCTCGCCGGTGGCAGTCACGATTTCGAGATGCAACCAGGAATGCGGGTTGCTTAACTCCATCTTCGTGACGACGCCGTCGAGTTTGATCGGCCGGTTGATGTCGAACTCTGCGGCGAACGAGTGATGCGCTACGACCGGCGCGGCCATCGCGATCAGCGCGGCTCCGCCCAGCACTCCGAACCAGTTCACGACTCGCATGTCTTCGTCTCCTGATTGCCTGATTGATCGCGCCGCAGCCGAGCCTACGGCAGCGGCTGCTTCAGGAACTCGTTGTAGAGCAGGTGCTCGGAAAACTCGACGCACTTGTACTCGAGCAGCTCCGCGTTCGGTTCCGTGTGCCGATAGAGGTGCAGGGATATCGTCCACGGTTTCGTGAACGTCTCGGAATCGTCGATCGTGGCCTCGTACTGCAGCCGGTTGGCATCGAGCGGCGTGTAGCGCTCGGTCACCTTCATCGCGCTGCTGTGGTAGTTGCCCGCGCGATCGAGCCATGTGCGGTCATCGTTGGCGAGCACCTCGACCACGAGCGTGTCGCCTTCCCAATGGCCGTTGGACCAGCCCATCCACATGTCCACGGGCACTTGGTCGATTGTGCGACGGTCCTTCATGTGAACGGCGCGATTGGCGGCCGCGAACTCATATGCGAACAGTATGTCGCCGTCGCCTTGCACGATTTGAAACGGATACGGCAGGTAAGTTGCGCGCGGAATGCCCGGCAAGTAGCAGGCAGCCTCTGGGTCCGTCTTCGGCCAACCCGCGCGGTTTTGCTCGCGTTTCGCGAGGGCCTCGGGTTTGTACGGGATCTTGCCTTCCTTCACGACACCTTGACCGGCGGGGATCGCAGCGATAGCACCCAGCCGCCAGAAATCGTTCAGCGGCGAAGCTGCATGGCCCTCGAGATTCCAGTAGGCCGTGCTCATCGACTGCCAGAGGCCGTTCAGGTTTGGATGACCGCCAATTCGTTTCGGAGCGGCCTGCGCATTGCCGACGAGCGGCGCGGCGCCAATGAGAATGGTCGCCACGCAAACAATGAGCCCACGGTGCATCAGTTCCCCCCCTTTGGTCGGCTCCGTCGAGCCTGACCGAATCATAGCGAACTCGGTACGGTCACGCAGCGCCGCAGTCCAAACTCGTGTCGCGTTCGCCCCTCGCCCCGCCGCTTGGGCACGCGCGCGTGTCGCCCTATACTCCGGGTTCAACTCTGGGGGTCTCAATACCATGCCAATCGCTCGCTCTACGCACCGCGCCGCTTCGAGCGGCTCCTTGCTCGCCTTAGCCGCCGCCGCGCTTGCCGCACCCGCGGCGTTCGCCCAGCGCAATGTGCCGTTTCAAATGGGCATTCCGGTCGCGCCGCAAGGGCTGGCGCACAGAGCGCTCGGCGACGGCCCCTTCGAGTACGCGACCGGCGAAGGCCAGGACATCCGCGTCGTCGTCGTCACGAAAGCGTTGTCGTCCCCGTTCAGCATGACGTGGCTACCCGACGGCACCATGCTTGTCGCGCAGCGCAACGGCGAGCTGCGCACGATCAAGAACGGCAAGCTCGATCCGAAGGCGGTCAGCGGCGGGCCGAAAGCCTATTTCGCCGGCGAGAGCGGCATGCCGGGCGCGGTGCACGGCTACATGGACGTCGTGCTGCACCCGCAGTACGCGCAAAACCAGCTGATTTATTTGAGCTACACGAAGCCGGTCGGCGACAAGCGCAATCATGCGGCTGTGGCGCGCATGAAGTGGACGGCGAACGGGCTCACCGACGTGAAGGACATCTGGGTCGGCGACGATCCGACACAGGGTGCGGTGGCGATCGCGTTCGGCCAGGATGGCATGCTGTACATCGCGACCAGCGGTGGCGACGCCCAGGAAAAGGACACGTACGCGGGCAAAGTGCTGCGCATCCATGACGACGGCACCGTCCCGAAGGACAACCCCTTCGTCGGCCAGGCGGGCTGGAAGCCGGAGATCTACTCATTCGGCCATCGCAGCTCGCTCGGCCTCGCGGTGCATCCCGTCACCGGCGAAGTGTGGCAGAGCGAGAACGGCCCGAACGGTGGCGACGAGCTGAACATCATCCACGCCGGCAAGAACTACGGCTGGCCCATCGTGAGCTACGGCCGCACCTATCCCGGCCCGTGGCAGAACGAGCTGCCGACGCACGACGGCTACGAGCCGCCCCTTGTCTATTGGACACCAGCGATCGCGGTTTCCGGCTTCACGTTCTACACCGGCGACAAGCTCGCTAAGTGGAAAGGCGATGTGTTCGTCGGCGGCCTACGTTTCGGCGAGATTCCGGGTACCGGCCAGCTCAGCCGAATTCTGTTCAACGAGAAGATGGAGGAGCTGCGCCGCGAAGAGCTGCTCGTCGACTTGCACCAGCGCATACGCGACGTCAAGCAAGGCCCCGACGGCCTGCTCTACGTGCTGACTGATGAAACCCAGGGCGCGGTGCTGCGAATCGAGCCGCGCTGAGGGAGCTGCACAGATGGAGTGCCGACACATTACTTGCGCGGTGTCGGCGCTTTGCTCCGGCTTTGCGGCGCGCCGACGAAAGAACGGCAGCAGCCAAGACAGAGGCCCGCTGAAGATGACAATCCGTTCATGTTGGACACGCACTCTTGAAAGTCGCGCGGGACCATCCTAGTTTTTGCGCACGAGCCCGTCCTGGGGCCCGAACTAGGGAGTATCGACGTGACCGATCTGCATTCACTACCAGATTCTCGGGCGCGTGCAGCGCGCCTGCCCCGCCGACTGCGACGGCTGACTGGAACGCTCTCCGCTGCGTTGTTGCTTGCCTCCGCCGCTTTCGCCGAAAGGCCCGCCCCCGATACTTACGAGGCCACTTTGAGCGGCGTCTCGGCGACGGGCATCACGCTAAAAATCGAGATCGTGAATTGGTCCGACGCCGAGGGGCGCGAGGCCGTCGTCGCCACTCTTGGCGAAGAGAACGAGATCGGCAAGGCGCTCGACAAGCTCCCAAGCGTCGGCGCCGTGTGGCAGAGCGGCAGCGCGGTGGGTCACTCGATCAAGTACGCGCACCGCGTGATGGACGCGGACGGCACGCAGCACATCGTGTTGGTTACGAGCAAACCCCTGGACGCCTTCAGTTTCAAGCCGTGGACGCTCACGAGCGGAACCAGCGCGCCACCGCTGGCTTACGGCGTGATCGAGCTCAAGCTCGACGCCAAAGGCGCTGGCACCGGCACGTTGTCGCTGGCGGGCGAGGTCGCAATCGACACGACCGCCCACACCGTGAGTTTGAAGACCGCCAGCGGCACGCCAACGCTACTGACGAGCGTCAAGCTGCTGCCAAAGCCCTATTGGGCCAGCCACTAGCCAAACGCAGGACACCAGCGGTCCAGGCCGTTATCGGCCGGGACCGCTAGGGTATGCGTTGAAATTGGAGCGGGAAACGAGACTCGAACTCGCGACCCCGACCTTGGCAAGGTCGTGCTCTACCAACTGAGCTATTCCCGCGTAAGAGCCGGCATTCTACCGAAGCGGCCTACCAAGCAGCAACGGCAACGATCACACTAATCGTCGGCTCGCATGGCGGGCCCCGCGGCCCGCAGGTAATCCATCATCGACCACAGCGTGAGCGCCACGGCCGCGTACAAGAGCCACTCGCCGACGTCATACGTGGACTGGCCGAGGAATGGGTCCCGGTAGAGCATGAGGCCAATACCGACGATCTGGAACGCGGTCTTCCATTTGCCGAACCAGCTTACCGCCACGTGCGACCGTGCGCCGATCTGGGACATCCACTCGCGCAGCGCCGACACGGTGATCTCGCGCCCGATGATGATGGCCGCTGCAATCGCGACTACCGGGCGCGGATCGGCCTCGACGAGCAGCACGAGCGCCGTAGCCACGATCAGCTTGTCCGCGACGGGGTCCAAGAACGCGCCGAAATTCGAGGTCTGCTTGAGCCGGCGCGCCAGGTAACCATCCAAATAGTCCGTAATGCCGGCGAGCCCGAACAGGAGCCCGGCGGCCGGCCGCGCCCACGGCGCCGGCCAATAGAACACGACCAAGACCATTGGAATCGCGACGATCCGGAACCAGGTGAGCGCGATGGGCACATTGAATCGCATCGGCGTCAGCCCTCAGTCCGCATGGAAGTGCTCATAAATTGCCGCGGCGAGTTGCGCCGAAATCCCTTTCACCCGCGTGAGGTCGTCGACGCCCGCTCGCGTGACGGCCTGCAGCCCGCCGAACTGCTTCAGGAGCTCGCGCCGTTTCTTCGGCCCCAACCCCGGAATGTTCTCGAGCGGTGACTGCGTGCGTGCCTTGGCCCGCCGCGCGCGATGCCCCGTAATCGCGAATCGATGAGCTTCGTCACGCAGCTGCTGGATCAAGTGTAATGCCGGCGAGCTCGGAGGCAAACGCAACGGCTCCGCAAGACCGGCCAGATACAGGCTTTCCCGCCCCGGCTTGCGGTCCAGACCCTTCGCCACCCCCACGATCTTCAACCCCTGGATCTGCAGATCGTCCAAGACTTTGACGGCCTGGGCGAGCTGACCCGGGCCACCGTCGACGAACAGCACATCGGGTAACGGCACCTCGCCCTGCTTCACGCGTGCGTAACGGCGCCGCAGCACCTGCTCCATTGCGCCGTAGTCGTCGCCCGGTGTCACGCCGGTGACGTTGAAGCGTCTGTAGTCGGACTTCAGGGGCCCGTCAGGCCCGAACACCACGCACGACGCGACCGTCGCTTCGCCGCCCGTGTGGCTCACGTCGAAGCACTCGAGGCGCGCCGGCGGCTCGCCGAGATCGAGCGCATCCGCGAGCGCCTCGAACTGCCGGTCGTACGACGCGCTCGATTGGTAGCGCAGCTCCGCGCCGTGGCGCGCGTTCGTCACCGCCATCTCGACCCAACGCGCGCGATCGCCGCGCACATTCGACTTGATCGCGACCTTGTGGCCCGACTGTTCCGTGAGCAGCTCGCCGAGCGTGGCGGCCTCCGGCACCGCACGGCTCGCAAGGATCTCCTTCGGTGCTTCGCGACCGGCGTAGTACTGCAACAGAAACGCGCGGATGATCTCGTCCTCATCGGCACCGCGGCCGATTTTCGGAAAGAAATTGCGGCTGCCTAGAGACCGGCCGCCACGAAAAAACATCACGGCCACGCAATGGATGCCGTGGTCTTCGGCAAGCCCCACGGCATCGAAATCGCCGGCTGCCCGCGCCACGATCTGCTGCGACTGCACGTTCTTCAGCTTGGCGAGCTGATCGCGGTATTGCGCGGCACGCTCGAATTTCAGTTGCGTCGCGGCCTGCTCCATGCGCTCGGCAAGCCGTGTGGTGACGACGTCGCTGCGGCCCTGCAAAAACAGCACGGCATGCTCGAGATCCCGTGCATAGTCCTCGGGGCTAATCAGGCCGACGCACGGCCCGCTACACCGTTCGATCTGGTACTGGAGGCATGGCCGGCTACGATTTTCGAAGAAGCTGTCTTCGCACTGGCGTAACTGGAAGAGCTTCTGGAGCTGATTCAGCGTCTCGCGCACGGCGCCTGCGTTCGGATACGGGCCGAACAACTGTGCCTTCGAGGTGCGCGGCCCGCGATAGAAAGCCAACCGCGGGTACTTGTGGTCCGTGTCGAGCCGGATGTACGGATAGCTCTTGTCGTCCCGCAGCACCACGTTGAAGCGGGGGCGATGCTGCTTGATGAGGTTGTACTCGAGCATCAGCGCTTCGACTTCCGTGCGCGTGACGGTGACCTCGATACCGGCGATGGTGCGCACCATCGCAATGGTCTTTGCGTCGTGCGCGCGGCTGCCCTGGAAATAGCTCGTCACGCGCCGCTTAAGGTCCCGCGCCTTCCCGACATAGATGACCTCGCCGCGCGCATCGAGCATGCGGTAGACGCCCGGCTTGTGCGTCAAATGCGCGAGCACGGTCGACGGATCGAATGAGGTGGGCGTGGCGCCGGCGTCAGGCTCCGCCGGTTCTGTCGCGGTAGCGCTCACGGCGGTGTCAGTCGTGTGTGTGGAGCCGGCCCGCGATCAGCATCGCGATCTCCATGGCCTGTTCGTAGTTCAGGCGCGGATCCACTTGCGACTTGTAAGCCCGCGCAAGGTCGGACTCTTTGAGACCGCGCGCACCACCGATGCATTCGGTCACGTTCTCGCCGGTGAGCTCGAGGTGCACGCCGCCGAGAACGCTGCCCTGCTCCTGATGAATCCGAAACGCCGACCGCAGCTCGGCGCGAATGTTGTCGAAGCGCCGCGTCTTGTAGCCGTCCGCCGTGGTCTCGGTGTTGCCGTGCATCGGATCGCACACCCACAACACGCTCCCGCCCGTCGCGCGCACGGCCTTGATCACGCGCGGCAAATGCGCCTCGATCTGCTTCGCACCGAAACGCGTGATGAACGTCAGCCGCCCCGGCTCGTTGTTCGGGTTCAGCACGTGCACGAGCTGCTGCAGCTGCTCGTCGCTGACGCTCGTGCCGATCTTCACGCCCATCGGGTTCGCAATGCCGCGGAAGTATTCGATGTGCGCGCCCGCAAGGTCAGCGGTACGCATGCCTATCCAGGGAAAGTGTGTCGTCAGGTTGTACCAGTGACCGCGATGTTTCAGGAATCGCGTCTGCGCCTGCTCGTACGGAAGATGCAGCCCCTCGTGCGAGGTGTAGAACTCGACGCGATGCGTGCTGTGCAGGGGCTCGCCGGTGATCGCTTCGAAAAATCCGAGCGAATCCGACACCGACTGCACGAGCGCGTGATATTCAGCGGCAGCCGTGGACTCGCCGACGAACGCGAGGTCCCAGTTCTCCGGGTGATGCAGATCGGCGAATCCGCCGTCGATCAGCGAACGCACGAAGTTCAGCGTGAGCGCCGCCCGTTCGTACCCGCGCAGCATCAACGTGGGATCGGGCTCGCGATCGGCCACGGTGAACGCAGGCCGATTGATGATGTCGCCACGATAGCTCGGCAGCGACACGCCATCTTTGGTCTCGTAATCCGCGCTGCGCGGCTTCGCGTACTGCCCGGCCATGCGGCCGACGCGGATGATCGGCTTCTTCAAACCGACCAGCATCACGAGCGACATCTGGAGCAGGATCTTGAGCTTCTGCACCACGTTGTCGGAAGTGGTCTCCTCGAAGTTCTCGGCGCAGTCTCCGCCCTGCAGAAGAAATGACTCGCCACGCTGCGCTGCCGCGAGCTTCGACTTCAGATTCTCGACTTCCCAGGTCGTCACGAGCGGCGGTAGCTGCGACAGCTGCGCGAGCACGGTCTCGAGGTGGACGCGGTCGCGATACGTCGGCTGCTGCGCTGCGAGCCGGCTCTGCCAGCTCGCCGGGTGCCAGTCGGTTGGAATGCGTGCTTGAGTCATAGCTGGCTCGATTTGCTTCGAGCGTCACTATACCCGCCGGCTCGGGGCCCAGCCAAAGAAACCCCGCGAATCAGGCCGAAATTGCGCTCGCGCCGCTACATCTGCAACGGCTAGCGTGCAGATGTCGTTGTGAAGAGTCGGAGCCCAGCATGCCGTTCGCGATCGCAATCGTGAGCCCACCGGCCGCGGCGTACGCGTGGCTCGTGATTGCGATCGGCGGCTTGGTATACGCCGCGTACGCGCCGCGCTTCGTCATCGCATTCGCCGGCGCCACCGCCGCCGTGCTCGCAGGGCTCGGCTACTTGCACGTGCCGCCCGACGCGCCAGGGCTCGCGCTGTTCGTGCTTGGCGTGCTTCTGTTGAACCTCGAGTTCCTGCGGCCGACGTTTGGCGCCGCCGCGCTGGCCGGGCTCGCAATCACAACCGTGGGCTCGTGGCGGCTGCTCGACGCCGCACCACCCGTTGCCCCGCTCCCGACGCCGTTGCGTATCGCGTGTGCCGGAGTGGGCGCACTCGTGTTGCTCGTGATCACGGAGCGCGCCGTGCGCCGTTATGCGCTACCGCCGTGACCGCGCTCACCGCCGCCCGACCGCTTCGTCGCCGCGGGCGTCGTCGCCCGCAACGGCGCGCCGCCAAACCTGCTCGAGACGTTTCGTCGATACCGGCCGCTCGGTGCCGAGCGTTTGTGCGAACAAGGACACGCGCAGTTCCTCGATGAGCCATCGATACTCGATCATCGCGTTTGGCCACGGCCAAGCTTCGGGCACACTCGAACGCCAATGCTCGAGCCGGGTAGCGGCCACGTGGACCTGCGCCGCAAGCTCGCGCTCCTGGCGCTGGCCGCGTTTATCCCAACGCTGCTGCGCGGCGGCCAAATAGCGGGGTAGATGACGACGCCACTCCGCCGGAGTCGCCGCGAGGAACCCGGGGCGGATGAGCGCGTCGAGCTGCGCCGCGATGTCGGTGCGCACGGCGTCGGAACGCGCATCCGCGGCGTCGAGATCACGCTTGAGGCTGCGATGCAGCGGCAGGATCTGCGTCAGCAACGCGCGCAACTCATCCGCCGCCGTCACGATCTCGCTGCGTCCGCTGAGCAGCGCGATATCGAAGGCGTCCTGCGTGCGAATCGGCGGATCGAGCGTGAATGCCTGCTCGGCTGCAGCGCACAACACGTCGTCGACGAGAGCGTCCGTGGCGCCGATCCCGTGGAAGCCCAGCACAAGCTCGCGTTCGGCGAGGATACGATTGCGCACTAGCGCCACCTGTTGCGGCAACGCTTTCATGAGCAACCGCCGCACACCTGCGCGGTGGTGCGCAACGGCCGTGGGGCCGGGCGGCAGCACCTTCATGTCCACTCGCCCGTCGACGTCGACGAGCGCGGGATACAGCACGAGATCACGCGGCCGTTGCGCCACCAGCGCCGTTGTCGGCAGGTCGCCGAAATCCCAGTGCGTGAGGCCACTACGCTGCCACTGCGCCGGCGCGGCCGCGCGCACGGGCGCTGCCTCCGGCGCGTCCGCGGCACGCACTTTGAGCTGCAGCGCGCGCAAATTACGGCCCGCCGTGCGCACGCTTCCGTCCGGGTCGAGCACGTCGACACGCATCGTGAGATGCGGCGCAAGAGCTCGCTCGTCGAGCGCCGCGGGCGTCAGCCGGACGCCGCGTGTTTCGCGCAGCGCTTCGCAAAGAGCGACGGTCAACGGCTGTCGGCCGACGCTGCCTGCGAGCGCTACGAGGACCGCGTTCACGGTGTCCGGCATCGGCACTAGTGGCCTGCGCTGTTCCTTGGGCAATGCGCGCAATAGCGCCAGAATCTTCTCGGGCAACCACGCGGGCACGAGCCAGTCGAGCTGCTCGGAGCGAATTGCCCCGAGCAATGCCCTCGGCACGCCCACGGTGACGCCGTCGTGATCCGCACCAGGCTCGAAGACGTACGTCACGGGCAGGCGCTGCCCCGCGAGCTCGAGCTCCTGAGGGTAGCGCTCGGCCGGCAGCTCGGCGAGTTCGCGGCTCGCGATATCGCTGGCCGTCATTCGCAATGTCGCCTCGCTCCCCGCGGCAGACCACGCCACGAGGCTTGCCCGGTCGTGCACTTCGGGTGGCAGGCGCTCGTCGTAGAACGCCGCAATGCCTGTCTCGCCGACATAGAGATCGCGCTTGCGCAACCGTGCTTCCCAGTCGAGCACACTGCGCTTGAGCGCCCGGTTCGCAGCGAGAAACGGCGGCTCATCGGCGCCAAATCCGACCTGATCGGCCGCAAGCGCATCGGTAATGAACAGGCGGCGCGCCTCCGCCGGCTCGACGCGGCCGTAGTCAACGCGCCGCTCGCTCGCGAGCGTCAAGCCGAACAACGTCACGACCTCGCGCGCCGTGACTTGGCCGCGCTCGGTGTCCCACATCGGATCGTGATACTCGTAGCGAACCAAGTGCGGCGCCACGTGCAGTGCCCAGCGCGGATTCACCTGCGCGACGGTGCGCAGGTATTGCCGCTCCGTCGCCACGCGTTCTGCCGCCACTAGCCAGCGAGGCCGTTTCTTCGCGAGCGGCGTGTTCGCCGTGAGCTGCGCCCGCGAGCCGCGCATCCCGCGATACACGACGCCCTCCTCGTGCTCGGCGATGAAGTCGATGAACGCAGCCAGCACGGCCTGATGGATGGCACGGTAGTCGGCGGCCTGATGGCGCGTTCGCCAGCCCAAGCCCTGCACGAGCTCGTGCAGCTGGCCGTGCACATCGTGCCACTCGCGAAGCCGTGCGGCGGAAAGGTAATTGTCGCGGCACCACGCGCGCAGCGAGCGCTCGCCGTTGCGTCGCTCGCGTCGATACGCATTCCAGAGATTCAAGTAACTCGTGAACTCCGAGCGACGGTCGGCGAACGCCTCGTGCTTGCGGCGAGCGGCGTCCGGATCGATACCGTACTCACGCGGATCGATCACCGAAAGCGCCGCAGCAATCACGAGCCCCTCGTGCAGCGCACCGTTGCGGTTCGCAATCACCAGCAGACGGGCAACGCGGGGGTCGGCCGGGAGCCGCGCCATGACCTCGCCGTCCGCCGTAAGCTTGTGCTCCGCATCCAGCGCACCGAGCAAAAGCAGCAGCTGGTATGCGTCACTGACTGCCTTGGCGGGCGGCGCATCGATGAACGGGAACTCGTCCACGGGCCCCAGGCGCAGCGCTTCGAGCCGTAACAGCACGCCTGCGAGACTCGTGCGCAGTATCTCGGGTTCCGTGTACGCGGGGCGTTCCGCGAATTCCTCCTCCGAGTACAGCCGCACGCACACGCCCGGCGCTATGCGGCCGCAACGGCCGGCGCGTTGCACTGCGTTCGCCTGCGCGATCGGCTCCACGCCAAGGCTCTGCACCCGGTGGCGCGTGCCGTAACGACTCACGCGCGCGAGCCCCGAGTCGATTACGTAGCGAATGCGCGGCACCGTCAACGACGTTTCCGCGATGTTGGTTGCAAGCACCACGCGCGGCGCCTTGCCGGGCTCGAGAATCCGCCGTTGACGCGCGCTCGTGAGCCGCGCGTACAGCGGCAGCACTTCGTAGCCCTTCGGGCCGTAACGGCTAAGGGCGTACTCCGCATCGTGGATCCACCGCTCGCCCGGCAAGAACACGAGCATGTCGCGCACCGGCCCGTCGACGCGCTCTGCGGCGAGCTCGCGTGCCGCGGTCGTCACTGCAGCCGCGAGATCCTGGTCCTCCGCGCGCGGCTGGTAGCGCACGCTGACGGGGAAACTGCGGCCCGCCACGCGCACGATCGGCGCGTCATCGAAATGTTTCGAGAATCGCTCCGGATCGATCGTCGCCGACGTGATGATGATTTTGAGGTCCGGCCTTTGCCGCGCGATGCTGTGTACGTAGCCGAGAATGAAATCTATGTTCAGGCTGCGTTCGTGAGCTTCGTCGATGATCAACGCATCGTAGGCATCGAGTCTGCGATCCGTACGAATCTCGTTCAGCAGGATGCCGTCCGTCATGACCTTTACGAGCGTCCGCGGCCCGGTGCGGTCCGTGAAGCGCACCGTGAGCCCCACGCTCTCGCCCAATGGCACTTCGAGCTCGGCCGCAAGGCGCGTGGCTGCGGCTTGCGCCGCGATGCGGCGCGGTTGCGTGTGACCGATCATACGTACGACGCCGCACCCGGCCTCGAGCAGCAGCTTTGGCAGCTGCGTGGTCTTGCCGCTGCCGGTATCCCCGCACACCACGACCACGCGATGTGCACGAATCGCCGCCAGCAACTCGTCGCGCATGGCCGAGATCGGCAGCGCTTCGGGGTAGCTCAATACGTATTTCGCGGCTCGGCGCGCTGCAAGCGCCGCAGCTGCCGCTGCGCTCATAGCACGCCGGCGCGGGACAGCTCGACTCGCAGCTCCGCACCGCCGAGATCGGACTTGCCGACGCTGAGCGCGCCGCGATACAGCTCCACGGTCTCGCGCACCACGGCGAGGCCAATGCCCTGCCCCGGTACGGACTCGTCGGCGCGCTTGCCGCGCTGGAACAGCTGTGCCGCAAATTCGTCGCCAATGCCTTTGCCGTCATCGGCCACTGTGATCACGAGCCGCTCTCGTGTCGACACGGCCTTCACGCGCACACGACCTGCACAGTACTTGTAGGCGTTGTCCATGAGGTTCCCGAGAATCTCCGTCAGGTCACCGGGGTCACCGCGAAACGACGCGCCAGGCACCACGGTCACGCTACACACAACACGTTTGTCGCGGTACACCTTGTCGAGCGTCTGCTTCAGATCCTCGACGATGGGTGCTACGGCCACTGGCTCTGTGCCGAGCCCGCTGGCGCCGCTCACACGCGCTCTGCGCAGCTGATACGACACGCGCTGGTCCATGCGCTCGAGTTCACGGTTGAGCGCCTCTGTGCGGTCCTCGCCAGGTTGCGAACGCTGCTCCGCGAGCAGCGCGTGCATCGCCGCGAGCGGTGTCTTCAGGCTATGCGCCAGGTCGTCGAGCGTATTGCGGTAACGCACGAGGCGGCGCCGTTCGGTATCGATGAGCATGTTGAGATTGTCGGCGAGCCCCACGAGTTCGGAGGGATAGTTGCCGGTGAGCTTTACGCGATCGCCCGCTTCGACCTCGCGCACCTGCCGTTCGAGCCGGTGCACCGGCCGCAGCACGAACGTTAGGAGACCGCTGACCACGAGCAGCATCGTCAAAGTCGCGCCGAGGAACCAGCCGATCAAATAGTTGCGAAACCTTGCTTGCCGATCATTGTAAGGTTCGAGCGACACACCGATAGCGAACGTGTAAGCGGCGGTCTTGCCGTCGGCGAATTCCCACGTGATACCCATGAGCTGGGCTTCGATTGGTGGGAAGCCGGGCACGTCGAGCATGAGGTGCCGGCGTTCACCGGGGGCCGCGAGCTCGTCGGTTGGAAAATCGCGACCGAGCAGCGACAGCGACTGCCACAATGCGCGGCCGTTGCGGTCGTACAGGGCGCCATACAGGCCGCTGTTCGCCACTTCGAAACGCGGGTCGATGGCCTCGGTCGGCAGCCTCAGCTCTCCGGGCGGCCCCGGCTCGGCGAGAGCGATGAGGCCGAGCACCCGCGCGTCCAGTAGCTCGCGCCGGTCGAGATTCGCAGTGTTCCGAAACGCCACGTCGAGACCCACGATCGTCGCAGCGAACAACGCAATCAGCGCTACGCACACCCACAGCACGACGCGCGCACGAAGGGACCGGACCAAAGGCATGAGTGGCGCGCTCAGTCGGACGGCGGCGCGCCGCGGGCTACCGCTAGGCGATAGCCACGACCGCGCAGAGTCTCGATCGGCTTGTACTCGTCGTCCGGGTCGAGCTTGCGCCGCAGCCGCCCGATGAACACCTCGATGACGTTGCTGTCGCGCTCGAAGTCCTCGCTATACAACGCCTCGGTGATCTGCGTTTTCGACAGCACCTCTCCCGCGTGCAGCATCAGGTATTCGAGCAGCTTGTATTCGAAGCTCGTGAGCTCGAGCTTCTGGCCTTTGACTTTGACTTCCTGCGTGCGGGTGTCGAGCACGATCGGTCCGCACACGAGTTCCGACTGCGCCCAACCGGAGGCGCGGCGCAGCAGCGCATCGACGCGCGCGAGCAGTTCCTCGACGTTGAACGGTTTGACGACGTAGTCGTCCGCGCCGAGCTTCAGCACTTCCACTTTGTCCTGCCAGCGATCACGCGCCGTCAGAACGAGCACCGGGTACGACTTGCCGTCGGCGCGTAGTTGCTTTATCAGCTCGACGCCGGACAGCTTCGGCAGACCAAGATCCACGATCGCGAGGTTCACGGGGTATTCGCGGGCGAGGTAGAGACCTTCCTCACCATCCGCGGCGCGATCGACGACGTAACCCGCCTGCTCCAGCTGCGCAGCGAGCGCGCGGTTCAGGTTCGGATCGTCTTCTACGAGCAGCAGGCGCATGAGGCTGTCGTCACATGAAGGCGCCGGTCTGCGCATCGACGCGGACAGTACGCACACGGCCGTCGTCGCCGAGAATCCGGATTTCGTGCACGACGCGATCGCCCATCATGACGGTCTCGGCGCGCACGACACGACCGGGATAACGGCCCCGCGCCATTGACGTCGCCTGGCCGAGCGAGACGCCGCCGCGCTGGGCAGCGAACGCCTTGATTGGCGACTCGCTGTCGAATTGCGTGAGTGCCTGGCGCGGTTGAGCGAGCGCGCCGCCAGCGGCGAGTAGAACGGCGACCACGGCACAGCACCCGAAGCCGCGCCTCAACCACCGTACGTTCCAATTGTTGATTCCGTTCACCACTGCCATCCGTTCCGGGTGGTCATTACCCGTCGCCAAGCTTGGGTTCGGCCCTCGGTCCGCGTCAAGGAACCCACTAGCGCGGACCGTTCGAAAAAAAGTGGGCGGGCCTTTCGCCCGCCCCAGAGCACCGGCTCATCATGCGCCGAGCTCAACGCCACGTCGTGTAACCGACCGGGCGCACGTCGACGGCGAGCTCGATGCGGTCGCCCGGGGGCGTAGCCGTTCGCGTCACGTACCGACGGCCCTGGTACACGTAAGTCACGTTGTAGCCGTCGACGACGCGCTCGGTGACGCGCTCGTTCACGACCCGGCAACGCTCCACCGGAACCTCTCGGTACCCTTGGTTGCGCTGCGCACGTTGGTTGGCGATGAGGCCGCCCGCGACCGCACCCGCTGCGGTCGCCAGATCTCGGCCACTGCCGCCGCCAAACTGCCGGCCGATTGCGGCGCCGATGACCGCACCCGCGGCCGTGGGACCCGCGACACCCGGTTGCTGCCGGACGTATTCGTCACGGCATTCCTGCCGCGGCTGATTGACGGTCGCGTAGTGGGTGATGGGGTCGACGTCGATGACACGGCCGTAGGCGACTTCCGGTCCGCGATGACCGTATCCCCGGTCGTCGTCATGGCCGGCAAACGCAGCATTCGCGCCCAAGAGACCGATCACTGCAACGGTTGTTATCGTCTTGACCATGCCTCTTCTCCTTCCCATCTGCGTCCCACTTGGGACCTTGGAGGGCAGATTAGCGGCGAGGCGCTGAATCAAACCTGAATGCCGGAAAGCCTCGTCCTGTCAGGCTTCCCCGGCCTTTGCCAGACGCCAGAGCTCGTCGAGTGCGGCAGCATCGTGCGTGTCCCAGCCCCGGCCGCTGGTGGCGACGCCAGCCTCCACCGCGCGGAATCGGCGAGCGAATCGGCCGTTCGCAGAGCGCACGCAGGCGTCGGGGTCGAGATTCAGATGGCGGCACCAGTTCGCGATCGTGAATAGCAGATCGCCCATTTCGGCGGCGACCTCCGCCTCGGTGCCGGTGGCGACCGCGGCATCGAGCTCGCCGATCTCTTCCGCAACTTTCGCGCGCACTCCTGCGGTATCCGGCCAATCGAAGCCGACCGTGGCGGCGCGTTTGCCGAGCTTCACGGCGCGGCTCAAGCCCGGCAGCGTAGTGGGCACGTCATCTAGCAGGCCTAGCGCGCCGGCAGTCGCTCGCTCCTGGCGTTTGATGTCCTCCCAGACCCGCGTCTGCTCGGCGCTGTCCCTGACCTCTGCATCCCCGAACACATGCGGATGCCGCCGCTCGAGCTTGGCGCAGATATCGGCCGCCACCGCTTCGAAGTCGAACAGCCCGGCCTCTTCCGCCAGGCGCGCGTGGAACACCACCTGAAACAGTAGATCGCCGAGCTCGCTCTTGAGCTCACCCAGCGCTGCGCGCTCGATCGCATCGGCCGCCTCATAGGCTTCTTCGATCGTGTACGGCGCGAGGGTTGCGAATGTTTGCTCGCGGTCCCACGGACAGCCGCCCTGCGGATCGCGCAGCCGTCCCATGATCTTCAGAAGTTTCTCGATACTCTGGACATCCATTTGTTTATTCATTGGAAATGATGTCCGTGAAATTCACCAAGATCGCGGCGGTCGCGCCCCAGATTCGATGGCCGGAATGATGCAGCTCGTGGGTCCGAAAGCGCGCCCCGAGACGTTCACGATACGTCGCCGTGATGTTCTTCGGGTTCGCGATGAAAGTGAGCGGCACCTCGAACACACTCGCAACTTCCGTCGGGTCCGGGGTGGCGACGAACGGTCCCGCCGCAACGTAGCCCACGACCGGCTTGATCAGAAACCCGGTTCCCGTCAGAAGCTCGTCGAGCGCACCGAGCACCTCCACGTCGCTCGGCTGAAGGTCGATCTCCTCGTGCGCCTCGCGCAGCGCAGCGTCGACGGCGCTCTCGCCCGTGCGGATCCGGCCACCGGGAAGGCTGACCTGACCAGCATGGTCTTTCAGGTGCGCCGCACGCTCCGTAAACACCACCGTGAGTCCCGCCGCACGTTCGACGAGCATCAGCAGCACCGATGCCGCGCGGCCCGGGCTGTCGATCGCGGCGCGCAACGCGGGTGAGATCGGCCCATCGACATTGACCAACATGCGCGCACGCGGATCGACCGGCGCACGCGGCGCCGCGACGCGCCGGCGAATCATCTCCAGGGTAAGTGCGCCGCTCATCGCTCCGTGATGCGGCGGCTGTCAGCCGCCTCCGCCGCCAGCCTCGCCCTTGATGCCGCCCTTCGTCAGCTCGAGCGGGTCGAGAAGCTTCTTCAGCTTCGCGTCGCCCAAATCGGTTGCCTCGCTCGCGACTTCGCGGATCGCACGGCCTTCTTTGTAAGCCTGCTTCGCGATCGCGGCGCCTTTGTCGTAGCCGATCACAGAATTCAGGGCGGTGACGAGGATCGGATTGCGCTCCAGCGCCTCATCGAGCCGCGCCTTGTTCACGGTGAAACCCGCGATCGCGGAATCCGCCAACACACGCGCAGCGTTGGCGAGAATCTCGATGCTTTGGAGCAGGTTCAGCGCCACCACCGGCAGCATGACGTTCAGCTGAAAGTTGCCGGACTGGCCCGCGATCGTAATCGTCGCGTCGTTGCCGATGACCTGCGCAGCGACCATCGCCACCGCTTCGGGGATCACCGGATTCACCTTGCCGGGCATGATGCTGCTGCCGGGCTGCAGCGCGGGCAATGCAATCTCCCCGAGCCCAGCGAGCGGGCCGCTATTCATCCAGCGCAGGTCGTTGGCAATTTTCATGAGACTCACGGCCGTGGTCTTCAGCTGCCCCGACACCTCGACGGCCGTATCCTGCGAGCTCATGGCTTCGAAGAAGTTGTCGAGCGGATGGAAGCCCACGTCCGTGCGTTTCGCGAGCGCAGCGCAGAACTTTGCAGAGAACTCGGGGTGCGCGTTGATACCCGTGCCGACGGCCGTGCCGCCCTGTGTGAGCCCGGTGAGACGCGGCAGTGAACTCTTGAGCCTGAAAATGTTGCTCAGGATCTGAGCGGACCAGCCACCGAGTTCCTGATCGAGGCGCACCGGCATCGCGTCCATCAGGTGCGTGCGGCCCGTCTTCACGATGCCCGCGACGCTCTTCGCTTTCTTGTTGATCGTCTTCTGCAAGTGCTCGAGCGCAGGCAGCAGCTTGCCGGTGATCTCGAGCGCCGCGCTGACATGGATCGTGGACGGGATGACGTCGTTGCTGCTCTGACACATGTTCACGTGGTCATTCGCGTGCACGGGTTTGCCCAGCGCTTTCGACGCCAGTTTTGCGATGACTTCGTTCGCATTCATGTTCGAGCTCGTGCCCGAGCCGGTCTGAAACACGTCGATCGGGAATTGGTCGAGATGCTTGCCGTTCGCGATCTCTAGAGCCACGCCCTGGATCGCCTTCGCGATCGGCGCCGACAGAAGACGCAGGCTTTTGTTCGCGTCGGCAGCAGCCCACTTCACCAGGCCAAGGGCACGCACGAACGCCGGCGGCATCGGCAAGCCACTGATCGGAAAATTGTTCACGGCGCGCTGCGTCTGCGCACCCCACAAAGCGTTCGCCGGTACCTTCAGCTCGCCCATGCTGTCGCGTTCGACTCGAAACTCGGCCGTCATGCACACTCCTAAGAAATAAAAGAATCAGCGCGGTAAGGATCGTTTATGATGCGCACTCCCAATTCGCTTGTATAGGCTTCAGCGGCCTGTGGACTCCTCGACGCTCCTGGCACTCTCGCCGCTCGACGGTCGCTACGCGCGCAAAGCTGCGCCGCTGCGCGAGTACCTCTCCGAATACGCTCTGATCCGCTACCGCGTGCTGATCGAGGTCCGCTGGCTGCAGCGCCTGGCCGACGAGCCGAGCATTCGCGAGTTCGCGCCGCTCGAGCCGCCCGTCAAAGACGTGCTAAACGCGATCATCGACGACTTCAGCCTCGACGACGCGCAGCGGGTAAAGGACCTGGAGTCCAAGACCAACCACGACGTCAAAGCTGTCGAGTACCTGCTGCGGCAGAAGCTCGAGGGCGTGCCGGGCGCCACCGGCAACTTCGCGGCATTCACACACTTTGCGTGCACGTCGGAAGACATCAACAACCTCGCGTACGCGTTGATGTTGCGCGACGCACGTCAGCGAGTACTGCTGCCGCTCATGAAGCAGATCGCGATCGACCTGCGAACTCTGGCGCAGCGCTTCGCCGACGTACCGATGCTCGCGCGCACACACGGCCAACCCGCCACGCCGACGACGCTCGGCAAGGAAATCGCGAACTTCGTGTATCGCATCGAGCGTCAAGCCGAGCTGTTCGGCCGCGTCACGATCTGCGGCAAGTTCAATGGCGCAGTCGGTAACTTCAATGCGCATGCGGTCGCGTATCCCGAGGCCGATTGGCCGGCGATCAGCAACCGCTTCCTCGAGTCTCTCGGGGTCGCGCCTACTCCCTACACCACGCAGATCGAGCCGCACGACTGGATCGCCGAGTACTGCCAGGCGTTATCGCGTTTCAACACTGTGATGATCGACCTGTGCCGCGACTTCTGGGGCTACATCAGCCTCGGCTACTTCCGCTCGCGACCTGTGGCCGGCGAAGTTGGTTCGTCCACGATGCCGCACAAGGTGAACCCGATCGATTTCGAGAACGCCGAAGGCAATCTCGGCGTGGCAAACGAGCTACTCACCTTCCTCGCGAACAAGTTGCCGATCTCCCGTTGGCAACGCGACCTGACCGACTCGACCGTGCTGCGCAACTGTGGCGTGGCCCTTGGCCACACGCTGATCGCGATCGACGCCGCGCAACGCGGGTTGGGTAAACTCGATGCTGACCTCAAGTTGATCGCGGCCGAGCTCGAAGACCGGTGGGAAGTGTTGGCGGAGGCCGTTCAAACTGTAATGCGCCGTTACGGCCAGGCGGATGCCTACGAACAGCTGAAGGACCTTACACGGGGCCGTGCAATCGATGCCGCGGCGCTGCGCGAATTCATCGGTAAGCTGGCCCTGCCGGCCGCCGAGCGCGCGCGCCTATTGGCGCTCACGCCTTCCGCCTATATCGGCCTTGCCGCCAAGCTCGCACGCGAGATCTAATCTCGTTTAGGGCTGACCGCGAAAAAACCGTGACCCGCGGCACAGCCGCCCCCGTGCCGTTAAGTAAACTGACTGGCAAGTCAGCGAGCTAATTTTTCATGGCAGCGCCGAGCGAGCACACCAAGACCAAAGGCGTCCGACAGGTCCTGTCGAGCCTGGACGAAGTACGTGCGGCGGTCGTAGAGGTCACAGGGCTCGCGAACCGTACCCTCTCGATCTTTACGCACGATCTCGAGCCCGCAATCTACGATCACGACGTCTTCCTCGACACGCTGAAGCGTTTCATTCTGTCGCGCGGCTTCGCACGCGTGCGCGTGCTCGTGGTGGACCCGACGCGGGTCATCACGACCGCGAGCCGGTTCGTCAACATGGGGCGACGGCTCAATAGCTATATCGAGTTCCGCAATGGCAAGGGCCAGCACGCCGCGCACCCCGAGGCGTTCTGCATCGCCGATGAGCTCGCGCTCATGTATCGGCCCCAGGCAGACCGCTGGGAAGGAATGTCGGACACGAATGCGCCAGCCATCGCGCGGCTGTACTTGAACAAGTTCGAAACCCTCTGGAACGCCTGCGAGATCGAGCCCGAGCTGCGCCAACTTCAAATATAATCGCCCCTGCTCGACCGAACGTTCACGAAGGTTCCCATGGCACACGACATCGACGTCACTGTCGCCGCCATCATCGAACGCGATGGCCGTTTCTTGCTCGTGGAGGAGAAGTGCGCCGGGCGCCTGGTGCTGAACCAGCCGGCGGGCCATCTCGAACACGGCGAGTCGCTACTCGCCGCTGTCGCCCGCGAGGCTTTCGAGGAAACCGGGCACCAATTCACTCCAGCCGCGATCGTTGGGTTCTACCTGTGGCGCGCGGACTCGGGCACCACGTTCCTCCGAGTTGCGTTCTGCGGCACCGCCGAGCCTCCGCTGGGGCCCGCAACCCTCGACGAGGGGATCGTCGGCGTGCATTGGTTGTCGCGCGAGCAGCTCTTGAAGCGCAGCGCTCAACTACGCAGCCCGACCGTGCTCCGTTGCTTCGATGACTATCTCGCCTGCCATCGGCACCCTCTTGACTGCCTGGTCTATCTCCGGCCCGACGCCCTCGCGCCGAGCCAAACGGCGCACGGCTGACCTGCCGTTTCGCGCCCCGCTGCTAGAATCGCAGCATGCCGGGCACACCATTGACCATCGTTGCGCTGTCGGGCGGCGTAGATTCCGCCGTTGCCGCATTGCTGCTGCGGGACGCGGGGCACGCCGTGCAGTGCCTGCACATGAGCAACTGGGAAGACGACGGTTACTGCGACAACGCGCGCGACTTCCACGACGCCCGCCAGGTTTGCCTGGAGCTCGGCCTGTCGCTGCACCGCGTGAACTTTGCGCGCGAGTACCGGGAACAAGTGTTTGCTGACTTTTTGGACGAGCACCGCAAGGGCCGCACGCCGAATCCGGACGTGCTGTGCAACCGCCAGATCAAGTTCGGCGTCATGCGCCGCTATGCGCAGCGCCTCGGCGCCACGCAAATCGCAACCGGTCACTATGCGCGGCTCGAGGTCGTCGACGGCGTGCCACAGCTTCGCAAAGCGCGCGACCCAGGCAAGGATCAAAGCTACTTCCTACACGCCGTGGCCGCGAAAGACCTCGCCGACATCGTGTTCCCGCTCGGCGATCTGCTGAAGAGCGAAGTGCGCGATGTCGCGCGCCGCGCTCGGTTACCGGTCGCGGAAAAGAAGGACAGCACCGGCATCTGCTTCATCGGCGAGCGGCCGTTCGCCGAATTCCTGCACGCCTACCTCCCGGAATCGCCAGGCGTCATTCGCGACGATGAAGGTCGCGAACGCGGCCGGCATCAGGGGCTCGCGTACTACACACTTGGCCAGCGCCACGGCCTCCACATCGGCGGCACAGCGGACGGCGATGCCGCACCGTGGTATGTCTCCGGCAAGGACGCCGAGCGCAACGAACTGATAGTCGTGCAGGGCCACGAGCATCCGCTGCTGCACAGCCGAGCGCTCACGGCCGCCGCACCGCACTGGATTGGCGCGCCACCGCGTGAGTGGCAGCGCGGCGAGCCGTGGCGAGGCCACGCGAAGATTCGCTACCGGCAGGCCGATCAGACCTGCAGCGTGCGCCGATTGGCCAGCGGCATGCTCGAGGTCAGCTTCGAGCAGCCGCAGCGCACCCCTACGCCGGGCCAGTTCGTGGCGTTCTACGACGGCGACGTGTGCCTCGGAGGCGCCCAAATCGAACACGGCGGTCGCCAGATGATCGAGCTGCGCGCCGCGTGTTGAGCCTCGAACCCGCGCGCATTCGAGCGCTTCGCGTTTATAATCGCGCTGGTTTTCATCGCGACACCCCGAGGCTCCAATGACCGACTCTTTCGGCGCGCGCAAACCCCTAAAGGTCGGCGCCAAGACCTATCAGATCTATCGTCTCGACGCCGTCAAAGGCGCCGTCGCCACACTGCCGTATACGCTGAAGATCCTGCTCGAGAACCTGCTGCGGTTCGAGGACGGCGCCAACATCACGGCGGCCGACATCACGGCGCTTGCGAATTGGGACCCCAAGGTCGAGCCGGACCGGGAAATTTCGTTTACGCCCGCGCGCGTGGTCTTGCAGGACTTCACAGGCGTGCCGGCGGTGGTGGACCTGGCCGCGATGCGCGACGCCGTCGTCAAACTCGGCGGCAAGGCCTCCATGATCAACCCGCTTTCCCCGGCCGAACTCGTGATCGATCACTCGGTGCAGGTGGACTACTTCGGCACGCAGGACGCGCTGTCCAAGAACAACGCCGTGGAGTTCGAGCGCAACCAGGAGCGCTATGGCTTCCTGCGCTGGGGGCAGACGGCGTTTCAGAACTTCCGCGTGGTGCCGCCTAACACCGGCATCGTGCACCAGGTGAACCTCGAGTACCTGAGCCGCGTGGTGTTCGAGAAGCAAGTCGGCGACGACAGCTACGCGTATCCCGACTCGCTGGTCGGCACCGACTCGCACACGACGATGATCAACGGCCTCGGCATTCTCGGTTGGGGTGTGGGCGGCATCGAGGCGGAGGCCGCGATGCTGGGCCAGCCCATCACGATGCTGATTCCGCAGGTCGTGGGCTTCGAGCTCAAGGGCAAGCTTGCCGAAGGCGCAACCGCCACCGACCTCGTGCTGATGGTCACGGAAATGCTGCGCAAGCACGGCGTCGTCGGTAAGTTCGTCGAGTTCTTCGGCGACGGGCTCGACGGCCTGCCGCTCGCGGACCGCGCCACGATCGGCAACATGTCACCGGAATTCGGCAGCACGTGCGCCGTGTTTCCGATCGACGCCGAGACGCTGCGCTACCTCGAACTCTCCGGTCGCTCGCGCGAGCAGATCGATCTCGTGGAGCAGTACGCGAAGGCCCAGGGCCTCTGGCGCACCGCGACGGTCGCGCGCTATAGCAGCGTGCTGCAACTCGATCTCGGCGCGGTCGAACCGAGCATCGCAGGTCCGAAGCGTCCCCAGGATCGCATCGCGCTAAACGGCGCGGGCGGCAAAATCCGCGACCTGCTGAAGGCCGCCGGCAAGGGTACGAAGGCGCCCGTCACGGCCGGCGCGCAGAAGTTCGACCTCGAGGACGGCGCGGTCGTGATCGCCGCCATCACGAGCTGCACGAACACGTCGAACCCGGCCGTCATGGTCGGCGCGGGTCTGCTTGCGCGCAACGCTGCGGCGAGAGGCCTCACGCGCAAGCCCTGGGTCAAGACGAGCCTCGCGCCGGGGTCGAAAGTCGTCACCGATTACCTCACGGCCTGCAACCTGATGGGCGATCTCGACAAGGTGGGTTTCAACCTCGTCGGCTACGGCTGTACGACGTGCATCGGCAACTCGGGCCCCCTGCCGGACGAGATCGCAACCGCGCTCGCGAAAAGCGACGTCGTGGCGTGCTCGGTACTGTCGGGCAACCGCAACTTCGAGGGCCGCATTCATCCGCAAGTGAAGATGAACTTCCTGGCATCGCCGCCCCTCGTGGTTGCCTATGCGATCGCCGGTAACATGAAGCTCGATCTCACGAAGGAACCCCTCGGGATCGGCAGCGACGGCAAACCGGTGTACCTGAAAGACGTCTGGCCGAGCTCGAAGGAAATCCACGACCTGATCGCGAAGCACGTGACTTCGGCACAGTTCAAGAAGAGCTACGGGAGCGTCTTCGAAGGCGACGCGAACTGGAAATCCGTGGCCACCCCCAAGGGGGAGAACTTCACGTGGAGCGACAGCTCGACCTACGTCAAGCACCCGCCTTACTTCGAGGGCATGACGCTGAAGACCAGCACGCCGCAGAACGTCAAAGGTGCGCGCGTGCTCGCAATGCTCGGCGACTCCGTCACCACGGACCACATCTCCCCTGCGGGTAACATCGCGTCGACCAGCCCCGCCGCGAAGTACCTCGAGAGCCTTGGCGTCACGAAGAAAGACTTCAACTCCTACGGCGCACGCCGCGGTAATCACGAGGTCATGGTGCGTGGAACGTTCGCGAACATCCGCCTGAAAAACCTCCTGCTGCCCGGCACTGAAGGTGGCATCACCGTGCACATCCCGAGTGGTGCGCAGCTATCGATCTATGACGCGTCGATGAAGTACCAGGCCGACAAGACGCCGCTGATCATCCTCGCCGGCAAAGAGTACGGCGCGGGCTCGTCGCGTGATTGGGCCGCGAAGGGCACGGCGCTGCTCGGCGTGAAGGCCGTTATCGCCGAGAGCTACGAGCGCATCCACCGCTCGAACCTGATCGGCATGGGCGTGGTGCCGCTGCAGTATCGCGAAGGTGACACCGCGGCGAGCTTGGGTCTCACGGGCACCGAGACGTTCGACATCGTCGGATTGGGGCTCGAGCGTGCGAAGGAAGTGAAGGTCACGGCTGTGGGCACCGACGGCAAGAAGAAGGAGTTCACGGCCATCGTGCGTATCGATACGCCGAAGGAACAGGACTACTTCATCCACGGCGGCATCCTGCAGTACGTGTTGCGACAGCTCGCCACCAGCAAGCACGCAGCGTAGCCCGATTCGATGCAGCTGCTGCCCTCCTGGCTCCGTCGCAACGCGAACGCGCCTGCGTCGGGGCCGGCAGCTACTTCGAGCACTGCAGCGCCTGTTGCCCCGCGACGCAGGCGCCGTTGGCGTTGGGCGTTGACGTTGTTGCTCGTCGTTACCGCGGGTTTCTGGGCGCTCGGCTTCTACTGGTCGCGGGAGCCGAGCGTGCTGTGGGTCGTGCGCGAGACGCCAGAAGGCCATCGCGCGGTGGTCGGCTACTCGACGGTCAACACGCTGATCGACGCCATCGACTGGATGCTCGACAAACCCGGCGGCTATCTCAGCAACGATATGCTGCCGCCCGGCCTATGGCTCGACAACATGCCGAGCTTCGAGTTCGGCGTGCTGATGCAGTGTCGCGATCTCGCGCGCGTGCTACGCAACTACTACAGCCGCTCGCAATCGCAGTCGCTCGAGGACGACGATCTTGCCGTCGCCGAACCGGCGCTGAACACCGACAATCGCAGCTGGTTACTGCCGCCGGCCGAGAGCAAATATCGCGAGGCCTCGACCGCTCTGCGCCGCTACCGCGACCGACTGACCGACGACACGCCCGGCAACGCGCAGTTCTTCGCACGCGCTGACAACCTGCGCGAATGGCTTGCGGTAGTCGAGCTGCGCCTCGGCAATCTCTCGCAGCGCCTCTCGGCCAGCGTTGGCCAGATTCGGGTGAACACGGATTTGAGCGGCGCGCCTGCGGGAGAGAGTTCGAGCAAAGGTCCCGCCGACGTGATCGTCAAAACACCGTGGCTCCAGATCGACAACGAGTTCTACGAAGCGCGCGGCACGGCCTGGGCGCTGCTGATCTTCCTGCGCGCTGCCCAGTTCGACTTCGAGAAGACGCTCGAGGACAAAAACGCGGTCGTGAGCCTGAGGCAGGTGATTCGCGAGCTCGAGGAGGGCCTCGCACCGGTTCACAGCCCGATGATTCTGAATGGCCAAGGCTACGGCATATTTCCGAATCACTCGCTCGTGCTCGCGTCGTATCTCTCGCGCGCGCACTCGGCCATCGCGGATCTGCGCAACCTGTTGGAACAAGGCTAAGCGTTGATGGATTGGAAAGTATTCGCAACGGTCTTCGGTACCGTGTTTTTGGCCGAGCTCGGCGACAAGACGCAGCTGGCGACGATGCTGTTCGCCTCGAAGGACAACGTGAGCCTGTGGACGGTCTTCGCCGGCGCTGCGGTCGCACTCGTGTTGGCCTCGGCGATTGGCGTTGCCGCCGGGTCTCTCGTGGCGCATCACGTGAACCCGAAGTATCTGTCCTATGTAGCAGGAGTCGGGTTCGTCATCGTTGGCGCGTGGACGCTATACCACGCAGCCTCGACGCCTGGCTGAGTATCGAGGCGCGCGATCTACTCATTCTTCCCAGCATGACTGGCCCAAGAAACATCTGCGTCTATTGCGCGTCGAGCGACGCCAGCGATGCCGTGTACCGCGACGCAGCCCAGCGGCTTGGCGGAATTTTGACTGCGCGCGGTTACGCCGTGATCTACGGCGGGGGCGCCACCGGTTCGATGGGCGCGCTTGCCGACGGCGTGGTCGCGGCCGACGGCACCATCACCGGCGTGATGCCGCGGTTCATGATGGAGCTCGAGTGGGCGCACAAAAATCTCACTGAGCTGCGCGTAGTCGAGGACATGCGAACCCGCAACCGCATGATGCTCTCCGAGAGCCACGGCCTCGTGACACTGCCAGGCGGGCCGGGCACCCTCGAGGAGGTGCCGGACGCGTTCGCGAACGCGCCGGAGTGGCCGTCGGCCGCACGCGAGTTCGCACGCGTTTTGTAGGCCACGAGCCGCCCTCAACTCCCGCTGAGGTCGTCCGCAAAGCGATGACGGCCGATCTCGCGTGCGTACTCCGCGAGCTGCGTCCTGAACGCCGCGGGCAACTCGAATTTCGGCGATAGCTTGCGGCAGCGCTGCACGAGCTCGAGCGCATCGACTTGACGCCCTTCTTCCCACAACCGCTGGGCGAAGCGCTCGCCGAGCATCGCGGCGTACTCCGGCGGGTCCCACTCGAGCATTCCATTGAAGGTCCACTGATAGACGTCGAGGCTATTGCCTTCCTGCGCAATCAAATCCTTGATCGTGCGGTAGGCCTGCGCCGCGAGCCCACTGCGCACCGAGGCATACGCGATATCGAGAACCTTCTGCCAGTCCGCGTGCTTGCGCCTGGTCTCGCGAACGTCTTTGTCATCGAGTGCCTCGAGCAACGCGAAGTCGTCGCGATGCGCACGCAGCGTGGCGCCTGTGGCCAGAAATAGCGCGAGCACGGTCCACACGGCCAGTATCGAGACGAACAGGCCGAGCAACCAAGACCTCTCGGCCAGCGCGCCCATGAGGGTGAGGAACGCACCTAGCAGAGCACTGACGCAAAGCAGCTTGACATAGTCGCTACCCATGTCGCGCACGAAGCCGGCTAGCGCCGCCGGGTTCATTGCCGCCGCGATGTTCCGTGTCATGGCCATGATCGCCGCCGACGCGGGGAACGTCGCGAGCACGACGACGAGCAGCGCCCATCGCAGCGGTCCTTCGACGAGCGGCGTCGTCGTGAGGAAATACAGGGAGGTCCCAAACAAAGCCGGATGGAGGATTGCGCCGAGGCCACCGACGAGCATGAACGACTCGATATCGGGCGGCGGGAAGTTCTCCCAGCCACTCGCGACGTGCCGCAGAACGGCATAGCCATACCGCAGCAGCGATAGCATCACCATGATGCCCAGCAGAAGACCGGCCAGGCTCGCGCCGCTCGCAAGCCGCAGGAAGATCGCATAGACCACAGCCGCAACGATCACGGTCGAGTTCGCGAGCGCACTGAATCGAACGGCCGCCACGCTACCCTCGCCTCGCGTCCGGATGCGCCCAGAGCGGGATGTCGGCCCACGCCTCCGTGAGCTGACGGTCAAGCGCTTCGTAGTTCGGCTCGTAGCGCTCCACCGCCGCCCAGAACCGGCGGGAATGGTTCAGCGAAATCAAGTGACACAGCTCGTGGATGAGGAGATATCGCACGACGGGCGGCGCCAAAAACATCAACGCAGCGTTCAGGCTCAGCGTGCCGGAGCTCGAGCAGCTGCCCCAGCGCGTCCGCTGCAGACGAACCTGCACGCGACTCGGCAGGCGCCCCACGAGCGCGGCCTCGTGTAACGCCCAAGGCGTCAGGTGATAGCTCGCCTGGTCGCAGAGCCACGAGCGCAACGCGGCGTCGGCTCCACGATTGCTCGCTTCGCGCGTCTGCACTTCGAGCACGTCGCCGAGCACACGCACGCGCGGCGGCTCCTGCGGTCGGCACTCATAGCGCACCAGCCAGCTCTGATCGATCGCCCGCAGCGCAATACGTGCAGGTAGCCGCTCTTGGGCCGGCGAGTAGTGCGCGGCGATCTCCCTCCGTGCGCGCTCGATCCAGCTTCGATGACGGTGCACGAACGCGGCGACATCGGCGGCGCGCGCGCCTCGCGGCACCACGAGTTCAAGGGTGTGCGGCGGTAGCACCCGCAAGGTCAGCCGCCGGGCGCGACGACTCTCGCGAACGCATAGGGGCGGCGCCGCGGCGTCCGCCGGCTGTAACCATCGCGTATCGAAAAGACCGAGCTGTTCCGCCATGCACCGTTCGACGAGTCGACTCGGTGCTTATCGAACCTCAGCGACGGCAGGAACGCAACTGGGGCTAGTTGCGGCGCAGCCGCGCACGTAACTCGACAGCCACGCGGTAATCGGGCACCAGCAGCAGCGCGCGCTCGATCAGATCGCGTGCAGCCCGTGGCTCACCGCGCGCCAGCGTTGCCTCGGCAAGTGCCGCGAGCGCCTCAGCCTGACCCCACTCGGGCGAATTCGCCGGCGCATGCCAGGCGTCGAACGCGTCGATTGTCTGCTGCAGCTTCATCGCGAGGTCTGCGTTCGCGAGTGCGTCGCCGCTGGTGCCGTGACGCATTATCCAAGCTTCGACGAGCCCGAGCCGCGGGTTGCGTTTGTCGAGATCGCGGGCCCTCGACAGAGCCAGTTCGACGCGACGGACGGACTGCTGGCCGACGACCGCGCATGCCGCGACAAGAATCCAGGCTTCGGCGGCCACGGGCGGTGACAGATCGGCCGGGACGGTACGCTCAGCGCACTCGCGCGCCGACGCCCGATCTGCAGGGTTCAACTGCGCGCGTCGCAGGCCCGCATAGTCGCGGTAGTAGCGCACGGCCGGCGCATCCCCGAGTCGGGCGAGCGCAGTGCGCGCAGCGTCGATCGCGGGCGCGTCGTCGTTGTAGAACCCGTAGTCGATGCGAGCCGCGAGATCGGCGATCTCCGCAGGCGATGCCGCTCGCGCCGCGGTAGTAACGGCGAAGCAACACACGCACGCTGCAATGAGTTCTGTCAAACGCATGGCCCCATAGCTTAGCGCGGGGCGTTGCCGTGCTCCTCGCGGCTCGTCACAATCCGCGCGGAAATGCATGCCCTAATAGACATTGGCGCCAATTTGACGCACGACAGTTTCGACGCGGATCGCGCGGCGGTGCTCGAGCGCGCGACAACCGCGGGGGTCGGGCGATTGATCGTGACCGGCACGTCGATCACCAGCAGCGTGCAGGCCACCGAGCTCTGCGCCGCGCATCCCGGCGTGCTGTTCGCCACGGCAGGCGTGCATCCGCATCATGCAGCCGAGTTCGATGCGCACACGAGCGGCGCGTTGCGCTCACTGCTGTCGAGCGCAGCCGTCGTCGCCGTCGGCGAATGCGGCCTCGATTTCTTTCGCGACTTTTCGTCCCGCTCCGCTCAGCGGCACGCTTTCGCGGCGCAGCTCGATCTGGCCGCGGAGACCGGCAAGCCCGTGTTCCTGCACCAGCGCGACGCACATGCAGAATTCCTAGAGATACTCGCCCCACGGCGCGCGCAGCTCGCGGGCGGCGTAGCGCACTGCTTCACGGAGGGGCCTGAGGAGCTAGCCGCGTATCTCGATCTCGATTTGCACATCGGCGTGACGGGCTGGGTGTGCGACGAACGCCGCGGCGCGAAACTACGCGAAGCGCTGCCGCACATACCCCTCGAGCGATTGTTGATCGAAACCGACGCGCCCTATCTCGTGCCGCGCGACCTCGTGCCTCAGCCACGCGGCCGGCGCAACGAGCCCATGTTCCTTGCACATATTCTCGAGCGTGTGGCCGCGGGAATGAATCGACCCGTGGACGAGGTGGCGGCTGCGACGACGGCAAACGCCGAGCGTCTCTTCCAGCTGGGCTAAAGCGCTATTCGCGCGGCGCCGCCCGGGGCTGGCTCGGTGGCGCCTTTCACACGCTCCCAGTGCGGCGCGAAGGCTACGAGCAGTTGCTCGAGATCGGCCTTGTCGGGGCGCGCATAGCGCTCCATGAGCTCGGCAGGCGCCAGCACGTCGCGCGGCCGGCCTTTGCTGAAGTCTGCGCGCTCGCCGAACAGCACGAGGCCGGTCACTGGCACGTCGCGCACGAGCTGCTTCAGTGCGGCAACGCGATCGTACAACGTGCCAAGCGGATTCGGGAACGTGAATCGGCCTTGCTTGCCAATCACCGTCCACTCGGCCATACGCTCGCTCGCGAAGATCGTACCTTCGAAGGCTTTGCTGTCGATCACGAGCAATCCGTTGCCGGTCAGCAGCAGATGCTCGATCTGGATCTGTCCACCCATGCCATCCGGGAGCAGAACATCCTGCACGCGATCGATGGCCACGGATGCGAGCACTTGCGCCATCGTGAGGGGGCCGCGCCGCAGCCAAAATCGCCAGGCGACGGCGCCTACGACCACCAGCACGAGCACGCCACCAATCAGAACCGTGTATTCAGGCATCACGTCCAGCCTTCCAGCACAGCTGCAAAGCGTTGCAGCTGCGGAGCTAACGGCGTGCTGGCCGTCGGACGTTGCAGGATCTCCGCCAGCGCCGAGGGCACAGGTACGGTGCGCCCGATCACAGGCTCGACGATCGTCTCGAACTTCGCGGGGTGCGCGGTCGCGCAAACGATCCAGGGTCGGCCCACGCGGCGCGACGCCGGCAAGTGGTCATAGACCCAAAAGCCGGTCGCAGTATGCGGGCACCAGATCTGGCCGAAGCGCGCGTAGTCTTTTGCGATCTGAACGCGAATGGCTTCGTCATCGACGGGGTATGCCTCGACAGTACCACGCAGCTCGGCGAAGTCCGGTACGAGGTTGCGCAGCCGCTCCATGTTGCTCGGGTTGCCAACGTCCATGGCCGACGCCAACGTGGGCGTGCTCGGCCGCGGCTGCCATTGGCCCGTCGAGAGAAAGTCTGGGATCGTGCGGTTCGCGTTCACGGCGAACACCACATCGCCGATCGGCAGGCCCATCGCACGCGCCCACACGCACGCCATGCCGTTGCCGAGGTTGCCCGTCGGCACGATCGAGTTCGCGACCGTGCCGTGCTTGCGCCAATGCCAGAGGCTTGCGGCGGCGTGATAGGCCGCCTGCGGGAGCAACCTGCCGATGTTGATGCTGTTCGCGGCCGAAAACCTCAGTCGTTGCTGAAGCGTCGCGTCGGTGAACGCGGCCTTCACCAGCGCCTGACAATCGTCGAACGACCCTTCGACTTCGAACGCGCGAATGTTGTCGCCCCAGCAGGTCAGCTGGTGCTGCTGACGCGGCGAGACTTGTCCCTTTGGAAACAGCACCCCGACACGAATCCCGCGTCGTTTATAAAACGCTGCCGCGACGGCGCCGCCCGTGTCGCCCGAAGTCGCCACGAGAATCGTCAACGGGCGTTGATCCGAGAATCGCGGTAACGCACGTTCCATGAAGGCCGCGAGAAAGCGCGCGCCGATATCTTTGAACGCCGCCGTCGGGCCGTGAAACAGCTCGAGCACCGAGAGCTCGCCGTTGGCTTCGATCAGCCGTTCGAGCGGCACGGGAAAATCGAACGCGTCGCGACAAATCGCGCCGAGCTGCCCCTCTAGACCGGAGCCTTCGAAGAACGGCGCCAGAAGCTCCGCCGAAATCTCGGCCAGCGTAGTGCCGCGAAAGTCGTTGGGCGTGAAGCGAGGCAGCTCGTCGGGCACGAACAGGCCGCCGTCAGTTGCGAGGCCACGCATGACGGCCTCGACAAGATGGGTCTCTTCGCCGCCGCGGGTGCTTAAGTACCGCACAGTGCCGCCCTTATCCTCCGTCCTGGTTGCCGCTCAGCATGCTACAGAGACGCAGCAAGTCGGCGAAGATACCGCCCGCCGTGACCGCCGGCCCGGCGCCGGGCCCTCGGACGATAAGCGGATTGTCGCAGTAACGCCCGGTGACGAACTGGACGATGTTGTCCGTGAGGCTGATGTTCGCGAATGGATGCACGGGCGCGAACGCCTCGAGCCCCACCTTCGCAGTCTTGGCGCCCACGTCGATGGTCGCGACGTAGCGCAGGACCTTGCCCTGCTTTTTCGCGGTCGCGACGCGCGCGGCCATCGGCGCGTCGAAATCCGGCAGGCGTTTCATGAACTCGTCGACCGACGCTTTGGCGAGCGCGGCTGGAACGAGGCTCTCGACGGCGATGTCTGCGAGCTCGAGCACGAGCCCGGCTTCGCGCGCCAGGATCACGGCTTTTCGCGCCACGTCCGTGCCCGAAAGGTCGTCGCGCGGGTCCGGCTCGGTGTAACCGCGCGACTTGGCTTCGCGCACGATGTTCGAGAACGACTTCGTGCCGTCGAATACGTTGAACAGGTAGGCGAGGGTTCCCGAGAAGATGCCGCTGATGCTTCGGATCTCATCGCCGGTCTCGACCAGGTCCTTTAGCGTCTGAACAACGGGTAAGCCCGCACCCACGGTCGCTTCGTACAGGAAATGCGTGCGCGAGCCGCTGCTCAGGCGCTTCAGCTCCTGGTAATACGCGATCGGGCCACTGTGCGCGCGCTTATTCGGCGTAATCACGTGAATGCCGCGCTTCAACCACTCGGCGTAGCGATCCGCTACCGCCTGGCTTGCACTGCAGTCGATCAACACCGAGTGCGGCAGGTAATCTGTCTGCAGGTGGTCGACGAGCCTGTCGGTATCCATTGCGACACCCTTCTTCAGCGTCTCGCGCCACTGCTTCAGATCGATGCGCTGCTCGTCGAGCAGCATTTTGTTGCTCGCGCCAATCGCGCGCACGCGCAGATCGAGGTTGAACCTCTCGCGCAGCTGCGGCAACGCAGTCGCAATCTGATCCAACAGCGTGCCGCCCACGAGGCCGGGCCCGAGCACCCCGATCGATACCGTCTTGGCGGACAGGTAGAAACTGCTGTGCACCGCACGTATCGCGCGCGTCATGTCCTTCGCGCCGATGACGGCCGAGATGTTGCGCTCGGACGAGCCCTGCGCGATTGCGCGCACGTTGATACCCGCCTGCCCCAACGTGCCAAAGAATCGCCCTGCGCTGCCTGGCATGCCGGCCATGTCGTCACCGACCACGGCGACGATGGCGCAGTCCCGCGTGATGCCCACGCGCTGCACCTGCCCTTCGTTCAATTCCACTGCGAACGCACGCTCGACCACCTTGCGCACGTTCTCTGCGACGTCGTCGCGCACTGCAAAACAGATCGAGTGCTCGGAGCTCCCCTGCGAAATCAGCATGACGGACACGCCCGACTCGCGCAGGGCACCGAATAGGCGGTCGGCCGTGCCCGGCACGCCGATCATGCCTGCGCCTTCGAGGTTCACGAGCGCCACGCCGTCGACGCCGCTGATGCCCTTGACTGCCGCACCACGGTGCCCGGACGTCGCGGAGATCTTCGTGCCGGGATGCGTCGGGTTGAAGGTATTGCGGATCCAGATCGGAATGCCGCGGCCGACGGCCGGAGCCATCGTCTGCGGATGAATAACTTTCGCGCCGAAGTACGCGAGCTCCATGGCTTCGCTGTACGACATCTCGTCGATGATCTTCGCATCCGGCACGCGGCGCGGATCGCCGCTCATGACACCGTCGACATCGGTCCAGATGTGCACTTCGGTCGCGTCGAGCAACGCACCGAAGATCGAGCCCGAGTAGTCGCTGCCGTTGCGGCCGAGCGTAGTCGGCAAACCTTCGCGATCCGAAGCCACGAAACCCGTGATGACGACGACGCCGCGGAAGCTGGCGGGTATCACAGCAGCGAGCTTCGGCCGAGACAGGTCCCAGGCCACGACGGGGCCCATCTCGCTCTGCTCGATCACGAGCACGTCGCGCGCGTTCATGAACATGACGTCACGCTTCTTGAACTGCTGCTTGAAGAACGCCGCGATCTGTCGCGCTGACCATATCTCGCCGAAACCGGCGACGAGATCGCGGCTGCGATCCGACGCCGATCGGACTAGCGACACGGCCTTCAATATGCTTTCGATGTCGGCCAGCTCCGCATCGAACTCGGCCAGCACACGCTTCGCACTGGCGGCGCCGAGCAACTCGACGCAGGCCTTCTCGTGGCGCGCGCGGAGCGCTTTCAACGTCGGCTCGGTGGGCTCGCGGCGAGCGGCCTTCTCGAGGAGGCCGAGCAGATCGTCCGTCACCCCTTTCATAGCCGACACGACTACGCCGAGATTGCCGGTTTCTTGACCGCCGATGATGTCGGCTACACGGCGAATACAACTCGCGTCGGCGACGCTGGTGCCGCCAAACTTGTGCACAGTCCAGGTCATGAAGGGCCTCTAGAGGTTCAGCGCAATAGCCGAGTAACACTGCGGTTTTCGGCGGCCGCGAGCATAGCAGAACGGCTCGCGGAAGCGAGTGGAGAGGGTTCGCAGACACGGGCGCGGCTCAACCGGCCGCAGCAATCTCGCGACGCATCGCGGCGATCGTCCCACGGTAGTCACCCGCGCCGAAAATCGCGGAGCCCGCCACAAACGTGTCGGCGCCCGCCGCCGCGACCTTGCCGATGTTTTCGATCTTGATGCCGCCATCGACCTCGAGACGGATGGGACGGCCCGTTCGGTCGATACGCTCGCGTACCGCGCGGATCTTCGGCAACGTGGTGTCGATGAACTGCTGCCCCCCGAAGCCCGGGTTCACCGACATCAACAGCACGAGATCGACCTTGTCGAGAACATGATCGAGCCAGGTGAGCGGCGTCGCCGGATTCAGAACGAGCCCGCTGCGGCACCCGTGCTCGCGAATCAGCTGCAGCGAGCGATGGACATGCTCGGTCGCCTCCGGATGGATGCTGATGTACGACGCCCCGGCGGCGGCGAAATCGGGGATGATGCGGTCGACAGGCTTCACCATCAGGTGCACGTCTATCTGCGCCTTCACCCCGTGCTTGCGAAGCGCCTCGCATACCAGCGGGCCGATCGTGAGGTTCGGCACGTAGTGGTTGTCCATGACGTCGAAGTGAATCAGATCGGCGCCCGCCGCTACGACGGCGTCTACCTCTTCGCCTAGCTTTGCGAAGTTAGCCGACAGAATCGACGGGGCTATCCAGCAGTCACGCATGAAATCTGGCTCCGAGGGCTGAAGCCCTAACAAACGCCGCGGTCACCCGGCGGCTTGCCGGTAGCGCACTCTACCGCGCAGCGCGAGGCTCAGCAGCAACGCGAACACACAGACGACGCTGACGGCGAGCAACGCGTGGCGGTAACCACCAAGTGCGTCCGTTGCCGAGCCGACGGCGCCACCGATCAAGGCCGACCCGATCAGCTGGCCGATGCTCACGCACAACGTCAGCAGGCCCTGCCCCGCGCCGCGCCGCTCATCGCCCGCTTCCTGCAAAGTGATGTAGCGCAGCGGCGCGCCAAGCAACGCCGAGAGGCCAAATCCGATGACGGCGCCCGAACCGTAGAAGCTCACGAGGTCGAGGGGCACGAGGGCAAGCAGGACGAGGCCCGCGGCCGTCAACGACAGGCCCGCCTGCACGACGGAACGCGGGCCGACTCGATCGAGCAACTGCCCCGCGAGCGGCGCACCGATCGCGAGCGTCAGCACTAGCGGCAGCATCATGAAGCTCGCGGCCCCCGCATCGACGCCAAGACCCCGCACCGCCACGTCGGGTAGGAACACCATGCCGGCTTCGACGGCACCTGCGGCCAGAGCGATGGCGCCGACGAGTTTTAGCTGGCGCGAGTGCAACAGCGCCGGCGGCAGCACCGGATCGGCGGCGCGTTTTTCGACTGCCCAGAGCAGCGGGCCGCCGATCGCGGCGAGCAGTAGCCAAGGCCACACGCGCAACGATGCGAGGCTCGCCGCCCACTGCCCGGTGTCGATCTGACCGACGCCAACGACAATCGCCGTTAGAACTACGGACAACAGCGCCGCACCGCATGCGTCGAACGCACGCGAATCCGGTTGGCCAGCCTGCGGCAAATTGCGCTGTGCGAGCACGATCAAGAGACCGGCGATCGGCACGTTGATCAGGAACAACCAGCGCCAGCTCCAGGGGAGCAACAATCCGCCGAGCAACGGCCCTAGCAAGAACGCAACGCCGAACGTCGCACCGATGAGCCCGAGCACGCGCCCCCGCCTTTCCACAGGCACGGTGTCGGCAATCACCGCTGCTGCAACGGGAAACAAGCCGCCCGCGCCGAACGCCTGTACCGCTCGGCCGAGTAGCAGCATCGGATAGTTCTGCGCGCCCGCAACCACCAACGAGCCCACCGCGAATAGGACCAGGCTCTGCACGAACACGCCGCGCCGGCCGCGCCGGTCGGAGCGCTTCGCCAGGAGCGGCGTCCCGACGACGTAGAACAGCACGTAGACGCTGAAGACCCATGGCAGCGCTCGTCCGCTCACGTCGAACGCACCGCGAATCGCAGGCAATGCGGGCCCCACGATCGCAATGTCGAGCGCGGCCATCAGCACGCCGGCGAACAGCACCCCTAGGACGGCTCGTTCGGATTTCACGGCCGTCAATTCCAGCGCAGAAGAAGGCCCCGCATCGCGTCGCGGGCTGGGGAGCTCGAGAGCTCGCGAATCAATCGGGTTGCCACATCGACAAATAGATTAGGTATTCCCTCTAGTACGCTGTATTTACTAGAAACGAACCCATAGAAAGTGGCACGCGCACCGCGCGCGTTCGCAGGCGGTGTTTTGCGTTGCGGCGGGGGCCCGGATTTCACGCGGCGAGCATACAGGAGCATCTGATTTCGTATGAAGCTATCTGGCGGGGCCTGTGGCATTGACCTCGATCGTCGCGTGCACGATGCCCAGGTCCGGCGGCAGCAGCGCCTTGTAGTGCTCGGGCGTGCGCGGCACGGGACTGACCACGACTGCGACAACCGAGTAGAGGTTCAGGCCAATACACCACACGTGGAGGTCGACCACGCGCGCGCCGTCGGCGGCCTCGAGGCTGGCGCGAATTTCGTCGCGGGCCGTTTGTGGAGCGCTGCGATCGAGCAGCACCGCACTGGTATCTCGAAGCAACCCGAACGACCAGCGCGCGACGAGCACGGCACCCACGATGCCCATCAGCGGGTCCATCCAAGTGGAGCCGAAGTACTTCGCGGCGAGCAGGGCGGCGATCGCAAGTATCGACGTCAAAGCGTCGGCCAGCACGTGTAGATAGGCCGACACGAGATTGTGGTCGTGCGCCCCGCCCTCGTGACTACGGTGATCGTGGTCGTGGTCGTGGTCGTGGTCGTGATGCTCGGTGTGTCCATGCCCGTGGTCATGCTCGTGCCCCAGGATCCACATGGAGACGCCGTTCACGATGAGCCCTACGACCGCCACGAAGATGGCCTGATCGAACGCGATCGGCAACGGCACCACGAGCCGCTGGACGCTCTCGATCGCCATGACGAGCGCGAAGCCCGCGAGCAGCACGGCACCCGTGAAGCCACCGAGCGTGTTGATCTTGCCCGTACCGAAACTGTAGTTCGCATCCCGTGCGTGGCGCCTGGCGTAAACGTAGGCGAATGCATTGATCGTGAGCGCCGCGGCATGCGAAGCCATATGCAGGCCGTCGGCGAGCAGCGCCATCGAGCCAAACAACATCCCGGCCACGATCTCGACGATCATCATCGTCGCGGTGATTGCGATCACGATTTGCGTCCTCCGCTCGCCGGGGCGCTTCGCATCCTGTCCAAACGCGTGCTCGTGACGCCAGGCGGCCAGCGAATCAGGCTGCATCGGACGGCTCCTCGGATCGGCCGTGACGGTCCATGTCAGTTCACTCGCAAAATCAGGCCTTTGAGATAGTCGGCCTCGGGGAATTCAGTTGCGACGGGATGATCGGCAGGCTGTGAGAGACGTTCGAGAATCTGCGCGGCGCGGCCGGAATCGACCGCGGCGCCCGCGACTATTTTCTGGAACAGATTCGCATCGACGTGCCCAGAACATGAGAACGTTGCGAGCACTCCACCCGGGCGGACGAGCTGCAGACCCAGCATATTGATGTCCTTGTACCCGCGGCTCCCCGCGGGTACCTGTTCGGCGGAATGCACGAACTTTGGCGGATCGAGCACGACGAGGTCGAACTGCCTGCCCGCCTGCTTCAACGCTCTAAGCTCGTCGAAAACATTTGCCGCCACGAACGCGCAGCGGTCGGCGAAGCCGTTGCGCGCCCCATCGCGCTCCGCGAGTTGCAGCGCCTCCGCGGAGGAATCGATCAGCATTGCGCTTCTGGCCCCGCGATGCAGCGCCGCAAACGCGAACCCGCCGGTGTAGGCGAATACATCGAGCACCTCGGCGTCGGGCGCATAAGCGGCTACGCGCTTGCGATTGCGCTGCTGGTCGAGATACGCGCCGGTCTTTTGGCCGCTGGCCAGGCTGACGAGATAGCGCACGCCGTTAGTCTCGATCTCGATCTCGGCAGGCGGTGCCTCACCCGCAAGCAACCGGCGCTCGGACGCGAGCCCTTCTTTGTGTCGCCCGCCACCTTCGGAACGCTCGAAGATGCCCCTCGGTACACACAAGGTCTGCAAGCACTCCGTGATCGCGGCACGCCAGGCTTCCGCACCGGCGGACAGAAACTGACACACGAGGTACTCGCCGTAGCGATCGACGATGAGTCCCGGCAGCCCATCGGACTCGGCAAACACGAGCCGGCATGCGCTACCGGAATCGAGCATCCCAAGCTTGCGCCGCGATTCGATGGCGCGAGCGAGCCGCGCGTGAAACCAATCCGCGTCGACGCGCTCGCTCGAGCGAAACGTCCAGACGCGTGCGCGAATCTGCGACGTCGGCGAATACGCGGCTCGCGCGAGAAAATCGCCCCCTTCCGCGACAACGTCGACGGTGGCGCCAGAGGCTGGCGCACCCTCCACGCGCTCGATCGCCCCAGAGAACACCCACGGATGCTTGCGCCGCAACGATTTCTCGCGGCCAGACTTCAACCACACTTTCGGATTCGCTACGGTCATTTGGATCTCGGCCGCGGAAGAAATGCGGCCCCTCGCATTCTACCCGCTGGCCGCGTGTAGCGGTTTCAAACACTACTCGCGCGTGCGACACTCGCGCGACGCTGCCGCCATGATCGTTCGGCCCGCCGCAATCCGTGACGCATAACCGCTACTACCCCACGTGAGCGAGACAGACGCCGTCATCGCGCAAACCGCGGCTGTCAGCGCGCCGAATTACTCGCCTCTGCGGGTGGTCGCCGTACGCGCGGAGGGGGCGTGGCTCTGGGACATCGAGGGCCGGAAGTACTTCGACTGCATCAGCGCGTACTCGTCGCTGAACCAGGGCCACCGACATCCCAGGGTCGTGGCCGCCCTCGTCGCCCAAGCGGAGCGACTCACACTCACGTCGCGCGCGGTACACAACGACCAGATGGGGCCCTTCCTGGCCGACCTCTGTCGCGTGACGCGCATGCAGATGGCGCTGCCGATGAACACCGGCGCCGAAGCCGTCGAAACCGCGATCAAGCTCGCGCGCAAATGGGGTTATCGCGTCAAAGGGGTGCCCCACGACCAGGCCGAGATCGTCGCCTGCCGGAACAACTTCCACGGCCGCACGACAACGCTGGTCGGTTTCTCATCGGAATCGCAGTATCGCGACGATTTCGGGCCCTACTCGCCCGGCTTCTCGCTCGTGGAGTTCGGTGACATCGACGCATTGCGGACGGCGCTAACACCGAACACCGTTGCGTTCCTCGTTGAGCCGATCCAGGCCGAAGCCGGCGTCATCGTGCCCGCAGCGGGATATCTTGCCGAGGCACGCGCAGTGTGCCGCCAGCGGAACGTGTTGTTCGTACTCGACGAGATCCAGACGGGCTTCGGCCGCACCGGCAAGATGTTCGCGCACGAACACGACGCCGACGCCGAGCCAGACGTGCTCGTCGTCGGCAAGGCGCTCGGCGGCGGCGTGTATCCGATTTCCGCGGTGCTCGCGAGCCGCGCGCTGCTGACACTGTTCCAGCCCGGCGACCACGGCAGCACGTTCGGCGGCAACCCGCTCGCCGCGGCCGTCGGGCGCGCAGCGCTTGCAGTAGTCGTAGACGAAAATCTCGCGGCACGCGCGGCCGATCTTGGAGAGCATCTGCTTACGGCACTGCGCGGGTTGGGCGCCGCGTGCATCGCCGACATTCGCGGCCGCGGATTGCTGATCGGAATCGAGATCCGCGAAACGCACGGTACGGCGCGACAGTATTGTGAGCAGCTGGCGCAGCGCGGTGTGCTGGCCAAGGATACGCACGCGCAGGTTGTTCGGCTCGCGCCGCCGATGATCGTGACGCGCGCGGAGCTCGACTGGCTAATCGCTCAGCTACGCGCTGTTCTGCGCTAGCCCCGCTCGACCTAGCCGGGCCAGGTCCAGCCGGAGCGTTGACGCACGCCGGCATAGGACTTGCGGGCGGCGTCAACGATGGCTGTGGTGTCGACGTGCGTGAGCCGCCCGCCACGCTTCAAGAACTTGCCGTCGACGACAACGCTGTCGACGTTCGCGGGCTGCGCCGCCTCGACGATCAAATGCGCGGGTTCCGTGACCACCGCCAGATTCACCGCGCGCGTGTCTATTATGATCAAGTCGGCGCGTTTGCCGGGCACGAGCGAGCCAATCTTTTCGGCCAGACCCATCGAGCGCGCACCACCAATCGTCGCGATCTCGAGCACGCGCCGGGCGGGCATCCTGAACTCATCGAGCGCGCGACCGTTCTCGACGTTTTGAATGACCTTCATGATGCCGAATAGATTCGCGTCGCCTGACAACGCAACGGTATCGACCGAAAGACCGACGGGAATACCGGCGGCAAGCATATCCGCGGCCAGCGGCATGCCGAAGCCAATTCGCAGCTCGGTGAATGGCGACATGCTGACGGAGCAGCGGTTCGCCGCGAGCGCTTTAATTTCTTCCGGGCTCGACCACACGGCATGGATGACTTGCATCCCCGGATGCAGTAGCCCTCGCGCCGCGAGATCGGCGATGCCGCCGGCCGTGTTCTTGAAGTTGTTGGCGTGCACCGAGATCGGCAGGCCGAGATTCTTGGCGACTTCGTAGTCGCGCAGCGTCGCTGGGCTCGCGGCGCCACGCCACGCGAGGCCTAGAGTCAGAAGATCACCGTTGGAAAATTCGCTCCACCGTTTAGCGAGCCGGCTCAGGTCGTCCAGATCGATTGTCGCGTCGTTGCTGGCGCCCGTCGGCGAGCCGTACGAGAAACGCGCGCGAATGCCGGCTTCGGTCAACGCCCGTATATCCGCCGCGGCGAACGACGGCGAACGGACGTTGTGACACCAGTCGTGCACGAACGTGATGCCACCATTCACGGCCTCGGCCGCCGCGAGACGCGCAGCCGCGTACATATCCTCGGGCGTATAAAAGGTGCCGACCGTGCGCGACGTAGGGAAGTAGCCATGCTCCGGCTTGTCGCCGGACAAGCTGCGCAGGATCGTGCTCCACATGTGCCAATGGGTTTCGACGAGGCCCGGCAGGACGAGCATTCCTGCCCCGTCGATGACGTTTGCACCGGGCGCCGAGACACCCTTGCCGACGGCCATGATCGCGCCGTCTTTTACGTGCACGTCGCCGCCCTGCACGTCACCCAGCGCGCTGTCCATGGTGAGAACGTAAGCGTTGCGAATCACGAAGTTCGTCGGCGACATACCGCGTCTACGAGTTTGCGAGAATGCTGGGGGTGCCGTGGCCAGCGCACCGAGCGCCAGCGCAGAACCTAGAACTTCGCGTCGACTCCACGCCATTGTGATTACTACGACTTCAGGAACGCCTTCATGAAGTCGTCGACAAAAACGGCCGCATGCGCCGAGATTTCCTCGGCCGTGGGCTGCGTACGCACCGCGCACTGCCGCTCGAGCGTCATCTTCCAAGACATGAACGCAACAAAATATTCGCTTAGCTTCTGCACATCGAAGTCGCTTTCATGGTCATGCGTCTCAAATACCTTTTGCAGCACAGCATAGGCCCTGCCCGGACCGATCTTGTAGTAATGCTGGCCGACGTCTGGCGAGCGCGTAGCTTCGTCGAAGATCAACCGCCGCAGTGCGAGCGTGCGATCCGTCGTGATCAGCGCAAGCGTGGTCTCCACGACCATGACCAATGCCGCGCGCAACTCGAGCGACCTCAGGATTGAATCAAGGTGATCGAGCGCGCGCCGATATTCGACTAACTCGCGGCCGATCACGGCTTCGAACAGCTGTTTCTTGCTGCTGAAGTAACGGTAGATCGATTCCTTGGAGATACCGGAGCTGCGGGCCATCGCGTTGATGCTCGCGCCTTCGTACCCGTGCTCGAGGAAGTACGCCGTGGCAACGTCGAGCACTTCCTGCTCTTTCGCTTTTGGCCGCACGGTTCCTTCGGTGAGCGACCGCACCAGGCTCGCAACACCGCGAGTCGGCGCCACTGTCGTGCGCCGCTCGATTTCGCGACGGCGAGCAGCTTCTTTGACGTCCTTTTCGAAAGCAGAACTCATTAGACCCCCTCGTAAGATCATCAAACGAACATGCAGACGGACTTCACTTCCGTGTACATCTCAACGCCCACCCGCCCGTGCTCGCGACCGAGCCCAGACTGCTTGAAACCGCCGAACGGCATGTTCGCGTCGACCGGCCCGTGCGTGTTGACCCACACCGTGCCCGCCTTGAGCTTGGGTACTAGACGATGCACGGCGCTCAGATCGTTCGACCAGATGCTGGCGCTGAGACCGTAGGGCGTATCGTTGGCGAGGCGCGCTACTTCGTCGAGATCGTCGAATCGCTGCGCTACCACGACCGGCCCGAAGATCTCCTCCTGCACTACGCGCATCGAACCTTTGACGTCGGCAATGACGGTCGGCCGTACGTAGTACCCGGGATGTGACGGCGCTTCGCCACCGGCCACGATGGAGGCGCCCTCGCTGCGGCCGGACTGAATGTACCCCATGACGCGTTCCTGCTGCTCGCGCGACACGAGCGGCCCCATCTGGGTGCCCGGGTCGAGGCCGGGGCCGAGAAGGATGGATTCCGCGGCCGCACCCACGCCCTCCACCACACGATCGAACAGCTTGCGGTGCACATAGAGCCGCGAGCCGGCCGCACAGACTTGGCCCGCATTGAAGAAAATGGCACCCGCGGCGCCCCTGATCACGGTGTCGAGATCTGCGTCGGGCAGCACCACGACTGGCGATTTGCCGCCGAGCTCGAGCGACACGCGTTTCAGTGAATCCGTGGCCGCCTTGTTGATCAGCTTGCCGACCAACGTGGAACCCGTGAATGCGATCTTGTCGACGCCGGGATGTGTGACGAGCGCCGCGCCCACCGTTTCGCCGTAACCCGTAAGAATGTTCACCACACCGGCCGGGAAGCCGGCTTCCATGATGAGCTCGCCCAGTCGCAGCGCCGTGAGAGGAGTCTGCTCGGCTGGCTTCAGAATGCAGGTGCAACCAGCCGCCAGCGCAGGACCGAGCTTCCACGCGGCCATCACGAGCGGGAAGTTCCACGGAATGATTTGCGCGACGACGCCCACCGGCTCGCGGCGGGTGAATGCGTTCACGCGCCCACCTGCGGGGGCTCCGACCGAGATCTCGATCGTGGACCCTTCGATTTTGGTGGCCCAACCGGCCATGTAGCGAAAATAATTGCGGGCGCCGGGAACGTCGACGATACCGGCCATTTTCTTCGTCTTGCCGTTGTCGATGCTCTCGAGTTCTGCAAGCTCGTCCGCGTGCTTATCGATCAGGTCCGAGAGCCGCCAGATCAGCGCTTCGCGCTCGGCGGGTAGCATCTTCGTCCACGCGCCGCGCTCGAAAGCCTCGCGCGCGGCGGCCACCGCCTTGTCGACGTCGGCGCGATTCGCATCAGCGATCGACGCGATCTCGACGCCGGTAGCGGGATCGATCACCGGAATTCGGACGCTCGACTCCGACTGCACCCACTCGCCACCGATCAAGAGACGCGCCGGGCGGCGCAAGAACGCGGCAACCTCTGCCGACGGGGCGGGCTGACTGGCGATCGAAGCGCTCATCGGATTCCTCGAATTATCGTTGGTGTGCGGGCTCGCGCCGTGTGGCGATTATTGCCCCTCGCCCTCGCGATGAGGGACGGGCACGTATTCTCGAGGCGCACGGCATGACGAAAGTCTACCGAGTGTAGAACCAGGCTCGGGGGGCCCGCAAGCCGCGATTCAGAACCTGGTACGGCTATACCAAGATCCCCTGCACTTTGGTTTTGGCCTCGTCGGCTTTGCGGATCATCTCGTCCATGTCGGTGGGCACCGGAACGTCCTTGCCGCGGATCACGGCGGGCCGCGTCCCAATGGCATCCATCCAGCGGCGCAAGTGATCGAGCCCATCGATGCTGACGCCGGACCATTTGTAACCAAACACCCACGACCAGCTCGCGATATCTGCGATCGAATAATCGCCGGCCAGGTATTCGTGATCGGCAAGCTGAGTATTCAACACCTGGAACAGCCGCCGCACTTCGCGCTGATAGCGATCGATTGCGTAGGGAATACGCTCGGGCGCGTAGCGGAAGAATACGTTGGCCTGCCCCATCATTGGGCCAACGCCGCCCATCTGGAACATCAGCCACTGAATGACGAGCGAACGGCCTTTGACATCGCTCGGCAGCAGCTTGCCCGCCTTCTCGGCCAAATAAATCATCAGCGCGCCCGACTCGAACACCGCAAACCCGCCGTTGTCGTGGTCCACGATCGCCGGAATGCGGCCGTTCGGGTTGATCTTCAGGAACCACGGCTCCTTCTGCTCACTCTTGTCGAAGCTAATCGGCCGAACCTTATAAGGAAGACCAAGCTCCTCGAGCGTGATGGAGGCCTTCCAGCCGTTTGGTGTGGCTGCGGTGAACAACTCGATCATCGGCGAAGCTCCGGATGGAATACGTGCGGCATCATAACCCTGGCCAGCGACCACTCGTATTCGCCAGCCAGCGGGCGGACCGACTCACGCGCCGCGCAGCGTCACGACCGGCGATTGATTGACGACGGAGCGCACGGCAAGCGTGCCGCTGATGCCGACGACGGCCGCGCCGGCGAGTAGCCCACCAAGCCATAGCGCCACACCGGGAACGTAACTCAGGTTGAACAACTGCGTCGCGACGACGTAGCCAATGCTAGCGGCACCGACAGCGGCCAAAGTCCCGGCGAGAAGTCCGAGCGCAGTAAACTCGGCCGCAACGCCCTGCAACACGACGCTGCGTCGAGCACCGAGTGTCCGCAGCACCGCGCTCTCGAACATTCGTTCGTCGCGCGTTGCTTGGATGGCGGCAAGCAGCACCATGATTCCCGCTGCCAACGTAAACAGGAACACGTATTGAACGGCGAGCGCGGCGCGGTCCATCGAGCTGCGCACCTGTTCGATCACCGCACCCACATCGATGATCGACACGCTCGGAAACTGACGGATCAGATCGATGGTCAAGCTGCGTCGCTCCGGACCGACGTGCAAGCTCGTGATGTAGGTCTGCGCATAGTGCTCGACCGCGCCAGGGCTCAAGACCAAGAAGAAATTCGGCTTGAAAGAGTCCCAGTGCACGAGCCGCGTGTTCGTGAGCCGTACCGCAAGACTCTCGCCGCCGATCTCGAACGTGACCTCGTCGCCGAGCTTGAGTCCCATCGCCACTCGCAGGTCGTCCTCGATCGAGAGCTCCGGCTCGCCGGCCCCACTCCACCAATTACCCGAGACGACTTCGTTGGCACCCGGAAGGTCAGCGGACCAAGACAGATTCAGCTCATCGGTGAGCTCACGCCTACCACGTTCCGTTGGCGCCGGAAATTCCGCTGCCGGCTTACCGTTGACCATGCTGATGCGCGCTCGCACAAGCGGAGTGAACTGCGGCGACTCGACGCCGGCTGCGACGAGCGCGGCGCCTACCGCGGCGCGCTGTTGCGGCTGAATGTTGAAGAGGAAGTGATCCGGCGCATCCGCAGGCAAGCTGGCACGCCACTCCGACATGAGCTCGGTGCGCACCGAGGTCAGCAGCAAGAGCACCATGAGTCCGATGCCGAACGCCACGACTTGTACGCTGCTCTCGCGCCCGCGGCGCGCGACGTTCGCAATACCATAACGCCACGCGACACCCACACCGCCGCGCACGCGCTGCAGCAACAGCACGAGCAGCCGCCCGGCGAAATACAGCACGAAGAACGTCACGACGGTGCCGCCGAGCAGATAGATAATGAGCTTCGCGTCGCCGAAGAGAACGTACATCAGTCCCGTCACGGCGGCTGCGGCTACGCCGTAGATGGTTGCATACCGCAATTGCGGCGGCCCGACGTCGTTACGCAACACACGCGCCGGCGGCACCGCGCCTAGTTGCAGCAGCGGCGGCAACGCACAACCGATGGCGACCGCGACCGCGGTAATGGGACCGAGCGCTACGCTCTGAAGACCGGGTGCTGGCAGCTTCGCCTCGATCAGACCGGCGAGCAGCGCCGTCAAACCGAACTGTGCGAGATAGCCGACCACGCTGCCCACGAACGCGGCGACCGCCACGAGCAGCAGTAACTGCACGAGGTGTAATGCCAACACTTCGCGATGTCGCAGGCCGAGACACTTCATTAGCGCGACGGCATCTAGCCGCCGTGCGACGAAACGCCGCGCCGCCATTGCCACCGCAACACCGCCGAGCAGCACGCTGACGAGCGCGGCGAGCTCGAGGAATCGTTCCGCATTGCCTATAGCCGCGCGTACCTCGGGCCGACCGTCGCGATAATCCTCGACTCTGTCTTGCGGCCGCAGCAGCGGCGCAATCTCGGCGCGGAACGCCGCAAGCGCCTCCGGGCCGCCGGCGTACAGCGCAGCGCGACGCGAGATACTGCCCGGCGCGAGCAACCCGGATGCGAGCACGTCGTCGAGCGACAAGAGTGCGGTCGGCGCGATCTCGGTGAAACGCCAACCCTCGTCGGGACGAAACTCGAGCGTGTGCGTGACGCGCAGCCGCAACGTGCCCACCTCGAGCTCGTCGCCCACGGCGACACCGAGACGAGCGAGCAGGCTCGGCTCCGCCCAAACTTCACCGCGACGCGGAGCGCCGGCGGCCAGCTGCGGCACTCCGCCGAGCCAGTCCGCCACACGCACATCGCCGCGCAACGGATACGCCGCCGTCACACCCCGCACATCCGCGAGCGACGTCGTCTGCCCCGCCACCACAACGCTGCGCAGGCTCACGACGTTTGCCGTACCAAGGCCATGTCGTTCGGCAGCCGCACTCACGGCGGCCGGTAGTTCAGTGTTCGCTTCGATTCGCAGATCCGCAGCGAGCGCCTCGCCGGCCTGCTGAGACACAGCGGCGCGGACACGGTCCGTGAAGAAGGTGACTGCACTCATCGCGGCGACCGCCACGACCATTGACGCGAACAGGACCACTACCTCGCCGGACCGCCAGTCGCGCACCAGCAAGCGAGCGCCCAATCGCCATGGGATTCTGCTCAAAACAATCTCCCGTGCAGACACGTCAGTGTAGGGGAACGTAACGATAACGCAGCTTCGAAACCGCAGCGCCAGTCGATCGGCGTCTGTCTTGCATTCCGCGCGGGCCCGACCATACTGGCTGCCGTCCGCGAACGGCCCTGGCGCCGGGAGCGTGCGCCAGGAGCCCGAATGCCGCCAGTGGTCGGTCGCGAGGACGAGTCTCCGTCAGAAACACTGCTCGCCGGCAGCTTGGCCACCCAAACGCTGCTGAAGCGCAACTATCTGTTTCGCGGTCTCACCGAGGTATCGCTGCAACGGCTCGCCGCGTTGGCCACTCGGCGTACGTACGCGAAAGGCGCGGTGATCTTCTCGCAAGGCGACCCCGGCGACGCGCTGTATGGCGTCGCGTCGGGCCGCATTCGCATTAGCGCGACCGCCGCCCGCGGACGCGAAGTCTTCTTGAACATCATGGAGCCCGGCGACACGTTCGGCGAGATTGCCGTGATGGACGGGCTGCCGCGCACGGCGGGCGCGCGCGCGACGGAGCGCAGCACGCTGATCATCATCAGCCGCAGCGATTTTCTGCAGCTGCTGCACGCCGAGCCGCCGCTCGCCATTCATCTGCTCAAGCTGCTGTGCGAACGGCTCCGCTGGACGAGCGAGCTCGTCGAAGAGTCAGCGTTCTTAGGCGGTCCGGCGCGGCTCGCGAAACGACTGCTGATCTTGGCGTCGCTGCACGGACGCGTAACCGGGATCGGCCAGCTCGAGTTGCGAATTTCGCAAGCCGAGCTGGCCCGGTTCCTCGGGCTCACGCGCCAAGTCGTCAATCACCACTTGAGCGACTGGCGACGGCGCGGCTGGGTCGATCTCGGCCGTTCGCAAATCGTGATCCGTAATGCGGAAGCGCTACGGCGCGCGATCAACGAGTTCGCGGAACGCTGACGCTCGAGAGCTCCCGCAGGCAACTCAGCACGGGACACAAACCCATTTCCCGTAGACGAGCATGTAGCAACAGCCGGTCACTCTGTGAACGGGCGGCGCGGCGGCAGCCGTCGCCGTTGCATTCGTCGTCGATTGCAAACCGAAGATCGAAACGAGTAGCGCAGCTGCAACAAGCGATCGGCGAAGCGTCTTCATGATGGTCTCCGTTGGCGCGATGCACCTCGCATCGCGAACGTAGACTTGCACCAATCAATCCATAGTTCTGTCAACCGACGGACACAACTCGAACTTTTTCGCGCGAAGTGTCATCCACCGGACAGATCGCGCTCAGTCGATGTGCTAAAAAATCATCGAGCGACCACGGAAATGGAGGAGCGCCGATGCAAGTTTCGGAGGAAGTACTCAGAGTCGTCCACAAGGTGGAACGATTACCGCTCAAAGATCAGAACAAGATTTTGAAGATGGTCGACCTGCTCACGCTGGTGCCCTTGGACGTTCGCGACGAATCGCAGCGCATGCTGCGCGAGTTGCTGGCGCGGGATCCGAGCACCAAGAGCGAATGTGTCGCAGCACTCGACGACGTCATCGCCTATCTCGAGCAGAACGTGCCGCGATCGGCCATGCACCAGAGCTTTCTGGCGAGGATCAAGTCTGCGTCGTCGATGAAAGCCCGCGCGACGTGAGCGGAGTCACTTCACGGTAACGACGACTGCGCCATTCCACGCGGCCGGCGGCTCGCGCAGGTAGTGTTCGGCCAGGGCTGCGTAGTAGCGCGTCGGCCCATCGCCCCTGTGGCGTTGACGTAGTGCCGTGAAAAGTTCGAGCGCCTCCAGCCATTGACCGGCACGAAACGCGGCCAGCGCAGCACCGAACGCCGCCAGCGTCGAAGCATCGAATTCTGCGCGCGTCGTTGCTAATGGCTCGTGCACGCGCACGGCCAGCTGTTTGCCGCGCAGTAGAAACGTGCCTAGTTCGCGAGTCGGCAGAACTACCGGTCCGCTGAGCGTCGCGGCCGAAACCAGAACGCGCGTGCCGAGCACGCTATTCAGCCCCTGGATGCGCGCGGCCGTGTTCACGATGTCACCGATGGCCCGATACTCGTAGCGCTGTTCCGAACCGATATTGCCGATCACGAGTTCGCCGGATTCGAGCCCGATGCGAGTCGGCAGCTGACTGCTCGGTCGCTGCCGGTTGAAGGCCTCCACCGCATCGATCATGGCGACCGACGCGTGTAGCGCGCGCGCTTGCACGTCAGGGTTCGGCTCGGCCGTGGCCCACACCGCCACCATCGAATCCCCTGCCGTATCGGAAATCTCGCCGCCGAATTCCTCGACGATCCGGAATAGCACCTTGTAGTAATCATTCATTAGAGCCGCGAGCGGATCGGGCCCCAACCGTTCGGCGAGCGCCGTGTATTGCTCAGCGTCGGTCACGAGGCAGGTGCCATGAAGTAGTTGGCGGCTCGACTCCATCGCAGTGCTCTGCTCGGCGAGTCGGTTCGCAACGGCGGCCGGCACGTAATAGCCGAGCACGGTGTGGACGCGTTGCCGCTGCCGCGCGAGGTCGCGATAGTTGCGCCACAACGCGAGTGCCACCGCTGCCGGCAGCTGCGCGAGTAGAGGGACGACCAACGGCCACCATTGAGAGTGAGCGACGAACTGCCAATAGGCGAAGCCGCCATACGCGCCCGCGACGACCAGCGCACCCA
>JBDTOT010000018.1:0-93706 GCA_039933105.1 Gammaproteobacteria bacterium | reverse complement strand
CGGCGCCGTCACGCAGTGCGCCGGGCAGCAGTGCGTCGGGAATGTCCTGATAGCACACGGGCCGCAGGAAACGCTCGATGGCCAGCGAGCCGACGGACGTGCTGCGGCTGTCGGAGGTAGCGGGGAACGGGCCGCCGTGCACCATGGCATGAGCGACTTCGACGCCGGTCGGCCAGCCGTTGGCGATGATTCGACCCGCTTTCCGCTCGAGCACTGGCAGCAAGCGCGCCGCGAGCGCGAAGTCCGACTCGCGCAGGTGCAGCGTGGCCGAGAGCTGGCCTTCGAGCTCTGCCGCGAGACCGAGCAGCGATTCGGGCTGCTCGACCCGCACCAGAATGGCTGAAGGGCCGAACACTTCGTTCGCGAGGCGCGGATTCTCTTTGAAGGTAGCGCCGCTCGTGACGAACAGCGCACCGCGCGCCTGGTTAGTGCCGCTGGCTTCACGACCTCGACCGCAGGCCTCGACGCCGGGCGTGGCGGCGAGCCACGCGACGGAGTCCTCGTAGGCGTGATGGATGCCGCGCGTCAGCATCGTTTGTGCGTTGCAGGCGGACAGCGCGTCGGTGGCCGCGGCGATGAAACGGTCGAGATGCGCGCTGTGCGCCGCGAGGACCAGGCCGGGGTTCGTGCAGAACTGGCCGGCGCCCATTGTCAGCGATGCCACGAAGCCCTTCGCGAGGTTCTCGGCGTCGTGTTGCAGCGCACCCGGCAGCAGGAACACGGGGTTCACGCTGCTCATCTCTGCGAATACGGGAATCGGCTCGGGCCGCGCGGCTGCGACGGCGCACAGCGCGAGGCCGCCGGTTCGCGAGCCCGTGAATCCCACGGCTTTGATGTGCGCATTGGCGACCAGCGCCTTGCCGATGGCGTGCGCGGGGCCCGCAATGTAAGAGAACACGCCCTCGGGTAGTCGGCTGTCGACTGCGGCTTTCGCGATGGCGCAGGCCACGAGCTCGCCGACACCTGGGTGTGCAGGATGCCCGCGCACGACCACCGGGCAGCCCGCCGCGAGGGCAGACGCCGTATCGCCGCCGGCCACGGAGAACGCCAGCGGAAAGTTACTGGCGCCGAAGACCGCGACCGGGCCGACCGGGATCTTGCGCAGCCGCAAATCCGCCCGCCACGGCGTGCGCTCCGGTTGCGCCGTGTCGATGCGCAGCGCGAGCCAGCTGCCTTCGCGCAACGTGGCGGCGAATAGCCGTAGTTGGCCAACCGTTCGCGCGCGCTCGCCTTCGAGGCGTGGCCGCAGCAAGCCCGTCTCGGCCATGCCGCGCACGATCAGCTCGTCGCCGACGCCTGCAATGTTGTCGGCGATGGCTTCGAGAAAGCGGGCGCGCTCCTCGATGCTGGTTTCGCGAAACGTATCGAATGCGCCGGCGGCGAGCTCGCACGCTCGATCGATGTCGGCGAGGCTCGCGGTGTAGAAAAGAGGTTCGAGGTGGGCGCCGGTCGCCGCATCGAGTGCGCGGTAGGTTTCGCGCCCAGCCGTCTCACGAGCGCCAATGAAGAATTTTCCGGTGATCATTACTCAGACAATAAAGGCTGACTTGCGGCGATTCAACCTCGCGGCCGCGGCGTGCAGCGTCACTTCATCGAGAGACGGGTGTCCTCGAGCGCCAGCGCGACGAGGTCCTGCATCGCCGCGCGTGCAACGTCGGCTCCGCCCGCGGCGATCGCGTCGAGCACGCGCCAGTGATCGGGCATGGGGTCACGTGGCAAGCGGCGCTTGCGTTGCTTGAAGATGGTCGTCCAACGCACGGCGGCGCCGATGCTACTGGACAGCGCCACGAGCGCGGGATTGCGTGTGGCCGTGAGGATGGCGTCGTGAAACTCGCGGTCGGCGCTCTGGCCGTCCGCGGCCGCGAGCCCGTGCCGTTCCATTCTCTGCAGTGCGTCGCGCATCTGCGCCAGGTCGCCTGGTGTCCGGCGCTCCGCGGCCAGTGCGGCGGCCGCGGGCTCGATGATCAGGCGCAACTCGAACAGGCCCACGAGGAAATCCTGGCTCGGCTGGCTTTCGAAGAACCACGCCAGCACCTCGGGATCGAGCAGGTGCCAGGCGCTCTTCGGGCACACTTGCGTGCCGCGCTTCGGGCGGCTCGCCACCAGGCCCTTGGCGGAGAGAATGCGCACGGCTTCGCGGTATGCGGTGCGCGATACGGACATCTGCTCGCTGGAAGCCACCTCGGTGTCCAGCGTTTCGCCGGGTTTGATACGGCCCGCTACGATCGCGACGCCGAGCTTGCGCGCGATGCGACCGTGCAGACGCTCCTTCGAGCGCGCGGTTGCATTGCGCGGTTTAGTTTTCGCCGGAGGCATTGCGCAGAGCGGTCGCGAGTCCTGGTGGCTCTCCATAATGAACTGCGCGCAACGCGGGCGCAAAAGGACGCCGGTGGAGCCGCGCGCGATTCGCCTAGAATCACGGCAAGTGACGCTGCACCGACAACGAGAGCAACGATGGCAGATCGCAAGCACGACACCGGCGCCGAGGAAGCGGGTTCGAACGCCGTGGTTCGCTGTGCCTGTGACACGCGCGCTGTGCTTGGCGAAGGGCCGTTGTGGGTGAGTCGCGAGAACGCCGTGTATTGGGTCGACATCAAGGGCCGGGCGCTCCATCGCCTCGCATTGAACGACAGCGCCCACACGAGTTGGTCGATGCCGGAGATGCTCGGTTGGGTCGTCGAGCGGCGCGGCCAGCCGGGGTTCATCGCCGGCTTCAAGACCGGCTTCGCACGCTTATCCCTCGATCCACTGCGCATCGAGCTGATGTGCGCTCCCGAGCCGCATGTGCCCGACAGCCGTTTGAACGATGCCGCGGTCGATCGGGCCGGTCGAATCTGGGCCGGCACGATGGACGATCGGGAGCGAGCAGCGACAGGGTGCCTGTATTGCCTCGACGCGGACGGCAACTGCAGCAGGCACGACACCGGTTACGTCGTGAGCAACGGCCCCGTGTTCAGCCCCGCCCACGACACGCTGTATCACACCGACACCACGCGCCGCGTGATCTATCGGTTTCCGCTGGCGCCAGACGGCGCACTCGGCAAGCGCGAGGTGTTCGTCGTCTTTCGGGAAGAGTGGGGGTTTCCCGACGGCATGGCGACCGACGCGCAAGGCGGCGTGTGGGTGGCGCATTGGGGAGGTGGCCGACTGAGCCGGTTCCTGCCGGACGGGCGTCTCGATCGCGTGATCGCGATGCCGGTGTCGCAGGTCACGAGCTGCTGTTTCGCGGGCCCCGCGCTGGAGCGAATGTTCGTGACGACCGCGGCGATCGGACGTGACGACGAACCGCTCGCCGGCTGCCTGTTCGAGGTTACGCCCGGGGTGCGCGGCGCGCCGACCTACGCCTACGGCCGCTGAGAAACAGCGCGCTGCGCCGATGCGCTGCGCAGACTCTTCGCGACGTTCGCTGAAGTGTCAGCGCGGCGGCAGCAGCGACTCCCTGTCGGGCGGCAGGTGCTGATCTGCGGCGTTCAGGACCATGGCCGTCATCGTGTAGTCGCCCATGACCATGGCGATCTCCATGGTGCCGCGGCGACCGAACAGCGCGACCATCTTCGCGAACAACGCAGGCGGTACCTGATGGTTGCCGCGCAGCAGGGCTCGGCCAAATTCAATCGCCGTGGCCTCTTTTTCCGGCAGCCCGGTGACGGGTCGGTCGTGCTTGATCACGTCGATGACCTTCTGGTCGACGCCGGCTCGTTGTGCCCCGAGCTCGTGACCCGTCCACTCGTACGGCTGGTTGAACTCGCGCGCCGGGACGAGCGTGCTGATCTCGAAGAACTGCGCGCCGATCACGTTCGCTTTGCGCAGCACCTGATTCAACACGTCAAACGGTTCGGCCGCCGCCAGGCTGTACATCGTGTTGTTGGGCGGGCCGACGCGCGGTACGTTGCCTTCCTTGCCGTTGATGACCTCGAAGATGCGCTTGCCTTCGGCGTCGAGCGAATCCTTGAGCACCAGGGGTAGGCGCGAGAAGGACTGGGTGTCGATGTCGGCGGGCAGAGGGGCTTTGGCTGTCTGGGCGGTCAGGGCCGTCGCAGCGAATATCGTAAGCAGCGCGATTCTCTTCATCGGGTTGGATACTCCTGGTTCATGTGCCGGCACCGTTGCGACCGCTCGCAGCATGATTGCGAAGGCCCGGCGTTTGCAAACGTTTGTAATCTTTCCTCCGGTCCCTAATCATTGCCTTCGGCAAGTGTTGCGTCGAGGCGCGGGGGTTGCAGGGTGGTTGCGGCAAGAATGAATGTCGGGTGCGTGGCGGCGTTCGTTCTCGGTGTTCTCGGCTCGTCGATGAGTGGGGCGCAACCGGTGAACGCCTGCATCATCACCAAGACCGACACCAACCCGTTCTTCGTGAAGATGAAGGAGGGCGCGCGGGCCAAAGCAGAGGAGCTGGGGGTGAAGCTGACGGCGCTCGCGGGCCGCGAGGAAGGTGACAACGAAGGCCAGATCGCGGCGATCGAGTCCTGCATCGCGAATCGCGTCAACGGCATCCTGCTCGTACCGACCGACAGCGCCGCCATCGTCGATTCGGTCAAGGCGGCGCGCGCCAGAGGCATTCTCGTGATCGCTCTCGACACGCCGCTCGAGCCCACGAACGCAGCGGATGCGACCTTCGCCACCGACAACTTCAAGGCCGGCGAGCTGGTCGGCGCCTGGGCCAAAGGCCAGCTCGGGAGTTCGGCCGCCAACGCGCGGATCGCGTATCTCGATCTGCTGCCGAGCAGACCCACGGTGGATGTCTTGCGCGATCAGGGTTTCATGAAGGGTTTCGGTATCGACGTCGGCAATCCGAACCGCATCGGCGACGAAACCGATCCCCGTAACGTGTGTCACGACATTACCAACGGCAATCCCGAAGGTGGCCGCAGGGCGATGGAGAACTGCCTGCAGAAAGATCCGCGGATCAATGTCGTGTACACGATCAACGAACCGGCTGCCGCCGGCGCCTATGAAGCGCTGAAAGCGGCCGGCAGAGCGCGGGACGTGCTGCTCGTGTCGGTCGATGGCGGCTGCCCCGGAGTGCAGAACGTCGCGGCGGGCGCGATCGGCGCGACGGCGCAGCAATACCCGCTGCTGATGGCCTCGTTGGGTATCGAAGCCATCGTGAAATTCGTCCGAACCGGCGTGCGGCCAGCGGCGACGACCGGGCTCGACTTCTTCGACACCGGTGCGGTGCTCGTCACCGACAAGCCCGTCGCGGGCCTGAAATCGATCGACTCCAGGACCGGCCTCCAGAAATGCTGGGGCTGATCGAGCGCGTCCGGAGCCTCCTGCATTCCGAACCCGCGCTGGTGCCGCTGACGATATTGGCGGTGTCGGTGGCCGCGTTCGGTGTGGTGCTCGGCTCGCGATTCCTATCGCCCTTCACGCTGTCGCTGATTCTGCAACAGGTGATGATCGTCGGCCTCGTCGGCGCTGCGCAGACGCTCGTGGTGCTCACCGCCGGCATCGATCTGTCGGGCGGCGCGATCATGGTGTTGACCTCGGTGGTCATGGGCCACTGCGCTGTGCACTACGGCTGGCCGACACCGCTTGCGATCCTGGCCGGCTTCGCGCTCGGCGCCGCTCTCGGTTGCGTGAACGGCTGGCTCGTCGCGCGCATGAAGCTGCAGCCGTTCATCGTCACGCTCGCGACATGGCAGATCGTTCTGGCGACCAACTTTCTGTATTCGGGCAACGAATCGATCCGCAGCCAGGTCATCGAGGCGCAAGCGCCGTTGCTGCAACTGTTCGGCCGGCCACTCGAAGTGGCCGGTGCTTCGTTGACGCTCGGCGCCGGCGCTCTGGTCGGGCTGGTTGCGCTGTTGAGTTACGTGCTGCGCCACACGGCATGGGGGCGGCACGTCTACGCCATCGGCGACGATGCCGACGCCGCGGAGCTTGCGGGCGTGCAGGTTCGCCGCACGCTGATCTCCGTATACGTGCTCGCCGGCGTGATCTGCGCGCTGGCCGGCTGGGTTCTGATCGGTCGCGTCGGCTCCGTGGCGCCGACTTCCGGTCAGTTCGCCAACATCGAGAGCATTACGGCTGTCGTGATCGGCGGCGTCTCTCTGTTCGGCGGGCGCGGCTCGATCTTCGGCATGCTGTTCGGCTCGCTGATCGTGGGCGTGTTCGGTCTCGGGTTGCGAATCGCGGGCGCAGACCCGCAGTGGACCTATCTCCTGATCGGTGTGTTGATCCTCGCCGCGGTGTCGATCGACCGCTGGATCCGGGGCTTGGCCGCCTGACCATGGCCGAACCGATCCTCACGGTCCGCGGTCTCGTCAAACGCTTTGGACGTATCACGGCGCTCGATCACGCCGATTTCGACTTGCGGCCCGGCGAGATTCTGGCGGTGATCGGCGATAACGGCGCCGGCAAATCGACGCTGATCAAGGCGATCTCGGGCGCGTTGCGCCCGGACAGTGGCGAAATTCGCCTCGAGAGCCGCGTCGTGGAGTTCGTCTCGCCGCTGCAGGCACGGGCTGCCGGTATCGAGACGGTGTATCAGGGTCTGGCGTTGTCGCCGGCGCTGTCGATCACCGACAACCTGTTTATGGGCCGGGAGGTGCGAGCTCCGGGTTTCATGGGTCGGTGGCTCCGGAAGCTCGACCGGTCCGCAATGGAAGACACCGCGCGCCGGAAACTGGCCGATCTCGGGCTGCTGACGATCAAGGACATGCGCCAGGCGGTGGAGACGCTGTCCGGCGGTCAGCGGCAAGGTCTTGCGGTCGCTCGAGCGGTGGCGTTCGGCTCGAAGATCGTGATCCTAGATGAGCCCACCGCAGCGCTGGGCGTGAAAGAGACCGGCAAGGTTCTCGACGTGATCCGCGAGGTGCGGGCCCGCGGAGTGTCGGTCGTCATGATCAGCCACGACATGCCTCATGTGTTCGACGTCGCCGACCGCATCCACATCCATCGCCTGGGGCGCAGGTTGTGCGTCATCGAGCCGACGGACTGCACGATGGCCGACGCGGTGGCATTCATGACAGGAGCAGCAGAGCCGCCGAGCTCAGCGCCGGCTTGATGCGACCGCTGCGCCGTTCGGTGTTTTTCGGACCTTTTCCGCTTTTGTTCCGGACTTCGCCGAAGGCGTCCGGTATCCGTAGCCGTTAGTCGGGCCGCAACCGCGCGGCTCGAACCAGATCCGCATTTTCGGGGGGACGTAGGATGCTCGTTTGCCGATGCGCGGGCCGGCCGTCGTGGACGATCATCGCGGTGACCGTCTGCCTGATCGCGCCATGCGTCAATGCGCAGGCCCCCCTGGTTGGCCGAGGTGCGCCGGCGCCCCTGCACGTCGATCAGATGGTGGGCCCGGACGGCAAGGGTACGGCGGTGGGTCCCGGCGTGCCGGACGACGTCGTGCCCGTCATCGCCGCAAAGAACGGCGCGGCGCCTCCCGGCATCAGCCCGCTGCCGCGCGACATTTTCACGACCAAGGATTTCTACAAGGACCGCGAGCTGTGGCGCGACGCGCGCTATTTCCGCTGTAACTCGCCGCTCGGTCTCGAAGCGCAATGGGGCGCAGTCGAGACGCCGACGATCGGCAACTCGCCGCCCGCGTCTGCCGCGTGGGGGTACTGCGATCGGGATTATCCGCGCGATCAGATCGTGAGCCCGTACCCATTCAAGACCGCGAAACAGCATTACGAAGCGATGCTCGCGGACACGGTCAAGCGAGGCGGGCCTACCGTCTACACCCAGGCCACGCTACCGAACTGGAACGGAAACTATCGCCGGGACGCCTCGAAGATGGCGACCTGGTATCACGGTGCAGTGCTCCAGATACCCACCTACCTGACACTGCTGACACCCGAATACCAAACTCGGTTCGTGCAGCAGATGTATCACTACGCTGCGACCAACGCGCCGCAGTGGCCGGCGTCGTACTGCCAGCCCGAAGGGTTCATGCGGCGGATCGCGCAGTACTCCGGCTTCAGCCCTTCGATCATGATGACTCCCGAGCTGTTCCAGGTGCTGAACGTCACGGCGGGAAACTTCATCACGCACGCACTGATCGGGCGGCGATTCAAAGAGGACGGCACTGTGCCGTATCTCTCCGCGGACGTCCGTCGCTGGTACGGTGAGACGATCGGCTTTTGGGATGGAGATGCGCTCGTGACATGGACGTCGAACGTCCAGGGCTGGATGTCGCACGGAGCGTTCGAGTTCAGCAGCCAGATGCAGTCGATCGAGATCTACACGCCGCGGAAGGACGACCAGGGCAGGGTCAACGGCATCGTTCACGAGGCTGTCTTCTACGATCCGGAAGCCCTGGTGCAGCCGGTGCGAATCATCCACCGGTGGGACAAGACGGGCGCGCTAAACGAGGGGAACCCTTATCTCTATATCGAGTGTGTCCGCTACAACTACCCGATCAACGGAATCGCAACGCCGGTTCCGCCCGGGACGACGATCGAGTACACCGTGCCCGATGTGTACAACCGACCCTGGGCGCAAATCTGGGAACAGTACTTCGAGGCCGGTATGGAACGACCCACCGCTGCGCCGCTGTTCGGATTCAAGTGACGGAGAGCGATATGCAGCAACGTCGTTTTAGCTCCGCGGCTGTCGCCTTGCTCGCGACCGTGGTCGCTGGGGCTGCCTCCATGTCGGCATTCGCGCATCATTCGTTTGCGATGTACGACGGTGAGAAGACCTACGTTTTGACCGGGGTCGTCACGCGCGTGAGCCCCGATCCTAGTCACCTCACGATCTTTTTTTCGCCTCTGAACGAAGCGCGCCAGGTGGTCGTCCGCGACGCTGCGGGAAAACCCGTGATCTGGTCCGTCGAGCTGCGCTCAGCGAGCCAAGTTGCGCTCGAGGGTATAACGGCTCAGAGCTTTCCGCCTGGGACGATTTTCAGCATTGGCCTGCATCCGTTGCGTAGCGGATTGACGGGTGGCGGTCGGGGCAAATCCGGGTTATTCAAATGCCCGCCCAACACGCCGCCGGCCCCAGGCAAGCACTGCGACAGCGTCGCCGGTGCAACTTCGCACGGTGAGAGCGGCGCGTTGCCGAAGCCCACGGCGGAATGGTCGCCCTGAGCGAGTTTCCGCTGGCGGGCGCGCTTACTCGAGACGTTGGGCACGCGGCTGCGCCGCGACGCCGGCCTCCGCCGGCCAGTTGACCACTACGGTGATCGCGGTGTTGCCAACGTCCGCGATCGAGCCGTCAACGAGGAACCGTCTGCCGTCTGCCGTGGCGGCGTAGTTGTCGCGCGCACCCTCTGGACCGGGAGCGCGGAACAAGCGTTGGGGTGAGCCGAAGGTGGGCTGCCCGCCAGACGGGTCGACCGGAACCGCGACGATCGTGTGGTCCGGCGCGATGTAGAACATCTCACGCTGGTCGTGCCGCCATTGCGGTTGGCCGCCACCGTCGGCCGACACTTTGTAACGCTCACCGAGCTGCGGGTAGTGTTGTGCGTAGACCTCGGCCGCGCCACTCTCGTCCGACACGTATGCGATCCATTTCCCATCGGGCGAGATTCGCGCCTGCATCTCGTTGAAGGGCGTTGCGAGAATTGGAAACACGGTCCCGTCTTTGACGCGGATTCCCCACAGATCCATCCGGGTTCGATCGTCGAGTTGCGTATAGACAATCTGCTCGCCGTCCGGCGACCAGTCGTTCAGTATTTTGATTGCGCCATCCGTGACCAGCGGACGAGAGTCGCCACTCGCAGTGGAGCGGACGATCAGGTCGAACCCGCCGCGCGCCGTGTAAGCGATTCGCCCGCCGTCCGGTGACCAAAGTGGCGCAATCGCATCGGTCTCGAGTCGCTCGAATTCCGTACGCGACAAGCTCGCGAGCCAGAGTCCGGGATTGGTGGTGACCGAGCTCGTCGCGAGCAACTGGGATCCGTCCGGAGAGACTCGTGGGTTGAACACCTCGATCGGCATGTGCACGGTGCTCAGGATTTCACCGGATCTGTTCACCCACGCGAGTTGCTGTTGGCGGATACCCTGACGATAGGCGATCAGGTCGCCCGCTGCCGATACCACGTTCTCGTCCGCAGGTGACGGCGTCGAGACCCCACGTGCCAGAACGGTGGCGCGACCGGTGAGTTGCAGCGTGCGCACGTCGAATTCCTCGGCGATCAACATGTCACGCTGAATGTGGAGGACGTACTGAGGCGGGGCGAAGACGGCCGGCGATTCCGTGTCCAACAATCGGACGCTTTTCCGGGTGTCGAGGTCGCCGACGTAGGTGCCGGTGCGGGCCGCATCGAGACTGACGATTTGATACAGAAAATGGCGTCCATCGGGCAGGAACTGTGGCCACGAGAAAGCGATGTCGCGCGCCGTCCGGTCGAGGGTGGCCACGGTCTCGGGCTCCCCGCCGTGCGCTCCGACGGCATACAAGCCCTTGGCCCAGTCCGCGAACAGGATGGTGTCGTCGCCGGCCCACGTTCCGCCCGCCGGCGTGATACCGACGCGAGCAACCGTGCGAGCCTCGCCCCCGGCCGCATTCACTGTCATCAGGTTGCCGCTGGCGAAGAAGCCGATGCGGGCAGAGTCTGGAGACCAAAAAGGTTTGGACGCGCCTGCCGTGTTGTCGAGCGGCTTCAGCTCCGAAGAATGCAGCGTGCGGACCCAGAGCGTGCTTCTGCCGCTCAAGTTGTCTCGCGCAACGAATGTCAGGCACCGCCCGTCGGGCGACAGCACGCCACTCGACACGATGGTCGCGCCCTCCGGGGCAGGCTGAAACAGGCGGACTGCTCGCCCCGGTTCGCGGACCTCTGCGTTCCGATGGAAGCCACCCCAGAGTGAGGCGCAAGCAACCCCGATGGCGGCGGCCAACGCGATGGCAATGCCTACGGATGCCGCGTTGCGTTGGGGGAGCCAACGGATTCGCCGCGGCGCCGTGTCGGCTCGTATCGCCGCACCGGCGGCTTCGAAGGATGCGGAGGCAGCGGAGGGCCTATGCGCCGTTTCGGTCGGCGCGGTTCTGCCCGGGATGACACGAACGGCGGCGACGAAACGGTAGCCGCGGCGCGGAACCGTCTGGACGTAGCGCGGCTCGTTGGGGTCATCGGCGAGGGCTCGTCGAAGGACGGAGATCGCGTGTATCAGACTGTCGTCGGTAACGACCACGTCGTGCCATACGGCCTCGACGAGCTCGTTCTTTTGCACGAGACGATCGCGGTGTTCCACCAGGTACAAGAGCGCATCGAACGCACGCGAGGGCAGTTGCACGTCGCTGTCTGTGTCACGCCGGAGTTGGCGCGATGCGACGTCGAGCGTGAATTCCCCGAACACATAGGCGATAGGCGCCGCGTTCGTCGCGCCGGGCGGAGTGCTTACTGGAGGGGGCGCGCGCATTCGTTGTTCTTCCGCGCTTTTCGGAGCGTTTGAGTACTCCTCGAGGCAGTCTAGCGTACCCAGTGAGAACCGAGCAATTTGGCGATCAACCGGTCATTCGGCGTTTTTCCGGCATTTTCGGAGCGATTTCAGTACTCCCAAGCGCTGGCGGGCTATCTAACCCCTTCGGGCAGTGCCCCTTCGCCGCAGCGAACGGCGAACAGGGGCAGCGGCGAACAGCGAGGGGGGACTATGGCGAACCTGCGGCGAAGTTACGCGGCGATCCTGGCGGCGTGCGCATTCTCGTGCGCGGCCTCATTCGTGAGGGCCCAGGGGATCGGCGAGATCGCGATCGATTCCGACGACATCGCCGGGGTCGTTGCCGGCGACCGCGGACCGGAAGCCGGCGTGTGGGTCATCGCCGAGACGACGGACCTGCCCACGAAGTTCCGCAAGATCGTCGTCACGGACGACCGGGGTCGCTACGTGCTGCCCGACCTGCCGCAGGCTACTTACACGCTGTGGGTACGGGGTTACGGTCTCGTAGACTCGCCCAGCATTCGCGCAACCCCGGGTAGTCACGTGTCGTTGCGAGCGGTAATCGCGCCGGACGCGCGCGCGGCGGCGCAGGTGTACCCCGCGAGCTATTGGTACTCGCTAATTCAGATCCCGGGCGCCGACCAATTCCCCGGCACGGGCGCCCAAGGCAACGGCATCGAGCCGCGGATGGCGACGCAGCACCATTGGATCAACGAGATCAAGACTGGCTGCAACGTGTGCCATCAACTCGGCAACCTGCCGACGCGCACGATGTTGCCGGCGCTCGGCAAATTCGAATCGTCTTACGACGCCTGGGACCACCGCACGCAGGTGGGTCAGGACGGCACCTCGATGATTGCTGCGCTCGGCACCATGGGCCGCAAAGCGGCGCTCACGATGTACGCGGATTGGACCGATCGAATTGCGGCCGGCGAGCTTCCGCCAGTGCCGCCGCGCCCGGAGGGTGTCGAGCGTAATCTCGTGCTGACGCTGTGGGAGTGGGGCTCCGCCGCCACGTTTGCGCACGACGAGCTCTCGACCGACAAACGCAATCCGACAGCGAATGCCAAGGGGCCGATCTACGGTGTCGACTGGGGTAACGATGCGTTCCTGACGCTTGATCCGAACACCAACCAGGTGACGGACGTGCGGATTCCGGTGCGCGATGCGAACATTCCGCCGGGCAAGCCACAGGTCATGCCGAAGCCGTCGCCCTACTGGGGTAGCGAGCCGTACTGGTTCGATCCGGCGATCACGAATCATGCCGCCATGGACCGCAAGGGCCGCGTGTGGATGTCATCGCGGTTCAGGCTTCCGGAGAACCAGCCGGAGTTCTGCAAGACGCATCCGTCGGCGGCGCTTGCGCCGCGAGCGACGAGCTTCCGCCAGGTGCAGTACTTCGATCCGAAGACGAAGCAGTTCCACCAGGTGAACACGTGCTTCGACACTCACCACGTGCAGTTCGCGAACGACAAGGACGAGACGTTGTACGCGAATGGCGTGTTCAGCGGCGCGCTCGGCTGGATCAACACGCGCGTGCTCGAGGAGACGGGCGACGAGGCCAAGGCGCAAGGTTGGTGCTTGCCTTATTACGACGTCGACGGCGACGGCAAGATTGATCCCAAGGTGGACCGCTACGTATTCGCGAACTTTCCCAAGCCGACCGGCATGTTGGCCGGCATGGAGGTTCCGCCCGGAGTTTTCTACAGCGTCATCGCGCATCCGACCGACGGCCACATTTGGGGCGCAGTGCCGGGGCCGATGCCCGGGCGCATCGTGCGCATCGATCCCAAGACGTGCGTGTCGGAAGTGTACGAGCCGCCGTTCAACAACCCTGCGGTAAACGTCAACGGCTACACACCGCGCGGCATCGACGTCGACTCCAACGGCGTGATCTGGACGGCGCTCGCGGGCAGCGGGCATCTCGCGAGCTTCGATCGACGCAAGTGTCGCGTCCTCACGGGTCCCGAGGCGTTGAATCCGCAGCATTGCGCCGAGGGGTGGACGCTTTACCGAACTCCGGGGCCGCACTTCAAGGGCGCCACCGACGCGATTCCTGTCGACATGAGCTATTACAACTTCGTCGATCAGCACAACACGCTCGGTCTCGGACCGAACGTGGCCATTGCGAACGGCACGAACTCCGACTCGCTGCTGGCGCTGCAGCCTGACGGTCGCTGGGTCGTGCTCCGTGTGCCATACCCGCTCGGCTTTTTCTCGCGCGGCATGGACGGCCGCATCGACGATCCGAACGGCGGCTGGAAAGGCCGCGCGATGTACGCTGACTATGGGCAGAACGCCGTGTGGCACATCGAGGGCGGCAAGGGCACGCACAGCTCCGTCGTGAAGTTCCAGTTGCGGCCGGACCCGTTGGCGAAGTGACATGAGTGCGGCGCGGGTGCCGTACGTTTCCGCCGTCACGGCCCTGTTCGTGCTTGGCGCGAGCCTGCCGGTCCGTGCGCAGATGGATCTTGCGGGTATGTGGGCGCAGCGGTTCCACGAGGAACTGCCGGAGCGCGGCGCCGGCCCCGAGATCGGCGATTACGCTGGGTTACCCGTGAATGACGCCGCTCGTCTACGTGCCGACTCGTGGGACGCGGCGAAGTGGACGATGCCGGAGAGGCAGTGCGAGCCGCATCCGGCCGATTACGCGCCGCGCGGTCCGGCGAGCTTGCGGATCGGCAACACGGTGGATCCGATCTCGCAGGATGTCGTGTCCTGGGACGTTACCGTCATGTGGAGTCTGTCGCATCGAACCGTCTATATGGACGGCCGCCCGCATCCGTCGCAATACGCACAGCATAGCTGGCAGGGCTTTTCCACGGGCGAGTGGGAGGGCGATGTACTGAAGGTGACGACCACGCATCTGAAAGAGGCGTGGGTGCGCCGCAACGGTCTGCCGCGCAGCGACCGCGCGACCGTCATCGAGTACTTCATCCGCCACGAAGACTACTTGACGCTGGCGACCGTCGTCACCGATCCCGTATATCTCACCGAGCCGCTCGTTCGTACGTCCGACTGGGTGCTCGATCCGGGGCTCGAGTTGAGCCCCTTCTCGTGCATTCCCGCCATCGAGATCGAGCGCCCGCGGGGTCTGGTGCCGCACCATCTGCCGGGCACGAATACGTTCCTGACGGAGTACGCGATCCGGCACGGGTTGCCGCAGGCGGCAGCGCGCGGTGGCGCCGCCACGATGTATCCGGATTACGTGCCGGAGCTGCGACGTGCCATCGAGTCCGTGAAATGACGCGGATGCGGAGCTGGTTTTCGCGAGTGCTGGTGCTGGGCGCCGCCTTGCCGGCGACGATGAACGCCGTGGCGCAGGAGCAGCTCGAAGTTCTGCCCGTGCAGGGCAACATCTACATGATCGCGGGCGCCGGCGGCAACACGACGGTGCAGGTCGGTCCCGAGGCCATGGTCGTCGTCGATACGAAGACGGCCGCCGTTACCGCGCGCCTGCTGCAGGCCATCACGAAACTGAGTACGAAGCCGATCCGGCACGTGATCGTCACGAGCGCCGACAAGGATCACGTGGGAGGCAACGAGGGTGTCTCACGCGCCGGCCGGTACGTGCGATTGCTCGACACGTTCGATCCGCGCGGCTCGGACACGAACGCGTCGATCATCGCGCACGTCAACGTGTTGGAACGCATGAGTGGCCCGAGCGGGAAAGCGTCGCCGGCGCCGGCCGGAGCATGGCCCAGCGATACCTATTTCACGAAGCAGTGGGAGCTGTTCGTCAACAACGAGGCCATCCAGCTGTTCCATGTGGCCAACGCGCATACGGACGGCGACACCATGGTGTTCTTTCGCCGCTCCGATGTGATCAGCACGGGCGACATCTACACCACCACCGGGTATCCCGAGTTCGATCCGGCGCGTGGCGGCAGCATCACCGGCATCATTGACGGCTTGAACCAGATCATCGAGATCACGATCCCCGGTGAGAATCAGCAAGGCGGTACCGTGGTGATTCCAGGGCACGGACGGCTCAGCGACGAAACCGAAGTCACGAACTATCGCGACATGGTCACGATCGTCCGCGACCGAATCGCGGCTCTCATCGCCGCTGGCAAGACGCTCGAGCAGGTGCAGGCCGAGCGTCCGACCCGCGACTACGACGCGATCTACGCCGGGTTGGGTGGTGTGCCGCCGACGCAGTTCGTGGCGGCCGTCTATCGCGATCTCAAAGGTGCGAAATGAGCAACCGCGCGCGCCGAATAGCAGCGGTCGCGGCGATGTGCGTGGCGGTGTGGCTCATTGCTGCGGAGCAGACGGCGTTAGCGCAGTTCGGTCCGCCGCCGCCTCCCGATACTCGTAACGCTCGCGAACGCTCACCGATCGATCTCACGGGGCAATGGGTGGCCGTCGTCACCGAGGATTGGCGCTGGCGAATGGCAACGCCGCCGGTCGGCGATGCCGCGAGCATTCCGCTCAATGCGAAGGGCCGCGCGGCGACCACGGCATGGGACTACGAGCGCGACCGCCGCGAAGGCAACTTCTGCAGGCCTTACGGGCCGCCGGGTTTGATTCGCCAGCCCACACGGCTGCGCATCGACTGGGAAGACGGCGATACGCTGCGCTTCGAGTTCGACGCCGGGAACCAGACCCGGCACATGCGCTTCAAGCCGCCGGCCGCGGGTGCGCGTTCGTTGCAAGGCGATTCCACCGCGCAGTGGTTCCGCCAACCTCGGGCGCGGGGGGTGGCGGCGGCGCAAACGCCGAAGACCGGCGGCGCGCTACACGTGCGCACCGCGAATCTGACGGGCGGATATTTGAGGTCGAATGGCGTGCCCTACAGCGACCGCGCCACCGTCAAAGAGTTCTTCAACACGTTCACGTTGCCCGACGGCGACGGCACGTGGCTGGTGGTCACCACCGTCGTGAATGACCCGGAGTACTTGTCGACGGACCTGTTGCTGAGCACGCAGTTCAAGAAAGAGACGGACCGGTCCCGGTGGAATCCGCGACCCTGCGACATTGCGCCGCCCCTCGTCGAGGGCAAACGGCCTTGACGCGACCTCGTGGGCCGCTGACCGCCCGCGACGGCACTCATTATATATAGGGATGTCTATGAACCGAAGATGCCTGGGCCTGCTAGTGATAGGGGTGCTTTGGGCTGGCGCCGCGCCGGCGCACCACTCGTTCACCGCCACCTATGACGAAAACAAGAAGCAGAAGATCGAAGGCGAGATTGTCCAGTTCCTGTTCCGCAACCCGCATTCGATGATCCACGTGTCGGCGCCGGCCGAGGACGGTACCGTTCACCGCTGGGTGATCGAGTGGGCTGGCGTCAGCGCGTTGGCCGGCAACGGCGTGACGCACGAAAGCTTGCGACTCGGCGACCACGTCGTTGTTGTCGGTAATCCGGGTCGCAACCAGGAAGAGCACCGGTTGCGGCTGTTGTCGATCGAGCGGCCGAGCGACGGCTGGACGTGGAAGGGCTCATTCGAGTAATCGCCGGGTTCCACGTCGGTTTCTGTTGCACGAGGGGGGAGCGTCATGAAGGTTCTGCGCGCGTGGCTCACTGCCGCATTCCTGAGCAGTTGCTCTTTTTCTGCGCCGGCGCAGAACCGCACGTTCGACATCTACTGGGTCGACGTGGAGGGCGGCGCCGCGACACTCGTGATCTCACCGTCGGGTGAGTCGCTCCTGTACGACGCCGGATGGGAGAGCAACGACCGCGACGCCAAGAGAATTTTCGAGGCCGCACGCCAGGCCGGCATCACGCGGATCGATCACTTCGTGCTGAGCCATTTCCATGCCGATCACGCCGGCGGCATGGTGGCATTGTCGAAGTTGATGCCCTTCGGCCATTGCTACGATCGCGGCGATTTTATCGAGCCGCCGAATCAGCAGTGGCGCGACGCGTATCTCAGCGTATGCCGGGACAAGCGCACGATCCTGAAGCCGGGCGACAAGATCCCGCTGAAAGGCGTCGCCGTGGATGTCGTCGCATCCAACGGCGAGCTAATCAAGAAGCCGCTCGCAGGCGGCGGGCGGAATCCGCTGTGCCCGACCGTCGAGCACCATCCTGCGGACGTGCCGGAGAACCAGTTGATGGTATCGGCGCTGTTCACGTACGGGCGATTCCGCTTCCTCGATCTCGCGGACCTCGATTGGGAGAAGGAAGTCGAGCTCGTATGCCCCATGAACCTGATTGGTCCAGTGACGATCTGGCAGGCGGGTCGGCACGGAGCGCTAGATGGCGCCGGCGCGCCGGGGCTGCTCAGCACGATCAAGCCGCAAATCGCCGTCGCGAACAACGGGCCGCGCAAAGGTCTCGGCGGCCCCAGCGGCGCGGCGAAGACGACGCTGACGGATCACTATCAGCGCATGGCCGATATTCCGGGCATCGAAGACATCTGGCAGGTGCATCGCTCGCTCTTCGACGGCGCGCGTAACACCGATGAAATGCGGATCGCCAACCTCACGGACTCCGATCAGTGCGAGGGGCATTGGCTCAAGGTTGCCGTTGCGTCGAACGGGACGTTTACGATGACGAACGGACGTACCGGCTACACAAAAACCTACAAGGTGCGCTGATGGTTCTGCGCGCGAGGCTCGGCGCCTCTCTCGGTGTGCTTGTCCTGATTGCGATCGCGCCCCATACGACCTTCGCGCAACTGCAGCGCGGCGGCACGCCGGCGACCGATCGTGTGACGCCCGTGAACGCGGCCCCCGCGACGCCGCCGTATCGCGCCGTCCGCGACTGGGCCGAGCTCACGATCGAGCAGCGGCCCTGGGGAGGCACGAACAACGTCGATCTAGATCGTGACGGCAAGACCGTGTGGGCGACCGATCGCTGCACGGCGCCCATCAGTCCGGGTTGTCTCGCTACGCGGAGCAATCCCATCCACCACTTCAATGAGATGGGCCGGGAGATCAAGAGCTTCGGCGGCCGCATGTTCGCCTGGCCGCACGGGCTGCACGTCGATCGCGACGGCAACGTCTGGGTCAGCGATGCACGCACGCCCACGGCCGAGGAAATTGCCAAGTACCCCGACGCGCGCAACAAGGGTAACTTCGTCGTGAAGTTCGACACCGAGGGCAAGGTGCTGATGACGATCGGTACGCCCGGTGTCCGGGGCAATCCCCCGAGCGCGCTGACCGAGCCCACGGCCATCATCACGGATCCCGCCAACGGCGACGTCTATATCGCCGAGAGTCACATGGATGTCGCCGATCCGAATCTGGTCGGGCGGATCTCGGTATTCGACAAGCGCGGCAAGTACCTGCGCAGCTTCGGCAAAGCCGGCACGGGTCCCGGTGAATTCCGCACGCCGCACGCGCTGGCCTTCGACTCGAAAGGCAATCTGGTCGTCGCGGATCGACACAACCATCGCGTGCAGCTTCTGACGAAGACCGGCGAGTTTCTCCGCGAGTACGACAACTTCAGCCGCGTCAGCGGGCTCGCTGTGGGCCCGGGGGACGTACTGTTCGCGACCGACTCGGAATCGACCGAGGCGGTGCATCCCGGTTGGTCGCGGGGCATTCGAATCGGTAGCTTGAGCGACGGGCGCGTGACGATGTTCATCCCGCCGCACATGACGAAGTCGCCTGAAGGAGCGATGGGTGAGGGGATCGCGATCGATCCGGACGGCAATCTGTTCATCGCCGAGTCCATCGTGCTCGGCGTCACGAAGTACGTCAAAGGGGCCAGCCAATGAATCGCCTTAGAGCGGGCGTAACACTCGCCGCATCGTTGTTGATAGCGTCGTCAGTCGGGGCGCAGCTGCAGCCGCCACCCGCGCAGTGGCGCGGCGCCGGACCCACGCCGTGTGTCGGCGCGGACAAAGGCATCTTCAAGTGCCCCGCCGAGACCGGTACCGTCGTGATTCGAGCAGGCTGGCTGTTCGACGCCAAGGCCGGTCGTCTCGTGCAGGACCAGGTGATTGTGATCGAGGGTGAACGCATTACCGCTGTCGGTGCCGCGTCGCAGACACGGATTCCCGCCGGCGCGAAGGTCATCGACCTGTCTACCGCCACCGTGCTGCCTGGCCTGATCGACGCGCACACGCACATGTTCAACGTGCCACGGCCCGGCATGTCGCGTGACGCGTCCACGCTGATCGCGGTGCACAACCTGCAGGCCGATCTGCGAGCGGGCTTCACGACGGCGCGCGACATGAGTTCCCACGGCAACGGCTACGCCGATGTCGACATTCGCAACGCCATCGACGAGGGCCGCCTCGAGGGGCCGCGGTTCCAGGTTTCCGGCCGAGGCATCGTCTGGGCGAACGGCTCGAACCCGCTCGGCAACATCGGCGTATCGTCCGTCGAGGAAGCGCGCGCCGCCGTGCGCGACCACGTCGAGCACGGAGTCGACTGGATCAAGTTGTTTCCGACCGGCGGCTACTCGTTCACGGCCACGGGCGAGGCGCAGTACGAGCCGCGCTATCCGCTGCCCGTGCTCCAGGCGCTCGTCGACGAAGCGCACCGCCTCGGCCACAAGACGGCGTGCCACGTGTATGGCGGCGAAGGCCAGCACAACGCAATCGTTGCGGGTTGCGACACCATCGAGCACGCGTTCGGCCTCACGAAAGAGGACGCGCAGCTGATCGTCTCGAAGGGGCTCTATTACGATCCGACGTTCGTGCGCTATCTCGAGCCGTACATGGACGACAACGACGCGAAGGCCACGGGCGGCAAGTACCGCATGACTGCCATCTTCGAGAAGGCCGTGACTCTGGCCGCGGCAACTCCGGGCATGCGCATCATGCTCGGCAGCGGCGCGGACGGTTCGACCTATGCGCACGGCACGCAGGCACTCGATTTCGAGGCGCTGGTGAAGCGCGCGAAGCTGTCGCCGGTACGCGCCATCCAAGCCGCGACGGTTGTCAACGCCGAGGTGCTGGGGTGGGCCGACCGAATCGGCTCGCTCGAGGTGGGTAAGTACGCCGACGTGATTGCCGTCTCCGGCGATCCGCTGGCCGACATCACGGAACTGCAGCGGGTGAAGTTCGTGATGAAAGGTGGGCGCATCGTCCGTAGCGACATGTGAAGGCACGGCGCGCTTCGCGCTGCCAACGATCGCCCGCCTGTTCGCCATGCACCTTGCGCGGTCGGCGTGTCGGCGGCCATCTATCGCAAACACCGCTGACGCGGCTTCGTGCGAGTATTGTCGTTTGAGCGGCACCGCGGGACACTTCGTCCGGGACGCTTGTCCGCCACGTAGAAGGAATGCCACCGATGACAACCAGAATCGCCTACCTCGCAATCGCGGCGCTCCTCACGGCCGCGTGCAGCCGACAGCCCGCAACCCCGCACGCGGCCGATTCAGGCCCGCTCGGCATGCCCTGGTCCGTGCAGGCGGATGACTGGGTGCAGAAGAAAGCCGCGCTGCAGGCGTTGGGCGAGCAGTTCGATTCGTCCTCGGCGCTGTACGAGAAACTCAAGGCCGACGCGCACGGCGGCAAACCCTTGACGTGGGCGCAACTCGGCGGACCCGCCTATGACTGGTCCGGCACCTACACGCGCAGCAAAGGCGGGCTGCAGTTCGATCCGGATCTTGGGCCCGCTGCAGGTCCGGCCTCCGCGCAGCTCACGTCAGAAGGCCAGAAGGTGGTCGATGCGAAGGCGGCACACCTGAAGAGCACCGGCGGCGAGTACGATCCGATCAGCGACTGCCGTCCTCCCGGCACCCCGCGGTGGTTCACGGAGCCGTTTCTGCACGAGTTCATGATCGCGCCCCACCAGACGTTGCTGATCAACGAGATGGTCAATGACGTGCGGCGCGTGTACACCGATGGGCGCGAGCACACAGCCGAGGACGATGCGTATGCGTCCTGGAACGGCGACACCGTCGGCTTCTGGGACGGCGACATCCTCGTTACGCACACGAAGTATTTGATGTCGGGCCAGTATCAGCGCGGCGTTCAGCCCGACTACTCGGACCGGGTCACGACCGTCGAGCGCTGGCACAAAGTGGATCCGAAAACGCTACAGGTCGACCTGTGGGTTTTCGACCCCGTGAATCTGGCCAAGCCCTGGTACGTGCGTCAGAGCTATACGCAGCTCACGAACGACGACCACCTGCTGCGTATCCGCTATTGGGACTGCCGCGAGAACTCGAACAACGCGATCATCGTCACGGAAAACGGTAACAGCCAGTTCCCTGATCTGAACTTCGTCGACAACGACGCGGCTGTGAGCAGCGATGCCGACGTGAAGAAGCATGCGCAAGAGAAGGCGGCACACTAGCGCCGTCGTCGGCGCGCGAACAAGCCGATGAATCTTCGCCAGTTCGATCTGAATCTCCTCGTCGCGCTCGACGTACTCTTGACCGAGCGCAACGTCACGCGCGCGGGCGAGCGGCTGTTTCTCAGTCAGCCCGCGATGAGCGGCATCCTCGCGCGCTTGCGGCACGCGTTCCACGATGAGTTGCTCGTGCGCGTCGGGCGCAACCTCGAGCTGACGGCGCTCGCGGTCGAGCTCGCGCGTCCCGTGCACGAGTGCGTGCAACAGGTCGAGAACCTGCTGAACCTGCGGCAGCCGTTCGAGCCTACAACGGCGCGCTGGGGATTCCGCGTGGCTGCGAGCGATTACGTGGTGTTTCTGTTGCTCGGTTCGTTGCTGAAGACGCTGACCCAGCTGGCACCCAACATCTCCGTGCGCTTCTACGCGCTCGATCCGGCGGCCGGCGACCGCCTCGCGGCCGGCGAGATGGACTTCGCCGTGCTGCCCGCGGAGGTTGAGACCGGTCTGCCGTCCGTGCCTTTGTTCGAGGACACGTGGGTCTGCGCAGTGTGGTCGGGGCATCCGCACTCGGACGAGCGCTTCACGCTCGAGGAATTTCTCGCGTTGCCGCATTTGAGCTTTCGCCTTGCGGGCCCCGATCACGGCTCCGTCGCCGAGAGCTATCTCGCGCAGATGGGTTGCGAGCGCAGGATCGTCGCTTCCACCGAGAGCTTCGCGACCGCGCCGTTCCTCCTGCGCGACACGCCACTGGTGGCGCTCGTGCCCCGTCGGCTTGGCGAACGGTTACGGGATGCGGCTGAGATCAGGCTCATCGAGCCGCCGTTCGACGTGCCGCCGCTGCGCGAGAGGCTGATCTGGAGCCCGCGCTACACGGCGAGCGCCCCGCATGCTTGGTTGCGCTCGCGGCTTACCGAGATCGCCGCCGCACTCTAGCGCGCGTTGGTATCGGCCCGGCCGATACCCGGTATTCACCGATTCCATTTCCCAATGGCGCGTGGGCGCAGAACGATTGGCCGTTCTGACCGCAGTCCGGAGTCGCCGTGCAACGCATCTTTGTACCAAGCATTTGCCTCGCGCTGCTCGCCGTGGTGGCGTCGCCGGCCCACGCACACCACGGCACGTCGGCCTCCTACGATCTCGGCAAGCAGTGGACCAAAGACGCGGTCGTCACGAGCTTCCACTACGCGAACCCGCATCCACAGCTGTTCTTCGACCTCACCGACGAGCATGGCAACGTCGAGCACTGGTCGGCCGAGCTGTTACCGAATCCGGCCGGGCTGTTGCGCGTCGGCTGGACTAGGCTTCGGTCTACGCAGGCGTTGGCGCCCGGCACGAAGGTCAAGATCACGATCTCGCCGGCGCGAGTTGGCGGTCCCGTCGGCTTGCTCGTGAAGGTCACCAACGAACAGGGTGCAGAGCTCGTCTCCGACAGGGTTCCGTATCCCGAGCCGGGCGAGTCGGCGCCGGCCAAGCCCTGAAGGGGTGCCAATGCGGTTTCTAAACGCTCTGCAACGCGGCATCGTCGTTGCGACCCTCGCGTCCGCGAGCGGGGCCGCGCTCGCGCAAGCGCCTTTCGGTCCGCCGCCATCGCAGTCGGGTCCTGGCTACCCGAAGGTCTACGACCCGAGCATGCCGTTCGCGCCGAAGGATCTCGCCGGCATCTGGACGCCGAACGTCGTCGGCTTCGGCGGTGGCGGGCGCTGCCGCGATTGTGGCGATCGCGGCTTCAGCTTGGATTTCCCGATGTTCACGTCGGCCGGTCAAGCCGAATTTGATAAGAACATCCCCTCGTACGGCCGCCTGCTTGGCAGCGACGACGCGAAGGCGCATCCCGAGGAGCACGTCGGCCGCCGGCGCTCGCAGCCTCCCGCGCTCGGCAACGATTCGTATCAGCAGTGCAATCCGATGGGCATCCCGCGCGCGATTCTGTATCCGGATCCCGAAGAGTTCGTCGTGCTTGCTGACCGGATTCTGCAGCACTTCCAGTGGGGCTACGGACTGCGCACGATCTGGATGGACGGCCGCAAGCTGCCGAAGCCGGACGAGATCGACCTCCCGCGCTGGTGGGGCTACGCCGTCGGCCGCTGGGACGGCAACACGCTGGTCGTGACCTCGACTGGGTACGACGACCGCACATGGGTCGATCACTTCGGCTATCCGCACAGCTCGGACATGGTGATCGAGGAGCGCTACACGCGGGTCAACTACGACACGCTCGAGCTCAAGATGGTGCTGACCGATCCCGCGTACTACGCGCAGCCGTGGATCGCGCAGACGAAGCGCATGCATCTGATCCCACGCGACTTCATCAAGTCGTCGGGCTGGAGCGGACTACTCGAGGACCTATGCGCACCTGTCGACGAGGTCGACACGTTCAATCGATTGATTCGCGATCCCGCCGGCACGGGCAAACCGGCCGCGCCGCCGCCGCGCGGACGCTGACCCTTAGGCACCCGTCAGCGGCGCGCGAGCTAAGCTTCGCCGCAGGCGCTCATGATCGTCAAGAAGCGCTGATACGTGTCCTTGCCGACGACGAACGGGTGTGGATCGCCGCTGGTGCGTTTTGCGAGACGCTCCAGCTTGCCGGCGAACCCGTCGTACAGCGGGTGGTTCTGGATCTCGACGTCAACGCCGAGCCGTTTCGTCACGGCCGCGAAACGCTCGACCGACTGTACGTACTGGCGTAGCCCGTCGTCCGGGATTCTGCCTGCGAGCAGGATCGAGCCGCCGAACAGTGCGGCCGTGTGCTTCTGCGGGCCGTCCTGCACGTCGAACACGAAGCCAAGCGAGCCGGGCGTGTGCCCCGGAATCAGGACGGGCGTGATCGTCACGTCGCCGAATTCGATCAACTGACCGTCCGTGACGACGATGTCGCGTCGCGGCGGCGGCAGCCCGGCCGGTGCGGGCGCGCCGGCCGGCGGAGCCGGCGGGTGCTCGATCAGTTCCCAGTCTGCGGCCGATAGCGCAACACGCGCACCACGCTGCTGGAAGTACGACGCGCCGCCGAAGTGGTCCGCGTGCCCGTGCGCAAGCAGCACATACTTTACGGCGTTCGGGTCGAGCCCCGCGGCGCGCAAGCCCGGCAGCAGCACGGACTCGAGCTGGTCCGGATACCCGGTGTCGATCAGCAGGATGCCTGCGCGCGTGGTGACGGCCCAGATCACCGTGCTCGTCCGGCCGAGCGCATACAGGTTGTCGAATACACGCGTCGGCGTGAGGACCGGATCATCGGCGCGATTCGCACGGCCCGAGGCGCCACAGAAGAACTCGACCGTATCGCTCCATTCGGCGCCGGCGGCCCCGCGGGCCCGAGCGACGCTCGCGGCCGCGCGCGCGGTGTCCGCCGTCGCGGCGTTGGCGGGTGGTTGCTGCGCCACCGCCCACGAGGTCGCCAGTGCCGCCCCGAGCCCCACGCAATACCACTGCCGCATCATGGGCGTCTCCTGTCCGTGCCCTAAGAAACCACAGCGGCTTGCCGAACGAAAATCGCGCGCGCCGATTGCACACATCGCCGCACGCGATGTCGGTATAGGTTGATACGATCCCTGCCATTGAGAGATGCGATTTCAGGCCGGTGCCCACGGGCTGTAGCGTTCGCCTCGCGGCACGGGCCGCGCAGCGGGGCAGTTAATGGGTTCGATGGGATTGCGCGTGGCGGTCACGCTCGCGTTGTGTGCCTTCGCATTCATGACTGCTGGGCAGCCGCGCCCACCGCAGCCGCCGCGCTCGGGTCGCGCCGCGGCACAGGCCGATCTGACGGGCACCTGGGTCGCGCAGATTACGGAAGACTGGCGCTGGCGCATGATCACGCCGCCAAAGGGCGACTACGCATCTGTGCCGCTAAATCCGGCCGGCCGGCAGGTGGCCGATCGCTGGGACGCGGCGGGCGACACGGCAGCGGGCGAGCAGTGCCGCGCGTTTGGCGCCGGTGGCCTGATGCGTCTGCCGACGCGTGTGAAGATCGTCTGGGCCGACGAGGACACTTTGAAGCTCGAGACCGACGCGGGCCAGCAGACCCGACTCTTCCATTTCGATCGCAAAGTACAGGCCGACGCCACACCGAGCTGGCAGGGTCAGTCGCTGGCTGAGTGGACGGGTGCTCCGCCCCCAAATCCGTTCGGTCCGCCGCCCAGGGCGCCGACGCAGGAAGCATCTTCCGCGCGCCGCGCCGCAGCCAATGCGCCACCCGCCGGGGGCCCGCCAGCCGCGGGCGGCCCGCCAGGCGCGCGCGGTCCCGGACCTGCCGGAGCGGCGCCGCCACTGCACGGCGGGCTCAAGGTCGTTACGACGAATTTGCGCGCAGGGTATCTGCGCAAGAACGGCGTGCCGTACAGCGACAAGGCCGTCGTCGCCGAGTACTACGACCGGCTCACGTTGTTCGGCAACGACTACCTGCAGGTCGTCACGGTCGTGACCGACCCCACATACCTGACGTCGCCGTTCACCGTCAGCAACCAGTTCAAGCGCGAGCGGGACGATTCGAAGTGGCACCCGACTCCGTGCGCCACCGATCCGCCGCTCGGCACGTTTCAACCGTCTGCGTTCGCCCCGTGAGGCACACACCCATGATCATGATGACGTTGCGGCGCGTGACGCTGTGTGCGCTCGCGAGCGCGACTCTCGCGGCGCCGGCCCTGGCGCAGACAGACGTCGTCGGCGACTGGGAGCAGCCGGGCGGCGGCATCTTCGGCTTTCTCGAAGAGCTAATCGATCGTGGCGGCGGCCCCGATCTCGGCGACTACGTGGGTCTGCCGATTAATGACGCACTGCGCTACAAGGCGTCGCTGTACTCGCCGTCCTGGCTCACGGTGCCGGAGCACACGTGCCTGCCGCATCCGGGGACGTACGCCTACCGCAGCCCCGGCGGCCTGTCGGTCGTGAAGGAATACGATCCCGTGACGCAGAAGCTCACGGCGTACCGGTTGTATGGAACCTACGGTCTCGCGCGCACGATCTGGATGGACGGACGCGCGCATCCGCCCGCGAACGCGCGGCATACGTACGAAGGTTTTTCGACGGGCCGTTGGGAAGGCAACAAGCTGGTGGTCGAGACCTCGCATCTGAAAGCCGGCTTCCTGCGTCGCAACGGCATCGCGCACAGCGACCGCGCGCGCATGATCGAGTACTTTCTGCGCCATGACGACTATCTGACCGTGGTAACGGCCGTCGACGACCCCGTGTATCTCGACGAGCCGTTCGTGCGCTCAACGGACTTCCACGTGAACACGCAAGCGACGACGCGCCTCGCGGAGTTCGGCGGCTTCGTGAACGGCGGCGACAGCGAAGGCTTCGGTGCCAGCGACGTGTTCTTCAAATGCGCGCCGGCCGACGAAGTTGCGCTGCCGCGCGGCGCCGTGCCGTCGTTCATGCCGGGTACCAACCACGATCTCGACATGTTCGCGAAGCGCCACAGCGTGCCGCTCGAGGCAGCACTCGGCGGCGCCGCGACGCTGTATCCCGAGTTTGCGGAGCGGATTCACGAGCTTCACGACGGCGCGCGCGTGCAGCCGACTCCGGCAGCAGCGCCGCGTGCGATGGCGCCGCCGCCGGCGACCGATCCCGGCGTCAGTTCGCTGCCGGTCGCGGGGCAGGTCTCAATGATCACGGCCGGTGGCCGCAACGTGGCCGTGCAGATAGGCGCCGAAGGCGTCCTCGTCGTGAACCCGGGCTCCGAGCAGCTCGCGGACGCGGTGCTGGCAGAGATCCACAGGCTCGCGGGCGACAAACGGATCCACGTGCTCGTAGATGCGAACGACGATCCGGTGCACACCGGCGCTAACGCGAAGCTCGGCGCGGGCCCGACTCCGGGCGCGCAGCGCGCGGCCGTCATCGCTCACGAGAACGCGTCGCTGCGCATGGCCGGCGCCGGCGTGCCGGATCGCGACGCGCCCACCGACACGTTTTTCCGCGGCACGCGTGAGCTCTACTTCAATGACGAGCCGATCGAGATCATCCACGTGCCGTCGGCCACGAGCGACGGCGATGTGATCGTATTCTTCCGCCGGTCCGACGTCGTGGTGGCGGGTGACGTGATTCAGGACCTGACGTATCCCGTGATCCAGCTCCAGCACGGCGGTACCGTGAACGGCACGATCGCAGCGCTGAACCACATCCTCGACATCACGATTGCTGCGTGGCGCGCCGAGGGCGGCACTTCCGTGATACCGAATCAGGGCCGCATCTACGACGAAGGCGATGTGGCCGAGTATCGCGACATGCTGACGATCGTGCGCGACCGCGTGCAGGACGCGATCGCGAAAGGTCAGACGTTGGAGCAGGTGCGCGCAGCGGCGCTGGCGCGCGACTACGACGGGCGCTATGGCGCCGCTGCTGGTCCCGCCACGGCCGGCGCGTTCATCGAGTCGGTGTATCGCAGTCTGAGTGTTGCTACACCCGTGCGTCGCTGAACACGTCGGCGCGCCGCAGGATTAGCAGGGCGTGTGGCGCGTCAGTGCTGCGTCGCGCGCAACCGCGTGAGCCAAGCGTCGAACGCGGCTATCCACGTTGCGGTCGGTGAGCCCGCGTAGCCCGAGGCGAACGCGTGGCCGCCTTCCTGGAGCAGGTGCGCTTCGACGGGGCGATTCGCAGCGCGCATCGCGGTGAGTAGGTCGATGCTGTTCGTCACGGGAACCGCGCCGTCGTCTAGTGCGTGTGCCAAAAACAACGGCGGCGTGTCCGCGCTGACGTGCAGGTGCGCAGAACGTCGCGCTACTTGCACAGATGAGGGATTCGGTCCGAGCAGCAACTCGCGCGACACGGCGTGCGTGCCGGGCAGGGCCATCGTGACCACGGGGTAGATCAACGCGGCTGCAAACGGCCGCGCGCTGGCGCCGTCGGCCGCGTCGACGGGCGCATACACCGGTTGCGCGAAGTCGGTCGCCAGCGTGGCGGCCAGATGTCCACCGGCCGAAAATCCAACCACGGCCAGCGTGCGTGAATCGATCGACCAGCGCGCCGCATTCGCGCGGATCACCCGCATGGCGCGCTGCGCGTCTTGCAGCGGTACGTCTTCGCCTTGCTCCCAGCCCTCGGCGGGCAGGCGATACACGAGCACGAACACCGTATAGCCGAGTTGGTTCAACCTCGCCGCGAAGTCGGCGCCCTCGTTCTGCACCGACACGAACATATAGCCGCCGCCGGGGATGGCGAGGACGGCATGGCCGTTCGGCTTCTGTGCGGGAAAGATTCGCAGCTCAGGCTTCGCGACGTTCACGACGAAGGGTGCCGGCCAACCGGTTGGCAACGTCGCCGGCACGAACGCGCCGCCGGGCGGCGCCGCGGGCCACAGCGGCTGTGTCTGCGCGTTGTCCCAGGTGCGCGAGGTCTTCGGCGGCGTGGGCGGTGGCGTCAACGTGCCCGCGGCGGGCGGGTTCGCACGTTGCTCCGCCACGCCGGTGGCGATGCTTGCGAGCAGTTCGTTGCGGCGAGGTAGGGTCGTCCGTCCGCCTGAATGGGCTTCTGCGCGCTCGAGTGCCTCGGCGATTGCCCCCTCTGCAAGAGGCCGCATGCGTGCGTAGCCGACCCGATTCGGGTGCACGCCGTCATTGCTGAGATCGGTGCGCAGTCCGCCCTCGGCGTCCGCGAGCACTGTCGCGTAGTCGACGAACACAAAGCCGTGATCGAATGCCACGCCGCGCAGCCAGGCGTTGAGCTCGCGGATCAGCGGTCGCGGATCGAGATTGTCGCGCCAGAACAGCTTACGCGACGGCGGAATTCCGGCCAGCACGACCGCGATGTCGTTCGTACGCGCGAGGTCGATCATCGCGAGGACATTGCTCTGGTAGTCCGCGACGGTCGCGGGGCCCGTATTACCCGCAATGTCGTTCGTGCCCGCCATGATGTGCACGACACGCGGCCGCAGCGCGACCACGTCCTGGCGAAATCGCGCCAGCATCTGTGGCGACGTTTGCCCGCCGATACCGCGGCCGACGACCATGCCGTTTGTGAACAGCGCGGTGTCCCCGCGCGTCCAGTTGTCCGTAATCGAATCGCCCATGAGCACTGCACGCGGCCGCGCGCCGCCCGCGAGCGCCGCATTCGCGGCCTTGTAGCGGCACAGGCTCGGCCAGTCGCGGGCGCGCTGTGCGTCGGCCTCGGCTTGCTGGGCGGGGGGCTGGCTCGCCTGCCACGCCTCGAAGGCTTTCCAGAACGCCTCGGGCGAGGCCGCGGGCGTCATGAAAAGCTCGTCGACGGGCGCGAGTTGCGCGGCCGCCGCAGGGTTAGGCGGCGGGCAGGGTGAGTCGACGAGCCCAGGAGTCTGCGCGAGCGCGGCAGACGTAGCGCCGATCAAAAGCGCGGCAGACACTACGGGCATGAGGTAGCGGTGCATTGGATCCCCCGAGCGACTCGCCGCCAGGCTCGCGCGGGCGGTGCGTAGCAGCTTGACGCGATCTTGCTTCGTTACCTACCGCATTACAATCGATTGCCGAAAAGATGGCCTGCGTTTCTCTAGTCGAACTCTGAACCGGTTCGCGGTATAAGGCACTGCGTCTCCCGGCCGATTCCTAGTCATCAAGGTGAGCCCGATGAACACCAGGTCATGCTGCGCACTTCTTCTGGCACTGCTCGCGACACCGACGCTCGAGGCACAGGTGGGCGCACCGAAATTCGCGGGCTCATCGCTGACGGCACCGCGGAATGACTGGCCGACCAATGGCGGTGACTGGTACAACCGCCGCTACTCAACACTGAACGAGATCAACCGCGACACCGTGCAGCGTCTGAAAGGCGTGTGGCGCATCCATCTGAACGGCTCGGGATTCGGCCCGCAGTATTCGGGCGAGGCGCAACCAATTTTCTTCGACGGCGCGCTCTACGTCTCGACGGGCGCGAATGACGTCTTTGCCATCGACGTCGACAGCGGCAAGTTCCTTTGGACGTACAAGGCGAACCTCGACCCGGCAATCTCGACTGCGTGCTGCAGCTGGACGAATCGCGGCGTTGCGATCGGCGACGGCAAGGTCTTCGCGGGCCAGCTCGATGGCAAGCTCGTCGCGCTCGACCAGAAAACCGGCACCGTTGTCTGGAGCGTGCAGGCCGAGAAGTGGCAGGACGGGTTCACGATCACGACGGCGCCGCTTTATTACGACGGCCTCGTCATCACGGGCTTCGCCGGCGCCGAGTTCGGCGTGCGCGGACGCGTGAAGGCGTACAACGCGAAGAACGGCAAGCTCGTCTGGACGTTCTACACGATCCCGGCCCCGGGCGAGCTCGGTCACGACACGTGGCCGGCGAACAACGAAGTGTGGCGCAACGGCGGGGCCACGGTCTGGAACACGCCGGCTCTCGATCCCGAGCTCGGGCTCATTTATTTCTCCACGGGCAATGCCGGTCCCGACTTCAACGGCGGCGTGCGACCCGGCGACAACCTGTTTTCCGCGTCGATCGTTGCCATCGACGTGCGCACCGGCAAATACCGCTGGCATTTTCAGGAAGTGCATCACGATCTCTGGGATTACGACGCACCGAATCCCGTCGTGCTGTTCGACATCGACATCGGTGGCGTGAAACGCAAGGGGCTGGCCCAGGCCGGGAAAACGGGCTACCTCTACATTCTCGACCGCACGAACGGCAAGCCGCTGATCGGCATCGAGGAGCGCCCGGTCATGCAGGAGCCGCGGCAGGCGACCGCGGCGACGCAGCCGTTTCCGGTCGGCGACCCGTTCGTGCCGACGTCGATGGAAGTCGCGCCGGAGGGATTCACGCTGGTGAACCACGGCAGCATCTTCACGCCCTACTGGACAGACTACGTGCTCCTAAAGCCGGGCTTACGCGGCGGCGCGAACTGGCCGCCGAGCTCGGTAGACATGCAAACCGGCCACATCTTCGTCTGCGCGGGCGACAACGCGGGCGTGTTCCGGGCCTGGGACATCGTCGACCGTAATCCGCCCGCCGGGGAGTTCTACATCGGCGGCAACTTCGGCACCAACCCGCTGCCGATGTTCGGCATGTTCGCGGCGCTCGATCTGCACACGAACAAGCTGGTGTGGCAGCAGCAGTGGCCGGAGCGTTGTTTGAGCGGTTCGATCGCGACGGCCGGCGGCCTCGTATTCATCGGCCGCAACGACGGCCGCCTTACCGCGCTCAGCTCCGCGAGCGGTACCAAGCTCTGGGAGTTCCAGACCGGCGCGGGCATGAACGCGCCGGCGAGCACGTTCGAGCATCGTGGGCACCAGTACGTCGCCGCCTACTCGGGCGGTCACGTGCAAGGCGGGCCGCGCGGCGACAGCGTTTGGCTGTTCGCACTCGATGGCACGCTCGAGCAGGTGCCGCCCGCGCAGCAGTCGGCGGTCAGGGTCACGAGCAACGCGAACGTCGAAGTGAACATCGAAGCCGGGAAGACTGCGTACTTCAATACGTGCGTCTTCTGCCACGGCGCGGACGGCACGGGCGGTCACGGGGGTCCCGCGTTTAGCCCGGGTCTGTCCGCCGACACGATCCAGCGCACCGTGGCGGGCGGCCGAAACCAGATGCCCGCGTTCGGCAGCTTCCTCGACGACGCAGCGATCGCGAACGTCAGCGCGTGGGTACGCGAGCTTGCGCGGCGCGCCGAAGGCAAGCAGCCGAACTGAATCACGGAGCACTAGCCATGGCGATCACGATTTCTCGCCGCAACGTCCTGAAGACATCGTGCGCCGTGGGCGCAGCGTTTGCCGGCGCGGGTGTCGTTGCGACACGTGTGGCAGCGGAAACTCCGTCCGCCGCTGCGCCGACCGAACGCTTTTTCCGCGACGACTGGTTCGGCGAGCCCTGGCGCACTCCGGAAGCCGTGGCTCTGATCCACGGTGCCCTCGAGTCCAGCATCGTCTGGTACGCCTGGGTGCCGGCGCTCGCAAAACACTATCGCGTGCTTCGGCCGGACCTGCCGGGCTGCGGCCTCGCGACGGTTCCCGCGGGCTTCAAGTGGTCGTTCGCCGGTCTCGCTGCGTATGTGGCCGGCGTGCTCGACAAGGCGGGCGTCGAGTCCGCGCACATCGTCGGCGCGAAGACCGGCGGCCCGATTGCGATGCAGTTCGCCGCCGACTTTCCCGGCAGGACGCGCACGCTCTCCGTCGTCAGCGGCCCGGCGTCGGTGATTTCGATTACGAACCCGTCGCCCGTTCCGCAGAAGGACAGGCTCGGGGCGTCCGCGTCGGCGGAGATGATCGAGTACTGGACCCAAATGGAGAAGAACGCGCCGCAGGCCGGCACGCAGGGCTTGAATACCGCTCTGTCGAACTTCGATCTCGAACGGGACGGCGTGCTGCAGCGCATCAAGGCGCCGTCGCTCATCATCACGGCGGACAGGAGCGCGCTGCAGTCGGTCGAGAAGGTCCGCAAGTATCAGCAGGCCATCCGCGATTCGCGGCTCGTGGTGCTGCGCAGCGACGCGTATCACATCGCCGTCGCAAAGCCAGACGAGTGCGTTGCAAGCGTTCTCGCGTTCATTCGCGAGAACGCCTAGCGCGGCACCGGGGGGATGGCCGTGCATAGACGCAGGTTCAACGCATTGCTAGCAGGCGCGGCCGGCGCTGCGGCGTTCGGCCGCCTGGGGCCCCTCGTGGCGCAACCACCGGGAAGCGCGCGAGCCGATTTTTACGCCAACGTCGGCCCGAAGCTGCTGCGCTACCGCGTCGCAGACGACGTCGCGTCGCTCGCCGAGATCGGCGATCCATTCGTACTTCCCCAGGAGGTCCAGGAAGCCTGGGCACGGGGCAGATTACTCTACGTTGCGACCAGTGATGCGCACACGGCGAAAGAACCCAAGAACAATTACCTGCACGCGCTCGAGGTCGACTCATCGGGAGCGCTGAAGGCGGTCGGCGACGCCGTTCGTCTGCGCTATCGCCCGATCTACATCACGGTCGATCAGCGCGGTGCGCACCTGCTCGCCGCCTTCAACGAGCCGAGCAGCGTCGCCGTGCACCGGCTGAACGCCGATGGCTCGATCGGCGGCGAAGTACAGCAGGCGGCGACGCTCGATACGGGCATCTACGCGCATCAGATCCGCGTCATGCCCTCCGGTCGCGGCGTCATCGTCCCCGCGCGCGGCAACGAGGAAGTCCCCGGCAGGAAGGAAGAGGATCGCGGCGCGCTGAAAATCTTCGGCTACGAAAATGGCCAGCTCACGAATAGGCAGTCCGTGGCGCCGAACGGCGGCCATGAATTTCGCTGCCGCCACGTCGAGTTTCATTCATCGGGCCGCTGGGTGTACGTGGTCATCGAGGCGCAGAACGAGTTGCATACGTACCGTATTGCGGACGATCGGCTCTCCGCGGAGCCGGTGTTCGTCACTTCCGTGCTCGCCGCGTCAACACAGCCGAAATCGGGACAAGCGGCGTCGGCGATTCGAATGCATCCCAACGGCCGCACGCTCTACGTCGCGAATCGCGGTCGGGGTAAGGAAGTTTTTCGCGGCGAAGAGGTCATCGCCGAAGGCATGGAGAATTCAATCGCTGTGTTCTCGCTGAATGCCGAGACCGGCGAGCCGCGCCTGATCCAGTCCGCGGATCCGCGGAGTCTCGACGTGCGGATGTTTGCGCTGCACCCCGACGGCCGCTCGCTCGTGGCCACTAGCCACGAATCAGAGGGCCCCCTCAAGCGGCGCAGAGGCGACGACGTCGAGGTCGTGCCGCCGCGGATCGTTCTGTTCAAGATAGAGCCCGACGGCCGACTCGCCTTCCGCTACAAGCAGGACGTGCGAACCGAGGGCGCATTTCAGCTCTGGTGCGGGGCTATTCCGTACTGAGCGTCGCGGCGTGCTGAAGAGGATGTTCCCCGATGAGCTTGATCCAACGTCTGACCTCGCTTGCGACTTTCGCTGCGCTCGGCCTGCACTGTGCGCCGGCGCTGGCGTTCACGGCTGAGCAGGCCGCTTCGGGCCACGCGGCCTACGAGCAGACCTGTACCACCTGCCACGGCGCGAACCTGCGCCAATTGCCAAACGCGCTGCTCGGCGGGCCCGAGTTCGTCGCTCGTTGGAGCAACCGCCCCACGAGCGAGCTCATCGCGCAGGCCCGCTCCACGATGCCGCCGAACAATCCCGGCGGACTCGAAGCGGTGGCTTACACGAACATCGTCGCCTACCTGCTGCAGACCAACGGCGCGCCGGCCAGTGATGCGGCCATCACAGCCAGCACGAGCGAGCGCCTCGGCAAGGATCTGCCGGGCCAGGCGGCCGTCCTCACCGCTCCCGAAGTCCAGGGGCCGACGGGCGTCATGAGGGCCGGTACCGTGCGCGGCTTCGTGCCGGTGACTGACGACACACTGCGTCACCCCGATCCCGCCGACTGGGTAATGCTGCGTCGCGACTACAGCGCAACGAGCTTCAGCCCGCTCGCCGAAATTACCGCGGATAACGCCAAGCGCCTCAAGCTCGCCTGGATCTGGCCGATGCGCGACGGCGGCATCAACCAGCCCGCGCCGCTCGTTTACAAAGGCACGATTTACCTCGCGAACACGGGCGGCATCGTGCAGGCACTCGATGCGCGCACGGGCAACCTAATTTGGGAGTACCGCGTTGGCTCCGACGTGGCGCCGCGCGGGATCTCGCTCTACGGCGACAAGCTGATCTTTCAGAGCACGATTACGTGGGCCAATCGCCCGCAACAGGGACGTCTCGTCGCGCTCGACGCGCGCACGGGCGAGCGGGTGTGGGACGTGGTCATGCCGGACGTCTACGCGACGAACAGCGGCCCGGTCATCGCCAACGGACTCATCATCCAGGGCATGGGCACGTGCACCACGTACCAGGAAACGAAGTGCTTCATCAGCGCGTACGATCCGAAAGACGGCAAGCAGCTCTGGCGCTTCAGCACCATCGCGCGCTCGAGCGAGCCCGGCGGCGACACCTGGGGCGGGCTGCCGGATCTCTATCGCTCGGGCGGGGAATCGTGGATCACCGGCAGCTACGATCCCGATCTCAAGCTCACCTACTGGGGCACCACGCAGGCCAAGCCCTGGATGCCTGCGAGCCGCGGCATGAACGCCAACGACGCTGCGCTCTACACGAGCTCGACGCTCGCGCTCGACGTGACGACGGGCAAGCTCGCCTGGTATTTCTCGCACGCGCCCGGTGAGTCGTTCGACCTCGACGTCGTTTACGAGCGCGTGCTCGTCGACGCCGGGCGCGACAAGTGGGTGTTCTCGGTGGGGAAGGACGGCATCCTGTGGAAGAACGACCGCCGCACGGGCGCGTATATCGGCCACGCGGAGACCGTGTTCCAGAACATCTGGGCGAGCTTCGATCGCGAGACTGGCCGGCCGCGCTACCGCCAGGACATCATCGACCAGAAGGTCGGCGAATGGATCGACGCGTGCCCGAGCACGGCCGGCGGCAAGAACTGGCCCGCGATGAGCTTCCACGCGCCGACACGGCAACTCATCATTCCACTGAGCCAGACCTGCGCCTCGATGCGCGCGCGTGCCGTGGACCTCACGCCGGGTGGTGGCAGCAGCGGCGGCGCCGACCGGCGTTTCTACGTGGCGCCGGGCGCGAATGGCAACGTCGGCAAGCTGGCCGCCTTCAACGTCGACACCCTGAAGCCCACGTGGTCGCTCGAGCAGCGCGCATCGTTCCTAACCTCCGTGCTGTCGACCGCGGGCAATCTGGCATTCGCCGGCGATCTCGACCGCAGCTTCAAGGCCGTCGACGTACGCAACGGCAAGGTGGTCTGGGAAACCCGGCTCGGCACGTCGGTGCAAGGGTTTCCCGTGAGCTTCGCGGTGGACGGCAAACAGTACATCGCCGTCACGACGGGGCTCGGCGGCGGCAGCACACGCGTCGTTCCCGCCACGCTCTCGCCTGAAATTCAGGTGCCGGAGCGCGGCCATGCGCTGTACGTATTCACGTTGCCGGCCAACTGATACTGGAGCGTGAACCCATGAAGATTGTTGCCGCGCTGTTGCTCTTTGCGTTGCTCGCCGTCGCTACCGACGCTCGCGCCGCAACGCCGCTACGCTCGATCTGGACGGCGGACTACTCGCAGGACGAGATCGCCACGGCCGTCGCGTCGGGCAAGACGACACTGATTTATTCTGGCGGCAGCTCCATGGCGGTGGCCAATCATGTGGAGGTCGCTCGCTACGTGGCGCGGCGTGTCGCTGAAGACCTCGGCGACGCGCTCGTGCTTCCGGTCACGCCGGACAACGCGGCGCCCGCTCGACGAGCCACCGCACGCGACGCAGTCGACGCGTACGAGGTGGTGAGCCGCGCGCTCCATGCGGGGCGCTTCACGAACGTCGTCATCATCGCCGACGAGGGCGCCGGGCCCGACGATCGCAGAATGCGTGAGCTCTCGGAACGCGTGCACGCGGACTGGCGGCCGTCGGGTGTGCGCGTGCACTACGTCAACGCGCACGAGACGCGGCCCGGTCAGGACATGACGATCAACGCGGACTACCTGCGGCGGTGGGCTAGCCGCACGGTTCCCGCCGCGCATCGCAAAGCAGTCGAGGATCAGGCCGAGCTGCTGTTCGTCGATCCCGCGCGCAAATGGCTGCGGCCCACCATGATTGCCGCCGCGGATCGCACGGTGGTAGTGCCCGCGCTCGGCAAGATACTTCTCGAGCAGCGCGTGAGCTCGCTCCTGAATCAGATTCGGAGCGAGCCACGTGGCGACGCACCCGTTCCGGCACCCGCGGGCGCACAGAACCGTCTCTCCTTCATCCCCGAGGACAAGATGACGGAACCGCTGCGTCGGGCTCTCGCGGAATACCAGCAGGTGAGGCCGGATGGGCTCGGCGAAGGTGGCGGGGCGGGTCCCGATGGGGGCGTCGGCGCGGGTGGACCGAATCTCTGGACGGTGTACGTGCACCTGCCCGAGATTCTCGGGCCGCTTCGGCAGCTTCACGAGCAGTCGCACGTGAACCCGCGCATCAGCCAGAAGCTCATCCACTTCATCATCATGATCGTGGCGCGCCACTGGACCAACGACATCTGGACGGCCCACGAAGAGGATTCGGTGAGGGAAGGGCTCGGCCGCGACACCGTGAAGGCGATCGAGGAAGGCCGGCATCCCGAGCACATGGCAGACGACGAGGCCGCGGTGTACGACTTCTGCACGGAACTGATCGAGAACAAACGCGTCAGCGACGCGACTTATGCGCGGGCAGTTGAAAAGCTCGGCGAAGAGGCCGTCGTGCAAACCGCCGTCACAGCAGCCCTGTACACCTATCTATCCATGGCCGTGAACATGGCGTATCCCGAGTCGGCCAAGAGCGGCCGACTTCCTCCCTTCCCCCGTTGAGGAGTCGCGCTTGAAAACAACCGTGTCCGCAGTCGTCGCCGCCGTCATCGTGTTCGGCGCCGCGGCAACCGTCGCAGCCCAGGAACGCATGGGTGCTCTGCCTCCCGCGCAGATGACCGAGGTGCAGAAGAAAGTCGTCGCAGAGTTCACGAAAGCCCGCCCGGGCGGCCCGTTCGGGTTCTGGTGGGGCTACCTGCGCACGCCGGAGGTGCTGCTGCCATTCCTCGAGATCCAGACGTACATCCACACGGTCATGGAAAGCGAGAAGGGCGCACTCGGCGAGAAGAACACGCACTTCGCCATGCTGATCGCGGCGCGCCACTGGACGCAGCAGCTCATTTGGGATCTGCACGACAAGAACGCGATCAAGTCGGGCCTCAAGCCGGAAATCCTGGACGCGCTCGCGGCCGGCCGGCGGCCCCCGAACATGAGCGAGGACGAGGACATCGTCTACGACTTCTGCACGGAGCTCGAGCAGAACCACAGCGTCAGCGACGCAACGTACGCAAGGATGGTCGGTAAATTCGGCGAGCGCGGCGCGGCGGAGGCTACGCTGATTCAAGGCGAGTACACGCTCATGTCGATGTTCATGAACGTGCAGCGCACGCCGCTCGACGCGGGCAAAACGCCGCCGCTGAAGCCCTTCCCGCGCTGACGGGAAGGCCCTCTCGCTCAGGCGTCGAACGCGCCGAGCACCTCGGTCATGACGGAGATCGGGCCGACCGAGCTGAAACGGGGAATGTCATCGACGATGCGCTGATGATTCCGGCTCGCGGCGGCGGCGAAAAGCTGAGAATCGCCGACATAGATGTTGGCGGTGCAGGCGTATAGCGGGGGATTTCTGCCATCCGCAGATGTCAGCGCCTTGCGTATCTCCATGCGGCTGATCGCTTCGGCACCGAAGAGCTCGATCAGCGAAGCCATGTGATGATCCCGGTAGTACTCGTAGTCGAACCGCGCGGCGGGGTCGAGCGGATACAGCACGGTCAGGCAGCGGTCGCCGGCGCGAATCGCGCTGGCCGGCTTGCCGACTTCGCCGAAGACCTCTTCGCTCTGCACCTTCTGCTCGCTGTTGGTGAATCGGGCCTTGTCCTGCACCAGGGTCTGGCCATGTGCGGCACTCGCTTTGGCGAACAACTCGGGATCGGGAATCCAAAAATTAACGATGGCTGCGTAGCGTGAAGTCGGATCGCCTGCGGCGACGACGGGTTTGCGCATTTCCACTCGTGCTAGCGCGGCGCCGTACAGGCGCTGCATGGCCGCAAGGTGCTGGTCGCGGTAATACTCGTGATCGAACTCGATTCCATCGCCGCCAGGGAAGATCGCGGTGTAAGCGCGCATGCCGACGCTGACTTCTTGCGCGGCATCCGCAACCACGTAGGGCAGCGCTGCAATCGCAGCGAAAGCTCCGGCGCCGCCGATGACACGGCGCCGGGAAACTGTAGTGGAAGGGCTATACTCGGATCGACGCTTAGTGTTGGGGGACATGCATGCGCTCATTCGTGTTCGCGGTGATCGGGTTCTGTGCTCTGGGTTCGTTCGCGAGTGGCCACGCGCAAACGCTCGAGGGGGCCATCGACATGCATGCGCACGCGGCGCCCGACGGCACGCCGCGCAAGCTCGATGCGATCGAGCTCGCGCGCGCAGCGAAGGCCGCCAAGATGCGGGCGATCGTCATCAAGAATCACTACGAGCCCACCGCGTCGGTGGCGTTTCTGGTTCGCAAAGTCGTCCCCGGCATCGAGGTGTTCGGCGGCATCTCCCTCGATCTCACGGTCGGCGGCGTGAACCCGGCGGCAGTCGAGTGGATGACGAAGGTCGAAGGCGGCTACGGCAAGGTCGTGTGGCTGCCCACCTTCGACTCGGAGGCGCAGGTCAAGCTCAACGGCGACAAGCGTCCGTTCGCGCCCGTCGTGCGCGACGGCAAGATCCTGCCCGAGGTGCTCGCCGTCATCGATATCGCGGCGAAGCACGACCTCGTGCTCGAGATGGGCCACTCGTCGCCGCAGGAATCGCTGCTGATCATTCCCGAAGCGAAACGGCGCGGAGTGAAGAATGTCGTCGTGACGCACGCGATGGCGAGCCCCGGCGGGTCGATGAATTTCGAGCAGCTGCGCGAGGCGGCGAAGCAGGGCGCGTTGCTCGAGCTCGTGTGGTCGCCGCTCACGGACGAGCAGTTGACGAAGGAAGCGGAGGCGATCAAAGCGATCGGAGCCGCCTCGTTTGTGATCTCGAGTGATCTCGGCCAGCCGCCGAATCCGCTGCACACCGACGGTCTGCTCGCGATCTACAAGGGCCTCACGTCGCACGGCGTTTCCGCGGCCGATATCGACGTCATGGCGCGTAAGAACCCGGCGCGGCTGCTCGGGCTCGCACCCTGAGCACACGCTTGCGGCCGGGACACATGAGCGGTTGATCACAGCCGGAGGCTGGCGCGTTCCTACGCCCTGGCAAGCGTCGCGGGCTCGATCGGCAGGCGCCGCACACGCTTGCCGCACGCGGCATATATCGCGTTGCACAACGCCGGAATCACCGGCGGCAACGCGGGCTCGCCGAGCCCCGTCGGCGGATTCGGCGTTGTGCGGAAGTGCACCTCGACGGGTGGCGCCTGGTTGATGCGCAGCAGTGTGTAGTCGTGGAAGTTCGACTGCACTGCGCGGCCGTTGTCGATGTTGAGGCGTAGCAGCGACTGGCCGATGCCGTCGAGCACCGCACCCTGCACCTGGTTCTCGGCGCCCAGCGGATTGATGATCTGGCTGCCGACGTCCGCGGCAACCCACACCTTGTCGACCTTGAGTGCACCGTTGCCGCTCACCGTCGCCTGAACTACCTCGGCGAAGTAGCCCATGTGGCTGTAGTAGAACGCCGTGCCCATGCCGGTTCCGGCCGGCAACTTCTGCCGCGAATTCCAGCCTGACTTCTCCCGCACGAGTTCGAGCACGCCGCGCATGCGGCTGGTATCGAAGTCCGGTTGATGGCCGTAACGATCGTCCGTCGAATCGAGAATGCGCGGCTCGCCGAGCAGATCGAGACGGAACTGCAGGGGGTCGCGGCCCGCGGCATGCGCGAGCTCGTCGATGAAGCTCTGGAACGCGAACGCGAGCCCGTTGCTCTCGGGGGCGCGCAGCGGGCCCGTAGGCACGCCGGACGCGATGAACGACGCGGCGAACTCCATGTCGGGGACGAAGCGCGCCGGGAACTCGTCCGGCCCCGCGAACGCCGACGAGCCGGGCTGCTCGACGCTGCCGAGCGTGACGAAGTGGTCGCGGAACGCGGTGAGCTTGCCGTGCTCGTCGAGCGCGGCCTTGAAGTGATGGAAGCCGGCCGGGCGATAGAAGTCGTGGCGTATGTCGTCGGCGCGATTCCACAGCAGCTTCACAGGCACGCCGACCTGCTTCGAGATGGCGGCCGCTTCCACTGCGTAATCGCTTGCGCCGCGCCGGCCGAAACCGCCGCCGCAGCGTGTCATGTGCACCGTGATGTCCTGCGGCGCGATGCCGAGCGTGGCCGCCACCAATTTGCGGTTGCTCTCGGGATTTTGCGTGGGCGCCCAGAGCGTGAGCTTGCCGTCCGCATACGACGCCGTGCAGTTCTGCGGCTCGAGCGTGGCGTGCGCGAGGAACGGATACGCGTAGTCGGCCTCGACCACGCGCGCCGCACGCGCGAGGGCGGCGTCGACGTTGCCGTTCTTAACGATGTACGCGGCGGGCGTCTGACCCTTGAGCTTCGCGGCTTCGTCGGCGAAGCGAGCGTCGCTGTCGTGCGCGGCGCTGCCCTCGTCCCACTCCACCTCGAGCTTCTCGCGCGCCTGCTCGGCGAGCCACCAGCTGTCGGCGACGATCGCCACACCGTCGACGAGGCGGTCGAGCGGCCCCGTGGAGCCCGCCGCGCTCGCGTTGCCGCGTAGCACGAACGCGTGGCGCACGCCCGGCAGCGACTTCAGCGCGTCGACGTTCGCCTTGACCAACTTGCCGCCGAACACCGGGCACTTCGCGTAAATTGCGTATTTCATGCCCGGCACCGTGACGTCGATGCCGAACAGCGGCTTGCCGGTGACGACGAGCGGGCTGTCCACGCCCGGCATCGGCTTGCCGATGATCGTGAAGTCCTTCGGATCCTTGAGCTTCACCGTCTTCAGATCCGGTGCGGGCAGCTTCGCCGCCGCCGCGGCGAGCTCGCCGTACGTGAGCTTGCGGCCGGTCGGCACGTGCAGCACGGAACCCGACTGGGTCTTGAGCTCGCTCACGGGCACGCTCATGGACGCGGCCGCCGCCTGCAGCATCATCTGCCGCGCCGCGGCGCCGACCCGGCGCAGCGGGTCCCAGTTGATCGGTGTCGCAGTGCTGCCGCCCGCGAACTGTGGGCCGTACTTCACGCCGTCGGCGAGCGCCTGCTCGATGCGCACGTTCTTCCAGTCCACGTCGAACTCGTCCGCGATCAGCATCGGCAGCATCGTCTTCACGCCCTGGCCGATCTCCGGGTTCTTCGCCCGGATGCCGATGGCGCCATCCGGCATCACGGTGATGAAGGCATTCAATGCCTCGCCCGCGCCGCCCGCGACGGCCGCACGAACGTTCGGCAGGTGGAAGTCGAGCAGCAGACCGCCGCCGACGAGCGCGCTCACTTTGAGGAACGCGCGGCGGGAAACGCCGGTGCCCGGCGCCGTTTCTGGAAGGACGTGCATCGCCATGGCGTCAGCCCTCGCTCTTGTCTGTGGAGAGGTCGGCCACCTGCTTGATGGCGGCGCGGATGCGCGTGTACGTGCCGCAACGGCAGAGGTTGCCGGTCATCGCCGCATCGATGTCGGCGTCCGATGGCTTCGCGTTGCGCGCCAGCAGCGCGGTCGCGGACATGATCTGCCCGGCCTGGCAGTAGCCGCACTGCACGACGTCGACCGCCAGCCACGCCGCCTGAACCTTGCTGCCGACCGGCGTCGCTCCAACGCCCTCGATCGTCGTGATGGCCTTGTCGGCGACGGTGGACACCTGCGTCACGCAGGCGCGGACCGGCGCGCCGTCCACGTGCACCGTGCAGGCACCGCAGAGGCTCATGCCGCAGCCGAACTTGGTTCCCTTGAGATCGAGCTCATCGCGCAACACCCAGACCAGGGGCGTACGTGGATCGACGTCCACGCTCCGGCGCTGCCCGTTGACGTGCAAGTTCAATTTCATTCGATCGTCCTCGTCATATCCGCCCCTCCCGACATGGTGACGCAAACACCGCCGAGTGTACCGCCGGTCGGCTGACCGAGGTACGGCGGGAGAGTCGCGACCCGGACAGGAGTCCAGCGGCTCCAACGGCCGTTGACGTCATAGGCAAGCGCGATTCCAAGTATTAGGAGAAGCGATTTCAGGGCGGGGCGAGCTCCGAGGTAGCGTTGGCGTGACAGCGCCGCGATCCGCGTTGTGAAGCCGTGCCCAAAGCCCCACCATCCGTGTCTGCGCTGCGCATTTCCGAGGTGCCATCTGTGAAGCTTCGTTTCCGTGTCTTTTTAGTTGCCGTGCTAGCGCTCAGCGCGGGGACCGCCTCGGCGCATCACTCGTTCGCGGCGGAGTTCGACGCGGAGAAGCCAATAACTCTTGCCGGCACCGTCGTGCGATGGGAGATGATCAATCCCCACGGTTGGATCACGATGGAAGTGCCCGAGTCCGGCGGAAAACCGACGGAATGGAAGGTCGAGACGTCAAATCCGAACGGTCTCATGCGCCTCGGCTGGACCAAGAATTCGCTGAAGCCCGGAGATCAGATCACCATCGAAGCCTATCGCGCGAAGGACGGGTCGCACACCGCCAATGCCGCACGCATCACGCTCGCGGACGGCCGGAAGGTGTTCGCGGGCTCCGCGGCGGGCTCTACGTCGGAAGCGCCTAGCGCGCCGCCCGCGGCGCAGTGACGTGACGGCGATGCTGGCTCGATCGCGAAGTCTGCTCTCTGCCATCGGCGTTTGCGTTGCCCTCAGCGTGAGTCCTGCGCGTACGGTTTTGGCCCAAGCGGCGTCGGCCGCATCCCCGCCGGCCACGGGCCTTCTTCGGCTGTCGGACGGACATCCGGATCTGCAGGGTCTTTGGCTCAAGAGCGGCGGCGGTTTCCAGGGACTGTTCATCGGCTCGCTCGAGGGCACGAACTTCGCGGCGGGAGGTGCGCGCGGGCCGGCGCCGCCGCGCTACGAATACACGCCCGAGGCCGAGGCGGAGCGGCTCGACCGCCAGCGGCGCGGATACGAGGACCCCGAAGCGCGCTGCCACCTGCCTGGCGTGCCGCGCGCGCTCGATCAGCCTGCCGGGCTCTACCCTGTGCAGATCATTCAGGACGAGAAGAGCGTTGCGCTGCTCCACGAAGCGATGCACGACGTGCGCATCATCCCCACCGACAACAGCCCCCATCCGCGGAATTATTGGGCCTGGGATGGAGACTCCCGCGGCCGCTGGGAAGGGGACACGCTCGTCGTCGACGTCGCGAACTTCAACGGCCGAACGTGGCTCGACATGCAAGGGAACTTCGTCGACGAGAACGAGCACGTGGTCGAGCGCTTCACGCTGCTTGACCGCGACACGATCCGTTACGAGGCGACGGTCACCGACCCGACCGTGTTCGTCAAGCCGGTGGAGATGCGCTTCACGCTGAAGCGTGTGCCGCCCGAGCAGCAGATCCTCGAGTACAGCTGTCTCGAGGGCGAACGCAGCCTGGAGCACTACACGGAAGAAGACGGCGGCAAGAAGCGGAGAGCCAGATGATGAGTCGCATGCAGGAACTCGCCCTCTGCGGGCTGCTCGTCGCTCCGATGTTGGGCATCGAGCTTTCCGCGGTGGCGCAGGCCGACGCGGGGCGAACGTTTTCACCCGCGCGTCTCTCGGACGGTAAGACGCCGGATTTTCGCGGGATTTGGCGCGCGCGGGGCACGGCTTACGTCGACGTAGAGGGACACGCCGGCGGGAAAGGCATCGCCGCTTCGAAGAGCATCGTCGTCGATCCACCTGACGGCAAGATTCCGTACAAACCCGAGGCGCGTGCGCGCCGCGACGAAAATAATCGCGATCGCGCCGCGGCAGATCCGTCGCTCAAGTGCTATCAGGCAGGCGTTCCGCGCGCGACCTACCTCGCGACTCCGCTCCAGATTTTGCAGAGCCCCGGAAACTTCGCAATCGTCTACCAGGAGAATCACGCCTTCCGCGTGTTTCACCCGAATACGCGGCCGCACTTCGATGCCGCGGATTGGTGGATGGGCGACACCCGCTATCAGTGGGAAGGCGACACGCTGGTCGCGGACGTCGCGGCTCTGACGGACGAGGTTTGGTTCGACCGCGCCGGAAATTTTCACGGCACGGGGGTGCACATCGTCGAGCGCTACCGAATGACCGGCTCGGACACGATCGAATACGAGGCGCTGATCGAGGATCCCGAGGTCTACTCGAAACCGTGGACGCTGCGCACGCAGCTCGGCCGCGTGAACGAACGCGGGGCGAGAATCATCGAGGACGAATGCCTGGAGGACGAAAATGGCGTTCGCCACCACGTGTCGCCGTACGATCGAAACAGCCTACTGAAGTCCGATTACTCGCGTTGGAAGAAATCGGCAGCGAAGTAGGTCCCCGGTTCGACCCCGGTTGGCGTGAACGCTCACCCGTGGTTCATCATGGCCTCGAACAAGACCATCGTCTGCGTCGGCGAGCTGCTATGGGACGTGCTGCCCGACGGCCGCACCCTCGGCGGCGCGCCGGCCAACGTTGCTTATCACCTCGCGCGGCTTGGCCGCGCCGCAACGCTGGTCACGCGCGTCGGTCGTGACGAGCCAGGCGGCGCTGCGCGCGTCGAGCTCGCTGCGCACGGCATCGATGTTGCGTGCGTGCAGACGGACGCCGAGCTGGCGACCGGCGCTGCATACGTCACGCTCGCCGCGCATGGCCAACCCGCATACCGCTTCGTGACGCCTGCGGCCTTCGACGCGATCGAGGCGCCGCCTCTGGCGCCAGACGTCGTTGTGTTCGGCACGCTCGCGCAGCGCGACGCGCGCTCGGCGCGCACGATCCGGCGCATGGCTGCGGGCGCGCGAGTCGGCGTGTACGACGTGAACCTGCGGCCGCCGTTCACCTCGATCGACACCGTAGCCGCGAGCCTGCCGCTCGCGACGATCGTGAAGCTGAACGACGAGGAACTCGTAACCCTGGCTGCGGCGCTCGGCTTCCCCGTCGAGCGCCGCGAGTTTGCCGAACGGATGGCGGCGCGCTACGGCGTGCGCGTCGTCTGCATCACGCGTGGCGCAGACGGCGCCGGCTTACTGGCCGACAGCCACTGGTATGACGTGGCCGGCATCGCGATAAACACGATCGACACGGTCGGCGCTGGCGACGCTTTTCTGGCTGCGCTCGTGGCCGGCTGGCTCGAAGCGCGCGCGCCGCAGACGCTACTTGAACGCGCGAACCGGCTCGGCGCGTACGTGGCCGCGCGGCGCGGCGGGATGCCGGCATATGACGCGCGCGAGCTCGGCTTCGACTGACGACGGCGGCCCTCAGCGCCGCATACGTTTGCGTGTCGCACCGCGAGCGGGTGTGCTCGATTCGCGCACGAGAAGCTCCGTGGGCGTGACCACCGAAGGCGTGTCCTCGCCCGCAATCCGGCGAAACACGAGATCGACGAGTGCCTTCGCGCCGCGCTCTAGATCCTGGCGCACCGTGGTCAACGGCGGGTTCGTGTGCGCGGCCATCGCGATGCCGTCGAAACCGACGACGGCGACGTCGCGTGGCACGGACCGACCGGCGTCGGTCAGCGCGCGAATCGCGCTGATCGCTATGACGTCCGATGCCGCGAAGATCGCATCGAACCGCGCTTTGCCGGCGGCAAGAGCGCGCACAGTGCGATACGCCGCTTCGGCCGTCAGATGCGCCGGCACCTCGTGCTGGGCCGTGAAGCCCGCGGCCTTCAGCGCGCTGCGGTAGCCCGCGTAGCGTTGGCCGATTTCCGGAATCGTCGGGTCGCCGAGAAACAGGATGCGCGAGCGTCCCGTGGCCACGAGGTGGTTCACGGCCACGACTGCACCGGCGCGGTTGTCGGAGCCCACGGTGCAGTAGTCGTGGCGTGGCACGTCGGCTCCCCACACGACGAGCGGCCGATACGTCTTCGCGGCTGCGGTGAGCGTCGCGTGCTCGGTGCTCTGGCCGATTACGATGATCCCGTCGGCACGGCCGGCGCCGATCAAGCGCGGCAGCCAGTCGGCCATCGGCGGCAGCACCTTCTGCAGGAACATGCCGTAACCGCGAAGCGTGATCTCTTCTGCGAGTCGGCCGAGGATCTCGACGAAGAACGGGTCCGTCAGCGGCTGGCTCGACTCGTGGCCGAGCGGGATGACGACCGAAATCGTCTCGGTGCGCTTCAGGCGCAAGCTGCGCGCGGCCGCGTTCACGACATAGCCGCGCTCCTGTGCGAGCGAGAGGATTTTCGCGCGCGTCCTGGCGTTCACGAGCGGGCTGCCGGCAATGGCGCGCGAGACGGTCGCCGCCGACACGCCAACCAGGGCGCCGAGCTCTGCCATCGTCCGCGGCTCCGTGCGCTTGCGCATGCGGCGAGATTACGCGATTCGCATCGCGCTCAAGCCGGCGGCGGCGACAGCCCGCCGGCTTCGGCTTCGGCTTCGGCTTCGACTCGCGCGAGACGCGGACCCGCGGGATCGCGGAGCCAGTTGTACGCGAGACCGGCGGCCAGCAGCGCTGACCACACCGCGGCGAGTGCGAAACCCGCGCGCACGCCGCCGAAGGCGTCGCCGACGACGCCCATCGCGAGCGGCGCCGCGGCCGCCGCCACGGCCGTGAAGAATAGAATGATGCCGGCTACGGCGCCGTGCTCGTGGCGCGGAAACCCGCTGATGCCCTTCGAGTTCAGACTGGGATACAGCACCGACATGAAGAGTCCCGACAGGGGCAGCAGATACATCGCGAGCGTCGCGCCACCGAGCAGGCTGCCGGCGAAGCAGGCGAAGATCGCGAGACCGAACAGCGCAAGCACGCGCCGCCACGGCAGTGAATTCAGCAGCCACGCACCGAGGAAGCGGCCGGCCGCGCGCGCGACGAAGAACAACGTGAGCGCCGACGCCACGAGCCAACCGCGGACGTCGGTAGCTTCCCGAAGCAGCGTCGGCATCCACACGTAGACGGCGGTCTCGGTGCCGACGTAAAGCATGATCAGCGCCGAGAAGCCGAGGGCATGTGGATCGCACGCGAGTACGAGCGTGCGGCGAAATGTTGCGCGTTCGACCGCCGCGCTGCGCCCGGCAGGGAACCGTAGCGGTAACGCCACGGCGATCAGCGCCAAGCAGATCGCGGCCGCGATCGCGTACAACCACTTCCACGACCATCCGGCGGTGAGCAGCACGGCCACGATCGCGGGCCCGATGATCGCACCGACGCCGAAGCAGCCCTCGATCAGGTTCATCGTCACCGTGTGCTGGCGCGCGGAGTTCGAGACGTCGCCGAGCAGCGCGAGCGCGCCGATCTTGAACACGCTGATCCCTACGCCGGACACGATCAGAAGAGCGATGAACACGGCGAACGAGTTGCCGATGAGGAACGCCATCGATGCGGCCGCGTAGGCCGCGAGACCGATCACGATCGTGGGTTTGCGGCCGATACGGTCCGCGAGAAGGCCAAAGGCCAGTGCGCCGGCCGCGATCGAGGCCATCGTTGCGTAGTGGAAGGCGCTGGCTTGGCTCAGCGTGAGACGGAACTCGTCGATCAGCGTCGGGATGATGCTGCCGACGGCGTCGGTCGTCATCGCGAACACGAAGAACATGGCGCCGAGCAGCGCGCGTATCAGCGTGGCGCTGAAGTCTCCGTTTTGCCGCATCATTCCGCGCGACTGTACACCGCTTGCAATCGTTTGCATAATCGGCCGAAGGCCCACTGGCCTCGGGGGAGCTATGCCAGCCGTCCGTTGTGTATCCGGCATCGCGGCGGTGATCGCCGCCACGATTGCGTCGTTGGCGTCCGCCGCGGATCCGCCGCGCGTCGGCCTCGCCGCCGACGGCACGGTGTCTGTCCCGGCACTATCGGTGCCGCTGACGCCGTATTTGAGCCCCGAGGCTCGCGCCTACATGATCCAGCACCTGTCGGACATGCAGAACGCCGAGCGACTCGTGCAGGACAACGGCCTGCCGCGTTTCATGCAAGGCTACCTCGCACGTCAGCGCGGGCTGTATCCGCATGTGCGCACAGACACGAAGATCGGCGGCGTGCACGTCTACGACTACATGCCGAAATCCGGCATCTCGGTCGCGAACCGCAAACGTGTGCTGATCGATTTGCACGGTGGCGGCTTCTCGGGCTGCTGGCCCGGCTGCGCGGAGCTCGAGTCGATCCCGATTGCGTCGCTGGCGCAGATTCGCGTTGTGAGCGTCGACTACCGCGAGGGGCCCGAGTTCAAACACCCCGCTGCCAGCGAGGACGTCGCGGCCGTCTACCGCGAGCTGTTGAAGTCCTATCGCGCCGAGAACATTGGCATCTACGGCTGCTCCGCCGGCGGCACGCTGACGGCGATGTCAGTTGCCTGGCTCCAGCAGCATCGGCTGCCGCGACCGGGTGCCGTGGGCATCTTCTGCGCCGGCGCCGGCTCGCCTAAAGGTATCGATTCGTTCGAGGGTGACGCTGCATATACCGCGGGGCCGCTCGGGGAGCTTCGCGTGCCTGCGGCGGGTCGACCGGCCGCGCCCGCCGGCTATTTCGCCGACACCGATCCCGCCGACCCGCTCGTCGCGCCGATCAACTCACCGGACGTACTCGCGAAGTTTCCGCCAACGCTGTTGATAACGGGCACGCGCGGTTTCGAGCTGAGTTCGGCCGTGTACACGCACACGCAGCTCGTGAAGAACGGCGTCGACGCGCGCCTCCACGTGTGGGAGGGGCTGTTCCACGGCTTCTTCTACAACCCGGACGTGCCGGAGTCGCAGGACTGCTATCGCGTGATCGTGGACTTCTTCGCGCGCAGTCTTGGCAAGCGGAGCTGAGCCGCTTAAGTCGTTACGGCGAACGACGGCCGGCATAAATCGACTGCGAGCTCCGCGCACTCGCGCCCCGCGGTCCAGCGCAGGCGCAGGGCGTGCGCGGGGCTCTCGAGCAGCTCGAACTCACCATTGAACGCGGGGTGGGAGTTGCGCAGCCTGATCAGGTCGCAGAGGCGTTGCACCAGCGGGCTGGCGAGCGCGCTGTCGATCTCGGCGCGCGTGTAGTAGTGGCGGTTGATGTCGCGGCCCACGCCTGTGCGCGCAAGAAGCGCCATGTCGTTCGTGCCGCCGAGCAGCCCCACGTAGTAGATCTGCGGCACACCTGGCAGGAACAGCTGCAACGCGCGAGCCGCGAGATAAGCCTCGGCGTCGCGGCCGCAGGCGTCAAAGTACGTGCAGTTGATCTGATACAGGTCGAGGTTCGAGGCGTGCGCGCCGGTTGCGCGCCGGCTGTGTCCGTCGCTTCGCTCGTGGATGTACTCGACGAGCCGGTCGAGCTCCGCGGGTGGCACGAGGCCCAAGTTCGCGCCGTCCGCGCCGATGTCGACGATGCCGATGCCGTCGTGCGTGTCGAGCACGGTGAAGCAGTTACGCGGCCGCACGCGGATCCAGTGCTTTAACGTCTCAGCCGTGCCGTGGCAGAGGGCGTGAAGCACGAGCGGTGGCAAGGCGAAGTCGTAGATCCAGTCGACCTGCTTCGCGAGCGTTACCTGTGTCGCGACGTGCGAGTGGATCTCCACGAGCACCTCGATGCCGCGCTCGTGCGCGCGGTCCGCGATCTCGCGGATGAATGCAAAAGTCTCGGGCAGCATGAAGCAGCTCGTGCCGCGTTTCTTGATGGCGTAGCCCGCAGCATCGAGCCGGATGGCGCGCACGCCGGAGGACGCGAACCGGTCCAGGATCGCCAGCAGATACTCACGGCCGGCCGGGTGGTGCACATCGATGTCGATCTGGTTCGACGTGAACGTGGTCCACAGAGCGCGCGTTTCGCCACTCGCGAACCGGACGTCGGTGAATGGTGCTCCAGGACGCGGCCGGTAGATGCGCGCGAGCTCATCTGGCGCGGCGCCGCCGGGAAAAACCGAGTCGCGCGTCAGGAATAGGCCGGCCCAGTGCGACGCATCGCCGTGCGCCACGAAGTCCCGGAACTCCGACGACCTAGCGGAGACGTGGTTCACGATCAGGTCGGCCATGACGTCCGTGCGTGCCCCGAGCGCGCGCACGTCGGCCCACGCACCGAGGCGCGGGTCCACGCGCGTATGGTCGATGGGGTCGAAGCCCGCATCGGCGCCATCGATCGGGTCGAAGAACGGCAGCAAATGCACGCCGCCGAAGAGCCCGGCCAGCGGGCCGTTGAGCAGCGCCGCGAGCTCGCGTAGCCCACCGCCGCCGAGCCGGTCGACATAGGTAATCAGCTGAGTCTGGTTCCGCATCGAACGGATCGCTTCAGCGCGCAGGCCGCGTCGGCAATTGTTTGCGTGCGGCAACCCCGGCGCCGGGTTCGGCGCACATTATCACAGCGGCGTCACGTCACCGTGATCGCGCGAAAACAACGGCAACGCGGCCCGGCCTTGTTTAATCTGAGCAGCGTCGTTGTGCAATGGCGCGAGGAGGCTGTATGAATGCGAACCTGTGGGATCGGCGCGGCGTTCTGACCGCGCTCGGCGCGGTGGGGGCGAGTTTGTGGCTGCCGCCGTCGGCCGATGCGCTGGCTCTCCAGGAGGACAAGATCAAGCGCATCCGGTACTTCCGCAACTCCGGCGATTCGACGGGAAACCGCGGTCAGCCCATGGTCAATCAGTCCTCGAACGTCGTAATCATCGAGACAGAGCGGGGGCTGACCGGCATCGGCGAAGGCGGCGAGCCAACCTCGATGGACGAGTGCGCCAGCATGCTGATCGGCCTGGATCCGTTTCGGATCGACCAACACTGGCAGCAAATGCTGCGGGGCTACTTCTATCCGGCCGGCCGCGAGAAGATCCATTCGCTCGGTGCGCTCGACATGGCGCTCTGGGACCTCAAGGCCAAGGCGCTCGACGTGCCGCTCTGGCAACTGCTCGGAGGCAAGTCTCGCGATCACATCGAGCTTTATTCGACGGCCTTCCCGAGGGGGCGGAACGGAACACTCGAGGACGCGGCTCGTGCCTGTATGGACGCCGGGTTCCGCTGCTACCGGCACGCCACGGACAACCCTCGCGAGCGTCTGGTTGATCGCTTCAAGCTCGTGCAGCAGATGCACGAGGACTGCATCGCCCTTCACAAGATCACAGGTGATGGCGGGTGGGCGATCGACTTTCACACTGAACTCGATCCGCCCGATGCAATCAATCTCGCGACGCTGCTCGAGCCGCTGCATCCGTACTTCTGCGAGGACCTGATTCGCAGCGAGGGCGTGGACTCCTACGTCACGATGCGTGAGCGCACGCGCGTGCCGATCGCTGTCGGCGAACAGTTCGGCTACAAGTGGGACATCAATACTCTGATCGAGCGGCAGCTCATCGACTACACGCGCTGCACACTGCCGAATGTCGGCGGCATCAGCGAGCTCATGAAGATCGTCGCTCTCGCTGAGACGCACTATGTCGGCATGATCCCGCACTTCACGGGGCCGATCTCCGAAGCAGCGCTCGTGCACTGCCTCACTGCGACATCCGTCGTGACGCTGATGGAGATGCTGGGTGACGGCACGCGCACGTGGCCGCACTTGCGGAAGGCGTACGACTTCAAGGAAGGCAAGTTGTGGCCGAACGATCGGCCCGGGCTCGGTGTCGAGCTCGACGCGAGCAAGCTCACCCTGATGGGCGAATACGCGACGTATCGTGCCGGGATGTTGCTGAACCGCCGACCGGATGGCTCGTTTACGAACTGGTGATGAATGCCGTCGAGCACGTAGTCACGACCGCGCGCGTCCGCCGCCACTCCGCACCGAAGGCTATCGGAGGTCGCCGCCCTGCAGGTGGTGGACGTCGCGGTTGTTCTCGTTGCAGATGAACTCGAGCAACTCCGTGTCGGGCAGCAGCGAAAGATTTTCCTTCACCGTCCAAGGTTTCGTGTACGCGCCCGGGTCGTCGATCGTGATCTCGATGTCCATGTGGCCGTAGTCCTTGCGCGTGTAGCGCTCGGTGACGTGTAGCCGCTCTGTGGTCGGTTTGCCGACCTGGTCGAGCCAAGTCTTGCCGTTGAAACCGCGCGACTCGACGACCAGCGTGTCGCCGTCCCAGTGCCCCGTCGAATAGCCGAGCCAGGTGGGATTCGCGTCGGCGGCGAGCTTGCGCCCGTCGAGGAAAATCTGCCGCCAGAGCGAGAACGCCTCGTGCACGACGACGATCAGGTCCGGGGTCTGCACGAACTTGTACGGAGCCGGCGCGGCGCCGATTCTCGGCACACCCTGCGGCAGGCAGTTCGCGTCCGGGTCTTCGCGCGAATGCGAGCCGTCGGCCCGTTCGTCGGCCACCTTCTTCGCCCATGGTTGGAACGGCACCTCGCCGGGTTTCAGGTCCACGGAGATGTCGCGCAGATATTTGCTCGCGTTCGGGTTCCAGATGCCCGACAGGTCCGGTTTACCGTCCCGGGTGCGCGGCGCGGGGGCCATGAGGTTCGGTTCGCCTTTCGCGTCGCGCGGTAGCGTGTCGGGAACGCCGAGCCACCACTGCGCAGCGGCCGGGAGGGCGGCGCCGAGGGAGAGCAACGCCGCGAGCGTCGCGAGCACCTTTGGATTGCGCATTCTAACGCTCCTCGCTACTGGAAGCGCCGCCGGTGCCGCCGCTCGAGCCCGCGAGCATCTTCTTGCCGGTCGCCGTCAGCACGATCGACTTCGCGTTTGCGACATGGCTGCCGTCTTTCGCGAGGAGGCCTTCGACGGTGACCATGTCGTCGGGCTTCAGCGAGTCGCGTTTCCAGCCCAAGCGGATCAGCGCGTTCGGGCTGCCCATCTCGAGCGCCCAGTTCACCGCCGCGCCGGTCTTCTTCTCGTCCGGCACGTCCATGAAGATATAGATGTGAGGGTTGGTCCACTCGATCTTCGTGACCTTGCCGGTCAACGTGATCGGCTTCGCCGCGTCGTATTGCGCGGCGAACGAGTGGTGCGCTTGCGCGGGCAGTACCGCAACGAGCATGCCCAGCGTGAGCGGAAGCAGCGCGGTCTTCGTCTTCATCGTTGCGTCCTCTCGCCCTTCAACGCAAGGCGACACTAGGGCGTGTGCAGCTTGCGTGTCAACGGCGCGGCAGGGACGCCTTTTGCAGGCACGAACATTACCGTCATTATTTGTACTATCCGCAGCTCGCGTCGGTTCGCCGCGATGAGGCGCCTGTGAAGTCGCCGCGTGCCTGGCCTAGCGTCGAGCAATACATCGTCGCTTAAGCATAGTTTTCGTCGGAATCGAATTCACCGGGGTACTCTCTGCATCTTCCGCGCACAGCTCTTGATGTCTTTTGGTCGACGAAGGAGACGTAAGTGAAGATTGGGTTGATCAAACCGTTGATACTCTCCGCCCTGCTGATCGCTGTGCCCGCCATTGCGCAGGTCATGCCGGACATCGGCTTCAAGAGCGTTGGCCGCGGCTGGCCGCTCGCTGTCAGCGTGCAGAACCGACCCATCGTCGGGCCAGCGTGGGTGGGGGGCGCGTTCGGGAGGCGAGTGCCTGGCCAGGTGCAGGAACTCGATGGCTCCCGTACTCCGCCGAAAGACATAAAACCACTGCCGGTGGATATCTTCACGAGCAAAGACTTCTACGCGGACACGGCGCTGTGGACCGACAAGCGCTACTTCCGCTGCAATAGCCCCCAGGCGAGCGAGGTTCAGCGCGGCATCCTGTCTCCGAATCCACTGAACACCGGCAAGGATGAAGACGCCCCGTGGGGTCATTGCGACCGCGACCTGCCGCGCGAGGCCATCGTGAGTCCCTATCCGTTCAAAAGCGCCCAGCAACACTACGAAGCGCTGCTGAAGGAGACGCAAGGCCGCGGCGGCCCGAACGTATACACGTTCAAGGATTTTCCGGCCGCCGAGTGGAACGGCGTATACGGGGCCCCGCGCCAGGCACGTGTGCGGGGCGGCGCGCCCGAGCAACAGAACTGGTACTGGGGTGCGCACACGCAGATCGCGACGATCGTGTCGCTGCTGAAGCCCGAGTACCAGCAGCGCACGGTGCAGGAGGCGTATCACCAGATGCGCGGGCAGGCGATGTGGCCCTCCACGTTCTGCTGGCCGGAAGGCTTCATGCGGCGCTGGTATCCGGCGGCCGTCGCCGAGCACTACATGGTCGTCACGCCGGACTTCGTGCAGATGCGCACGGGCCGAATCGAAAACTTCGACCAGGACGTCCACATTGGTCGCCAGTTCGACATGACCGATGTGGCTACGGGCGGCGTTCCGCGCCTCGGGCCCCCGGTGCCGCGCTGGTACGGTGAGACGATCGGCTTCTGGGACAAGGACGTTTTGATCACCTGGACGAGCAACATCCAGGGCTGGAAGTCGCACTCGGAGTTCGAGTTCTCGAACAAGATGCAGTCAGTGGAGATGTACACGCCGATCCACGAGAACGGTAAGTTCATTGGACTGAACCACGAAGCCGTCTTCTACGACGACGACGCACTTGCGCAGCCGCTGCGCATCGTCCGCAACTTCATCAAGATCAACGAGTACATCGACAAGGCCGAGACGCCGTTCGTGTCCAGCCACTGTATTCAGACGATCTACCTGAAAGACGGTGTGAACGAGCCGCTCGTGCCTGGCGCCAAGATCGAGTTCGAGATGCCCGACATGTTCGGCCGCCCCTGGGCCCACGTCTGGGAAGAGTACTTCGAGCAGGGCATGAGCAAGCCGGAGCCTGCGGACTTGTTCGACTTCAGCAAGAAATAATTCCTGACGCGGCAGGGCGCAGTGTCTTTCGCGATCTTTTCTTTGCGGAGAAAGCAGCCGAGATGGAAATACGCGCGCAGCTGTGCGCGCCCATCAGCGCTGCACATACCGACCTGGGGTATCGTCTAATCCCCGAGCCCAAACGCGAGGTCTGCCGATGAAAACCGCCTATGCCGTAGCGACGTTCGTTTCGCTGGTCGCGGTGTTGCACTTGTCGCCCGCGCCGCGGGTGTCCGCGGTAGCGACTGCGTCTGCCGCGGGATCGTGCCCGGCCTTCCTGAACCAGGAGTACCGCAAGCTGCACTCCGAGGACAGCGTGAATCTCTGCACGCTCGTCGCGGGCAAACCGATGCTGATCGTGAACACAGCAAGCCACTGCGGCTTCACACCGCAGTTCAAAGGACTCGAAGAGGTGTACCAGAAGTACAAAGCCCGGGGACTCGTAGTGGTCGGCTTCTCGTCGGATGACTTCAATCAGGAAGCGAAAGACGAGGCCGAAGCGGCCACGATGTGCTTCATCAACTACGGCGTGAAGTTCACGATGCTCGCGCCGCAACACGTGAAGGGGCCGGAGGCCAACGCGGTGTTCAAGGAGCTCGCGCGCCAGACTGAGGAGCCGCAGTGGAACTTCAACAAGTACCTGGTCACGGCCGACGGCAGGGTGGCGCAGTACTTCGACAGCCGCGTGGCGCCGGATTCGCCACAATTCAACGAAGCGGTCGAGAAGCTGCTGAATTAACCGGTCCCGGGCGCGCGGGCTGCCGCGCGTCCGTTCTGCGCGGGTGACTCTGCGCCTAGACGCCCTGACCAAACGGACCAAGGGGCGTCAGCACCATCATCGCTTATACCCGCGAACAAAATCGTGTTAGTGTCGCCGGGTCTTGGGGGGTCGATCGGCAGTGTTGTTCCGGGCGGAAAGGGGTGCCCGCGCGACGATCGACAAAAAACGCACACACGTTCCCGGGGGGGAGCACATGATCACGAGAAGCACGGCTCATACAGGGCCGCGTCCGCATTCCTTGCGCGGCGCGGTGAATAGCATTCTCCGAGCGACCGCCAGCGTCGGCGTTTGCGCCGCCGCAGCGATTCCTGCAATGGCGTTCGCACAGCAGCCAGGCGGCCTGGAGGAGATCATCGTCAGCGCGCGATTCCGCGAGGAAAACCTCCAGAAGACGCCGCTCGCGATCACGGCCGTGACGGGTGACATGCTGGAAGCGCGCGGCTCCACGAGCACGCTCGATCTCGACTCATTCGTGCCGAACGCGGTGATTGCGCCGCTCGGCGCCGGCTGGGGCTCCACGGCGGCGGCGTTCATTCGCGGCATCGGCTTAGGCGACAACTCGCTGTCGTTCGAGCCCGGCGTACCCATCTACATCGACGACGTCTATCACGGTCGTCCGCAGGGCGCGATCCTCGATCTGCTCGACATCGAGCGCGTGGAGATTCTGCGCGGTCCGCAAGGGACGCTGTTCGGCAAGAACACGCTCGGCGGTGCGGTGCGCATCATCTCGAAAAAGCCGCATGGGACCGGCGAAGGTTTTGTCGAGCTCGAAGCCGGCGAGCGCGATCGCCTGAATGTGCGCGGCTCGTACGATTTCCCGATCCTCGAAGACAAGCTGATGGTTCGCATCTCGGCGTCGTCGAAGAAGCAAAACGGCTACTTCGACATCTTGGACTACGAGTGCGTGAACGGCGCGGGCTCGCTCGGCGTCGGCGGCGCCGGCATCGCGGCCGGCACGAACGGCGTAGCTCGGCCCGCAGGAAATCCCGATCCCACGAGTCCGCTTTGGATCGCATACGCCTCCAACACACATCCTGCGATCGGCGGTGTGCGCCTGGGTAGCGTGGTCGGCACGACGGACGCGCGCGGCTGCGTCGTGGACCACTTTGGCAACGAGAACGTGCAGTCGGGGCGCGTTGCCCTGCGCTGGGTCGCGTCGGAAAAGGTCGAAGTGAACGTCATCGCGGACGTCACCTACAGCGATCAGGAGGGCGCACCCGACAAGTACACGGTGCTGCTGCGGACCGACAACGGCGTGCCTCCGGGCGTAGCCAACGCTATCAACAACTGGAACAACACCATCACGATACCGGTGTTCGGTGTGGGTGGGCAGTTCGACGGACGTTTTCAAACCGACGGCAAATTCACGAGCTACCACCGCTTCGGCCAAGACCCATTGACCGGGCGCATCACGCCTAACCAAAACAACTTGAGTCACAGCGGCATGCAGGTCGACGTCGACTGGGATATCACGAACTCGATGAAATTCAAGTCTAAGACGGCGTACCGCACTTTCGACAACTCGTTCGGCCGCGATTCGGACGGCTCGCCGCTGCCCGGAACCTTCACGTGGGACGTGTCGAAGCACGACCAGCTCACTCAGGAATTCGACTTGAGCGGTGTCACGGGGAAGAACAAACACCTCGATTGGACCACCGGCTTCTTCTATTACGACGCGGACGATTCGAACCAGGGATACAGCAACGGCTACGTCTACACGTCGAACTTCGCGGATAACAAAGATGTCCAGAAGCTGCAGAACTGGGCGGTATTCGGGCACTTCAACTGGCAGGCGACAGAGAAGCTCAGCATCGAAGCCGGTGCCCGCTACACGGACGACAAGAAGGAGGCGACCATCTATCGCGTCACGGGCAACGTCGCCCCCACGGGCATCGGACTTTCGCAGTTCGTGCTGATCGACAACGGCCTCGTGTCCGTGCATTCGCAGGAATGGTCGCCGAAGCTCGCCTTCGATTACCAGTTCACGGATACGCTGAACGGCTACGTGCAGCTGTCCACGGGATTCCGCGGCGGCGGATTCAGCCCGCGGCCCGCGAACCAGCTCCAGCTCGCGTCGTTCCAGCCCGAGTTCATCGATAACTTCGAAGTTGGCGTCAAGAGCGATTGGCTCAACCATCGGCTGCGATTCAACGGCGACGTCTACTACATGACGAACTCGGACAAGCAGCAGGCGATCGCCGACTGCGCGCCGTGCACGCCGGTGCGCGTGAATTCGTTTCCGACGGTGAACACGGGCGAGTCGCGCAACTGGGGCGTCGAAGCGGAAATCCTGGCGGAACCCGTTGACAACCTGCGGATCGACTTCTCGCTCGGTTACCAGAATTATCTGGTGACGGATCTCGGTCGTTCGTCCGGCATCTTCATCACGGTCCCGAACACGTCCCCCGATGCGTCGATTCGTGGAGAAGTGCTCTATTCGCCGCGCACGCCGGAATGGAATATGGGGCTCGGCATCTCCTACAAGTTCAGGGTGGGCACGAGAGGCACGACGCTGACGCCCAGGCTCGATTACACCTGGCAGGACGACATCTGGTTCACGACCAATCCTGTCGCGGGCATCGTGAATCACGAGGACGGGCGCCAGCCGGCCTACGGCGTGTTGAATGGACGGGTCACGTGGGACATTCCAGCGTCCAAGTGGTCGTTCTCCGTCTATGGCCGGAACCTTACCGACGAGTACTACTTCTTCGGAAAGCTGTCGCTGCTCGGTAACTCCGGCCGCGAGCAGGGCAATCCGGCGCCGCCGCGCGAGCTCGGCGCGAGCGTGCGGTTCAACTTCTCGCGGTCCAAGTCGCGCGGCGGCCGCCTCGAAAGCGCGCTCCGGGTAAACCGGAGCGCGCCGTTCGGGGCGCGAGGGGTCGACGCTATCGAGCCAGATACGCTAACGCGCGCGGCCCGGCGCAGCCGGGGGCACACCTTCTGGGAGTGTCGACTGACGGTAGCTGCGAGGACTCCGGTCAAAGCGTTTCCTGAATTCCGTTGAGAAGTGTGACGAGCTCGCGAAACCGCAGGCGAAAGCGATCTCTGTGATGCTGTGGTCGGCGAACGTCGGGGACGAGAGCAGGCGGCGAGCCGCCGACAACCGGCACCTACGTAGATATTCCGAAGGTGTCAGCCCGTCGGGCGCAAGCACTCTATGTATATAGCGAGTGGTAACTCCGAGATGGGCGGCGACGTCCTCCATCGACAGACCCGGCCGCGCGTAATTTTCCTGGATGAAGGTCTTGATCTGGGCGCGGCGAAAGTCCGCGTTACGCTCGGCGCGCTTCTCGCGTGCCAGCGCTCTGGGACTCATGGCCAGAAGGTTCAGGAACGCGCATGCGACATTTCGGCTCGTGGCGCTGAACTCCCCCAGCCGAGGCCCGGCGACACAGGTGTTCATGATCCGCACGAGGATGTCATTCAACGCCGTGGGTAGCTCGAGATTCATGCCGACCAACGCCATCGGATCCGGAATGTGCCGGCGAATCAGTCGTTCCTCGATGTGGATCGCGACCGCGGTGTAAGGTTGATCGACCGTCCATTCGGCAGGGACCGCCGCATTGGAGATCACGAGTTCGGCGGCCGCCAATCTGAGCGTTCCGTGCTCAGTGGCAAACAAGGACTCATGGTCGGCGAAGGCAATCTGGTAGACGGGATCCGGACGTGAGCTGCCGTGGTTCGTAACGCGTAACGCCGGCATCACCGTTCTCGAGATGGCTACGCCGTCACCCGTAGTAAACGCTAACCGTGGTGCGAACTGCACCGTGGATCGCGGCTGAAACTCCAAACGGTTCGAGAACCGTGAGCCGGCATCTGACGCAAACTTGGCCCACTGGGCAGCGCTTTGGCCCGAGTCAACCGCGACAGACACTGACTACTCCAGCAGGTGGATCGACGAATGCCTGCAAGCTTGTACTCGGGCGTGCTCGAACTCAACCGCCGCCCCCGATCCTTTGAGGTCGAGAGCTCGAGTCCTTCTTCTCGATAAAATAATTAACTATATCAAATAGTTACCGACTGTTCTTTATGAGCTAGGTGGGCACTGATTACAGCTTCTGCACGACCACTCGTCCCTGTGAGCTCACGAAGATACGGTAGCGATTGCCGTCTTTGCAGGTGGCGGTGTAGTCGCTGTCGGCGTTGCGCTTCGAGGTAGCAATCTCATTGCACGGGAAGCCCTGCAGAGCGATGGTCGCCTTCAGATCCTTGCCGATGGCGTCGTCGGCGGCCAGCACGGGCGCGCTGCCGGCGAAGGAAAGCGTGGTGAGGGTCAGAGCAGCTAGCGCCTGTTTCATCGTGATTTCTCCAGACGGCAGTTCAGATTTTCGAGAACTCTTGCGGGTCGGCCAGAATCTTCCAGATCGCTTCGCGTGACGAGGCGACTGCGCTCGCGAGGGGTTGGTCGGCGTCCTGCAAGACCGATACGACTTTCAGCAACAACAGCTCGTACCGCTGCCGAAGATCCGCCAGGGGGACTTTGGCCTGTCCTTTATAGAAGCCGCGAAACTCGGCGAGCAGATCATCGACCTGATTCTTGAGAGAGAGCTTCGTGAAGATGCCGATGGCGCTAGTGTCCCGCAGGCGCTGCGTGAGACCGGCCAGATCCAAGGTCGCCGCCGCGGCGGGCGGTTGCGGCAGGGTAACCGCTGCCACCGACGGCGGCGTAGCAGGCGTCGAGGCCACCGCGGGTGGCGCCGGGCTCTGGCTCGGGGGAACGGGCGGCGCCGGGGGTGGGCCGGGTCTCCCAGCGGCTGCGTTGCCTTTGGGAGGCACGGCAGGCGCGGCCGCTCGGGGGTTACCTGCATCAGGAACGCCAGGAGGTGACGCTGTTGCTGTCGGCGCCTGAGGTGCGACCGCGGGCGGCGCTACGTCGTTGGTCGGTGCTGGGATCGGTGCTTGCGGAGAAGGCGGCTTCGCCGTCCGCGCGTCAGGATCTGACTGCGGCTGCGGTTGGACGCAAGCAGTCAGCGTCAGGATCGCCGAGAGCGTGCCAAGCAACCGTGGGCGCATCGGGCAATCTCCGGTAGTTACTCATGCCATTTTGCCGAACCACGTAGATAGCGCAAGCTTGGCAAGCGCATCGCCGTGCTCGATCGCGCGTGGCTGACGCGTGCTCTAGACTAAGGAATGATCGAACTCTACCACCACGGATCGTCCGCCTGCGCAGCCAAAGTCCGCTTTGCGCTCGCCGAGAAGCGGCTCGAGTGGGTGGGGCACTACGTCGACATTCTGCGCGGCGAACAGTTTCGCCCCGAGTTCCTGGCGATCAATCCGAAAGGCGTGGTGCCCGTGCTCATCGACGACGGCAACGTCATCACGGAGTCGACGGTGATCTGCGAGTACGTCGAGGAGGCGTTCCCGGATCCGCCGCTGTTGCCGGGCGCGCCGTTGGAACGCGCCCGCGTGAGGGCGTGGACCAAAGCCGTCGATGAGGAACTGCATCCCGCGTGTTCGGCGATCACCTATGTCGTATCGCATCGGCATACGATCCTGCGTAATGGGGCAGGCAGTTTCGAGGACTTCGTGAAGAGCGGTGGCGGCGAAGGCGCGGCGGCGCGGGCGCTGAAGTGGCAATGGATTCAGCACGGGCTTGCGGCACCCGGCGCGGCCGACAAGATTCGCCTGTACGCTGGGTATCTCGAGAGGATGGAGCGCGCGCTGCAGAAATCCGATTGGCTCGTCGGCGAAGGGTTCACGATGGCGGACGTCGCCATGGCGCCTTACTTGAACCGACTCGCGGCGCTCTCCATGGAAGGGCTGTGGCGTGAAGGTCGCCTGCCGCGCGTCGCCGATTGGTTCGAGCGCATTCGAGGCCGTGCCTCATTCGAGCCCGCGTTTGTCGCGTGGATGCCCGAAGCGTTGAGTGTCGAAATGCGCACGAATGGCGCGAGGTCGTGGCCCGATATTGTGGCGCTGCTCGGTCTCTAGCGGCTCCCGCGCGTCGCGCAGATCTTGCGACTAGAAATCTGAGGTAAGCTCGATGAAACCCACGAGGTAGCGGGTCATGCGCAGCTTTACTTTTGCCCGTGCAGCGGCCGTTCACTCTTTCGTACTCGGCGTGCTCGTTCTTTGCAGCACGTCTTTCGCGGCCACGATCGTGCTGCGAGACGGCACCGTGATCCAGGGTGAAGTGAAGTCGCTGCAAGATGGCACCTACACCGTCGAGACCGCTTCGGTCGGCACGCTCCGCGTGCCCAAACAAGAGGTGCGTTCGATCAGCGAGGGCGAGCAGGGGGCGACGGGACCAGCCCCCGCCTCCTCGGCAGGCGAAGTTTTTCCCGAGCCGCAGACGCTGGACGCGATGAAGTCGCGTATCACCCAGGATCCCGCGTTACTCGCGACCGTACTCGCGTTGCAGAACGACCCAGAGGTGCTGGCGGTGTTAGCGGATCCCGTAATCGCGAAGGCTATCGCAGCAGGCGACTACGCCGCCCTGATGACCAATCCGAAGATCGTCGCGCTGCTGCAAAATGCGCAAGTGCGCGAGATCCTGGAAGCGACGCGGTAGCCGCTAGTCGTCTTCACGCGCTGCTTGGCCGACGATCTTGCGTCGCCGCGCCGTGCCCGCGATCAGGTCCGCATCGCGGGCCGGTTTTCGGCGGGGAGCAACACCGCGTCGATCAATGCCGTCCGGGCCGTCAATCGTTCGCGGCGTAGCGAGAGTTGTGCGTGCAAAGCGCAGCTCTCGAAGAAATCCAATATTCCGAGGGTGGAGACGAGGTCGGCGTCGTACTCGACGCTGATCCGCCGCGGTTCCTCGGCGCTGAAGTACGCGCTACGTACGCCACGTTTGGCGGCTAGCTGCTTCAAGAGACGGCTACGTTCCGTGACATTGAGAAGCTCGCGTATCTCGACGGTCGCGGTTTTTCGGTTCGCACCCGACAACGACATTCGTATTGTCATTCGCTTGTCCCTCTGGCTCTTGTTCGTGGCTACGACGACCTCGGAGACGGTGAGATTGTCGGGCACGGCAGTCACGTTAAGGGAATGTCACTGGCGGTGGTATCGGGATAATTACCTAATCGTGGTAACCGTTTGTTACCGAGTAGCTCAACCTCGCTCTGCCTTGTGAGTGAGCACTCACTCATATAGCATCGCCGCGGTGAAGAAGCGGGACGTGCGATCGAGACCCATGGCGGCCGCCGACCGGCGCCGTGCCATTCTCGACGTCGTCGTTCCGCTCCTCATCGAAAAGGGCGCCTCGGTGACCACCGCGGAAGTGGCCAAGGCAGCGGACATCGCGGAGGGCACGATCTTCCGCGTCTTCCCGGACAAGTCGGCACTGATCTTCGAGGCAGTCAAGGCGAGCATGGATCCGGCGGGGGTCGCAAACGCCATACGCGCGATCAGCGCGTCCGCCCCCATGCGCGTGGGCCTTGCCGAAGCCGCGGCCGTGCTGCGAGATTACTTTAATCGGATGGCCGCGCTTGGAGAGTCGCTGCGTTCCGTCTCGGCGTTGCAGGGGGCACGGCAGCGCGACGTTGGCCGGCTGATCAAGGAATCGAGTGCCGTGATTTCCGCGGCGCTCGCAGAGTTGTTCGAGCGCCACCGGGCGACGCTGCGCGTGCCACCGTCGAGCGCCATAGCGGCGTTCCGCGGCCTGGTTTTCGCGAGCGCGCATCCGCTGCTGCCACCGCGAGAGCGGCTCGCCATCGATGACGCCGTGAGTATTCTGCTTTTGGGCATTGCGAAACACGAAGGGGGGTAGGCCCCCGTGCTGCTGCAACTCTTGATCAAGTATCTGGCGCCGTTCAAGCGCCTGATCGCAGGCGTCGTCGCGCTGCAATTGCTGTCGACGATCGCCTCTCTTTATCTGCCAAGCCTGAATGCAGACATCATCGACAAAGGTGTCGTGCTCGGCGACACGGGCTACATCCTCCGCATCGGCGCGGTCATGCTCGGCATCTCGTTCATTCAGATCCTGGGGTCGGTCGCGGCCGTCTACTTGAGCGCCCGCACGGCCATGGGGTTTGGCCGCGACCTGCGCAGCGCGGTGTTCCGCCGCGTGGGCGAATTCTCGAGCCGCGAAGTGGCGTCGTTCGGCGCGCCTTCGCTGATCACGCGCAACACGAACGATGTGCAGCAAGTGCAGATGCTCGCCATGATGACGTTCACGCTCATGGTCATGGCCCCGATCATGATGATCGGCGGAATCATCATGGCAATGCGGCAGGACTTCGGCCTCTCGTGGCTCGTGGTCGTGGCAGTGCCCGCCCTCGCGATCGCCCTCGGCTTGATCATGTCGCAGATGATTCCGGCCTATCGAACCATGCAGACGCGTATCGACGGGATCAATCGCATATTGCGCGAGCAGGCGACGGGCATCCGCGTTTTGCGCGCATTCGTGCGAGAGCCGTTCGAAGCGGCGCGGTTTTCCAGGGCGAATACCGAACTCACCGGCGTATCGATCACCGTCGGCCGGTGGGTTGCGGCGATGTTTCCGGTTGTCATGCTGGTGTTGAACGTCGCCAGCGTGGCGGTGCTCTGGTTCGGCGGCCTACGAGTCGATAGCGGCGAGATGCAGATCGGCTCGTTGACGGCGTTCCTGGCCTATCTGATCCAGATCCTGATGTCCGTGATGATGGCGACTTTCACGCTGATGATGGTGCCGCGGGCCTCCGTCAGCGCGGAGCGCATCAGCGCCGTCCTCGACACGAACTCTTCGGTGATCCCGCCCGCTGCGGGTATTACCCGCGTCGAGCAGCGGGGCCGGCTCGATCTGCGCAACGTGCGGTACACGTACCCCGGAGCGGACGACCCGGTGCTGCGCGACGTCTCGTTCGAGGCACATCCGGGAAAGACGACGGCCATCATCGGCTCGACGGGAGCCGGTAAGACGACATTGATCAGCCTGATCCCGCGGCTGTTCGACGCGACGTCGGGCGCAGTGCTCGTGGATGGTGTGGATGTGCGCGAGCTCGATCCGGACACGCTCTGGTCGAAGATCGGTCTCGTGCCGCAGGTGCCTTATCTATTCTCCGGCACCGTGGCCAGTAACCTTCGGTACGGGAGTCCAAACGCGACCGAGGATGAGATGTGGAGCGCGCTCGAGATCGCGCAGGCCAAGGAGTTCGTGGCGGCGATGCCCGGCGGCCTGGAGGCGCCGATCTCGCAAGGAGGAACGAACGTCTCCGGCGGGCAGCGCCAACGCCTGTCCATTGCGAGAGCCCTCGTCCGCAAGCCCGAGCTGTATCTCTTCGACGATTCGTTCTCGGCGCTCGACCTCGCGACCGAAGCGCGGTTGAGGCAAGCGCTGCGGCGTGTGACGCATGACGCTACTGTCTTGGTCGTCGCGCAACGCGTCTCGACCATCCGCGACGCGGACCAGATCGTGGTGCTCGAGCACGGAGCCATCGTCGGGCTTGGCACGCATGAATCGTTGCTCGCGACCTGCAAGACCTACGTCGAGATCGTCGAATCGCAACAGATGCTGCAGGTGGCCTCATGAATGCCAAGACGATGAAGGCGACCGAGCGCATCCAGATGCAGGGTGGGCCGGGTCGCGGCATGGGCCCCAGCACCATCAACCAAAAGCCGATTTCCTTCGTTGCTTCCGGAAAACGGGTGCTTAGCAGGCTGCAACCGCAGCGCACGAAAATCATCGCCGTCGTGCTGACGTCAATCGCGAGCGTCGCGCTGGCCGCGCTGGGTCCGAAAGTACTCGGCGAGGCCACGGACCTGATATTCGCTGGCGTCATTGGTAAGACTCTGCCCGCGAATACGACGAAGCAGCAGGCCATCGAGGCCGCGCGTGCCCAAGGACAAAACCGGGCTGCCGATCTGCTGTCCGGCGTGAACGTCGTGCCGGGGCAGGGCATCGACTTCGCGGCCGTCGGGCACGTTCTGCTGATCGTGCTGGCGTTGTATGGCGTATCCGCCTTGCTGTCGTTCGTTCAGGGCTACCTGCTCAACGAGGCGGTGCAGCGCACCGTGTTCGAGCTGCGTTCCGATGTCGAGAACAAGCTGAATCGGCTGCCGCTGCGCTACTTCGATCGGCAACCGCGCGGCGAAATATTGAGTCGCGTCACCAACGACATCGACAACGTCTCGCAGAGCCTCCAGCAGACCATGAGCCAACTGCTGGTGTCCTTGCTGACGATCGTGTTCGTCGTGACGATGATGTTCGTGATCTCGGCGACGCTCGCCTTGATCGCGTTGATCACCATTCCGATCACGATGGTCGTCGCGGGCCTCGTGATGCGCAATTCACAGAAGGAGTTCGTCGCGCAGTGGCGGCGCACGGGCGCCTTGAATGCCAAGATCGAAGAGGCGTTCACCGGGCATTCGCTCATGAAGGTGTTCGGCCGCCACAAGGAAGTCCAGGCCTCGTTCGAGGTAGACAACCAGGCGCTCTATGCAGCGAGCTTTCGCGCTCAGTTCCTCTCGGGCCTAATCATGCCGATTATGATGTTCGTGGGGAACTTGAACTACGTGGTCATCGCGGTGATCGGCGGTCTCCGGGTCGCGGCCGGAACCATGAGTCTCGGCGACGTTCAGGCGTTCATTCAGTACTCGCGCCAATTCACCCAACCCGTCACGCAAGCGGCGTCGATGATCAACCTGCTTCAGTCGGGAGTGGCTTCGGCGGAGCGCGTGTTCGAGTTGCTGGACGCGGAGGAAGAGGGCTCGGGCGAGTCGCACGCCAAGCTCGTTGGCGTTCCGCACGGCCGAGTCACGTTCGACCATGCGGCGTTTCGCTACGACCCGGCCCGGCCGCTGATCGACGATCTTTCGATGACCGTCGAGCCGGGCCAGACGGTCGCCATCGTCGGGCCCACCGGCGCGGGCAAAACGACGCTCGTGAACCTGATCATGCGTTTCTACGAACTCGACGCTGGCCGGATCACGCTCGACGGCGTCGATATCGCGGCCATGTCTCGCGGCGACCTGCGATCGCGGATCGGCATGGTGCTCCAGGACACGTGGCTCTTCAAAGGCACGATTCGCGACAATATTGCCTATGGGCGCCCCGACGCTTCAGAAGCCGAGATCCTCGAAGCGGCCAAGGCCACGTTCGTCGACCGGTTCGTGCGCAGCCTTCCGGCCGGCTACGACACCGTCATCGACGACGAGGGCACCAACATCAGCGCCGGCGAGAAGCAGCTGATCACGATCGCGAGAGCGTTCGTCGCCCAGCCGGCGCTACTGATCCTCGACGAGGCCACGAGCTCTGTCGACACGCGCACCGAAGTTCTGCTGCAACATGCCATGGCGGCGCTGCGTTCCGATCGAACCAGCTTCGTGATCGCGCATCGCTTGTCCACGATCCGCGATGCGGACCTGATTCTCGTGATGGAAGAGGGGCGCATCGTAGAGCGTGGCACGCACGCAGAGCTCGTCGCGCGATCGGGAGCCTATGCGAAGCTGTACAACTCGCAGTTCGCGGGTCCCGAGACTGCCGCGGCGTGACCGTGAGTCAGAGCGTCTTGAGCAGCTCTGCAATGGTCTCCTTCAGCCATTGATGTGGAGCGGATTTCTGTACGCGCCGGTGGCTCACGAGGCAGTAGGCTAAGTTGAACGGCGGCGCCAGGCTCGATTCCAGCGGCGCGAAATTCATGTCGCGGGTGGCGAGCCTGTTTAACAGGCCGCCCGCAAGCAGCAGACAATCCGTGCGACACAAGGTGGCCAGCGCCACCGTCAGGTCGTCGGTCTCGTAAGCGGCCGGCCACAGCTGGCTCAAGGGTGGCTGCCCGGCGCGCGGCTTGAATATCAGGAATTTGTCCGCATCCGGCACGCGCAGTGCAATGCGCGGATAGAGCAGGAGGTCCTCACGGGTCCATGGTTTCTTGCGAAGTGGATGCGACTTGCGCGCGAGGATCGCGGGCGCGTCCGTGTACATGACTTCCGACTGGAACTCGGCAGAGAGTTCGGAAAACTCCAAAGTCAGTACGAAATCGACTTCCCCGAGCTCGAGCCCTTTCAGCTGGTGGTTGTACTGACTGTGCACCCGGAGTCTTGCGCCCGGCGCGCGCTCGTGTAGTAGCGCGAGTAAGCGTGGAACGAGTGTGACGTGCAGAAACTCGTGTGCCACCAGCGTGAACTCGCCGTGCCATTGGCCCGGATCGAAGGTCTCGTGCACGAACAATCCCGCAGCCGTCTCGAGCCAGTCGTGCAACGGCTGTTTCAAGCGCTTGGCGAACGGCGTCGGCACCAGCCCCTTCGAGGCGCGCAGAAACAACGGATCGTCGAACTGCACGCGCAACCGAGCCAGCGCTTTGCTGATGGCGGACTGAGTGAGGTGCAGCTGGCGAGCCGCCAGCGACACGCTGTGACATTCGAGCAGCACCTGCAATGTCAGCAGCAGGTTGAGGTCCATGCGAGCGAGTTGGCGAGTCGACATAGTGATATGAACCTAAATCATGACAGTCTTGAAAATATGTCACTTGGAATCATATCACTGCGGCGCTATCGTGTGCTCCGTCGATCAAAGCGAGGTATTTCAAATGACCATAATCGCAATCTTCTGCCTGATCCTGCTGGCGGGCGTTGCGGCATCGGAAGTCGCAAGCAACTAAGAAAGGTTCAATGACGGTGAGCGCGCGAGTAGGAGCCCTGCGCGCGCAAAGGGTCCGCGCCGCAGCGGACGCATGGAGCGGCCGGAGGGTACGTGGCGCCTAGAACTCGCCGCTCAAGGTGAAGCGGATCGACGGCTGTAGCTCGTTGGCGGCGTCGAGCGAATCGCGCAGCATCTTCACGTTCATGCCGAGCCGCCCGAAATAGCGCAAAGCCCAGTTCTGGGTATAGCCAATGGATTGCGTCGTGGCGGTGCGAGCGCCCGCCAGTTTTTCCATTTTTATTCGAACGGTGGAACGGCCGGGGGGCAGATTCGGCAAGATGCCCGTCAGTTCCGTCTCGAGGCCCATGCGGCGCGTGTCGAGGCGCGGATCGAGCACCGTTGCGTCGCCGATGGGGATGAGCCCGCCCGTCGTCGTTTCGAGCGTCGCATGACTGCGAACCGTCAGTGGAGCCACTCCGGGCGTCGTACGCAACTTCTTGTGGAACCCAAGCTGAACGCGTTGGCCGGTTTGTCCGTCTGGAGCTCGCCAGAATTTGGCCTCCACGCGGTCCGCGAACGGTGCGGCAGGGTCGAAGTGCACCGTCGTGTCGACATTAGTACCCGCGGGTCCCGCTGCCGCGTTCCAATCGGTGAGCTCGATCTTGGTGTCGAGGCCGACCCGATTTGTAAGGGGGAGGCTGGAGCTGATGCGCGGCACGAGCTGTGTGGCCTGGTCCTGTGCTCGCACGACGACGACCGCCTTCAGCAGAATGCCATCGGCGTCGACCGCGATGCCGGCGCGTGTGCCGGGCTTTTGAACGGTGGGCGATTCGATGAACGGCAGAACATCGGCCGCCGCAATGCCTCGCGTCAGCAGCGCTGCAAGCAAAGCGACACGACACACCGTTCGGCTCATCCGCGAAATGATTCCCCGCCAGGATGCTAGCCACGATAGCGAACGGGGGATAGGAGCACTTCGAACTGTGTCACCGTTCCGGCGACGAAGTGCGTAGTCGAATCGCACTATCGGAGCGGCACCGTATACGTAAGCATCGTTCCGCCGTTGGCAGGGAGCACCGCAAATTCGCCGCGCGGTGTCGTGCCCGCGCGCCGTTTCATCACGAATTTGGCCGCACCGATTCCGAGCGCGGCACCGGCGACCGTGTCGGATAGCCAGTGTGCATCATGATCGAGCCGAAGATATCCGGTAGTGACGCCGACCCCATAACCGAGCACGCGACGCCACCAGCGATGCTTGTCGTCGCCGGACTCCGCTAGCACCGTGCCGATCGCAAATGCGGCCGCCGTGTGTCCCGAAGGAAACGACAGCCCGCCGCCACCCCAATGGTTCGCGGGCACTCCGGGGCCGGGGCGTTTGCGGCGGAAGGCCACTTTCATGACCTCGGAGCCGAGGGTCTCGAGCACGAAGGCGCGACGCATCGCCAGTGATTCCCACTGAGCTTCCTCGTTGTGCCCGAGTTTCGCTGCGAACCACATGCCGCCAAAGACGAAAGCCGCAGGCATCGCGTCCACGACTTCGTGATAGTTCGGCTCGCCGTCATTCGCAAAGTGCTCGTGAACCTTGTCGTCGTAGTGGTACGCCACACCCACGGCGGCCGCGATGCCTGCGACTTTGAGCCAGTCGCCACCCCGCCAGCGTGCGGGCTCCGTGGCGAACGCTTTGATGTCGTCGCGCAGCCGCGCGACCTGCGCGGGCTCCGGTGCCGGCGACGGACCGGGATCCCCGGGCGCTTGGGCAAACGCTGCCCCCTGCAGCAGCGCGGCGGCGAACACGATGGCGGCGAATCGCATCAACGTAGCTCGACGGAAGCCGCGGTCTCTTTGACGACACTCGCGACCTCCGCCATTTGCGCGGTCTCGCCGACCGCCAGCAGCTGGAGGTAACTGCCGCCCGGCTGCACGCGCAGGAACAGCATCACGGTGCGCTTGTCGACGACGGCCGAGAGGTACGCGCCCTGGCCGCCGGCGAACGCGACGTTCGCACGCTCCTTTATTACGGCGTTGGCGGCCATCGACTTCAGGCTCTGCTCGGCCATCTTGGCGCTTTCGCTGGGCAGCGCGCTCGTGCCTACGCGAGTGATCCTGGCGATCGGCTTCAGGCCCGTGTCGTCATTGCCGTCGAACGTCGAGAGCATGGCGGTGTACGGGTCGGGCGCGGTGGTGAAGCGCAACGGCGGTGCGGGCTTGAACACGAACGAGAGCTGCGCGAATAGTTCTTCCTGCGTGGGCAGCCGTTTGACCTTGATCGAGCGCACCACGGCTTCGACGTCGCTGCGGCTCATGGATTGACCGGCGCCGATCGTGAATGTCACCAGCACGGCCTTCGCTTCCCCGCCGCCGAACACGCTGATGTACTTCTGAAACTCCTTGCCGTTCTTCACTTGTTGACCGATCGCGAGCGGCACCGAGCCGCTCTCGAGGCTCACGGGCTCGATACGGGTAATGCGCACGCCTTCGCTCGCATACCGTGTCGACGCGGTCTTGGGCGACGCGAACACCGAAGAGACTTCGGCGTATTGGTCGGGCGGATATTCCGCGATCTGGATCATCGAGCCCGTCGCCGTGTTTTCGAGCCCCACGAAGTTGCGCGCGACGCGAAACCCTGCGGGCGCCGCGAGCGTGACGGTGGAATTCGGAATCTGCACGACCTGCGCGTGGCCCAAAGCGGGCAGAAACGCCGCGGCGAGCGCGAGCCAGGAGGCGAGCGTCGGTTTCACAGGAGACTCAAGTTACTGCTGGTAGCCGGGCTTGCAATTGTAGCGCTCGTGCCAGCGTTCGGTACGTACGTAGGCCTCTTTTTGCGTCAGGCGTTGCTTGAAGACGAGCGGATCGTCGATCGTCCAGGTGATTTCGAGCTCGTGAGTCGCCGGGTTCACCTCGAGGCGTTCGGTCAGCTTCAAGTTCTCGCTGTGCGTGACGCCATAACGGGGCTCGAGTACGCCCGCCTTGAAGTTCGTGGTCTCGATCACGAGTGCGGCGCCGTCGAAGTGGCCGGTCGAATACCCCATGGTGCTGCGCGCCACGCCGGCTGGTGGTGTCGTGATGTCTAAATGGACTACGCGTTGGCTATCCATGAACTGGTGGTCGATGACGACGCGTGCGGCTTCGCGTCGGATCTCGAACGGCTCGTTCACGTTGATCCAGAAACGCACGGGGCTCGTCGGGTCGCAGTAGATGGCCGGATCGTCCTTCACGGGGTCGAACGCGGCCCGCCGTCGTTCGCCTTCGTCCGTGAGTTCGCCGATGTAACGCGAGACGGTGAACCGCTTCATGGCCCAGACGCCGTCGATGGCGTTGCTCTGTGCCGACGGCACGGCCGTGGCCGCCGGCGTGGCACCGAACAATGTCGACGAGCGCAGCGCGCTGCCATCGTCGAAGTGCGCCTCCCGTAGCGCGCAGCCGGTGGGGTTCTGCCGGGCCTGGCTGCCCTCGATGCGCACGTGTTTGCCGGGTGCAAACATCTGCGCACTGAGCCCGTTGCGCTCGAGCACGCTGCGCGACGCCATCTCGCAGTGCCACACCGCGTCCTGGCCGTTCGTGGTCACACGCAGATACACGAACGAGTGTGGGTTGATGAACTGGAACTCGCTGACAGTGCCGTCGAGCGAAACGACCTTCGTGTCGTCGTAATGGGCCGCAACGCCGTGGTGGGCCGCGCAGGGCATCGCGGCCAACGCGGCGGCGAGCGCTAGGGCAGTGTGCGTTCGGACCATGCCCGGATCCTCAGTTCTGCGGACCGGAAACGCGGAGGCGGCCGAGTGGCCGCCTCCATTTCGAGAGACTTCGCTAAAACTAGAACTTGAAGCTCAACCCGACGCCGATTTCGCGCGAACGGCCGACGATCGAGAAATCGTAGCCCCACGTATCGCGCGTGTCGAAGCCGCCGTTCACGTACAGCTCGTCCATCAGGTTCTTGCCCCACACTTCGACGCTGTAGTTGCGCGCGGCGGGCTCGTACATGAAGCGCGCGTTGAAGATGCCGTACGCGTGCTCGAGCACCGGGTTGCCGCTGGCGTCGACCAGCGTGCGCTGATACGCCGCGTCGCGCGCGTACGGGCCCGTGTAGCCGTAGTTGCCGGCGAGCGTCAGCTGCGCGCCTTTCTTCGTCGGGATGCGGTACGTGAGGCCGAGAGCGGCCGTGGTGTCGGCCGCGTACGCGAACGGCGCGCCAGGGTAGTTGCCCGTGATAGCAGCCTGGCCCGGAGCGCCGGTTAGCACGCCGGCCTGGATGTAGTTGGTGTCGATCAGGCCCACGCCCGTGTTGATCGTCAAACGCTCCGTGGGCGCCCAATCCACCTCGAACTCCCAGCCATTCGCCGTGCCTTTGCCGTCACCCGTGTTGTACGGGAACGGCTGCGTGTTGCCCGCGTCGTCCTTCGGCAGCAGCGCCACGCGCATGCCATCCCAATTCGATCTGAAGTAGGTGGCGTTGAAGCGCAGCTTGCCCTGTAGCAGGTCCGTTCGAATGCCGATCTCCGTGTTGGAGATGACTTCGACCGGCAGGTCGATCTGCACCTGGTCCGGATGCGCGGGATCGGCCGTCGAGATGCCGGGTAGCGCGCGCGCGTGCGCGCTGGCGGGCAGCGTGTTGATGTTCGACAGCGGTCCGATTCGCACCTGCGGGCTGCTCGCGAACGTGAAGCCCTCGCCATACGTGATGTACGCCATCATGCGGTCACGGAAGTGATACGACGACGAGAACTTGTAGGTGTGCGTTTGCGGCGTCTTCGGATCCGGGAGGTCGGTTGCGATCCGGCTGAAGGAGAACGGATCGCCTTGCGGCCGAACCGCCGGGTCCGGGGTCCGGAACGCGTCGGTCGGCACGTACCGTCGGTTGCCGCCCGTACGGTCGCTGAGGCGAATGCCGAGCGTGACGTCGAGCTTTTTCGTGATGCTATACGTCGCTTCGCCGAACCACGCTTTGTCTCTGCTGTAGATTTGCGTCAACGAGTCGTCGCTGATGCCGGTCAACGCCCACGGGTAAAGGCCGCCCGACGTCGTCAGCATGTTGCCACCCGTGAAGCCGTTCAGATTCAGCAGGAACGCTGTCTGACGAACGTACTCCTCGTACGCCACGTTACCCGGCGGCAACACGGGGCTGCCGTTCGCGGGATTGTTCGTCGACGTGATGGCGCCCGCATTCACGAACTCCCACATGCCCCAGCGGTAGAACCGCTGCATTTGGTCGAGGTCGAGGTGGTAATAGCCCCCGATCCAGCTGATTTTGTCGTCGAGCGCCTTGCCCGTGAGGTGCAGTTCGATCGTCTGGTTGTGCTGAATCTGCGGAATGTCGTCCGTCGTGATCAGGAATTCCGTGCCGTCGAAGTCGACGACCTGGCGCTGGTGCTGTTTCCAGTCCGACAGGATGCTCTGCAAATGCAGCTTGTCGCTAATGTCCCAGTCCATCGTGAGCGAGCTATAGCGCAGGTCCGCCGTGATGCCGTTCTCCATCGAGTCCGACTTGGTCTCCCACTTGCCGACCTGGCCAGCGCCGAAGGTTTGGTCTGGCAGGAACGGGTTCGGCGTGTACGTAGAGCCGAGCGTCTCGACGGACTGGCCTGCGCCGTTCAACTGCGTGGCGTAGTTGCCGTAGCGGCTCTGAGTATCGCCGGGGTAACCCTCCGGGTAGTTCGTCGTATGCGTCGCCGGGGTCAATGCAGGTGGCTTCACGCCGGTGTAGCGCGCGCCGAAGGAGTTCGCAGGCGGTGCTGCCCAGACGCCGTTCGTGCACCCATACACGGGCGCTGTGCCGGGCGTGCCTGCCGGTGTTGCTACGACATTGTTGAGCGTGACGCAGCGCGCGTTGGCCTGGGTCTGGAACGCGCCGAGCATGACGTTGTACGCATACAGCTTCGAATTGTCGTAGCGCGTCATGCGATGGATTTTCGGATCCGTGCCGCGCTTCTTCTCGTCATTGAGCGTGAACCGCATCGTAAATTTTTCGGTCGGCTCGAACAGCATATCGCCGCGCAGAAGCGTGTCGTCCTCGGAGCCGAAGTCCCACGGCGTGGTGAGGCCTTTGAGGAACCCGTCGTTCTTTGCCGAAGCGGCCATGAACTTCGTCTTCAGCTTCGACGTGATTGGCAGGTCAACTGCGAGCGAGGCGTCGCGCCGGTTGAACTGACCGACATCCAGCTTCACGCGGGCGCCGAACTCGTCGGCTGGTTTGCGCGTGGTCATGTTGACGGCGCCGCCGTTCGTGTTGCGTCCGAACAGCGTGCCCTGCGGGCCGCGCAGCACCTCGACTCGCTCCATCTCGGAGAAGTTCATCTGCTGGAAGCCGAAGCCGTCTTGCCACACGCCGTCGACGTAGAGGCCCACGCCTGGCAGGCCGCGGATGTAGAAGTTGCTTTGAGCCCCGCCGGTGCCGGGATTCAGCGTGACGTTCGGCACCATGATGCCGAGATCGCGGCCGTTGGTGATGCCGCCGACCTCTAGCTGTTGCGACGTGAACGCGGCGATGGAGATCGGTGTGCTTTGTAGATCCGTCTCACGCCGCGTGGCGGTGACGAGGATCTCTTCGAGCTGTGCGTGTGCGCCGAACGGAATGCAGCCAATGATCGCGGCCGACAAAGCAGCCAAAGGTAGTGGTGCTCGCATGCAGATTCCCCCCTTAGAAGACCGGCAAGATCGAGAAAGCCCCGGGCCTGAGTATGGCGCAACTTTGTGTTTATGCAAACCCGCGAACGCAAGAGCGACGCGCTTCGCGTGAGTTGTGTTGCTCAATGCCCACATCTGCGAAACCGCACCGTGCGGTTCGGGTGCTGCGGCTTGTTCGCGCGAAACATCGTGGCTAGAGTGCAGTGACCAGCCGAGCTTCCTTCTGCTCGGACAGTTATCAAAAGACTGCAAACAGCGACCTTAAGGGGGGCGGTGTTGAACGCAGCGAACCTCGCACGCCTTAGCGTCGCCGTCGATATCGGCGGCACGTTCACTGACCTCGTCGCCTACGACCCAGGCTCAGGTCGAGTCGTGGAAAGCAAGGCGCTCACCACGCACGGCGATCTGCCCCAGGGTGTCTGGGACTGTCTGCGCAAAGCCGGCATCGCGCCGCACATGGCCGGCACGGTAGTTCACGGCTCGACCATCGCGATCAACATCGCGATCGAGGCAAAAGGCGCGGAGACCGCACTCGTTGTCACGCGGGGGACCCGCGATGTGTACAAGATCGGCCGGCAGAATCGCCCCGAGGCCTACAACTTCGGCTTCAAGCGCCCGGTGCCGCTCGTGCCGCGCTCGCGCACGTTCGAGGCGAACGAGCGTCTCGCTGCGGGCGGCGAGGTGCTGCAGCCGCTCACGGCCGAGCACGCGGCCGAGATCGTCGAGGCCGTGCGCGCGTCGAACGCGGAAGCGGTCGCCGTGTGCTTCCTGCATTCGTACGCCAATCCGCTGCACGAGGCGGCGCTCGGCGAGTTACTGCGCTCGCGGTTACCCGGCGTTTACGTGTCGGTGTCGCACGAAATAGTGCGCGAGTACCGCGAGTACGAGCGCACGTCGACGACCGTGATGAATGCCTATATCGGCCCGCAGACGAGCGCGTACATCGGCAGCATGGACGAACGACTGCGAGCCGACGACTTCGGCGGCCGCTTCCTCATCATGCAGTCGAACGGCGGCGTGATGTCACCTGCTACGGCGAAGAAGCTGCCGGTCGCGATGATGGAATCGGGCCCCGTGGGCGGTGTGATTGCCACTGCCCAGGTCGGCGCCGCGCTCGGCTTCAAGAACCTCATCACGTTCGACATGGGCGGCACGACGGCCAAGACGAGCCTCATCAAAGACAATCAAGTGCAGGTCGCGCAGGGCTACCACATCGGCGGCTACGCGAGCGGTCACCCCGTGATGTTCCCGGTCGTCGACATCGTGGAAGTCGGCGCTGGCGGCGGCAGCATCGCGTGGATCGACGAAGTCGGCGCCCTGAAACTCGGCCCGCACAGCGCCGGCTCCGATCCCGGCCCCATCTGCTACCGGCGCGGCGGGGAGCTGCCGGCTGTTACCGATGCGAACGTCGTGCTCGGCCGCATTGGCGCCACGAGCTTTCTCGGCGGCGAGATGCCGCTGGATGTCGACGCCGCGCGGCGCGGGCTCGAGGCCAAGCTGTGCGCGCCACTGAAGATGAATGCGATGGAAGTCGCACACGGCATCGTGAAGATCGCCGTCGCCAAGATGTCGCTCGCCGTGCGTGGCGTGTCCGTCGAGCGCGGGTATGACCCGCGTGACTTTGCACTCGTTGCGATCGGCGGCGCCGGCCCGTTGCACGCGGTCGAAATCGCGCGTGATTTGCAGATTCCGACCGTGATCGTGCCGAATCTGCCCGCGCATTTCTCGGCGCTCGGCATGTTGCTCGCCGATGTGCGGCAGGATTACGTGCGCACGTACTACAAGCGGCTCTTCGAAGCGGACTACACGGCACTCACGAGCATTTTCGCCGAGCTCCTGCGCGACGGCCACGCGACGCTCGACAAAGCCGGCGTCGAGCAGGCGGCCCGCGGGTTTCAGTACTGGCTCGATCTGCGCTACGTGGGCCAGGAGTTCTGGCTGCAGGTGCCGGTCAACGAGAGCGAGATCAGGAGCGGCGACAGCGCCGCCATCCACCAGCGGTTCAGCGAGATCCACGATCACCGCTTCGGCCATGCCGCGCTCGAAGAGCCGCTCGAACTCGTGAATCTTCGGCTCACGGCCATCGGCGCACGGCCGAAGATCGAGTTTCCGAAACTGTCGCGTACCGCGAGCGATGCCCGCGTCGGCACGCGCGAGATCCACCTCGACGACGCGGCGCGAGCGACGAATTGCGCCGTGTACCGCCGCGAGAAGCTCACGCCCGCCACGCAGATCGAAGGCCCGGCCGTGATCGAAGAATATGCGTCGACCACGGTGCTGTTCCCCGGCGACAAGCTGCGCGTGGCCGACACGGGCGAGCTGATCGTCACGGTGCGACGGAGCTAAACGCATGAGCAAAACGCTGGACCCCATCACGCTCGAAGTCATCCGCAATGCGCTGCCGGCCATCTCCGACGAGATGAGCGTGGATCTGCAACGCACGTCGTACAACATGATGATCTACGAGGTGCGCGACTACTGCACGGCGCTACTCGACCCGGACGGCTCGCTGATCTCGCAGAACATCGGCGGCGTGTCGCACTTCGTCGCGGACCTGGGCGTGGTGGTAAAGGACGCGGTCGCGCGTTACGGCCGCACGGGCTTCAGGCCCGGCGACGTGCTGCTGCACAACCATCAGGCCACCGCCGGCCAGCATTTGAACAACGTGGTGGTGTACGCGCCCATCTTCTACGACGGCGATCTCGTCGCGTTTGCGATGGTTCGCGCGCACTGGGTCGACGTCGGCGGCCTTTCGACGGGCTTCGGGGCCGGTAACCGCGCGTACGATCCGTGGAGCGAAGGGTTGCAGTTCAATCAGCTGAAGATCTACGAAGCCGGAGTCGTAGACCAGAAGATGCTCGCGTTCATCCGCGACAACATTCGCTTCCCGGATAACGCGATGGGCGATATGCGCTCGCAGCTCGCGGCCTGCCGGCTCGGCGAGCGGCGCTTCATCGAGCTGCTCGATCGCTACGGCAAGAGCGTGGTGCAGGAAGCGATCCGCCGGTTCTACGCCGAGACGGAGCAGAAGTGTCGCGCCGCCGTCGCCAAGATTCCGGACGGCACGTACGAGGCCGAGAGCTACATCGACTGGCGCGGCAAGGGCTATGACATTCGCGTGAAGGTGATTGTCAGCGGTAGCGACATGACGATCGATCTGTCCGGTTGCTCGCCCGAGCGCGAGGGCGGCGCAAACTCGCGCACCTACGCCGGCGCGTATATCGCGTACAAAGCCCTCACGACGCCGCTCGAGCCGCTGAACGAGGGCGCGTTCTCGGCGCTGAAGGTCGTCATCCCCGAAGGCAACATGATGATGGCGCGCTACCCGGCGTTCATGGCCGGTTGGAGCATGCCGCTGCCGACGGTCGTCGACACCATTCTGCTCGCGCTTGCGACGGCGATTCCGGATCGCATCCCGGCCGCACACAGCGGCTCGCTCGGCGCGGCACTCTCGTACTCGGGGCGCGACCGCGAGCGCAACCGGGACTTCGTGCTGATGAGCATCGAGTCCGGCGGCTGGGGCGGGCGGCATGATGCCGACGGCGAGGATGTGTCGATGTCCGTGTGTCAGGGCGACGTGCGTAACGCGCCGATCGAGAACATGGAGCTGAAAGGGCCGGTCGTGGTCGAGGAACGCGCGTTGCGCCCGGACTCGGGCGGCGCGGGCGCGTTTCGTGGCGGGCTCGGCGTGCGCACGCGGATTCGCACGCTCGCAGACGGCCGCGTGAACGTTGCCGGTGGCGACGGCGGGCGGCTCACGTGCCCACCGTGGGGATTGCTCGGCGGCGGCAGCGGAGTTACGGCGACCACGCTGGTGAAGGCGCCCGGCGAGCAAGAGTTTCATCTGCCGACGAGCCAGCCGCTCACGTGGCCCGCGGGCACGGAGGTTCTGTACATGACGGCAGGCGGCGGTGGCTGGGGTGAAGCGCTCGAGCGCGATCCCGCCCGCGTGCTGCGCGACGTGCGCGAAGGCTATGTGTCGGCGGATAAGGCGCGCGAGCTGTACGGCGTGGTGCTCGGCGCCGACGCCGGCGAAGTGGATGCGGCGGCCACGCGCGCGCTGCGCGAACGGCTCAAATCGAGCACCGAGGGAGCTAGATCATGACGGCGAATCTCTCCGCGGCCGAGGCCGCGATTCGAGCGCGCAGCGTGGAGCGGCGCCAGGGCGTCGCGCGCGCGTGGCTTGTAGAAAACGATCTCGATGCCTTGATCGCGTACGGCTCGGGCTTACACGCGTTCACGGGCACGAACCCCGCGTGGTACCTCGCGGCATTCAAGCAGATGGGGCCGCATGCGGCGGTGATCGTGCCGCAGCGCGGCGAGCCCGTGCTGATCATGACGCCGGCGTGGGATGCGCCCCGCTACCGCGAGCGCGCCACGATGGAGTTTCTCGCGGTGGCGCCGGACGAGTTCCTCACAACGCTGGCGGCGGAGCTCAAGCGCCGCAGTTTTCGCGGCAGCAAGGTGGCCGTCGCCGGCGGCAACCTTCAACCTCGTGCGATCGCGGAAGCGTGGCCGGGCATGCTCGGCGGCACGCCGCCGAACGCGGACAAGCTCATCGTCGACACGTCGAAGATTCGCGACGACTGGTCGCTGAACTGCACGCGCCGCGGTGTCGCGATCGCGGAACGCGGTTACGACAATCTGCTGAAGACCACGAAGCCGGGCATGCGGGAGTACGAGCTCGCTGCCAATCTCGAGACCTCCATGCGCGAGCAGGGCGCGGAAGACAATTTCCAGCTGATGTCTGCATCGCAGCACAACCAGGCGGGCCATTTCCCGACGGACCGCGTGCTCGAGGTGGGCGACCTGATCCTGGCCGAGATCACGCCGGCCGTCGAAGGCGAGTTCATCCAGATCTGCCGCAGCTGCGTGCTCGGTACGCCCACGCCGTTGCAGTACGAGAAATTCGCGCTGCTGCGCGGGGCGCTCGAAGCCGGCATGCACGCCGCGAAACCCGGTGTGTCGGTCACCGAGATCGTCAACGTGATCAACGCGCCGATCTCGGCGGCGGGCTACGAAAAGTACACGAAGCCGCCGTTCATGCGCACGCGCGGCCACAGCATGGGCTTCGGCTCCATGGAGCCCGAAGTCGCGACCGGGTACGAGCACTACATGCAGGAGAACATGGTGTTCGTCATGCATCCGAATCAATACATTCCGGAGACGGGCTATTTGATGTGCGGCGAGCCCGTGATCATCACGCCCGGCGGCGCCGTGCCGCTCACGAGCCGCATGGGCGAGCTCGGCGCAATCGGCTAGAAGCGGAGGCAGCGATGATCAGCATGGAACCGGTGTTGAAGCGCGGCTATTCCTCGTGGGATCGCGCCGTACTACCCGACGACGAATTCGCACTCCGCGTGGAGGGTGTGCGGCGCGCGCTGCGCGAAGCGCGGCTCGGCGCGCTGGTGGTCGTCAACTACAGTCTGCTCGGCGTCATGGTCGACTACGCCGACATGGCGTATCTCTCGGGGCTGCAGTCCGGCGGCGCGCTGGTCGTGCCGCTCGAAGGCGACCCCGCGTTCGTGAGCTTCGGTGGCGGCCGCGAGCTCGCGTTCATGCGCGCGCTCACGTGGCTGCCTATCGTGCCGGGCGCGGGCAAGGCGTTCGAGATGCTCCCGAGCGAGCTCAAAGCGCGCGGTGTTGCGAGCGGCAGGATCGGTATCGTCGGCATCGCGGGCATTGCTCCGACGGTCGTGACGCGAATTCGCGACGGGCTCGCGGGGTTCGAGCTCGTGCCGTTCGATGCAGAGCTGCGCGCGTTGCGCGCCGTCAAGCGGCCGCGCGAGTTGCTCGCGATGCGGATGACGCAGGGCATCGTGGACGGAGCCGTGGCGGCCGGCGTCGCCGCGTTCGCGGCCAGCGGTGACAACCGGTCCGCGATGCTGGAGGCGGAACGCGCGGCGCGTGCGTTGAAGGCGCGCGACGTCCGCGTGCTCGCGAGCATGGGCGGCCCGGAGTTGCGGCCGTGGGAAGGGCGGCTCGACGGCCGCCATGCGCCGTTGCGGCTTTGGGTGGCCGCGCAGTATCAGGGGTATTGGGCCGAGGCCGCGGCCACGACGCCGCCGCCGCGCGAGGATGCCGCCGGCAAAGCGGTGCGAGCAATGCAGGCCGCTGTTCGCGGCGGCGTCACGGCCGGCGACGTGGCAGCCGCGGGCGTCGCGGCGCTGCCGCCGTCCGCGGTCGAGTCCGCACTGAGCTACGGGCTGGGCGGCACGCTGGGTCTCGCGTATGCGGAGGGAATTGCGATTGTGCCGGGCAGCACGCAGCAGCTCCCCGCGGGCTGTGTCGTTGCGTTACGTGCGCACGTGGGGGACGCTGCGCACGCCTCCATCGCGAGCACCTCAGTGGTGGTCGGCGCCGGCAGCGCTGCGCCGCTCGGCGCCGCCCGCATGGCCGATTAGCGTGGGCCAGCAGGTCGCAGGCGCTGCGCTTGCTGATCTCGCCGCGCGGCTCGCGGCCGTCACATTCGACTCGATTGGAGCGGCTGCGCAGATGGCTGCGCGGCAGCGGCTGCTCGATACGCTCGCGGCCGCTGCACTCGGGCAGCACACGCAGGAAGGGCGTCTGCTCGGACGTTTCGCCGAAGGCAACGGGGGGGCCGTTTGCCGCTTGCTGACCGGTGCCGCCCGCAGCACCGAAGTCGACGACATCGATTTGCCGGGCTGCACCACGGTCGGGGCCGTCATCGTGCCCGTGGCTGTGACGGTGGCGGCCGCGCGGCCCGCCCTCGCGGCCGGCGCGTTGCTCTCTGCCGTGGTGTCCGGCTACGAAGCCATGACACGGCTCGGTCGCGCCATCGGCGGCGCGACGTTGCTGTATCGCGGCGTGTGGCCCACGTATGTAACGGCCGCATTCGGCGCGGCGGCCACGACAGCGCGCCTACTCGAGCTCGACGCGGCGACCACTGCGCGCGCGTTGGCGCTCGCGCTCACGCGCACGGCCAATGTGCCTGCGGCCGCGCTCACACGGTTCGGTTATCGCTACTACGTGCTCGGCTGCGCAGCCGCCGATGGGTGCGACGCAGCGCTCGCCGCTGCAGCCGGCGTCGATGCCGATCTCGGCGGGCTCGTTGCGTTCGGGGAACGGCTCGGCGCGGCCGTCGACCTTGCGGAGCTGGCCGTGCAGTTCGGCGCGCCGTGGCGCGTCGCCAGCGTCGACACGAAGCCGTGGCCTACATCGCGCCAAGCACTCGCGAGCGTGGCCGCATTTCGGCAGCTCGAGTTGCCGCCGCTCGCTGAGATCGAGCGCATCGTGGTGTCGGTGCCGCTTGTGTACCGAGGCATGATCGACCGGCCGTCGCCGCCGGGGAATCGCATCGAGTCGATGGTGGGCGTCCAGTACCAGCTCGCGCTCGCGGCTTTCGCGCCGGCGACGCTCGACGATGCGCTGCGCGAATCGCTCCCGCACGACACGCGCATCGCGGCGCTGATGCAGAAGGTGCAGGTGCGCGGCGACGACGGGCTTGGCGCGCAGTTCCCGCGCTCATGGGGCAGCCGCGTGACGCTCGATCCGCGTGCGGGTGCGCCGACGACGATCGAAGTGCTGGCGCCGCCCGGCAGCGGCACACGCGCGCTCGCATGGTCGGAGCTCATGACGAAACTGGGCCGCGTGTTCACCGCGAGCGGTTTGAGTGTCGACCCACGCATCGCGGCGCTCGCAACGCGGTGTGAGCGGCTCGGCACGGGCGAGGGCAACGATGCCGCTCGCGAGCTGCTGGAGTTGACCGCGGAGCTCGCGCGTTCATGAGCACGCCGGAATCGAAGCTATTCGACGTCAACGGGTTCCTCGACAGCCGCGGCATCGGCCGGGCGCACATCGTGACCGTCGTGCTGCTGATCTTCGCGATGATCGTCGACGGCTACGACATCTTCCTCGTCGGCATCGTGCTGCCGTTTCTGGCGAAGGATCTTGGGATCGCACCTGCAGCGTTGACGATCGTGGTCGTCGTGCAGCAGTTCGGTTTGCTGCTCGGCAACTTCGTCATCGGGCCGATCGCCGATCGCTACGGCCGCCGCGTGACCCTGCTGACCTGCCTCGCGGTGTTCGGAGCGCTGACGCTCATGGCGCCGTTTGCGAGCACGGTGCCGGAGTTCGTCGCGTTGCGGTTCGTCACCGGCGTGTTCTTGAGCGGCGTGATTCCGAACGCGATCGCGCTGGTTTCAGAAGTGATGCCGACGCGCGCGCGGGCAACGTTCGTGTCAATCACGTTCGCGGGCTTCACGATGGGCACCACGGTGATCGGCGCACCGGTGGTCAAGTGGCTCGTGCCGTACGGCTGGGAATACGCGTTCGTGGCGGGCGGCGTGCTGCCGCTCGTGCTCGTCGTGGTGCTGTACTTCGCGTTGCCGGAGTCGCTGCGGTTCCTCGCGGCCCACGCTCCCCGCGATCCGCGGATCCCGCACCAGCTGCGCCGGCTCGACCCGAGTGTCGTGCTCGCGGGCGACGAGGTGTTCGTTGCGCGCGGTGCCGAGGCGAGCGCCGGGAAGGTGTCGATTCTCATGTTGTTTCGCGACGGCCGCACTGCGACCACGCTGCTTCTGTGGATCGGGTTCCACATGGCTTTCATCGTGAGCAACTTGATGGGCACGTGGCGCAACCAGGTGCTGACCGACGGCGGACTATCGTTGAATCAGATCGCGTCCATCATGTTCTTCCCCGGCATCGCGGGCGTGATCGGTACGCTCACGAGCGGCTACGTCATGGACCGCTTGGGTCCCACGCGCGTGCTGCCGGTGTATCTCGCGGGCGCGTCGGTCGCGATGGCGACCATCGCGTTCCTCGAGCTGCCCTCGCCGTGGACGATGCTTGCGTTCGTCGTGTACGGCTACTTCTCGAACGGCGGCCTGAGCGGACTCAACGCGCTCGCATCGATCACGTATCCGTCGCAGGTCAGGGCCACGGGTGTGAGCTGGGCGCACGCTGCCGGCCGCGCCGGGTCGATGGTGGGGCCGGCGCTGGGCGGTGCGTTGATTGCCGGCGGCTTCGGCGTAACCGGAGTGTTCCTCGTGACGGCGATTCCGCAGCTCTGCGCGGGTCTTGCGATCCTCGCGATGTGGCGGCTGCACGCAGTCGCACGCTCAGTTGGCGCGTTGCCGAAGACAGAAGCCGCGAAAATCTGAAGCGCAGCTGCGCCGGCCTCACGCTCGTGGCGTCTTTTCCGATCGGCGTTTCAGTCGCGCACGGTGCAGCTTGTAGCCCTGGACGAGCAGCGCACCGGCGATCCAGGCAAACAGCAGCACGAGCGGATATGCGAGCGCGCGCGGGAACACCGCGAACACAAACGCCAGCAACAGCAATGCGGCGCCTGACCAAACTGCTATGCGCGCCTCGACGGGTTCGATGACGCGCCGGTGCGTAAAGGCCGCGCCGACGACATTCGCAAGGCGAACGGCGCCGGCCGCCGCGCGCCCCGAGCTTCCGCCGCCGCGCCGCAGCCCGCGATTCGGATGGCGCGGCTGATTCTGCGCGCGGACCTTGCGGCCCTCGAGCACGATCTCGCTCGCATTCTCGAGATCCGCGAGGTACATCGCCTCCACGGATTCAGCGAACGCCTCGTCCTCGACGACGACGTCCATCTCGCAATTACCGAACCAGCTGGCGATGTTCAGATTCGTGGAGCCGACTCGCGCCCAGCGTCCGTCGGCCACGGCCGTTTTTGCGTGCAACATCGGGCCGTTCCACTCGAAGATGCGCACACCGGCTTCGAGTAACGTGCGGTAACCGGCGCGCGTCAGTGGCTTGAGCAGCGGCACGTCGGTCGCGTTCGGCACGAGCAAGCGAACGTCGACGCCATCCTGAGCCGCCGAGCGCAGGCCTTGAACGTAGCTCGGCATACCTGCGTAGTACGCATCGGTGAGCCAGAGCCGTTTCGTCGCGAGCGCAGCGACGAGCTGGTCGACGCGAAACATACCGCCCGTGGCCGGTGTGCTCGCCACTACGCGCAGGGCAATCGCGCCGTGTGCGGCGGCTTCGGGTTGGACGAGAGTGCTCTCCGGTATCGGCTCACCGATGATTGCCCACACGGTCGCAAATGCCTGGTCGAGCTGCGCGACCGCAGCGCCGCGCACCTCGACGCCGGTGTCGCGCCAGGGTTCGATGTTCTTCGCAACGTCTCCGGTCCACATGCTGCCCACGCATAGACCGCTGACGAAGCCGATCTCGCCGTCCACGCAAAGCGTCTTGCGATGGTCGCGACTGAGCCAGCCGAAAGGGGAGTCCCACCGCGCAGGGTTGTAGCACCGAACTTCTACGCCCCCGGCTCGCAGACCGTTCCAGAATCGACGTGACGCCGTTCCAAGGCCCCCGAACCAGTCGTAGATCACGCGCACTTGCACGCCCTCGCGTGCCTTGGCGATGAGTGCGTCCGCGAACATGTGCCCGGCGTCGTCCTCGTGAACGATGTAGCTCTCGAAGTGCACGTGCCGCCGCGCAGCCCGAATGGCGTCGAGCCACGCGGGATAATTCTCCTGGGCGTTCTTGAGCAGCCGGATGCTGTTGCCGGCGATCAGCGGGGCTCCGGCCGCGCGCGAGAACGCTTGATTGGCTAGCGCACGGGCAGACGCAACCTGGCGGGACTCGCGGGCTCGGCTGGGCGCAGTAGTGCTCACGCTTCTTCGCGTTCCGGCGCGCTCCATGCCGGGTCCGCGCCGGTCGTTACTTCGCCGCGGTCCGCGGCCAGCACGTTCGCGATCTCGGCGCGCGATTTGCGCCACGTATCGATCAGCGTGCTCGTGTCACCCTGGTGTGCAGCGGAGAGGCGCGTCATGCGCTCGTCGTGGGCTTTGAACAGCCCGGCTGCGCGCTGCGCCTCGAACGGATGCCGGCCGAGTGCCGTCAACACGTCGCGACCCATGTCGATCGACGAGCCAAGGACCTCGCGGTACACGTCGGTGATGCCGGCGCCCAGCAGCTCGTATGCGTGCACGCGGTCGAACGCACGCGCAAACACCTTCAAGTGCGGGAAATGTTTTCGCGCGGTCTCGATCATGCTCAATGTTTTCTCGCGATCGTCGATGGCGATGACCAAAACCTTCGCGTCCTTTGCGCCCGCGGCCTCGAGCAGGTCCAACCGCGACGCGTCGCCATAAAAGATCTTGAACCCGAACTGCCGTAGCGCGTCGATCTGTTCCGCGTCGTGATCGAGCACCACGGAGCGCACGCGGTTGGCTTGCAGCAGCCGGCCGATCGTCATGCCGAACCGACCGTGACCGGCGATGATGGCTTCCGGCGCATCGGCTTCGATAGGGTCTGCGGCCCGCGTGACGCCCCTCGCTGCCAACCGCGGTTGCAACACTCGGTCGTCGAGCATCATCAAGAGCGGCGCGAACGCCATCGAGATCGCGACCGCGGCGACGAGCAACGCGCTTTCCTCGCCGCTCAGCAGGTTGAGGCCAAGCGCGAACGAGACGAGCACGAATGCGAACTCGCCGCCCTGCGCGAGCGAGAACGCGAACCGCGTGGCGGCGGCGACCGGCAGTCGAAATGCGCGCGCGAGCGGAAATAGTACGGCCAGCTTCAGCACGATGACGGCGGCCACGGTGCCGAGCAACATGACCGGCATGCGCGCGAGCAACGTGAAGTCGATTGCAGAGCCCACCGCGATGAAGAACACGGCGAGCAATAAGCCCTTGAACGGGTCGAGATCCATCTCGAGCTCATGGCGGTACTCGCTCTCCGCGAGCACGACGCCGGCGAGGAACGTGCCGAGCGCCGCCGAGAGCCCCACCTGCTGCATCAGCAGCGCGATACCCACCACGATCAGCAGCGCGAACGCGACGAAGATCTCGCGAATCCCCGTGCCCGCGACCCAGCGGAACACGGGCCGCGTGAGATACCGTCCGCCGAGCACGATCGCCGCGACCGCGCCCAGCACCGCGAGCGTGTGAGCCCACCCCGGCAGTCCAGCCACGAGCGAATGGTCGTCCACGGCTACCGTCTGCTCGGCTAGCAGCGGCAGCAGTGCCAGCATGGGGATCACGGCCACGTCCTGGAACAGCAATACTGCGAAGCCCGAGCGGCCCGCCGTGGTTTTCAGTAGCCCGCGTTCGTTCAAGCTCTGCACGACGATGGCCGTCGACGACATTGCGAGCGCGAGCCCGGCGACGAGCGCCGGCTTCCAGGCGTGGCCAACGAGCCAGGCCGCGGCGCCGATGGCGGCGGCCGTCATGGCTACCTGCAAAGTGCCGAGGCCAAGAACCGATTTACGCAGCTCCCAGAGTTTCGACGGCTGCAGCTCGAGGCCCACGAGGAACAGCATCACCGTCACGCCGAACTCGGCGAAGTGCATGACGCCGTCGGTGTTATTGCCAATGAGCCCGAGCACGCTCGGCCCGATCACGACGCCGGCGATCAAATAGCCGAGCACGGAGCCAAGACCCAATCTCGCGAACAGCGGTGCAGAAATCACCGCGGCGGCAAGATACACGAACGAGCCGAGCAGGAACTGTTCGGGTTGCATGGCCTTCAATGCTCCGCGCGTTGCTTAAAGCCGCGCGGCAACGTGTAGCCTTCGGCCAAATGTTTGACGGGATCGTTGCGGCCGTCTCGCAGGCCCACGAGCAACTCGCGATAGGCTTCCGATTTCTGCGTCAGCGTGGCGACATCGAGCTTGCGGCCGGCGTGAATCACGAACGGATCGAGCCAGCCCATGCCGCACAGATAGGCCGTTTGATCGTAGGGCGCGAGCAGTTCGCGCACCGCGAAGCGATTGCGACCCTTGCTGTGGTAGGCCTCCGTCGGGCCGCCCGTGGAGAGTGCATTCAATAGAAATTTGCCGGAGAGCTGCGTGCCTCCGGGGCCGTAGGCCCAGCCTTCCTCGAGCACGACGTCGAGCCATTCCTTGACGATCGCGGGCGACGAATACCAGTACAGGGGATGCTGCAGCACCACCACGTCGTGCTCTACGAGCAGTGCCTGTTCGCGGCGCACGTCGATGATGAAGTCAGGGTACTCCGCGTACAGGTCACGCACGGTGATGTCGGGCAGCCCCGTGATCGATGCGAGCATGGCGCGTTGCACGACGGATTGTCGCGGTCTCGGGTGAGCGGCTAGAACGAGCAGGCGCATGTAAGATCATGTCCCGAACAGCCGCGGCGAGGGAAGAGTTAGGGAAGGGATTGACCGCGCACCTGCCGTGCGGCTATCTGGTAACACATCCACCGGGGGGGAGGGATACGTGAGTTATTCGAAGCTGCGGTTCTGCCGACGGATGCTGACTATGAGAACGCTGGCTCTAGGGCTCGGCGTCTTGATCAGCTCCGCGCCGCTTCTGTCAGCACAGCAGAGTGTCGGCCGCGGCGCCGCCATGGCGGCGAAGGCGGATTGGGTCGGGGCCGGTGTGCCTTTCTACAATATCGACGCGGCGACCGCGAAGGGTGGCGCTGCGCCGCAAGGGATCACGCCGCTCCCGCGCGACATCTTCACGAGCGACGACTTCTACGTCGACCGCGACCTGTGGCGCGATCCGCGCTACTTCCGCTGTAACAGCCCGCTCGCGCTGGATTCGCAGTGGGGCGACTACTCGAGCGGTCCCAGGTACATCAAGGACGATCCCGCGACAGGCGCCTGGGGTCATTGCGATGTGGACTATTCGCGTGAGCACATCGTGAGCCCCTACGGATTCGCCACGGCGCAGGCGCACTACGAAGCGCTGCTCGCGGAAACCCGCGCCAAGGGCGGCCCGACGCAATACACGCGTGAGCACATGCCACCGAACTGGGACGGCCGCTACACGAACAACGTCAGTGTCGTCTTCGGACTCCTGCGCGCCGGAAAGAAGCCTGCAGTGCCGCCGGAGTTCAGCGAGCCGCCGCCGTGGATCATTGGCTACTACAATCAGATCCCGACGATTCTCTCGCTGCTCACACCGGAATATCAGCAGCGGCTCGTCCAGCAGCTCTATCACCAGGCGCATGATCACGCACCGCAGTGGTCGCAAACGTTCTGCCGGCCCGAGGGCTTCATGCGCTGGTGGTCCGGCCCCGGCGGCCCAGGCTCGCTCGACGTGATGGTGACGCCCGCGCGCGTGCAATTTCTCGGCGGCTCCGGTAACGCCATCCACAACGTCCACGTGGGGCGCAACTTCGATCTGTCCGGTAGCGTGCCGCGTCTCGGCGCGGACGTGCCGCAGTGGATGGGCGAGACCGTCGGTTTCTGGGATGGCAACGCGCTCATCACGTGGACATCGAACATTCAAGGGTGGTTCACCCATTCCAGCTGGGAGTACTCCAGCAAGCTGCAGACCATCGAGATCTGGACGCCGCGCTCGGATGGGCAGGGCAAGCTCCTCGGGCTCGAGCACGAGGCCGTCTTCTATGACCCGGAGGGGCTGGTGCAGCCGATCCGCAGCGTGCGTTTCCTGCCGCGGCTGGGCGACTTGAACGACGTGCCGCCCAACAACCTGACGCACTGCAATCAGACGTTGTTCGTCGTCAACGGTCGCGCGACGCCGTTGGCCCCGGGTGCGGTGTTCCAACACCGGGTCGAGGATCTCTACGGCCGGCCGTGGGCCGCCGTGTGGGAAGAATACTTCGAGCAGAAAATGCAAAGGCCGAAGAGCGAAGACCTGTTCGATTTCGGTCGAAAATGAGGCCACGCTAGGCTCTCGACTTTTTGGGGGGGTAAGAACGATGTGCGGTATCGTTGCGGCTCTATCGCAAGGTGGAGCGATTCCGGTCGATGCGCTGAATCGTGCGGTCGCAGCTCTTTGGCATCGCGGACCGGACGGCCAGCGCACCTGGGTAGACCCGCGCGGTCGCGTGGCGCTCGGCCATGCGCGCTTGAGCATCATCGACCTTGCCACTGGCGAGCAGCCGATCGCGAACGAAGACGAGCGCGCCTGGATCGTCGCGAACGGCGAGTTCTACGACTACGAGCGCGTGCAAACCGAGCTCGAGCGCTCGGGGCGGCACCGGCTGCGCACGCGCAGTGACAGCGAGATCGCGCTGCACCTGTACGAGGACCTCGGCGTGCAGTCCGTGCACCGGCTGCGCGGCGAATACGCGTTCGCGATCTGGGACGACCGCGCGCAGAAACTATTTGCAGTCCGCGACCGCTACGGCGTGAAGCCGTTGTTCTATGCAAAGCACGCGGGCGTGTTGTACCTGGCGTCCGAGATGAAGGCGCTGTTCGCCGCGGGTGTGCCGGCGCGCTGGGACCCGGAAGGCGTGTACTTCGGCACGGGTTTGCGCGCGCCGAACAAGACGCCCTTCCTCGGTGTCTACTCCGTGCCGGCGGGACATTATCTGATGGCGGATCGCGACGGCGAACGGCTCGCGCAGTACTGGGACATCGACTATCCGGAAGGGGCGAGCGCGACGCCGCCCGCCGACGACCGCGAATACGTGGAAGGCTTTCGGGCGGAGATCGACGAAGCTGTCAGGATCCGCTTGCGAGCCGACGTACCGGTTGGCTGCTACTTGAGTGGTGGCATTGACTCGTGCGCCGTGCTCGGTCTTGCGGCGCGCCACGCGTCTACACCGATTCGCGCGTTCACGCTGCGCTTCGATCACGCCGACTACGACGAAGGAGAAATCGCACAAGCGATGGCCGAGAAGGCCGGCGCCGAGTGGGTGCCAATCCCGATCACGCAAGAGTTGCTGGCCGATCACTTCGCCGATGCGTTGTTCCACGGCGAAGCGCTCTGCGTGAACTCGCATTTCGTCGCCAAGTATCTGCTGAGCCGCGCCGTGCGCGACGCGGGTTACAAAGTGGTGCTGACGGGCGAAGGCTCCGACGAGGTTCTCGGCGGCTATCCGCACTTTCGCATGGACATGCTGCGTTACGACAACGCCGGTCAGGATGCGGCGGAGACCGAACGTTTGCGGAAGGGGCTCGAGGAGGGGAACAGAGTCTCGCGAGGCATCCTGCTCGGCGACGACGCGACCTCCTTTTCGCCGCTGATGCAGCGGCTGCTCGGGTTCACGCCGAGCATGTATTCCTCGATCGTCGAGCGTCAGGCTCGCTTGTCGAAGTGCTATCGGCCCGACTACTTGGCGGCGTACGACGGTGTTGATCGCGCGCGCGCGATACTCGACGCCTTCGACGTGAAGCGGCGCTTGAATGGCCGCGCGCCGGTGCATCAGTCGCTGTACCTGTGGGGCAAGACGATTCTGCCGGACTACATTCTGACGCTGCTCGGCGACCGCATGGAGATGGCGCACTCCGTGGAAGGCCGCGTGCCGTTCCTCGACCATCACGTCGGCGAGTTCCTGGCGCGCGTGCCGGTCAACATGAAGATCCGTGGCTTGACGGAGAAGTACGTTCTGCGCGAAGCCACGCGCGACGTGCTGACCGATACGGTGTACAAGCGCCAGAAGCACCCGTTCTTGAGCCCGCCCGAGAGCGCGGGTAAGTCGAGCCGGATGTCGGAGCTCGTCCACGACACGCTAACGAGCAACGCCGTAGCTTCCGTACCGTTCCTCGACGCGCGTGCGGTGCGCGAATTCGTCACGACTCTCGACCGGCGCGCGCCGGAAGATCGCGCCATGCTCGATACGGACGTCATGCTGTTGATGAGCACTGTCGTGCTCCACCAGCGTTTCGGTGTGGCGAGCGCTTGATCAGCCGCGGTCGGGGCTCGTCAGGTCGCAGCCGCTCTTCTGCTTGCAGAGTTCTGTGAGCTTTGCCGACGTCTTCTCGTAGACCTCGATCGTCGAGCCGCGGCCGTGGCCGCCCGCCCGGCCCATCGCCGCATCTACGGGCGTGAGGCCAGTCCGGTCCGCAACGTCGATCTTCGCGCCGCGCGTGACGAGATAGTCGACGACGTCGCTCCAGCCCCAGAACGCGGCGCCGTATAGCGCCGTGCGGCCGGGGCTTCGCGCGGCGGCGCGCGTGCCGAGCGTGCGCTTGTCGATTTCAGCGCCACCGTCGAGCAGCAGCTTCAGCGCTTCAATCGACTTCGCCTGCACGTCCGGCGTCTGGTAGTGCGGAATGCCTGGGCCGTAGCCGCGGGCATCGCATTCGACCGAGCCGTACCCCGCCGCGGCCATCAGTGGTGTGACGCCGCCTTCGTTCGGAAGGTTGACGTTCGCGCCGTGCTTCAACAGTAATGCGATCGCGCCCGTGTCGAACGTCTTCGCCGCGCGCAGCAGCGGCGTCATGCCGGTCGTCAGCATGAGGTCACAGCCGCGGTCGTCGCCGATGTTGCGGAACGGTTGCAGCATCTTCAGCTGCACGTTCGGCCACGCGCCGGCTTTGAGCAGCATCTCGATGATCGTGACGCTTGTCGTGGTGTCGGTCGACGGCAGATCCGGCCGGCCGCCGTGCGGCACCGTGTTGACGTCCACCGCGGAGTACAGTGGCGTGCGCCCCCACCAATCCCACTTGTTCGGGTTCGCGCCTTTCTCGATCAGATATTTCGCGAGATCGAAATGGAAGTTGTCGATCGCGAGGAAGAGCGGCGTGACGCCCTTCGGGTCGGGCAAGTCGAGTTTCGCGCCGCCTTCGACGAGTGCGCGCGCACACTCGACGCAGCCTTCGCGCGCGGCGAACGAGAGCGGCGTGAGCCCGCCGAACGGCCGATACATGCGCCGCGGTTCGCCCGTGACCTGTCGCGGCCACTGATTCACGGCAGAACGCGCGTCGACGTCGGCGCCGTGTTTCACGAGCAGCGCGACCATTGCGGGCTGGTTCTGTGCCGCGGCCCACATCAGTGCCGTCTGCTCACGCCAGGTTTCGCGCGCGTTGACGTCCGCCTTGTGAGCGATCAGTTTCTCCGCAGCCGCGACGTTGCCGCTGCGCGCGACGACCATCAGCGCCGTCTGTCCATCAGCCCCGCGCGACTCGACGTCGGCTCCCGCTGTGAGCAGCGCATCGATCACAACCGCATTGCCGACGACGGCCGCCTCCGCCATCGGGGTGCTACCGAATTCGTTCGCCGTCTTGACGTCGGCGCCCGCTTTGATCAGCCGCTGCACGAGCGGCACGTTGTCGCGGTAGATGGCCCAGTGCAGCGCGGTGGTGCCGTCCGCCGACTTCGCGTTCACATCCACTTTGTCGGCAACGGCGGCCAGCGCCGTCGTGGTGTCGTTCGCCCGCGCCGCCTCGATCAGGTTGGGCGCGGCAGAAGCGCTGAACGCGCCCGCAAGCCCAACCGCGCCAACCACCGCCACAAAAGAAACACGACCATCGACAAAGAGTCGTTTCAGCAAGGTGCGCTTGCGTCCGTCGAGCGCCTCTTGCGGGACCGTCTGCGCACAGGGATGTGCGCA
>JBDTOT010000017.1:0-96460 GCA_039933105.1 Gammaproteobacteria bacterium | reverse complement strand
TGCGGCGCGGGGAACTTGCCGGCAGCGCTGAAGACGAGTTGCTCGTCGAGAAACGCGATGCGGTCCGCGAGACCAGCCGCGATCGCAGTGTTGTGCGCGAGCGAGAAGAGCGGCGTCGACCTTAAGGAACGGCTTGTACATAGGCTCTTGAGCTTAGATGCGACATGCGCGGAAAGGGTCGCGGCGGCCTGGCGTCCGACGGTACCTTTTTGGCACACTGTGCGCCCACCGCGTCGCGCCCCACGAGGGGCCGCATCGAGCGGGGGATCTAGCGTCGCCGGGATGGCGGAATTGGTAGACGCGCCGGACTCAAAATCCGGTTCTAGAAATAGAGTGTGGGTTCAAGTCCCTCTCCCGGCACCAACTCGATGACCCTTCGGTCAACCGTTGCAAGCGAGGCCACGACCTCCCCCACGATTGGGTCAAACGTCCGGGACGACCCGGCTCTGTAGATGGAGAGCCGGATGGCCTGGATGCTATTGATCTTCGCCGGCGCCCTCGAAGTCGTGTGGGCGTACTACATGAAGCAATCCGCGGGCTTTACGAAGTTCGCGCCTTCCGCGGTCACGATCGTGACGATGATCGCGAGCTTCGTGCTGCTGTCGTTTTCGATGCGCACGCTGCCCCTCGGCACAGCCTACGCGGTGTGGACAGGGATCGGCGCTGTCGGCGCGTTCCTGGTCGGAGCCTGGGTGCTGAACGAGCAGGTCAGCGCGCTGCGGGTGGTCGCAGCCCTGCTGATCGTCTCGGGGCTGGCCCTGATGAAGGTGTCGAGTACGGACTGATGCAGGCTCAGGCCTGCAGGGCAACGACGCAACAGCAAATCGCCCAGAACAGCGGGTACTCGGCGCCACCGAAGTTCCACATCCATTTGCCGGCGGACACGCGCCAGCTGGCCCACGCCGCGACAATCAGGAACAGGGCCGCAAGCACCGCGGCATAGCGAGTGTAGAGGCCGAAGATCAAACCGATCGACGCTAGGATTTCCACAGCGAACGACGCATAGAGCCACGCGAGTGGCGGACGCAGGCCGGCCTTCTCCATGAACCCTTTGACGAAATCCTGATTGCGGAACTTCACGAACAGGTGCGGCAGAAGAAACAGCCCGCACATGACTCGCAGGATGTGAGCGCCGTTTGTCAGATCGAATTCAAACCCGTGCATTGATCCCCCTCGGCCATGGTCGGCCGCCGAGCCCTCAGGGGCCTTTTTTCGTTAGCTGTATCGGCTTGCGGCCGCGGCGCAGGCGCAGATTCAACATCTCGACGGCCACCGAGAACGCCATCGCGAAGTAAATGTAGCTCTTTGGCACGTGGACGTCGGCGCCCTCCGCGATCAATGCCACGCCGATCAGCACCAGGAAGCTGAGCGCGAGCATCTTGATCGTCGGGTGATTGTCAACGAAACGACCGATCGCCCCCGCCGCGAACATCATCACGATGACGGCCAACACGATCGCGATGATCATGACCACCACGTCGTTGGCCAAACCGACGGCCGTGATCACGGAATCCAGCGAGAACACGATGTCGATGATGCCGATCTGAAAGATCACGCTGAGGAACCCGGCGTGCCGGGCCACTTGGCCTTCCGCGTGCTCGACTTCGAGACTCGAGTGGATCTCGAGCGTGGACTTCGCGATCAGGAACAGACCGCCGCCGATCAAAATCAGGTCACGCCCAGAGATGTCGACGCCAAAGGCGGTGAACAGATTCGCATTGAGCCGCATGATCCACGTCAACAGCAACAACAGTAGGATCCGCGTGCCCATGGCGAATGCGAGCCCAAGAACTCGGGCTCTTGGCCGCTGTGCTTCGGGCAGGCGGCCAACGAGAATACTAATGAAGATGATGTTGTCGATGCCGAGAACGATCTCGAGCAATGTCAGCGTCGTTAACGCGATCCACGCCTCAGGCGAGGAGAGCCACTCCATGAAAAAAGGAGCGGCTCGTTATTCGTCGATGGCAGCGGTCGGGTCGTCGAGTATCTTAGCGAGCGCGGCCGGGGGCAGATAACCGCCGATCAGTTCGCCCGTTTCGGTGAAGACCGCGGGAGTGCCACGCACCCCAATACGCTGACCGAGTGTGTAGTGCGCCTCAACCGGGGTCTTGGCGCACTTTGCGGTGGGCACTTCGCCAAGCTTGGCGCGTGTGAGCGCAGCGTTGTGATCGGGCGAGCACCAGACACCCTCGGCCTTCGCCCACGACTCGGTGTTCGGACCCGTGCGCGGATAGAACAGGTAGTGCACTTCAATGCCAAGCGCGGTGACCTTGTCGATCTCGCGATGGAACTGACGGCAATAGCCGCAATCGACATCGGTGAAGATGGTGACCGTGTGCTTCACGGGTTTGCCGGCGGCGGGCTTGAACACGATCATGCTGGCTGGATCCACGCTCTTCAGCATCGCTACGCGAGCCTTGGAACGCGTTTCCTCAGTCAGGTTCATGCTCGATTTCGCGTCGTAGATGTCGCCGCGGATGATGTAGCGCCCATCGCTGGTGACGTAGGCAACGTTCGAACCGATGGCGACCTGGTAAATACCCGTCAGCGGCGAATTGCTGATGTCTTTGGCCTCGATGCCACTCAGCTGGCCCGCGAGCTGCTCTTTCGTAAGCTCGTCTGCCCCAGCGCCAACCGCGACGAAGGCGAGAGGCAAGAGGCTCAGCGTTACGAGAGTCCGGTATGTCTGCACGGGCAGTCTCCTAAGGGGAGGAACGCGACGACCGCTCGAGGATTCTACCAATAAAGACCGCCGCAGGAAGCGTCGGTTCAACCGCGGGGGTGATGGCGGCCGTGTAGCTCTTTCATGCGCTCGCGCGCCACGTGCGTATAGATCTGCGTCGTCGACACATCGCTATGGCCGAGTAGCAACTGCACCACCCGGAGGTCGGCGCCGTTGTTCAGGAGATGCGTGGCAAATGCGTGCCGTACGGTATGCGGCGAGAGCTTCTTTTTGACGCTCGCCTTCTTCGCATAGCGCTTGATGATGTGCCAGAAGGCCTGGCGCGTCATGCGATCGCCACGGCGGGTCGGAAACAGGTAGTCGGTCTGCCGCTCGAGCAGGATCTCCACGCGGGGGCCGTTCACGAACTCTTTGATCCAGTCCTGCGCTTCGTCGCCGAGCGGAATCAGCCGTTCGCGATCGCCTTTACCAACGACCCGGATCACGCCCTGGTTCAGGTTGACTTGACTCATCTTTAGATTGATGAGCTCCGAGACCCGCACGCCCGTGGCGTACAGCACCTCGAGCATCGCGCGGTCGCGGTGCCCGAGGGGCTCGGCCACGACCGGAGCAGCAAGCAACGCCTCGACCTCTTCTTCGGTCAGCGACTGAGGTAGAGCGCGGCCGATCTTCGGCATCGCGATCTGCGCGGTCGGATCCTCGCTGAGCAATCCCTCGCGCAGCAAGTAACGGTAGAAGCGACGGAAGCTCGACAATTGTCGCGCAGTCGAGCGCGGCTTCGAACCGGACTCCACGCGCCAGGCGATGTAATCGAGAACGTCCGCACGACTGGCCCGAGGGAGCTCGACGTTACGCGACGTTAGCCGTTGGTTCAGTGCCAGCAAATCGGCGCGGTACGCGCCGAGCGTATTCTCCGACAACCCGCGCTCCATCCAGATCGCATCAAGAAAGCGATCAACGAGGACCTTAGGATCACCGGGTAGACTCATTGCTGCCTGAGCGGGGCTGCTGTGCGAAAAATTGTGCGCCATTGGCTACGGTGCAGTTGCAGAATCTTGCATATGATTCAACATGTTATACACACTACTTGCCCCAATACGGGGCTATGCAGTGGATCGAGTATGCGTGAGCCCCCACCCCCCCTGCGTGATCGCCTTCACAGAAGCCGGCGAGCGTTAACATAAAGAGACACGTGTCACAGAAAGCTGCCGGAAAAATGGATCGAGCGTCGCCAGGTCGCGACGCATGCTTTGACATAAACGTCTCGCCGGCGCTGGCCCGCGCGGCGGCGGGCCGCCCATGACTCGCCGCGACGTTGTCCGGGCGTGCTACGGGAGCTACGCCTGGCTCGCGCTCGCCGCGATTGCGTTGTCCGTCTGCCTGCTACTCGCCCTGACACCGGGGGTGCAGCGCCGCCGCGGCATCGCCCGCTACGGGTCGCAGCTGTTCTTCGCCGCCATCGGCAGCCCGGTGCGTGTCGAGGGCATCGCGATCGAACCCCACTATCCGTGCGTGGTCGTCGCCAACCACGCGAGCTATCTCGACGGCATCATATTGACCGCGGCGCTACCCCCAGGGTTCACGTACCTGATCAAGCAACAAATGGCGCACGTGCCGATCGTGAGCTTCATCCTGCGACGGCTCGGCTCGGCGTTTGTCGACCGCGAGAACGCAAAGGACCGCCACCGGATTGCGCGAACGCTGGTCAATCAGGCGCGTAAGGGGGAGGCGCTGGGCTTCTTTCCCGAGGGAATGTTCGACGAACTGCCCGGGCTCAAGCCTTTTCAGCTCGGCGCCTTCAGTGCGGCTGCGCGCGCAGGTCTCCCGATTGTGCCGGTCGTAATCTACGGCGCGCGGCACAAGCTACCGGCCGGTCGGCTGCTGGCTGCGCCTGGGCCTCTACGCGTCCGGATCTGCGAGCCTCTGCACGCGACGGACGAGCCGTCTGCCCGCGCGCTGATGCACCTCGCCCGACGCTCGATGCTGGTCCATCTAGACGAGCCCGACCTCGCTCCGGCAAAAGAACCGCGGGACGCGTAACACCGAAGCAGCTCGCTGCGGGCTCGCTCGCACTACATTCCAGAGTAGTTCGGGCCGCTTCCGCCCTCGGGCGGGACCCACGTGATGTTTTGGGCGGGGTCCTTGATGTCGCAGGTCTTGCAGTGGATGCAGTTCGCCGCATGGATGCGGAACTCCGGCGCACCGCCGTCGCCGGCCACCACTTCGTACACACCCGCTGGACAGTAGCGCTGCGCGGGCTCCGCGTAGCGCGGCAAATTACTCGCGATCGGCACGTTGGCATCGCCGAGCTCGAGATGACACGGCTGGTCTTCCTCGTGCGCCGTGCTCGCGAGAAACACCGAGCTTGCGCGATCAAACGAGATCACGCCGTCCGGCGCGGGATAACGAAAGCGCCGCGAGAACGACGCCTTACGCATGCGTGCGTAATCGGGCGTGCGGTTACGCAGGGTCAGCGGCGAGCGACCGTCGAGCACGTTCTGCTCCAACACCGCCAACGCACCGCCGAGCAGCGGCCCGAGCTTTGCGACACTGGGGCTGAAATTTCTGCCGAAACGCAGCTCGTCGAAAATCCACGATGATCGAACGCGCTCGCCGTAGCGCGCGAGCTCCGCGTCGGCCGCTGCACCCGTCTGCGCGAGAGCGGCGCAAATCGTATCGGCGGCGAGCATTCCGCTCTTCATCGCGGTGTGCGAACCCTTGATCTTGGCCGGATTCAGAAATCCTGCGTCGCACCCCACGAGCAAACCGCCCGGGACATCGAGCCGCGGCAGAGACTGCAAACCGCCCTTATTCACGGCACGTGCACCGTAGGCGATTCGTTCGCCGCCGACGAGCAAATCGCGAATGACCGGATGATGCTTCCAGCGCTGAAACTCGGCGAAGGGATCGAAATGTGGATTGCGATACGCGAGCGACACGATGAGGCCGACGTAAAGCTTGCCTCCTTCAGCGTGATACACGAAGCCGCCGCCGTCCTTCGCGAGACCGAGCGGCCAACCGATGGTGTGCAGCACCTCACCGAGCCGATGCTTCGCGGGATCGATCTGCCAGATTTCCTTGAACCCGATCGCATGATGCTGCGGATCGACGCCGGCGCGCAGACGGAAGCTGGCCTCGAGCCTTCGACCTAGATGGCCGCGACAGCCCTCCGCGAACACCGTGAAACGGCTCTTGAGCTCGTAACCGCCCTGATAGTTCGGCTTCATTGTACCGTCGCGCGCCACGCCCATGTCGCCGGTGACCACACCAACGACGCGCCCACTGTCGTACAAAACGTCGGCAGCGGCGAAGCCCGGCAGCAGGGTGCAGCCGAGAGCCTCCGCTTGTGCTCCAAGCCAACGGCACAAATCGCCCAGGCTTACGATGTAGTTGCCGGTGTTGCGCAACGCTTGCGGCACCCAGCGATCCTCGACCGGAACGCTGCGCTCGGCGTCGCGCAACCAATGCAGCGCATCGGTGTTGACGGCCGTGCGGACGGGAGCGCCGCGCGCGCGCCAATCAGGGAACAGCTCGTCCAATGGGCGGGGGTCGAACACAGCGCCCGAGATGATGTGCGAGCCGATGGCCGCACCCTTTTCGACAACACCGATCGAAAGCTCGCTGCCTCCCGCGCGTGCAAGCTGCGCGAGACGGCACGCCGTGGCGAGGCCGGCCGGTCCGGCACCGACCACCACAACGTCGAATTCCATGCTCTCGCGTGACACGTTCTGCGAATTGACTGGCAGGCGGGAAAGGGCGGCGCATTGTAACATCGCGACTCGACCCTGCCCCTGGCCGCTAGCGCTTCACTCCGTGACCGAACCGATTTGGCAACCGTCCGTACAACGCAGTGCCGCGAGCAATATGCAGCGGTTTCTCGCGGCGAACCGTCCGCGCCTCGCCAGCAGCGACTACGCCGCGCTCTACGCCTGGAGCGTAAAGTCGCCCGGCGAGTTCTGGGAAGCCGTGTGGAGCTTCTGCGGCGTTAGCGCTGCGACGCGCTACACGACACCCGTTCGCGACCTCCACAAGATGCCGGGCGCCCGCTGGTTCGAAGGCGCCACGCTGAACTTTGCCGCGAATCTGCTCGCACCGAATCGGCCGGGTGCGGCGATCGTGTTCGTGAACGAGCGCGACGAACGTGTCGAGCTGACGTGGCAGGAGTTGCGCGCGCACGTTGCAAGTGTCGCCGCGAGTCTGCGATCGCTCGGCGTCGGCAAAGGCGACCGCGTCGCCGCGTTCATCGCGAACCGCCCGGAGGCCGTCGTGGCGATGCTCGCGACCGCTAGCCTGGGCGCAGTGTGGTCGTCGTGCTCGCCCGATTTTGGTGTCGATGCCGTACTCGATCGCTTCGGCCAAATCGAACCGAAGGTGCTGTTCGCGACGGACGGCTATTTCTACAACGGCAAGAGCATCGACTCGCTGCCCGCATTGCGTTCGATTGCGGGGCGCTTACCCACGCTCGCCGCGGTAGTCGTCGTGCCCTACCGCAGCCGCGAACCGGACATGAGCGGCATCCCAGGCGCGCTCTCGTACCCGCAGATCCTGCAGCAGCCGAGCGAGCTCGCGTTCACGCCCGTCGCATTCGGCGATCCGCTCTACATTCTCTATTCGTCCGGCACGACCGGCGTGCCGAAGTGCATCGTGCACGGCGTCGGCGGCACATTGCTGCAGCATCGCAAAGAGCATGTGCTGCACACCGACATCTCGCCCGGCGACATCGTGTTCTACTTCACGACGACGGGTTGGATGATGTGGAACTGGCTCGTGTCGGCGCTGGCTTCCGGCGCGACGCTCGTGTTGTACGACGGCGCGCCGCTGCACCCCGATCCCGGCGTGCTATGGCGAGTGGCGGAGCGCGAGCGTATCAACGTATTTGGCACGAGTGCGAAATATCTCAGCGCGCTCGAGAAATCCGGCTATCGGCCGCGCGAACACAACGCGCTGCCGGCGCTGCGCAGTATTTTGTCGACGGGCTCCCCGCTGGCGCCGTCGAGCTTCGATTTCGTCTACAGCGAGGTGAAGCAGGACTTGCTGCTCGCGTCTATCGCGGGCGGCACGGACCTGATCTCGTGCTTCGCGCTCGGCAATCCGCTACTACCGGTGCAGCGTGGCGAGCTGCAGTGTCGCGGCCTCGGCATGAAGGTGGAGATCTTCACGGCCGATGGCCATTCCGTGCGCGAGCAGAAAGGCGAGCTCGTGTGCACCGCGCCGTTTCCGTCTATGCCCATCGGCTTCTGGAACGACGCCGATGGTCGCAAATACCACCGCGCGTACTTCGAACGATTTCCGAACGTCTGGCACCATGGCGACTACGCAGAGCTCACCGCCAAGGACGGCGTCATCATCTACGGACGTTCGGACGCCGTGCTGAATCCGGGCGGCGTGCGCATCGGTACCGCGGAGATCTACCGCATCGTGGAGCAGTTTCCAGAGATCGGCGAGAGCATCGTCGTGGGCCAGGACTGGGCCGACGATGTTCGCGTGGTTCTGTTCGTGCGCTTGCAAGCGGGCCACACGCTCGACGCTACGCTCGAACACCGGCTGCGCGATGAGATCAGAAAGCGGGCGAGCCCACGCCACGTGCCCGCCAAGATCCTGACGGTAGCGGACATTCCGCGCACGATGAACGGCAAGATCGTCGAGCTCGCCGTACGCGATGCGATTCACGGCCGCTCGATCGGCAATCGCGATGCATTGGCGAACCCCGAAGCGCTCGAGTACTTCCGCGATCGCCCCGAGCTTGCGCAATGACCAGCCTCCTCGCGCAATACCGCCGCCGTGTCGAGCGCGGAGAGCTCGCCGCAGACGCGGCGCAGGCCGAAGCGGTTGCGGCACTCGACCGTCTGCACCGCGACCTCGTGCGCGCCGGACCTATTCGGGGCAACTGGCTCGCCGTGCTCACGGGCCGCGCGCGCGGGGTTCCCGTGCGCGGTCTCTACCTTTGGGGCAGCGTCGGCCGCGGAAAAACGTTCATGATGGACATGTTCTTCGGCGCCTTGCCGTTCAAGGACAAGACGCGACAACACTTCCATCGCTTCATGGCATCCGTGCACGAACGCCTTAACGGCTATCGGGAAGTCGAGAACCCGCTCGATCTCGTCGCCGACGACATTGCGGCCGAGACGCGCGTCATCTGCTTCGACGAATTCGCCGTCACGGATATCGCGGACGCGATGATCATCGGGAACCTCTTCGCCGCGCTGTTCGCACGTGGCGTGACGCTCGCGGCTACGTCCAACATCGTGCCCGAACAGCTGTATCGCGACGGGCTGCAACGCCAAAGGTTTCTGCCGACGATCGCACTGCTGCGCGAGCACACCGAAGTGCTGCACGTGGACGGCTCAGTAGACTATCGCTTGCGCGCGCTCGAACGTGCCGACGTGTATCAGACACCGAGCGGGGCCGCCGCCGACGAACGGCTCGCCGAGTTCTTCAACGCGGTTGCACCCGACGACGGCGACCACGGCGGCGCACTCGAACTCTTCGGTCGCAAGGTGGTGTACCGCCGCGCCGCCGACGGCGTGATCTGGTTCGACTTTCCGCAAATCTGCGACGGGCCGCGCAGCCAGGACGACTACATCGAGCTGTCGCGTCTCTACCAGACCGTGCTCGTCTCGAACGTGCCGCGCTTCGACGTGACGCTCGAGAACCAAGCGCGACGCTTCATCGCACTCGTCGACGAATTTTACGATCGGCGAGTGAAGTTGATCCTGTCGGCCGCTGCGCCTGTAAGCGAGCTATACGCAGGCGAGAAGCTGCGCCACGACATCCTGCGCACACAGAGCCGGCTACAGGAAATGCAGACGCGCGATTACCTAGCCACGGCGCACATGCCGTAAGCGCTCAGCCGAGCCGGCTACGAACTTCCATGAGCTCCGGGAAGAACGCGATGTCGACCGCGCGCTGCAGATACTTCACGCCCGACGTGCCGCCCGTACCGGGCTTCATACCGATGATGCGCTCCACGGTCTTCAGATGCTGGAAGCGCCACGTCTGAAAGTTGATCTCGATGTCTACGAGCCGCTCCGCGACCTCGTAGGCGGCCCAGTACTGGTCCGGGTGCTGGTAGATGATCTGCAGCACGTCGACGACGCCAGGGTGATGCTCGTACTTCTCGGTCCAATCGCGCTCGACGCGCGTTTCCGGCACGCGGTGGCCGACGCGGTACAGATACCGTAGAAACTCGTCGTACAACCCGGGATGCTCGAGCGCGTGCTTGAGATCGCGGTAGTAGTCGAGGTGGTGCGTGAACCGCGACAACGCACCGCGATCCTTGCGCCCGAGCTTGAACTCGAGCACGCGATACTGCGGCGACTGGAAGCCCGAGGCCGTACCCAGCGTGTCGCGGAACGCAGAGTATTCCGAAGGCGTAAGCGTGGCCAACACGGACCACTGATTGATCAGCTGGTGCTGAATTTGCTTGATGCGATTCAGGACTTTGACACTCTGCGGCAACTCATCGTGCTGCAGGAACAGGATGGCGGCATCGATCTCGTGGATCACGAGCTTGAACCATAGTTCCGCGACCTGATGCTGGATGATGAACAGCATCTCATCATGCTCTGGCGCATTGCTGATCGGTTGCTGCGACGACAGCAATCTATCGAGCTGCAGATACGTCTCATAGCGCACCTGACCGCCGACCATGTGGGTGGTCGGCTGCGCGGCAGGCGCGGCGTCCTTGTCCGATTCGAGTTTGCTGCTCATCGCGACACTTCCCGTTTGAAACAGGGTACTCGCTATAAATATGAGGTCAACGTGCGGCGTGTCGAAGTTCTACTGCAAGCGGTTGATCTTTAGCAGCAAAACACCGAACAATGGCGCCATGACAATCAGCAAAACGCGACCGGCCGTCGGCCAACTGGTCTTCGTACGCCACGGCCAAAGCGACTGGAACCAGAAGAACCTGTTCACCGGCTGGACGGACGTCGATCTCACCCAGCAAGGCGAGGCCGAGGCGCGCGAAGCCGGCCGCACGCTTGCCAAGGCGGGCATCACGTTCGATATCGCGTTCACCTCGGTGCTTACGCGCGCGATCCGAACGTTGTGGCTCGTGCTCGACGAGATGAATCTGATGTGGATCCCGGTAGAGAACTCATGGCGCCTGAACGAGCGTCACTACGGCTCGCTGCAGGGCCTCGACAAGGCGCAGACCGCGGCCAAACATGGCGACGCGCAGGTGAAAGTCTGGCGCCGCAGCTACGACATCCCGCCGCCGCCGCTCGAAACGAGCGATGAGCGCCATCCGTGTCACGACCCGCGCTATGCCGCGCTCACGCCGAGCGTGCTACCCGGCACCGAATCGCTGAAAACCACGCTCGCGCGCGTTCAGCCGTACTGGGAAGACAAGATCGCGCCGGAGATTCTGCGTGGCCGCAACGTGCTCGTCGCGGCGCACGGCAACAGCTTGCGCGCACTCGTGAAGATGCTCGAAGGGGTGTCGGACGATGAGATTACGGAACTGAACATTCCGACCGGTGTGCCGCGGCTCTACGAGCTCGACGCGAAACTCGCTCCGAAACGCGCCAAGTATCTCGGCGACGCCGCCGCGATTGCCGCCGCCACTCATGCCGTAGCCAATCAAGCGAAGGCGAAGAAATAGTTCATGCTCTACGATCTTGGACCGTACCGCGTACAAACGATCGGCGATGAGTTCTTCGTTGCGCCGAACGCCGCTGTGATCGGCCGCGTGTTCCTCGGCCGCGACGCCACCGTATGGTTCAACGCAGTGCTACGTGCCGATGGCAACGACATCCGCATCGGCGATCGCAGCAACGTGCAGGACACCGCCGTGCTGCACGTCGACAACGACGCCGCATGCACGGTGGGCAACAACGTCACCATCGGCCATGGAGCCACCGTGCACGGCTGCACCGTCGGTGACAACAGCCTGATCGGCATCGGCTCGGTGATCCTGAGTCATGCGGTGATCGGTAAGTATTGTTTGGTGGGCGCGGGCGCACTCGTTACCGAGCGCAAGGTGTTCGCCGATCGATCGCTGATCATCGGCGCTCCGGCACGGCGCATACGCGAGCTGACCGATGAGGAATGCCGCAGCCTCGAGGCGAGCGCGCAACATTACGTGGATCGCGGCCACGAGTATCGCCGTAACCTGAAGCCGCGCTGAGCCGCGCCGCTGCGCTCAGCGCCCGGGCCACACGCGAATCACGCCTTCCTGCACCGTCGACGCGACGAGGCGACCGTCGCGTGTGAAGAACTTGCCGAACGCAAGGCCGCGCCCACCCGACGCATTCGGGCTCTCCATGACGTACAGGAGCCAATCGTCCACGCGGAATGGGCGATGGAACCACATCGCATGGTCGAGGCTCGCCATCTGCACGTTGCCTTCGGCGAAGTGGATGCCGTGCGGCATCGTGGCCGTCGCCACGAGCTGATAGTCAGATACGTATGCGAGCACGTTGCGGTGCAGATCGGCGTCGTCCGGCAGCGCATCGATTGTTTTGATCCAGATGTGACGCACCGGCTGCGCACGCGGCGGCGCAATGATCTGGATCGGCTCGACCGGCCGCACGTGAAACGGCCGCTCGTGCGTGAGGAACCGCCGCATCTTCTCCGGCACCTTAAGAAGCATTTCCTCAGGCAGCTCACGCGCATCCGCGAGGCCTTCCGGTCCAGGTACCTGCGGCATCGACGCCGAGTGCTCGAGCCCCTGCTCCGGCACCTGAAACGACACCGTCATGTTGAAAATCGGTTGGCCATGCTGGATCGCGACGACGCGGCGATTGCTGAAGCTCTTGCCGTCGCGCGACATGTCCACTTCGTAGATGATCGGCGCGTTTACGTCGCCGGCCACGAGAAAGTACGCGTGCAGCGAGTGCACCACGCGCCCCTGCACGGTATAGCTCGCGGCTGTTAGCGCCTGGCCCACCACCTGGCCGCCGAACACGCGCGCGCCGCCTAAGTCGCGGCTCTCGCCGCGGAAGATGTGATCCTCGATACGCTCGAGCTTCAGCAGGTGAATCAGATCGGCGAGGATTGGCTGCATGGGCACTAGTCGTTGCGATTCAGGCGCGCGATCAGGCTCGACGTGTCCCAACGCTTACCGCCCATTCCGACGACATCTCCGTAGAACTGATCGACGAGCGCCGCCACCGGCAACTCGGCGCCGTTGCTACGCGCTTCCTGCAGGCAGATCCGCAGATCCTTGCGCATCCACTCGACGGCGAAGCCGAACTCGAACTTGCCCTCGCTCATCGTCTTCCAGCGATTCTCCATCTGCCACGACTGTGCGGCGCCCTTCGAGATGGTGTCGATGACCGTTGCCACGTCGAGCCCGGCCTTGCGCGCGAAATTCAGCGCTTCGGCGAGACCCTGCACAACGCCGGCGATCGCGATCTGATTCACCATCTTCGTCAGCTGGCCGGAGCCTGCCGGCCCGAGCAGCTTCACGTTGTGCGAGTACGAACGAATCACGGGTTCAGCCGTCGCGAATGCCGCGGCGTCGCCGCCTACCATGACAGTGAGCTTGCCGTTCTCGGCGCCCGCTTGGCCGCCGGAAACCGGCGCATCGAGACACTGCACGCCGCGCGCGCGTCCGGCCGCGGCGATCTCGCGCGCTAGGTCGGCCGATGCAGTTGTGTGGTCGCAGAAGATCGCGTCGCGCTGCATCGCGGCGATCACGCCGCCTTCACCGATCGCGATCGAACGCAGGTCGGGGTCGTCGCCGAGACAGCTGAATACGATCTCCGCACCTTGCGCGGCGGCAGCCGCCGTAGCTGCGGCTCGTCCGCCGTACTCTTTGGCCCAGCGCTCGGCCTTCGTAGCCGTGCGATTGAACACCGTCACCGTGTGACCCTTCCGCGCCAGCCAGCCGGCCATCGGAAAACCCATCACACCCAATCCAAGAAACGCTACGTTCGCCATGTTCAACCCTACTTAAGTGTTGCACCCATTTCCGCCGCGTAGCGCAGATACGCGTCGGTGTTGCCGGCGCGTCTCGCAGCAAGGCGTGCCCAGAAGTACGCGAGCAACCGCACCATGCGAATCGCGCCGTCCAGTTCCTTTGCTAGAGACGTTGCCGGCGGTTCACCGTAGTACTCGGCGAGCATCAGGCGCCGCTGCGATTCCGTGAAGCTATTCATGCCGGCGAGGTTCGCGAGATCGAGCAACGGCGCGCCGCGTCCAGCATACTCGAAGTCCACGAGCTGCGCGGAGGTGCCGTCGATCAGAATGTTCGAAGCGACGAGGTCGTTGTGGCAGAACGCCGTTACCGCATGGTTCGCCTCGTGATGCCGAGCGAGTCGCAACAACTCGTCGCTCCAACGGCGATCGTCCGTGGTCATGGGTCGTGCTGCATCCGCGTCGAGCTCATCGACGTAGCGTTTTGCAATTTCTTCGACGGCAATCCTGGGCAACTCGACCGGAAGCGAATGCAACGCGCGCAGCAAACGCACGACCGTCGCTACCGCGATCGGCTCGCGAACCATTTCGTTGGTCCACGGCATGACTTTGTATTCGGTCAGCAGCAAGCCCGCCGCGGAGTCGACTGCGACGACAGCCGGCGCGAGATCCGCGGCCGCGGCAGCGCGCATGGCGTGCGCCTCCGTCGTAAGATCGAGGAACGCCATCGAGCTCGCCGTCGATATGCGCAAAACGTAACGCTGATTGCCGGCCGTAGCGAGGAAGGTGCGCGGGCTCACGCCGCCGCTGATCGCGCGGATCTGCGCCGTGTCCACGGTGGCAGGATCCGGCCACACCCGGCGCAGGGCCGCGCGGACCGCATCGTCGGCGCGTTTCATACGGCGACCTCGCGTTGCAAATGCCACTCACGCCGCCAGCGATACCACCCGATCACCACGAGCACGAGATACACCGCGAACAATGCGGCGTAGAGATTCAGGCCGCGTAGCACGTACAAGTACAGGCTTACGCCGTCGATGACGAGCCAATACGGCCAGTTCTCGATAATTTTGCGCGCCACCATGTAAGTCGTGACGATCGAAGCCACCGTGACCCACGAATCAACGTACGGGTACGCCGCGGCCGTATAGCGGTGCATTAGCCAGCCGATCGCTGCGCCGCCGACCGCGATGCCGCCGAGCGCAACCACGTGCATACGCGCCGGCCACGTACGGATCGGCAATACCGCGGCCGCACCGCCCGGCGCGTGGCCGCCGTGACGCCATTGATACCAACCGTACACTGCGATCGCCGCGTAGAACACGTTCAGCGCAGACTCGCTGTACAGGCGCGCTTCGAACAAGACGATCACTGCGAGCGCGGACGAGATGAACGCTGCGGGCCAGCACCAAATGTTCTCGCGAATCGCGAGCACGAGATACGCGATGCTGAACAGGACACCCACGGCCTCGAGCGGTGGCAGCTCCTTTATGAGCGCGACGACGTCCACCTCGTGCTCGGTGCTACGACTGCTCGAGCACCGGAGGCTCGGCGATGGGCAAGTCCGCGTTCAGGATCTTCAGCACCAGCGCCTGAGAGCCACTCGCGCCAAACGAGCGCTCGATCGCGGTCGTCAGCACGGCCATGACGTCGCGCAACTCGCCCCGCACTTGCGTGCTGAGCTGATTCACGACGACCTCGAGGCGAGCATCGCGCTGCACGGTATCGATGAACGAGAGAATCTTCGGCAGCGGCTGCCCCGCGAGCGGGTACAGACTCATTTCTGCGGTCACGCGCATGTTTGCCCCTACCAGCGGTAATTCAAGGTAATGCCGAATTGACGTGGATCGCCGAGTCGCGTGTACAGCTTGCTCGGAAAATCCGGCGGCTCGTTGCCGAAGTAAAAGCCGCGCACGAAGTATTCCTTGTCGAACACGTTCCGGACCCACGCCTTCGCAGACCAGTTGCCCCAGTCCCGGCCGACGGTCAGGTTCGTGAGCCCGTAGGGCTTCGACATCTGGTCGTGCCCGTAGTCGAAAAAGAATTTGCCCATGCCGGAAAGATCGAGCCGGCCCCACCAACCGGACGGGACTCGATACGTGGCGCCGAGCGAATACGTGTAGCGCGGCGCGTGCGCTTCTTCACGGCCATCGATCAACGGAAACAGCGAGAACTCTTCGATCTGCGTCTCGAGCCAGCCGACGGCGGCCTTCACCGCGATGCGATCGCTCGACCGCCAGTCGAGGCTCGCCTCGATGCCGTGGTGCTCGGCACGCTCGGCGTTCGCCGTCACCAACAGGAACGACGAGGGGTCGCCCAACACCAGCTGGATGGGCACTTTGACTTGTTGATCGCTGCGTCGCGCCACGAACACGCCGATGTCGGCACGCAACCGGCCGTCGGCAAACGTCGAGCGCACACCACCTTCGAGGCTCGTGAGGAGCTCCGGTCCGAATGCAATCTCCTTCGCCGTGAGCCCGTCCACCGTAGAGAAGTCGATGCCGGCCAGCGACACGTTGAACCCGCCGGCTTTGTAGCCGCGCGCGAGACGCACATACGCGGAGTGGCGCGGCGTGAGCCGCCAGTCGAACGCCACTTCCCCGCCGGTCATGTCGTCAGCCGGCGCAAAGTGGTTGCTCGAGTTGTCGTCGTAGTGCGCAGTACGGCGCTCAACGCGCAGCCCTGCCGTGAAGTCGAGCCGCGTGCTCAATGAAATCCGCACCTGGCCGAAGACGGCGACGTTCGTGGCGCCGTAGTCGCTCAGCGCGTCACTGTCGGTCGCAAGGTCGCACGCGGCCCCGCAAAACGGATCTGTGTAGACGCCTTCGAGCCTGTGATCGTTTTTCTCGGTGAGATCGAGCGCGTACACGCCGACGAGCCAATCGCCGCGGCCGCCTGCGATTGCCCCGGGCTTCGACAAAAGGCGTAGCTCCTCGCTGTATGTGCGCCGCTCTCGATCCGTACCTTCCACGTAGTCGTAGACGTACGGCGCCCAGTACGCGGCGTTGCCCCAGTCGGCGTCGAAACTGAACACGGCGCTGGTATCCGCGATACCTGTGATGCTCACGAGGTCGAACTTCGGTAGCACGGCCGTCACACGCGCCGAAACGGCTTTCGATCGCTGCGCGTCGCGCCCCGGTTTGTCGGAGTACGTCTTGAAGCCATTGTCGATGGCCCATGCGTCGTAACCGTTGTCGATGTCGATGTAGAGCCCTGCGAGATCCACGGTAACCCGATCGCTCGGTTTCCACGCAAGCTTGCCGCGCGCCGTAAGCTCGTCGCGGCCATACGTGTCGTGCCGATTCAGAAACACGTTGTCGCGGAAGCCGTCGCTCTCGTACTTCTGCACCGACGCGCGATAGGCGAGCGTGTCGCCGAGCGGGCCGCCAGCGGCGGCTCCGACCGCGCGAGTGCCGTCGCTGCCGACCGTAGTTTCGAAGTCGGCACTGTGCTCGCGCGACGGCTCCACCGAGCGCAGGTAGATCAGGCCGCCGAGCGCGTTCGCGCCATAGCGAGTGCCCTGCGGGCCGCGCAGCACTTCGACGTGATCCACGTCGAACAAGGTGCCGAGACTGCCGAGCCCGGAGAAATCGATGTCGTCGACAATGAAGCCGACGGAAGGATTCGGTGAGCCTTCGTACTGTTCGAGCTCGCCGACGCCGCGCACCTGGAAATATCGCGCGCGCGAACCTTCGCCCGACAGGTTCAGGTTCGGCACCTGACGGATCGCTTCTTCGAAGTGCTGCTGGGTCGTTTCGCGCAGCTCCTCGCGGTCGAGCACCGTGACGCTGACCGGAAGCTGCTCGATGGTTGTGCTGCGAAAGGCGGCGGTTACCACGATCTCTTCGAGCGCTGCGGGCGGCTGCGTCTCCGCGACGGCCGGCGAACAAGCGACAGCGGCAAGCGCGGCTGCCGTAGAACGCGAACGCCAAAAACTCATGGAGGATCTCCTCTGCGAGCGAGATCCGGTCGTCGTAACTAGCGAGTGGGGAAAAGTCGAATGTTCCCGTCCCTTCGCCGGTACTAACCGGATCAGGTTCAAAGGGTTGATCGACGCATTCCGCCGATCTCTCAGGCCGTTGCCGGCCACCCCTCGGTCCTAAAGCATCGCCATCATATTTCAGGCGTTTCGGCAGCGCCACTACGAGCGGGGCCGACTATTCCTTGAGGCGCGGCATCAGCTCGGCGAGATTGCACGGGCGCGTGCGGAAATCGAGCTGCGGGGCAATGAGTTTGTCCCAGCCGGTCACGCACGCATTCGAAGAGCCAGGCAGACAGAAAACGTAGGTGGCGTTCGCGACTCCTGCGAGGCAGCGGGACTGCAGACTCGACGCACCGATCTCTTGGTAGGAGACGGCGCGGAACAGCTCCCCGAAGCCGTCGATTTCCTTGTCGAGCAAAACGGCGATCGCCTCTGGCGTGCCGTCTCGGCCCGTGATGCCGGTGCCGCCGGTCGAGATCACGACTTCGACGTTCGCGTCCGCAATCCACGCGGATACGATCGCACGGATCGCATAGATGTCATCGCGCACGATGGTCTTCGCCGCGAGCGTGTGCCCCGCTGCGCGCAGGCGCTCGACGAGCAGCGGACCGGATTTGTCGGTCGTTGCATCACGCGTGTCGGAAACCGTCAGAACGGCGATGTGTAGCGGTTTAAACGACCGCGGCTCCGCGGTCATTGCGGCGCGGCGCCGGACGTCGTGGCGACGGCGAGATCGTGCAGCATGCGCAGCGCGTCCTCGCGGCCGTCGTAATACGCTTGCTTGCGCCCTGCTTCGCGATAGCCGAGCCGCTCATAAAAGAGGCGCGCCGAATCGTTACTCGCACGCAGCTCGAGCCGGATGGAAAAAATTCCCGCCGTGCGCGCGGACGCTTCGAGCCACTCCAGTAGCGAACGACCGAGACCTTGGCGCTGATATCCGGACTGCACGGCGAGCAGCGCGAGATGTGCATGGATGTCGTAGAACTCCATGATCGCGAACCCGACCAGCCGCCGTCGGTCGCGCGCGGCGAGCACCACGCAATCTCGATTGCGCAAGCACTGTTCGACGCGCGCGTCGGTCCACGACCACTTGAGACCGTACTCCACGAGCTCGCGCGACATTCGCGCCATGGACGGCGCTTCGTCGGCGTGGGCCAAGCCTAAACGGATCTGAGTCACGGCTTGAGTATAGTGGGACATGGCCCGATCCGCAGCCCGTCGTTCGCCCGCGCTCGCTTGCGTGCTGCTCGCCGCCGGCGGCTCGCGACGACTCGGACACCCCAAGCAACTTCTGCGTCGCCGGGGCCGGCCGCTGTTGTTGCACGCACTGGACGCCGCGCGCGCCGCGGCGCCCGGCGCGCCACTCATCGTAGTGCTGGGCGCCCATCGCATGCGGCTGCGCTTGGTGTTGCGCCGCGCGGCGTCGAAGGCGCTGGTGGTAGTCAATCCGCGCTGGAGCGAAGGACTCGCTTCGTCGCTACAGGCCGGGCTCGAACGTGTGCCGCGCGGTACTCGCGCAATCCTGGTGCAGCTCGTCGATCAACCGCGCGTCGATGCGGACGCGCTGCGTCGGCTGCTCGCCGCGTGGCGCCGGCGACCGCTGACACCCGCCGCAGCGCGTTATGACAATCGCGCGGGCGTACCGGCCGTGTTGACGCGCAGCTCGTGGCGATCAGTGCGCACGTTGCGCGGCGACAGCGGCGCGCGAACCCTGCTGCGGGACGCGTCTAGGCTCACACTCGTCGAGATGCCGGAGGCGGGAGTGGATCTCGATACGCAGGAAGACATTAGCGCGTGGCGCAGTTGACCCAGCCGATCTCACCGCTCGTGTAGTGCTCTTTTTTCCAGATCGGCACGCGCGCTTTCGTCTCGTCGATGATGTAGCGGCACGCGTCGAACGCTGCGGCGCGATGCCCCGCCGAAACGCCAACCCACACCGCACAGTCACCGATTGCGAGCTTGCCGATGCGGTGCTCGCACAGCGCAACGTCGATCGCGAACCGCTGTTTGGCTTCGGCGAGGATCTTTGTGCCTTCTTTCTCCGCAATGCCTGCATGCGCTTCGTATTCGAGGGCCTGCACGGCCGCACCCTCGTTGTGATTGCGGACCCACCCTTCGAACGTCACGCACGCTCCGGCCGCGCTCTGCACGAGCACGCGTTTGCACGCTTCGGGGTCGATCGGCGCCGACGTGATCTTGAACGACATGCTCGCGATCAGCCGCCGGCAACGGGAGGGAAGAACAACACCTCGTTGCCGGGTTCGAGCGTCACGTTCCAGTCCGCAAGCTCGTCGTTGATCGCGACCTTGCAGCGCGTGATCGAGTCCGCAAACCCGTATTTGCGCGCGAGCTCGCCGTAGAGCTCGGCGGCAGTGCGCGCGCTCGTTGTTAGCTGCTCGCGATCGCGACCCGCGCGCTCGCGAAACGCAGCGAAGTAGCGCGCCGTGACCTCGATCATCGCGGCGCCTTCTCGGCGCCGCCGAAATCGCGCTTTCCGCCCTTCTTCTCGAGCAGCGTCACTTCGCGAATCTCGATGCCGTGTGTCAACGCCTTGCACATGTCGTAGATCGTGAGTGCGGCAACGGTGGCGCCCGTCAGCGCTTCCATCTCCACGCCGGTCTTGTGGGTGGCGCGCACCGAGCATTCGATGACGACGTCATTGCGCTCGCCCCACTCGATCGCGATCTTGCAGTCTTCGAGCGAGATGGGATGACAGAACGGGATCAGATCGTGTGTGCGCTTGGCCGCCATCACGCCCGCGATGATGGCAGTGTCGAACACCGGACCCTTCTTCGTGCGCAGCGCGTCACCCGAGCGCACCACCACATCGGCGGGAAACACGACGACGGCGCGTGCAACCGCAGTGCGTGTAGTGACGGCCTTGTCACCGACGTCGACCATCGTCGGCCGGTTAGCGGCGTCGACGTGCGTCAACATCAGCCGCCCATCCGGTACATTTCGACGCGTTCGGACTTCTCGGTACCTTCGGGTTTGTGCTCGAGCAGCCGGCCGCGAATTTCGCTGTAGCGATCCGTGCGGTTGCGCCAGATGTTCTGCAACAGCCCGACCAAGTCGGTGTCACTCGCGCCCGAGCGTAGCGGGCCGCGCAGATCGGCACCGCTCGACGCAAACAGGCACGTGTACACCGTGCCATCGGCCGACAGCCGCGCGCGATTGCAGTTACCGCAGAACGGCTCGCTGACGGACGAGATGAAACCGATCTCGCCCTGCCCGTCGTCGAATGCATAGCGCTTCGCAACTTCGCCGCGATAGTTACTGTCGACGGGCGACAGCGGCCAACGTGCGCGCAGCCGTTCGAGCAACTCTTTCGACGGCACGACTTGCTGCGGCTGCCAACCGTTGACCGTACCAACGTCCATGAACTCGATGAATCGCACGATGATCCCCGTGCCACGGAAGTGCTCGACGAGATCGAGCAGTGTGTGATCGTTCTTGCCGCGCTCGACCACCGTGTTCAGCTTGATCGGGAAACCGGCCTTACGCGCGGCATCGATGCCGGCAAGCACAGTGGAGATCTCGCCTCGTCCACCGTTCATCGCTCTGAACACTTCGGGATCGAGGCTGTCGAGGCTCACCGTGATGCGGTGCAGGCCCGCCTGCTTGAGTGCCGCCACGTGCTCGGCCAATCGCGAGCCATTGGTCGTGATCGCGATGTCGTCGGCGCCATTGAGCTCCGCCAATCCAGCCACGATCTCGACGATGTCACGACGCAGCAGCGGCTCCCCACCCGTCAACCGCAGTTTCCTGACGCCGAGCTGCACGAACACGCTTGCAATGCGCTTGATCTCCCCCGGCGTGAGCCAGTGAGCGCGCGGAAGAAACTTGTGGTTGTCGCCGTAAAGCTCTGCAGGCATGCAATACGGACAGCGATAGTTGCACCGGTCGATGACCGAGATCCGCAGATCGCGCAGCGGCCTGCTTAAGCGGTCCTTCACGGCCGCCTGGGTTTGCCATTGCGTTACGGGCTGAGTCATCTGCCTGGTTACTTCAGAGTTTTGTCGCAAACCCGCATGCCGATTTGCTCCCGGTATAGTAACCTACGCACCAAGAATGAACCGAATCCCGGCTACGCACGGCGCGGAATCGGCATTTGGAAAAGAGCTGCTCGTACCCCACCACGTGGGGGCCGAACCTGGCAAAGACCAGGGCTCATGCCGCGGTTATGCGCGGGAGCGGCCAAACGGAGTTGCAGGCGGAGGCATGAGATCATGAACCGAGGTCGTGTGGAGCCGCTGGGCGTTCCCGGCACTGACTTGGAATTGAGCGAGCCGGCTGCGCGCGGCTCACCGAGCGGGCTCGACCGCTGGCTCGTGCGCATGATCGTGAGCCAACTCGGCCCCACTTCGCCGGTCCACATCTCACTCTGGGACGAGCCCGACGTTGCGGCGCGCGATGACACCGTGCGCCTGCGGATCCTCGACCGCAAAGCGCTCTGGATGCTCGCCGTACATCCCGACCTACACTTCGGCGACCTGTACAGCGCCGGTCGCCTCGAGGTCCGTGGCGACCTGTTGGTGTTGCTCGGGGAAGCCTATCGGTACACGAGCGAGAACACCGCGCTCGGCACCTTGCTCGAACGCTTCCGCGCGCTGGCGCCGGATCTTTCCGAGTCGAAGCGCAACATCCATCACCACTACGACATCGGCAACGAGTTCTACAACCTGTGGCTCGACCGCGATGCGCACCAATACACCTGCGCGTACTTCGCCGAGCCTTCGCTGACGATCGAGCAGGCACAGCAGGCCAAGATGCACCACGTGTGTCGCAAGCTGCAGCTGAAACCCGGCGAAACCGTTGTCGAGGCCGGAAGCGGCTGGGGCGGCTTCGCGCTGTTCATGGCCGAGCACTACGGCGTGCGCGTACGCACGTTCAACATCTCCAAAGAACAGGTGGCGTTCGCTCGCGGCTGGGCCAAGCAACGCAACCTCGATCATCAGGTCGAATTCGTCGAGGACGACTATCGCAACGCGACAGGCACGCACGACGCGTTCGTGTCGATCGGAATGCTCGAGCACGTGGGCGTCGGTAACTACAAAGGCCTCGGCGCGCTGATGGGCAAGCTGATCGGGCCGAACGGCCGTGGCCTCGTGCACTCGATCGGCCGCGACACGCCGGCCATGCTGAACGCTTGGATCGACAAGCGCATCTTCCCGGGCGCGCAACCACCGACGATTCGCCAGATGATGGACATGTTCGAGCCGAACGGGTTATCTGTGCTCGACCTAGAGAATATCCGCCTGCACTACGCGAAGACGCTCGAGTGGTGGCTACAGCGCTACGAGGAGAACGTCGAGGCCGTGCGCGAAATGTTCGACGAGACGTTCGTGCGTGCGTGGCGGTTGTATCTCGCCGGCTCGATCGCGGCATTCACCACCGGTAAGCTCCAGCTGTTCCAAGTGCTCTACGCGCGAAGCGGCGCAAAAAATGTCCCGTGGACGCGCGCGCATGTCTACCGCGACCACCCCTGAGGGCTACGCGCAGAAAGTCGCCCGCCTCACGAGCAATTGGCAGCAGGGCGCGGGCCAGCTAAGGCTCGCGAAGTCGACGATCTCGAACCTGTTCCGCTACCAGCCGCGCGGAGCCGCCGCGCGACGCGTGTCCCTCGGCGAGTTCAACCACGTGCTCGCGCTCGACCCAGTAGCGCGCACCGTCGACGTCGAAGGCCTCACGACCTACGAGACGGTTGTCCGGCACTGCCTGGGGCACGGCTTCCTGCCGCTCGTGGCACCGGAACTCAAACACATCACGGTCGGCGGCGCGACAGTGGGAATCGGCATCGAGTCCACCTGCTTTCGCTACGGCTTCGTGCACGACGGACTGCGCGAAGCCGACGTGCTGCTCCCGGGCGGCAAAGTAGTCACTGCGCGCGCCGATAACGAACACGCGGATCTCTTCAACGCGTTACCGAACTCCTACGGCACACTCGGCTACATCCTGCGCGCCAAGATCGCCCTGCATCCCGCGAAGCCGTACGTGCACCTGCACATGCAGCTGTTTCGCTCGATTCCGGCATACCTCGAGGCCATGGAGACGGCCACGCTGTCGCCCGATCTCGCATTCGTGGAAGGCTTGTTCTTCGAGGATGGTCGGTTTTATTTGATGACCGGCCGTTTCGTCGATCGGCCCGCCGAAGTTGACGACATCGTGCGCAAGGATGTCTTCTATCGGCTCGTGGAGAAGCGCCGCGACATCTATCTCACGACGTTCGACTACATCTTCCGCTACGACCCCGACTGGTTCTGGAATGTGCCGGAGAACGGTTTCTACAACCTGTTCCGCCGCTTCGCGCCCAAGCAGTGGCGCAATTCCGCGTTTTACACGAGATACGTCGCAACAAAGAACAAGTTGCTCGGCTCGATCGGCATCCGCGACGAACATACCGAACCTCTGATCCAGGACTGGGAAGTGCCATGGGACCGCGGTGAAGAGTTGATCCGTTTCGTGATCGACAACGTGAAGTTATCGGGGCGACCGTGGGCAGCTGTACCGATCAAGGCGCCGCGCCAACCTACGCTGTACCCGATCAAGCCGAACGAACTCTACTTCAACCTCGGCTGTTACCTGCAAATGCAGCGGCCCGAAGGCATGGAGCCGTACCACTACACCAAGATTGTCGACCGCAAGTGCTTCGAGCTCGGCGGCATCAAGATGCTGTACAGCTCGTCGTTCTTGAGCGAAACGGAATTCGACCAGATTTACAACGGCGCGGCGTACAAAGCGTTGAAGGCGAAGTACGACGCTGCCGGCAACGCGCAGACCTTATACAAGAAGGTCGTGATGGCGGCGCGCTGAGGCCGGTCATGCTCGTGGCCAGATCCCAATCTCGCGGCCGCTCCGACTGGTGTAACCTGGTCAGCACTGAGTACTCGTTTTGGGCCGAGCTCTTGCGGAGCGAGGAACTCACCCTTCTCCGTCCACCCACCCAAGGAGAGCACCATGTCTCTATTCGGCACGATCCTCGCGAAACTGGGCATCGGCAGCTCGGCCGCCGCACCCGCGGCTGCTCCGCAACGCACGCCCGCCGCATCTGCGGGTCCGACTCCGGCGGCGCCGACTCCGCCAGCCGCACCCGTCGATGTCGCCGCACAACTCGAGCAGCGCGCAGCCGCAAATCCCCAGAAGCTCAACTGGCGTACCTCCATCGTCGACCTACTGAAGCTCCTTGACATCGACAGCAGCTTCACGGCTCGCAAAGCTCTCGCCACTGAGCTTGGCTGCCCGGCCGACCTGATGGGCGAATCGGCGAGCATGAACGTCTGGCTGCACAAGGCCGTGCTGGCGCGCGTCGCCGCCAACGGCGGCAAGGTGCCCCAGGAGCTTCTGGATTGACGCGGCCGAACAACTCAGTGGGTCCATTGACGAAGAGGGAGACATCATGACTGTCGCAAAGATCACAGAGATTACGAGCACGTCGCCGAAAAGTTTCGACGAAGCCGTGCGGATCGGAATCAAGCGGGCGACGAAGACGCTCAAGAACGTCACGGGCGCCTGGATTCAGGATCAGGAAGTCGCCGTGCAAGGCGGCAAGATTTCCGAGTATCGCGTGCGCCTGAAGGTGACCTTCATCTTGACGGATTGAGTCGCCCCAAGACGACCTTGTCGGCGACGCCGAGCCGTGCGCCCGCGCGCGCGCCGAAAGCAAGCTCTCATAGCCGATCTCGCGACCTACGCGCGCGCAACGGGAGCGAGCAGATTCGCGTCGCGCGCGAGCAACCACCTACCGTCGACGCGTTTCAGAACCGACAACGTGTGGCCCGCGCGCTCGATAGGCTGGCCGCCGAGCGGCGTCACGAGCATGGATAGCTTGGTCCACATGAAGGCAACGTCGCCCGAGACCGTGATCTCCTGAATCTCCGAGCGGGCGTCGATCTGCGGCAACGCGCTGCCCGCGGGTAGGCGCGACAGTGCTGCGAACTCCTGCTTGTGCATAGGCGCGCGGCCCGGGACCAGGAACACGACGTCGTCAGTCATCAGACCGAGCACCGTGTCGACGTCGCCGGCCTTCGAAGCGGAGAGCCACGTCGCCACAAGGTTGCGGATCTCGAGCTCGTCAGTGGGCATAGACCAAATACTAGGACCTTCCCACCCGCTCCGCCATGAAGATGTCGGGATTGCCAAAGCCGTTCCCATCCGGCAGCAAACCCGTTCTCGTCGTCGGTGGAACGCCGCGCGCAGGCTTGCTTTGACGCTCGACTTTCACTGGCCGGCGCGAAGACTGAGATCGCTCATCCGTGCGGCAGCTTTACGCATATTTTAAGCATTCCCAATTCGGAACATCTTGATCTCGGTTAGGAAAAGGAGCGCCACGTCGGCCATGATGGCGACATCCGCCACGTTGAATATCCCCGTCCGGATGCTGCCGATTCCGAGCTTCAGGAAATCGAAGACCCTGCCCGTGGCCAGGCGGTCCACCCAGTTAGACGCCCCACCGGCTATGAACAATGACAGTGCCACCGTTCGCCAGCGATCCCAACCGTTGCGCCAGGCAGCCACTATCAAGAGAGCCAGCAGAACGCCGGTGGCCGCCGTGAAGAGGATCGTCCGAACGGGCGCGGGGAGCCCTGCCCCAAGACTCGAGAAGCCGCCGGCGTTCTCCGCGTAGCCGAGCCGCAGGGTATCTGCAAAGTATGACTGCGTCGGACGACCCGCCAGCTTCTGTGCCGCAAGGTGCTTCGTCACCCGGTCACAGCCGACAGTGCCCGCTACCAGGAACACAACCAGGCACCACCGTTTGAACAACATTGCGGCCGCTATTTCTGCGCCGCTGCGAGTGCTTCCTGCTCGATCTTTGCCCACGAGTCGCGCAGCGTGACGGTGCGGTTGAACACCGGTGCGCCGGGCTTCGACAGCTTGCTGTCCGCCACGAAATAGCCCACGCGCTCGAACTGGAACCGCTCGTCCGGGTTGGCCTGTGCGAGCGACGGCTCGAGCGCCGCATTCGCGGCGAGCGTCAGCGACTGCGGATTCAGCTCGCTGCCAAGGTCATCGCCCGGAAATGGTTTCGAGAACAGCCGATCGTACAGCCGCACCGATGTACGGAACGCGTGCTTCGCGGAAACCCAGTGGATCGTGCCTTTCACTTTGCGGCCGGAATCCTCCGAACCGCTGCGCGACGCGGGATCGTGGCTGCAGTGCAGCTCGACGATCTCGCCCGCCGCGTTCTTCACCACGCGCTCGCACTTCACGATGTAACCGTAGCGCAGGCGCACTTCACCGCCAGGCTTCAGGCGGTGAAACTTACCGGGCGCATTCTCCATGAAGTCCTCGCGCTCGATATAGATCTCGCGCGTGAACGGGACCTTGCGGCTACCGAGCTCTGGCTTGTTCGGGTGGTTGGCGGCGTCGAGCAGTTCTTCTTTGTCTTCCGGATACGTGTCGAGCGTAACTTTCAACGGATCGAGGACGGCGAAACGCCGCTGCGCGCGCTCGTTCAAGTCCTCGCGAATACACGTCTCGAACTGGCCGAGCTCCGCGACTTTGCTCTTCTTCGTCACACCTACGCGCTGCACGAACGTGCGAATGGCTTCGGGCGTATACCCGCGGCGGCGGATGCCGGAGAGTGTCGGCATACGCGGATCGTCCCAACCCTCCACGTGCTTCTCGTCCACGAGCCGCTTCAGTACTCGTTTGCTCGTGACGGTGAACATCAGGTTCAGCCGCGAGAACTCAATCTGCCGCGGGCGGCTCGATCCCTTCCACAGCTGATCGAGGAACCAGTCGTACAGCGGCCTGTGGTCCTCGAACTCGAGCGTGCACAGCGAGTGTGTGGTGCCTTCGATCGCATCCGAAATGGTGTGCGCGTAGTCGTACATCGGGTAGATGCGCCACGTGTCGCCCGTGCGCTGGTGCGCGACCTTGCGAATGCGGTACAGCGCCGGGTCGCGCAGGTTGATGTTCGGTGCAGCCATGTCGATCTTCGCGCGTAGCACGCAGCTGCCTTCGTCAAGCTCGCCGCGACGCATGGCATCGAACAGCTTCAGATTCTCCGCAGGCGAACGGTCGCGGTACGGGCTGTTCTTTCCAGGCTCCGTTAGCGTGCCGCGGTTCCTGCGAATGTCGTCCGCGCTCTGATGGTCGACGTACGCGAGACCGCGCTCGATGAGCTCGACGGCGAAGTCGTGAATCTTCTGGAAATAGTCCGACGCGTGCCGCAGCCGATCGTCCCAGTCGAAGCCGAGCCAACGCACGTCACGCTTGATGCTCTCGACGAATTCCTCCGTCTCGCGCTCGGGGTTCGTGTCGTCGAAACGCAAATAGCAGGTGCCGGCGAAGTCCTGCGCTACACCGAAGTCCACGCAGATGGCCATCGCATGGCCAATGTGCAGGTAGCCATTCGGCTCGGGCGGGAAACGCGTCTGGACGCGCCCGCCGCTCTTTCCTGCGGCCACTTCGTCGGCCACGATCTGGCGAATGAAGTCGCGGCCGGGCTCAGTATTGATTTCGTCGGTTGCCATGGCCGCGCATTGTCGTTCAAGCGCGGCGCGAAACTCAATTCATTGGCACGTCGTGAGGCTCGTGATCCACTGCTGGAGCAGCGTCACACCGGCCGAATCGACCAGGTTCGACGCCAGCGGCGGCATACCGCTCGCGTCGCGGCGGTTCGCCCGCGCGACCAGCACGGAGTTCGCCGGGCTACCCGGTGCGATGAGGCGCGCCGCGGGCCCGATCCCGAGGTCCCCCGACTGCGGCGGCGCATCGCAGGCGGCCGTGCTCGAAAGCAACGTCGCGTAACGCAAGTCCATCGAGCTCGGCGTAGGGCCGCCCGGCCGGTGGCACTGCGAACAGTTCGTATGCAGATAGGCCCGCGCGCGTTGACCGAGCGGCGCCGTGGTATCCGTGGGATCAGGCATCACCGGTTGGTTGGCCGGATCGCCGAGCGGCGTGGTGAACAGCGAGATGTGGTCGAGTGTGCGCAGCTCGTTAGCCGTGCGACCGGTGCTCGCGTAAGCGAAGTCGTGATTCAGCTGTGCCGCTTCCGCTCCGAGCACATACCCTGCGGCCTGCGTGTGGCACCGGTTGCACTCGTCGCCGCTAGGGAATCGCCAGCTCTGCCCGCCGATGGTACTCGTCTTGCCGCCGGCCACGAGCGTGGCGTTCGTTTGTTGTGAGTTCCACTCGTAGGTGTAGCCGGCCCAGTCGCCGTCCGGGTGCTGCATGAACAGCCGGGTCTCGATCAGCGAGCCGTTCAAACGAAAGTTCTTCACGAGCACGCTGCCGTTCGGGAACGTGAAATCGCCATCCGTGCCGACGGCGACGGAAGTGCCATTCGGAATCGCAAGCCAGCGTTCTTTCGCCGCGCCGTCGGACCAGAAGCCGGCGGCCGGCGCGTACGGAATCAGGCCCGCCGCCGGCTGCGTCGGATTCGTCGCGTTCACGCAGCCGGTGTCTGACAATAGAGTCGGCACGGGCGAGCCCGACGAGCCCCCACCGCCGCCGTCGACGATCTGGTACAACGCACTGCCGTTGATATCTACAACGTACAGCTCGCCGTCGTTACCCTGGCCGAACGACGAGATGCCTAGGTTCGTGTCGAGCAGCAACTCCTTCGTGTAGCCGCCGCCGCTCGGCACGAGCCGCCAGATGCGGCCGCTGCCGTAGTCGGCGAACAGATACCGACCCGCAAGCGCCGGCAGCGCGCTGCCACGATACACGTAACCGCCCGTCACGGAATTGCCTTCACTATGGCTGTAGTCGATCACGGGCTCGATGAAGCCCGACGGGTTCGTCGTGCAGTTGTTGTATGCGTGCGTGCCTTCGCGGCAGTTCCAACCGTGGTTGCCGCCGCGCACGATCTTGTCGATCTCCTCGTACGCGTCCTGGCCCACGTCGCCCGCCCAGAGCTCACCCGTGGACGAGTCGAAGCTCCAGCGCCATGGATTGCGCACACCCCACGCGTAGATCTCTTTGCAGTTACCGCCCTTAACGTTGTAATCGGGGCCGCACGTGACACCGGTGGACGCGAACGGGTTGTCGGCCGGAATGGTATACGGGGCCGTTCCATCGACGTTGACGCGGAGGAACGAGCCGAGCAGATCCTGCTTATCCTGGCCGTGACCCTGCGGGTCGCCGCCGGAGCCGCCGTCGCCGAAACCCGCATAGAGGTTACCGTCCGGCCCGAACGCGATGTTGCCGCCGTCGTGGTTCTCGTACGGCTGGTTCAACTTCAGAATCTCCTGACGCGTGCTCGCGGTCAGCGTCGCGCCATTGTTGTTGCTCGTGAAGCGCGCGATGACCGATACCATCGGCGAGCCTTCCGTGAACGACACGAACGCCTGATGGTTCGTAGCCCAGCTCGGATGGAATGCCATGCCGAGCAAACCACCCTCCGAGTTGGTGTTCACGGTCAGCGACAGGAACGTAGTCGCCGTCGCGACACTCGGCGTATTCGCGAAAACTCGCACGGCACCGGTCTTTTCGAGGACGAACCAACGCGAGTTGTCGCCAGGTGCCTGTATCATCGCAAGCGGTTGACTCAACGCCACACCCGAGAACACGCGTTGCAGCGCGATCGTGTCGCCGGCGCTGCTCGAAACCTTCGACGGGGCGACACACATGGTATTTGACGGCCGCGCGTCGAGGCCGACGACCGGCGTGGTCGGTGGAGTGGTCGGCGGTGGATGGTTGTTCGACGAATCGCTGCCGCTGTGGCAGGCGGTCAACAACACCGCGAGACAGCCGAGCAGAAAGTGATGACGTAAACGCATCGGCGATTCATCCTTGTGCCCGATCTAAAGCCATGCTGGGCATCCGCGACGCCAAAGACGCCAGTTTAGCGTCGGTGTTCGCCCACACGGTGCGTTCTCCCACAGTGGCCCGCAGCTTGACCCACCGCAGCGGCTCTGCAAAGGTTCGCGCTATGAACGGAACCCGCTATATCAATGCCGCAGTCGGGGCCACGCTCGCACTAGTTGCGGCCTGCACGATCAATCCCGTGACGGGCAATCGCCAACTCGCGTTGATTTCCGCCGATCAAGAAATCGCGATTGGCCAGGAGCAGTACGCGCCCTCGCAGCAGATGCAGGGCGGCGACTACTCTTTCGACGCGGCACTCGCGGCTTACGTGCGCGGTGTCGGCGCGAAGCTCGCGGCGGTCAGCGATCGCGCACTGCCGTACGAATTCGTCGTGCTGAACAACTCCGTGCCGAATGCGTGGGCTCTGCCCGGCGGCAAGATCGCCGTGAACCGCGGCCTTCTCACCGAGCTGCACTCCGAGGCGGAACTCGCCGCCGTGCTTGGCCACGAGATCGTGCACGCGGCAGCGCGACATGGCGCAATCGCGATGCAACGTGGTTTGCTGCTCGGGGCCGTCGTGTCGGGAATACAAGCCGCCGCCCGCGGTGGCAACTTCGCGGGAATGGCCGTCGGCGCGGCGGGTGTCGGCGCGCAGCTAGTCTCTCAACGTAACGGCCGCGAGAACGAGCTCGAGGCGGACCAATACGGCATGGGGTACATGTCGCGGGCCGGATACGATCCGAGCGCCGCGGTCGCGCTGCAGGAAACGTTCGTGCGCCTCTCGCAGCAGAACGGCGACCAGGGCCGATTGGCCGCATTGTTCGCGAGCCACCCTCCTTCCGCGGAACGCGTCGAGAAGAATCGTGCGACGGCCGCGAGCCTGCCCAAAGGCGGCGACCTGGGCCGCGAGCGCTATCAGGCCGCGACGGCCGCGCTACGCCAGCACCAGCCGGCGTACGACGCCTACGACAAGGGCCGTGCGGCACTCGCCGAGAACAGAGTCGCGGATGCCGAGCGATTCGCGCAAGAGGCCGTACGGCTGTTGCCTGCCGAGGCGCAATTTCACGCTCTGCTAGGCGACGTTGCGCTCCAGCAGAAACGTTACGACGAAGCCGCGCGCCACTTCGGCGATGCCGTCGGGCGCAACGATCGTTTCTTCTATTACCACCTGCAACGAGGCATTGCGCACCGACAGATGGGTCAGTGGGAACCCGCGCGCGCGGAGCTCGAACGCAGCGTGCAGTTGTTGCCGACGGCGGATGCGTACTACGCGCTCGGCGGGGTCGCGGAGCAGCGAGGCGACCGCGCGGCGGCGCTGGAGAACTACGGGCGCGCGGCGCAATCCGAAGGGGCCGCCGGTAAATCCGCGCAGGACGCCACCGTACGGCTGGACCTGCCGACGAATCCCGCTAAGTACCTCGTCGCACGAGGCGCACTCGACGGCAACGGCCAGCTCATCGTCGAGGTCGGAAATCCCACGCGTGTTCTCGTCGCCGACGTACTGGTGGCCGTGCGCTACACCGATGCGCAGGGCGCTGCTCGCGAGCAGAGTCGGCAACTGACGGGGGCGCTGCCGCCTGGTCAAGCGTTGCGTCAGGCGATGGGATTGGGGCCGTTTGCATCGACGGCCGCGTTCGAAGTGTCGGTGGCGGCCGCGCGCGTGCCCCCAACGCCGTAGCGCAACGCAGCTAGTCCTCTACCGAGAGATTCACGATCTGGTCGAGCTTGAACGTGTAGGTGCGGCAGCCGGGCCGCAAAGTTGCCGTGTCCTCCCACCCCTTGTAGCGCGATCGCTCGAGCGCCACGAGCACGGGCTGACGAAAAATTTCGTCGGACAGCTCTATCAGCTCGGGTTGCTGAATCACGCCTTGCGCATCGACGAAGAAGCACGTGACGGCTTGCCCCTGCTTCGCCTGTCGAATCGCCTGCACTGGATAGTAAGGAATCGCGGTCACCATGGGCACGAGCGGCGGAAGCGGCTGCCGTTGCGGCGCGATCTGCGGCGGTGTCGCAGCCGAATCGAGCGTGGAGCACCACCAGCCACCGACGCTCGCGAACGTGCGCCAACTGCCGCCGAGCGTCGCGCGCCGCAGGTCGGCATTGAATTGGCGGCCGGTTTGCGGATCGCTGAACTCGAGCTGCGTGCCGTCCAAGAACCAACCCGTCAACGCGCTCCACGGACCGGTCTTTTCGTCGTCGACGCGCGCAATACGAGCGGCGCCGCTCGCAGCGAAGTGAAACAGCATGCGCTGATCGCCCAAATCGGGGTGCCCATAGACCACGCAACCCCACGTGCCGACAGGGTCGATCCGCCCGGGGCGAGCGGCATTCGCCGAAAATGCGGCAAGCCCCGCCACGGATGCGAGCAACACCGCGATGTGAGCTCGACGAGCTATTGGTGCTCCTCCAAAATCACGCTGGGTTGCAGCGTTCGCTCATTGATCATGCCGCGAATGGTAGCCATCTGGCGCGCATTCGGATTGATGGCGATCGCTTTCTTCAGATCGGCATCGGCCTGGCGGTATCGGCCCTTCAGGTAGTACGCGTAGGAGCGGTTGTTGTAGGCACGCCAGTTCCCGTCGCTGATCTCGAGCGATTCAGTGCAGCGCTTGATCGCAAGATCCCACTCGCCCTTCGCCGCATAGGCAGCACAAAGGTTCGACAGGGCTCCCGCTCGATCGCGCGGCAACGCCGGCCGTTCGAGCCCGAGCTTCGTCAAGCGAATGCCATCGTCGTATTGTTTGGCGCGGATCGCCTCGGCGCCGGCCGCCAGATACTCATTACCAATACCGAGCACCGTACGACTGTCGGCGGTCGGCTTGGTTGGATCCGCGAGTTGCGCAGGCTGGCCCGACGTAGCCGTTGCCACGCAATACACGGCAAGACCATAGATGACCCACCGCGCCACGCCGAACCTCCTAACCGTTAGTATAGTACCGTGACCGAAGTCGCCGAAGCAGAAGTTTCAATACTCGCGCACATGCCGCGGTTCGCGGCGCGCGAGGAGCCCCTCGCCGCCTGCGTGGATCGCGTTCTGGCGGAGGATGTGGCCGCCGAGCGCGACCAGCCCCCGTTCGACCGCGTAACGATGGACGGCATTGCCATTATGTTTCGTGAGTGGCAGCAAGGCCGTCGCAGGTTCACGGTTGTGGGCACGCAACGGGCAGGCGCGCCACCCCTCTCCGTTACGGCACCGGACCAATGCGTCGAGGTCATGACGGGCACCGTGCTGCCGACCGGGACGGACACCGTCATTCCCGTGGAGCGCATCACCCGCACGGGCGCCGCGGCCGACGTCGCTGCCGACGCGATCGTGAAAGCAAACCAGTTCGTGCACCGGCGAGCCAGCGATCGAAATGCCGGCAGCCTGGTTCTACGTGCCGGCACTCGGCTCGGGCCACCCGAAATCGCGGTACTTGCCGGCGCGGGCCGCGCGAGCGCTCGCGTGACCGACCTTCCGCGCGTGGCAGTCATTTCCACCGGCGACGAGCTCGTCGACGCGGGCAAGCCGATCGCAGCCCACCAGATCCGTTCGACCAACGACCGTGCAATCGAAGCGAGCCTCACGCGACATCGGCTCGGGCTAGTGACGCGCGCTCGACTACGCGACGACGCAAACGCGTTGGCCGTCGCCATCGACCGGCTCGATACCGAGCTCGACGCGCTCGTGCTGAGCGGCGGTGTATCGATGGGGCAATTTGATTTCGTGCCGTCGGTGCTCGAAGAGCTCGGTGCGAGGCTCGTGCTGCACCGGATCGAACAACGGCCGGGCCGGCCGATGTGGTTCGGCGTTAGCGCCCGCAACAAGCCGATCTTCGCGCTGCCTGGCAACCCCGTATCGACGCTCGTGTGTGCCACGCGGTATCTGCTGCCGGCGCTGCGGATGGCCACGGGGCTCGCGCCAGCACCGCCGGAGCTCGTCGAGCTCGCGGCGCCCGTCGACGGCTCGCCGACGCTCACGTATTTCGTGCCGGTGACACTGTCTTCATCCGACCGGGGCACGCTGCTCGCGCAGCCGCAGCCGACCAACACGTCCGGCGACTTCGTAGCGCTAGCCGGCACCGACGGCTTCGTCGAGCTCGCAGCTAAGCGCGGCACCTACGCTGCCGGCACCGTCGCCCGCCTGTTTCGCTGGTAGTGCTGCCGCGCTCGGCGAGAGGGGTTCTCTTCGCGGACTAGAACCAGAAAGACGCGAAAAACTCGAACACGTCCGCGTCGAAGTTGTAGAGCGGCTCCGTGCCTGGAGTTGCGGCAATGGTGCGCAGGTCGCGGAAATCCTGGTAGTCGAACATGAAGTGGTCGAACACGATGTTCAACGAACCCTTCTCGATGAACTTCCAGCCGCCCTTCATGATGTCGTAGGTAGCGCCGATGCTTATGGACTGGCTCGAGAACGTGCTGAGCTCTTTGTCGCGCGCGATGAAATTTTGGTAATGCGAGCGCGGGAATAGATCGCTGTAGAAGTTGCCCTTGGTCTGCGAGTACGAGCGAATCTTGCCGTCAAACGTCCAGCGATCGACGGGGTGCGTGTAGCCCACCTCGAAGGTGCCGCCCTCAATGCCCCAGGTGTCGTGATAGTCCCTGTATTCGGCAGATACGGCCGCGCGCCACGGCAAGTAGTAACGCATTCGCAGTGAGGCCGCGTCGCTCGTGTGCGTACGCGGATAAATCTCGCGTTCGTAGCTGTAACCGATGGGGCTGCCCGAGTCGGCGTAGCGCACCTGACGATAAGGGTTGTTCAGGAAGCCTTCGTCAGTGATCGTCTCGAACGAAAGCCCGACCAGCAGGTTCTTCGTGAGGATTTGCGACAGGCCGAGCCGATAGCTCTGCATCTTTACCGTGTCGTGAAACGTAGCGTCTCCGCGCCGGCGCACTTCGTTGTTGCCGAGCGAGTAGCCCAGGGAAATCGTCGTGAGATCGCCGAAGACGTCTTGACTGACACCGAACGTGAACGTCTTGGCGCTGTAGTCGTTCTCGACGCTGCTGATGACGCCAAGGTTCATCGTCCAGCGATCGTGTAGATAGTCGAATCCGACGGACTTCTGCGTACGTTGTTCCTTGTACGGGCTCGCAGTGGTGATGACGTCGATCGACGCGCTGCTGACTTTGTCGACGTAATAGTTCGCCGAAACCGAGAACTTCTGCGCGAACTGCTTGCGGACGAGCAACGAGGGCCCCTGAATCGTGACGCCGCCACCGTCGTACGAGTGCAGCAGCACGTCGGCGCGATCCTCCGGCAGCACTCCGGCCACGCCGGTGCTCGCCAGCATCAACAACAACAGACCCACGATTCCGCGCTTCACAAATACCTCAGTTGCAGCCGCAGCCGCCGCCCGCGCCACCCGTCGCGCCGCGCGCGCCCTCGCGCGCGTCATGCACGTGGTCGATATAAGCACTCGAAACAGGATTGGGATCGAGCGACATGATTTTGTCCGCCATGTGGTCGCGCTCGTAGGGCTTGACCCACGGCTCGATGCTGCAGCCGCCCACAACGCAGCAAACGAGCACCGCTAACGCGGCGCTCGTCACTGCACGACGAATACGAATGTTGGCCATAGACTTACTCGCGCAGCAACGTGCGCACCTCGGTCTGATAGTCGTTCTCGTAGCCAGCCTGGTAGCCGTGATGGACGTAGCGCATCGTGCCGTCCTTCGCGACGATAACGGTGCTCGGCATCGTTTCTACCTTGTAGAGCTTGGTGACTTCGCTCTTGGTGTCGAACAACACGGGGAACGAGACCGGAGTTTCGGCGAGCCACTTCTTGACGCCATCCGACTTGTTCTCGACGTTGACGGCCAGCAGCTTGAAGCCGAGCTTGTTGTAGCGTTGATAGAGCGCCTCGAGGTGCGGCATCTCCTGCCGGCACGGGACGCACCACGTCGCCCAGAAGTTGATCATCACGACCTGGCCCTTGAACTCTGCAAGGGAAACTCTATTTCCGTCGCGCGATTGCAGTGTGAAACCGGGCGCAGGCCCCTTCACGGCATCCGCCGCCCACGCCAGTGACGCAACGAGAGCACCCACGACGATAATCGAAAACGCTCGCAACATTGGCTACCTCCGTGTTTGCCGAAACTAGAAGAAGAACGTCACGCCCAAGTGAGCACCGAGGTTGTGGGCCGTCTTCGCTTTACCCAACAAATCAATGTCGAAGATCTGATCGTCGACGTCGGCGTGAACGGCGAGCCAATTGAGCGGCATGATCCGAATGCCAAGCCCCACGTTCAACGTGAATCGGTCGTCGCCCGCGAATTTCGTCTTCCCGACACCGCCAATCAGATACGTCGCCGTATTCCACGCGCGCTTCTTACCGAAAAAGCCTTCGCCCGGCAAGATGTCGTAGCCCACCGACAAGTTATAGTACTTGTACTCGCGCTCGGCCTCTGTGAGCAATTGCGCATCGCCGCTCAGGCGCTCGAAGCTCGTGAGATCCGTGTCGGTGCGCCCGAGGCCGAGCTGCAAAAAGAACTTCTCACTCAAGTGATAGGCGAGTGTGGCGCCGAACGCAATGTTGACACCGAAGTCTTCTGCACTGAGATCGCCCGCGAAAAATCCCACCTCGAAGTCCGATTTCTTGATTTTCGGAACGGTGATTTCGCGGCGTTCGACGTCCGGCTCGATCACGGGCGGCTGGCCGTTGTCGTCGCTGCGCACGAGCCTATGGCGGCCACAACCGCAGAGGACGCTGACGGCAAGCGCCAGCGTCAAAAGAAGAACGACACTCCTGCTTTCCATTCTCGTATATCCTCGTTTTCATTACGGCTCGTGAACACGACATGCGCCTTGTACTCGGCGCGGAACACGAACCGGCGCGAGAGGTACATGCGCATGCCTGCACCTGCCAGCGCGAGCGAATCCGTGCGATCGACTGTGGCGACCAGTGTCGCCTTCGGATGAGTGGTGATGGCGCCTGCGCCGAGCGTGAAGTACGGCGAGATGCGCTTGTCGGGATACATCAAGTGGACGACGTCCACTGTCCAGAGGGTAGCGTCGGAGAACCGCCCGATCGACTGCGAGAACCAGACTTCTCCCGACAGGTTCTGCGTAAAGCTGTGCGCGGCGTAGGTCGCAATTTCGTTCGCGCCCCCAAAGTCGCCGTACAACGCACCGAATTCCCAGCGCCGGGCCGCGTAGTCCTCGAGACCGGGCTCGGGAAGATTGAACTCCTCACCGTCGGGATCCAGAGTAGTCTTCAACTGATCGCGGTGCACCCAGCCTTCTTTGCCACGCGGCAGGCGGACCTTGAACCAGTCCGTGCGTCGCATGAGAAGCTGGATCTGCTCGCCGCGCTCGGCGACGAAGAAAATTGGATAGCCGACCCCAGGACCCGTGTGCAGATCGATGTAGGGATCCGCAATCGCGACTTCCCGATAATGCCGTTCCGCGCCTGCCGCCGTAGCAACGACGAAAAGCTGGCATAGCGCTAGAACGAGCCACCATCGACGCATCAGTTCACCGGAGCCTTAAACGGGTCGTTGTAGTACTGCGCGCCAATGTCGAGCCACTCCGCGAGGAGGCGCAGCTCGTCCTTCGAAAGGTAATTGGCGTGCGACTGCCCCGGACAGCCCGTGCCACCTGCGTCGAAGCAGTTGAAAAAGCGCGACGCGCGCGCGCTGGCCGAGCTCATCGGCGGCGAGATCGATACGGGCGCCGTGATCGGATTACCCATCGCGTCGACGCCGATCTGTACCTGCTCGTCCACTACCGCGCCGTTCATGAGCACCTGCCGGTTATCGGCGAACAGGAGCTCGCGATATGCGTTGAACTGATCCGGCTCATCGGCCGACAGTCCGTCCGTGAGGTCGAGCTGCCCCGCCGGCACCATCGCTTGATTCATAGCGTCGACGGGCGCATGGCAGCCGCCCCGCGAGCACGTGTGATCCTCGAACACCGCCATCGTCATCGGATCGATGACTTGCCGCGGCGCGCTCCACAGCGGATGGATATACGTCTCGTAGTTGATCTCGATGCGACACGCAGGCGCCCATTTGGCGATGCAGTTCGCATTCACGGGCGGCGGCGTGATCAAGTTCGTATAGAGATACGAGAAAGAGGCGGCCGGCGCGGTCACCGCTGAATCCGTCCACACGTCGTCGTATTTAATGTCGACGCTCGGCACGAGCGCCGCGCAATCGGTCTGGCAGCTCACGCGCGTGCGCGTCTCCGCCATCGTCTCGCCGGCATCGGGCGAGAACGTCGAGACCGTGTTGGGGAAAGACACGCCGGTGCTGGGCGCTCCTGCGTACGCGGCATTGAACGCATCGCTGCGACCGTGTGACAAACCGCTCGCGGGCGCATGACAGCCATTGCACTTCAGCTCCTGACCCGCCACGAGCTGCAGCCAGTTCTGATGCCGCGCCGTGATACGGCGACCGTTTTTGTCGAGCACGCTGACCGCCAGCGCCACGTTGGCGGGTACCTTCACGCGCACGGAACCATCCGGTTCGATCGGCGCGTAGCCCACGATCTCGCGCATGCCCTGCTGGATGTTCGGGCCGAACGCGGTATTGCGAATGTCGACGTCGTCGGGATCCGGAATCGCCACGGCTTTCTCGACGCGTAGGAAACGCGCAAGGCGGTTCGCCGGCGGCGTCGCCACAGGATCGGCGACACTGCCGATGTTCACGGACGCGGCACCGTCGATGTCGTAGACGCTGCGAATGTTCAGGATGCCCACGCCTTCGGCGACGAGCTTGGCATCGAAGTCGACGCCGGATACCTTGTCGGGGATCGACTGCGGAGTGGTGCGCGGCTGCGCGGCAACGACCTCACCAATCAGCGTGCCTTCTTCACCAATAACGATTGGCCGCTGCGTCTGAGTCTGCGGGTCGAACATCCAGATGCCGTACAGCGGCGGGGCCACCGCGGGATTCGCAGCGGCCAGCCTCTCGTCGGTGCACGGCACGAAGACAGTCATCGTCGGATCGTCCGGATCGGGTTCCTCGAGCCGGCAGATCTCCCAGCTCACGAGCACGCGGCCGGTACCGTCCCACAACGGGAACGCCGAGCTGAACCGCCCGCCTTTCGACGGCGAGAGATCGGTCGTGACCTGATTCGGCGTAGCCGGCGTCTGGGCGGGGCCCGTCATGCCCGGCGAGCTCGCGACCGGCTGCGTGTTCTCGACATAGGTCTTCGTGTCGATGATCGTGATCGCACCACCCAGCTCCGGATGATCGAACTGCCGCACGATCGCCATGATCCGGCCGTCCGGCATCTCGCGCGGATCCATGAACTGCACCGCTGTGTTGTTCGTGCCCGTGAGATGGCTGTGAGCCCCATATACGAGCTCGAGATCGGTGCCGTCCGGGTTCATCTGATAGAGATTGATACCGTTGACGCTGCCGGCGTGATCCCAGCGGCTGAGCAACACTTTGCCGTTTGCGAGCACGATCGGATCGTAGTCGCTGCTTTGATTGAAGGAGATCTGACGCACATCGCTGCCGTCGTCACGCATGACGTGCAATACGAACGCGGGTCTTCGCCGATTCTCGTCGCGCGCATCGAATTGCGGCTTGCCCTCGTCCAGCAGAATCGCCTTGGCCTGACGTTGCCGAGTCGAGACGAACAAGATGCGCCCGTCCGGCAGGTAGTGCGGCGAGATGTCTTGGCCGGCTTCCGCTGTGATGTCCGACGCGATGACGCGGTGCAGCGTATCCGTCGCGAACGTGTACTCCCAGATCTTCCACGTAGGCTGCTCGTCGTCGTTCGCGTTTGGATCGAATGGGCCACGCATGGCGAACAGTGCCTTCTTGCCGTCCGTCGATATCTCGACGCCCATGACGTCGCCTTGACCTTGCGTCTCACTCATCGTGACGTTGCGTTCCGGCGCCGTGGGCGACGCACGATCGCGAACGTAGAGATCCGTGCCGACATTAAAGCGCAGGATTTCCCGTACGTCCGTCGGCGACTGCAGCTGCATGTCCTCGTCGAACAGAGGGCCCTTCGTATAGGCAATCGCAAAATCAGGCGCGACGGGGTCCGGCTGCTGACCGCTGCCAACGCCGACGCTGCCGTCGCTCGTGCCGCACGCGGTGAGGATCACCGCGCCAACTACGCCAAGCGCGAGTTGCGCACAGATACGCAGCTTCTCAATCACGACGATCCTTGTGTGCTCGCTCATGGAAGTCCCTCTCCATTCGTGAATCCCGAAGGGAAGGTCCGTCCTCGAGCTCCGTGCGTAAACGTCAACGGCTGACTCCGCAATGCGCGAAACACGCGTCTGGCGCGTCTCGTGCGTTTGCATAATCCAGGGGGCCGCCGGCCCACCATGCGACTTAATGTCGGCGTCCCGTCATCATGGACGTCAACACCAACTGCTTCCGTTAACGTGATCACAGAACCATTCCGGATCGAACCTCAAACAAAAGTGTGACCCACCTCTCCGAACGGTCGAACTCCGACTCAGAACACGGCAAACGTCTTAACTAAACATCCGTGTCTTGTCGCATCGCACACTCGTGGCGTGCTCCCGATCACCGCGCGGAGCTTACACGGGGGTTACGGTTCGCTCGAAACCGTCGCCAAAGCGAGACGTCTGTGATTTCCCACATTACGCGTCATTTTTTTTTGTGTTTTTATTCGCCCCGCATTGCGAGGCCACTGGCACCAACCAACGGGACGAACGTGATGATTAGCAGGATGCATTCGATGTCGATGCTCGACATGTTCGGCAGCCACCGTGCGACGTGGCGACTGTTCGTCGCGGTCGCGCTGTTGCTCTGCGGGATCTCGGTCGCACTGGCCGGGCCACGCGAGCAGGCGGCGCGTATTCATGAGCGCCTGGCGGGCGTGCCTGCGACGGACGCCATGATTACGACGATGGCGGCGACGCTGGCCGGCGACCCCACTGGCGCGGCCGCGGCGCAGATAGCGATGCAGAACCCGAACTTCTACTCGGTGACGCTGAAGAACTTCGCGGCACCATGGACGAACCGCAACCATGATGCGTTCGTGCCGCTGAACGACTACGTCACGCTAGTGATGGGCATGGTCAAGGACAACGTTCCGTTCGATCAGATCCTGTCGGGCGACCTTCTATATACGGCGCCTGGCGTCTCGCCGGGCCCGTCCCCGAGCAACAACGATCACTTCGCCGCGCTAGAGACGCGTATGCGTAACCCGGCGTTCAATCAGAGCGAGCTTGTTGCGACGACGCAGTCCGGCACGTATGGCATTCCCCCCGCGGCGACCGCAGGTGCGATGACGACACGCGCTGCTTCCGAAGCGTTCTTCATTGCCGGTACGAACCGCGCGATGTTCCGTTTCACGCTGGTCAACCACCTGTGCATGGACATGGAACAGGTGCACGACACCAGCATCACACCGGACAACATCCGCCAGGACGTTTCGCGCAGCCCGGGTGGCGACAGCCGCGTGTTCCTCAACGGCTGCATCGGTTGCCATTCGGGCATGGATCCGCTTGCCCGTGCGTTTGCGTACTACAACTACGATGAGACGACGACGCGTCTCGTCTACACGCCGGGCGTCGTCCAGCCGAAATACTTCAATAACAATAAGACGTTCCCGGACGGCTTCATCACGCCCGATGACTCATGGAACAACCATTGGCGCCAGGGACAGAACGCGCTGATCGGCTGGAACTCGGGCCTGCCCGGCAGCGGCCAGGGCGCCAAGTCGCTTGGCCAAGAGCTCGCCGGCACGACTGCGTTCGCGCAGTGCCAGGTCCAGAAGGTCTTCAAGACGGTCTGTTTCCGCGATGCGGTCGACTCGGCCGATCGCGCCCAGGTCGCCACGATGACCAACACGTTCCGCAACAATTTCAACCTGCGGCAAGTGTTTGCCGACTCCGCAGGGTATTGCATGGGCAACTAAGCCGGGGCCAGGGAGTCAGGATAATGCAGTACGTAACTACTTTTACCGGCACGTCGCTCGTGGACGTGCCGAATCGCCTCTTCGCGCCCCGCGCGCGCCTGCTCGCAGCCGGCGTCGCGCTGGTTGCGACCATGCTCGCCGGTTGCAGTGGTGGCAGCGGCGCGCCCGTCGAGGTGGTTCCCGGTGCCGGCAACGGCCCCGCCGCGCAGACCTATACGGGCCCCGCGCCTTCCACGGGCGACGTCCAGGCATTCAAGATCAACCTGTGGGACAACATCCACGCGGATAACCGTTGCGGCACGTGTCATAGCGTGTCCGGCGGCCAGACGCCGATGTTCGCCCGTAGCGACGACGTGAACCTCGCGTACGCGGCGGCCAACATGGTGGTCGATCTCGCGTCGCCGAAAGACTCGATGATGGTGGTGAAGGTCGGCGGCGGCCACAACTGCTGGCTCGCCAGCAACGCGGCGTGCGCCAGCATTCTGACGACGTGGATCACGAACTGGGCCGGTTCGACCGCCGCTGGCGGCGACAAGAAAATCCAGCTCGAGCCGCCAGTGATTCGCGATCCAGGTACGAGCAAGAACTTCCCGGACGATCAGGGCCTGCTGTATTCAACGACGGTCTACAACCCGATCGTGTCGCAGTTTTGCTCGCGCTGCCACAGCTCGAGTTCGTCGGTGAAGCAACAGCCGTTCTTCGCGGAAGGCCCTTCGAACAACGCGATGGCCGTGCAGGCCGCGTACGAAGCTGCCAAGCCGAAAATGGATCTCGACGATCCCGCGAACTCGCGGTTCGTGCTGCGTTTGCGCAACGAGTCCCACAACTGCTGGACGGCGAGCTGCACGAACGACGCGAACGCCATGCAAACCGCGATCACGAATTTCGCGGCCGGCATCTCGCCGACGCAGGTGGATCCGAACCTCGTCACCAGCAAGGCCACGACCTTGTACGAAGGCACGGTCGCTTCCGGCGGGCATCGCGATGACTCGACCGTGATCGCGATGTACGAGTTCAAGACTGGCCAAACCTGCGGTCAATCGATCACCGGCGCGTGCGCCACGGCCTACGACACGAGCGGTGTCGACCCGGCCATGGATCTGACGCTGTCGGGCGGCGTGCAGTGGTTCGGCGGCTGGGGCTTGAATTTCACCGCCGGCAAGGCGCAGGCCTCCACCGCTGCCAGCAAGAAGCTGAAGACCCTGATCAACGCCACGGGCGAGTACTCGATCGAAGCGTGGGTCACCCCGGGCAACGTAGTACAGGAAGACATGCGCATCGTCAGCTACTCGGCTGGCCTCACGCAGCGCAACTTCAACCTCGGCCAGACGATGTACAACTACGACTTCTTCAACCGCTCGGACAAGACCGATGGCAATGGCAGCCCACAGTTGTCCACGCCGGACGCCGCCGAGGTGCTGCAGGCATCGTTGCAACACGTGGTTGCCACGTTCGATCCGGCGACCGGTCGCAAGATCTACGTGAACGGCGTGCTCGTCGCGTCTAACGACCCGACGCCGGGCGGCTTGCTGAACGACTGGGATGACACCTTCGCGTTCGTGCTTGGCAACGAAGTGTCCGGCAACCGCAACTGGGCGGGCGTGATTCGTCTGGTCGCGATCCACAACCGCGCTCTGTCGCTCAGTCAGATCCAGCAGAACTTCCAGGCCGGCGTCGGTGAGAAGTACTTCCTGATGTTCAGCGTCGAGCACTTAACGAGCATCCCGGAGAGCTTCGTCGTATTCGAAGGCTCGCAGTTCGACAGCTACAGCTACCTGTTCCGCAAACCGTTCTTCATCAGTTTGGACGACACGCAGCACCCGGACATGATCGATGTTCGCGGCCTGCGCATCGGCCTCAACGGCGGTGAGGCCCCCGTGGGCCAGGCGTACGCGAACCTGAACACGCAGATCACGACGGCGATGTACAGCTCCGACACGGGTCAGACACTGCTCGACCTCGGCACCATCGTGCCACTCGAGAAGGGTCCGGACTCCGACGAGTTCTTCCTGACCTTCGACAAGCTCGCGTCGCACACCTTCAATCGGCCGCCGCCCGTCACGCCGCCGGCTCCAACTCCGGCGGATCTGGACCCCGTGTCGGCCATCGGTGTGCACACGTTCGACGAGATCAGCGCGTCACTGGCCGCTCTCACCGGCGTCAGCCAGCTCGACTCGGCCGTCGCGAATACGGTCGCCACCGTGCGCCAGTCGCTGCCGGCCGATTCGGACATCAAGGCGGTGCTCGCGTCACATCAGGTGGCCATCGCGCAGCTCGCGATCGGGTACTGCGATGCATTGATGGAGAACCGCAACACGACGATCCCGCGTGACACGATGTTCGTGGGCTTCAACTTCGGCGCGGCTCCGGCTACGGCGTTCGCCAGCGAGAACCTGCTGTTCGACCCGCTGCTAAACCGCGTGCTCGGCAACACCCAGCTCGCGAGCCAGCCCGACAAGACCACCGTGCGCACCGAGTTGCACAATTTGGTGAATGGCATTTCGGGTGACAGCACCCGCCCCGGCCTGTTGAACACGGCCGGTGTGACCAACGATGCGGCGCGTACGCGCAACATCGCCAAAGCGGTGTGCTCGGCCGTGATCGGCAGCGCCGCGATGCTCGTTAACTAGCGCCTTGAGCTCGAGATAGAGGACACACCCATGTTGATCCGTGTAAAGAACAAGCCGCGTAACCCGAACCATCCGCTTCACGGCGGCGTGCTGACGCGCCGTCAGCTGATCGGTCAGGGACTGTTGGCCGGCGGAGCCACGTTGCTGACGGGCGGGTTCTTGAGCCTCTTCTCGAATCCGCGAGCCGCCTATGCCGCGCTCGCGAACGATTTGAGCCCACTCACCAATGCGTGCGGCATCAGCAACGGCGCGGGCAAGATCCCGTTCATCTGCTTCGACCTCGCGGGCGGCGGCAACATCGCCGGCTCGAACGTGCTGGTCGGCAAAGCCGGTGGTCAGATGGATCTGCTCGGCACAGCCGGCTACAGCAAGCTCGGTATTCCAGGCGACCAGGTCCCGGGCGTCGTCGAAGCTACGCGCACGGCCACGAGCAACGGCGACCACACGGACACGTCGCTCGGCCTCGCGTTCCACAGTGACAGCGCCTATCTGCGCGGCATGATGACTCGCATGAGCGTCGCCACGCGCGCGAACGTCAACGGCGTCGTGATTCCGGCGCGCTCGGAAAACGACACGAGCAACAACCCGCATAACCCGCTGTACGGCATTCAGAAGGCGGGCGCGGACGGCTCCATCCTGACGCTGGCGGGCTCGCAGAACTCGGTGTCGGGCGGCAATTCGATGGCGCCGTTGGCGATGATCAATCCGGCGTTCCAGCCGACGAAGGTCGACCGTCCCAGCGACGTAGCAGGCCTCGTCGACACCGGTCAGCTGGTCGGCCTCTTGAATGCAGAGGACGCCACGGCGGTGCTCGAATCGATCTACCGCATCAGCCGCGAACGTATGAATACCCCCGGGGTCAGCACTGGACTGCCTATCAACCAGGAGGCCGTGGTCAAGGACCTTGTGAAGTGCGGGTATCTGAAAGCGGCGGACGTCGCCGACCGTTTCGGCCACACGATCATCGACCCCAGCAAAGACCCGCTGATCGTCGGGGCCTCCGGAATCTTCAGCCAAGCAGAATTCGACACGGGCGGCGACAGCGCAGAATTCCGCAAGACGGCTTCGATCATGAAGCTCGTAGTCGAAGGTTTCGCCGGCGCCGGCTGTATCACGATGGGCGGCTACGACTACCACAACGGTAACCGCATGGACGGCGAGGTCAGGGACGAGCGCGCCGGCAAGTGCATGGGCGCAGTACTCGAGTACGCCGCGCGCAAGGGCGTGCCGCTGATGATGTACGTGTTCAGCGACGGCGCGATATCGAGCAACGGCATGGTCGACAACTCGGTCAACGGTCGCGGCAAGGGCCAGTGGACGAGCGACAACCAGGATACGGCATCGCCGTTCTTCCTCGTCTACAAGCCCGGCGGTCGCCCGACGATTTTCACGGGCGACGGCGGCGCTGCGGCCATTCACCAGCAGCTCGGCGCGTTCGCGGCCACCGGCGACGTCGTGCGCTCGGGCACACCGGGCGCCAACAACGTGAACCTGCTCGTCGAGCAGGTGCTGTTGAACTACATGGCGCTGCACGGCCAGCAAGGTCAGTTCGCGACCGCGTTCCCGAACAACGGCCTCGGCGCGAACATCGATCGTTTGATCGGACTCGCCCCGATCGTCAACAACGTGATCACGAATCCGGTTTAACTCAGCGGCCCACGGAAAAGGATTTTCGTTTGTTCCTCTAGGCGTTGGTAACGGTTGCCCGGCCAAGGACGGCCGGGTAACCGTTTTTTTTCGACCGCCTGCTTTCACATAAGACGCCGTTCACGCACTGCCATCGAATCGGTGCACCAGCGTCGATTGGAGCTCGGCGAGGATCGAGAGCGCGATCGACTCGGGCGAGTCCGCGCCGATGTCGAGGCCCACAGGACCTTTGAGACGTGCGCGCAACGGCGTCGCCACGTCGCCCAGGTCGTCGAGCAACCGCTCCCGTCGTGCGCGTGGGCCGAGCACCCCTACGTAGCGATGCGCGAACGATGCAAGCTCAGCGAGGTACTTGCGATCCGTGGGCAAGTGATGGCTCATGACGACGACAGCCTCGAACTCAACCAGCGGCAGCGCATGTGCGAGACGCCCCGGTTCCACCAGCACCTTACGATCCGCGCGATCGAACCCTGGTCTCGCGAGATACGCTGGCCGGTGATCTGCCACCGTCACGAACCAGCCGAGCTCGAGCGCCATTCCGAGCAGCGGCACGGCGTCGAGGCCGGCGCCGAGGACCAGCAATTTCGGAATCGCGCGCAGCGGCGCGTACAGCACGGTAGTACCCGCGCTCGTGACGAGACGCGCGGTGCCCTGGTCCGCCGCGGCCAGCGCACCGCTCACGATTGCCGCGGGCACGGCTGTCGCGAAGCCGAGTGCGTCATGCTGAGTCGCAGTAGCGATCACGGTCGCGCCGGCATCCGGGCCCTCGATCACAGTCGCAAGACCCGCACCGCCTGTGGCGTTCTGAACGGCGGCGATCGACTTGAAAGGCTCGTACCCACGCGCCGCGGTGAGTGGCTGAAGGAACACGCGCAGCAACCCGTTGCAGCCGACCGCAAGGCCCCAGAGTTCATCAGCAACGTCGCGCAAATCGTAGGTGACGGCCACCGGACGGTCGGCCGCAATGACCTGACGAGCCCGCTCCGCCAAGTCGCCTTCGAGACACCCGCCGCTCACGAGCCCCCGGTAATCGCCACTACCCGCGAGCAGGATCCGGTGGCCCGCCTTGCTATAGGTGGAGCCCAGGGTGTCGTAGACCGTGGCGAGCACCAGCGGCTCGCCAGCTGCCCGCCAACCTTCAAAGGACTGCAAGATCTGTCGAGCGCTCATGATTCCCAGGGCCCACCCTCAAGGGCGGCCCAATATGCCAGCCGCATAACCACGTTGCACCCCTTGGATTAGGGACTGCCCCCCCTCCGCGATTCGGACATAATGCCGCAGCCTCCGGGGGGAGGTAGGGTCAACGCCTGACCTGTTCTGTCACTTCTATTGAACATAAGCGGCTAAGCCCCAGCGCCGCGGCGGCGCTGCGGTGCATGGCACGTGTCTTGCTCTCCTACTCGTAATTGCCAGCGCCTATTGGCGGGAAACGAATGGAAGTGCGAGTGCTACATGCCCTGCCCACCGTGGGCCGCTTCGAGAAGGACTACCTTCGCGTGCACACGTGCTCGGACCCCGCGAACGACACGGTCACGCTGGCCACGATCGAGCGCGTCACGGACAAGACCGTGGTAGCCAGGAGCACGACCACACGCGTGCGCAAGCTCGTCGAGCGGCAGCCCATGTCGACCCATCTGGCACTCGAACTCGCGACCAGCTACGCCGAACGTAAACATATTCCCGTCGTGTACACGCACGCCGCCTGAGCAGCGAACGACACCTATGGACATCCGCGTGCCACAACATCGCAACGCCTCGCGCTCGAGCGGCTTCACGCTGATCGAGCTCATGATCGTCGTAGCGATCATCGGCATCCTGGCCTCCATTGCGATTCCCGCGTACCAGACCTACACCGTTAGAGCGCAGGTAGCCGAAGGCCTCAACCTGGGGGCGCACGCGAAAACGCGCGTGCACTAATCGTACGTGAATCGCGGAGAGGCCCCCACCAACCGCGCGGCAGCGGGATTGTCGGCGACTGCTACTGACACCTCCGGCAAGTACGTCCAGTCCCTGGATGTGAGTAACGGCGTGCTGATCGTGACGTTCGGCAACGAAGCCAATGCGGCCATCGCAACACTGACGCTCACCATGACGCCCTACGAGACGACCGGCCTGGGCGTGGTGTGGCGCTGTGGCTTAGGGAACGTGCCAGCCGGCTCCCAGCTGATGGGCACCTCTGGCGGCGGCAACACGGCTGCCTACCTTGCACCCACGGCGCCGCAGCAGTACCTGCCGTCGGCGTGCCGGCCCTGACGCCGCCTAGTCCTCGACCGGCGCCTTGACGCCGGACCACCGGCGCAGGAGCGGCGAGTCGAGATCGAACAGATCGAGTACGCGGCCCACGGTTTGGTCGACCATCGCGTCGATGCTTTCGAGGTGTGCATAGAATGCGGGCACCGGCGGAAACACGACGCCTCCCATCTCCGTCACGGTCACCATGTTACGCAAATGAACGAGACCGAGCGGCGTCTCGCGAGCGAGCAACACAAGGCGGCGTCGCTCCTTCAGCGCGACATCGGCCGCTCGCGTCACGAGATTGTCGGTCACACCGGTCGCGATCGCCGCGAGTGTACGCATGGAGCAAGGCGCTACGATCATGCCGTCGGTGCGAAACGAGCCGCTGGCGATCGATGCGCCGATGTCTCGATCGGCGTGCACGACGTCTCCGTACGCCTCGAGCTCCGAGCGACCGAGATCGAGCTCTGTCGCAGCGCTTAGAAACCCCGCCTTCGACACCACAAGATGGGTCTCGATACCGCCGTATCGGCGCAACTCCTGCAGCAACCGCACACCGTAGATCGCACCGGTTGCGCCGGTGATCGCAACGACGATGCGCCGCTTGGTCGCGCTACTCATACTGTCATTGCACGGCGATTCATGTCGGCAGAATACCATGTGCCCCGCGAACGACCGCCGCTGCAATTGACAACGCTTTTCGGCGCGCTTGCTACACTGGCCGCACCAAATTGCGGACGAGGCCGATGACGGAGCTTACGCTCGGACCCGTGTGGCTCAGCCTGCGGCTCGCGGCCGTGACCGTCATCGTGCTGCTCGCGCTCGCGACACCACTCGCATGGTGGCTCGCGTTCACACGCAGTCGCGCGCGGACGGTCATCGAGGCCGTTGTGGCACTGCCGCTCGTGCTGCCGCCGACAGTGCTCGGTTTCTACCTGCTCGTGCTACTCGGCCCGGCTGGCGCAATCGGTCGGTTCTGGGTGCAGGTGACGGACAGCACGTTGACGTTCTCCTTCATCGGCCTGGTGATCGCCTCGGTCATCTACTCATTCCCGTTCACCGTGCAACCGCTGCAGGCAGCGTTCGAAGGCGTCGGCAAGGCGCCACTCGAGGCCGCCGCCACCCTCGGCGCAAGCCCATTCGATGCGTTCCTGCGCGTGGCCTCGCCGCTCGCGCTTCGCGGCTACGTTTCGGCCGTCGTGCTCACCTTCGCCCACACGCTCGGCGAGTTCGGCGTCGTACTAATGGTCGGCGGCAACATTCCGGATCGCACCAAGGTCATCTCGATCGCCATCTACGAGCACGTTGAAACCCTCAGGTATACGCAAGCACATGTGCTGGCAGCCTGTTTGCTGGCTTTCTCGTTCATCGTGCTGCTGTCCGTGTACATGCTGAACCGGCGCATGCCGCTCGTGAGAACCTGAGGCGGGCCGGGCGATGAGCACACTCGCACTGCACGTATCGTTTCAGCGACCCGACTTCATGCTCGAGGTTCAGCACGAGCTTGCGCTCGAAGGCATTACTGCGCTGTTCGGTCCCAGCGGCTCTGGCAAGACGACGTTGCTCCGCGTCATTGCGGGCCTCGAACGTTCCGCGCGAGGTAGCGTGACGTTCGACGGCACCGCATGGCAGAGCACGCAACGCTGGTTGCCACCGCACGATCGCGGCGTCGGGTACGTGTTCCAGGATGGGCGATTGTTCCCGCACCTCACGGTGCAGAAGAATCTCGAATTCGCGGCGCGGCGGGCCACGCGCCGCAAGATCGACTTCGACGCGGTCGTCGCCGCATTCGACCTCACGGCCCTGCTCGGGCGCCGCCCCGGCTCGTTGTCCGGAGGTGAACAGCAACGCGTCGCCATCGCACGCGCGCTGCTGACCAGCCCGCAACTGCTCCTGATGGACGAGCCGCTGTCCTCTCTCGACATCGGACGCAAACGCGAGATCCTGCCGCTGATCGAGCAGCTGCCGCTGCGATTCGGCGTGCCAGTACTGTACGTCACGCATAACGTCGATGAGGTGGCGAGACTTGCGAGCCACGTCCTGCTGCTCGCCGGCGGCCGCGTGGCAGCCTATGGGACGGTGGCGGAAATATTCGAGCGCACCGATCTCGAGCCGTACACCGGCGGTCTCGAAGCCGGGACCGTACTGCGCACACAGGTGGCCGAGCACCGCAACGGCGTGGCCACACTCACCGTCGGCGAGGAGCGCCTGCACGTGCCAATGCATGCTGCGCCGATAGGCGCCGTGCGCCCGATCCGAATCCACGCGCGCGACGTCGCGATCGCGACAGAGAGACCGCGGAACCTGAGCATCCGCAACGTACTCGCGGCGAAGATCCTGCGAATCGAACCCTCCGCAACGGGCAACGTCGACCTGCTGCTCGATATCCACGGCGAGCATCTGCGATCGCGAATTACTCGCGATGCCTGCGACGAGCTCGAGCTTAAGTTGGACCAGCACGTATTTGCACTGATCAAAAGCGTCGCGCTCGAAAGTACACTGCTCGGCTGAACGAGCTGAAACGGACCGCCATGAACGTAACGAACCTGGACTCTGCCACCTTCGGTGTCACCGACCTCGCTATCTGCCGGCGCTTCTGGACGGACTTTGGGCTCGTTGAGAGCCAGGCGGACGGTGCCACCGTGTTCACCAGCAAGAACGGCGGTACGGTCGTGCTGCGTGCAGCCGACGACCCCGCGTTACCGCCACCGATAGAGCCGGGCGCCACGCAGCGCGAGGCCACGTTCGGGGTTGCCTCGGCCGCGGATTTGCGCGCGATCGCAAGCGAGCTCGAACGCGACCGACCGATCCGCATAGACGCGGACGGCACGGTGCACGCGACCGATCCGCTCGGCTTCGCGATCGCGTTTCGCGTGGCGCGGGCCACTCGCATCATGGCACCGGAGCTCAAGTTCAACACGCCTGGCCGACCCGATCGCATCAACACCCGCGGCCAGTTTTTCTCGTCCGCCGCCCCACTCGAAATGACTCACACCGTGTTCATGATCGACGAGCCGGAGAAAGTGGTGCCGTTCTATACGGAGCGCCTGGGGTTCATCGCAAGCGATAGTTACCCTGGCCGCGGCTACTTCCTCCGCGGCGGAGCATCGAACCACCACCACGATTTGTTCCTGCTGAACATCGGCAAGAAGCGCGGCTTTCATCACCTCGCATTCGAGGTCAGCAGCATCCACGAGCTGTTCGGCGGCGGCCTGAACATGACGCGCCGCGGCTGGCGCACCGCGCTCGGGCCGGGCCGCCACCCGATTTCGTCGTGCTACTTCTGGTACTTCCACTCGCCGTGTGGCGGCGCCGCCGAATACGATTTCGATTCCGACCAAGTCGACGAACGTTGGGTGCCCGGCGAGTTCCAACAGACTCCTGAAGTGTTCGCGGAGTGGTGCCTGGCCGAAGGCATGGCAGACTCGCTCTTGTATAAGGGCGTGCAGAGTGCCGACACGATCAAGAACAAGAGTTGACACGGCCGGAGCAGAAAGGTCTCATCGCCGACATGAGCAAGCAACCCGAAGAATACGAAGACATTCCCGGCACCTGGGTGTTCGACGCGCAGCGCGCGCGCCAGGGATATCACCTCAATGCGTTCCTGTACTCGTTGATGCACGCCGAGAACCGCGCCGAGTTCCTAGCTGACGAGCGGAAATACTTGCAGAAGTTTCCGATGACCGAGGCCCAGCGCGACGCGGTCGCGAACCGCGCGTGGAATACGCTGCTGCAGCTCGGCGGCGTGTCGTATGCGCTGGCGAAGCTCGCATTCACGGACAAGAAGTCCTATCAGTTCATGGCGTCGCAAATGGTCGGCGTCGCCGAAAGCGATTACGTCAAGATGATGCTGGCAGGCGGACGTTCTCCGGACGGTTGGCGATCGAAATCCGAGAGGAAAGACTGATGGCGAAGATCATCGCCGGTGTCGGCACTTCACATACACCTGCGATCGGCGCGGCACTCGACAACGGGAAGACCACGGAGCCGTACTGGACTCCGTTGTTCAAGGGCTACGAGCCCGCCAAACAGTGGATGGCCGAGACGGCGCCGGACGTCGCGATCGTCGTCTACAACGACCACGTCAACGCGTTCGATTTCAAAATCATCCCCACGTTCGCGCTCGGCTGCGGAGCCGAGTTCCCAATCGCCGACGAGGGCTGGGGCGCGCGCCCGGTGCCCGTGGTGAAGGGCTATCCCGAGCTCGCGGCCCACATGGTGCAATCGCTCGTACTCGACGAGTTCGACATGACGATCGTAAACGAGATGCAGGTCGACCACGGCCTCACGGTGCCCATGTCGCTGCTGTACGGCCAGCCGAACGCGTGGCCCGTGCGCGTGATCCCGCTGGCCGTGAACGTGATCCAGTATCCGGCGCCGACGGGTCATCGCTGCTACATGCTCGGCAAAGCCATCAAGAAAGCCGTCGAGAGCTGGGACGAGGACTTGCGCGTGGTGATCTTCGGTACGGGCGGCATGTCGCACCAGATCCAGGGCCCGCGCGCGGGGCTCATCAACACGCCGTTCGACAAGGCGTTCTTGGACGATCTCACGCGTGACCCGGAGCGGCTCTCCCGCATTCCGCCGATCGAGTACCTGCGCGACGCCGGCGCTGAAGCCATCGAGCTCGTGATGTGGCTGATCATGCGCGGGGCGCTCGGCGAGCGTGTGCGCGAGCTGTATCGTTTCTATCATGTGCCCGCGTCGTCTACCGGAGTGGGCCACATCATCCTCGAGACCGCGTGAGCGGCCGCGGGCGCGAGTCCGCGCCTGATCGCAGGTGATACCGGCGCAAGCTAGTCGTACCGCGCTGCGCGTTGCATTGCACCGCGCAGCACATCAACTGCTCGACAAGCCTGTCGTGTTCGTCGATCCGCTGGCTGTCCGGATTTTGGGATCGAAGGCGGAAGGCGCGTTCCGCGCGGATCCCGCACAATACGATACGACGCGCTTCGCGCCGCAGATGCGGGCCTTCATGGCCGTCCGCGCGAGACTCGCCGAGGAGCAGATCGCGCAGGCGCGCACAGCCGGTGTGCGGCAAGTTGTCATCCTCGGCGCCGGGCTCGACACGCTCGCGTACCGTTCAGCGGCAGAGCCGCCCGTGACGATTTGGGAAGTGGATCACCCTGCAACGCAAGCATGGAAGCGCGATCTGCTCGCAGCCGCGGGCATCGACGCGCCTGCGCACCTGAAGCTCGTCGCCGCCGACCTTACGTGCGAGCCGCTCGAAGGCGTGCTCGCGGCGGCCGGTTTCGACGCGCACTCTGGAGCCGTTTTCTCGTGGCTCGGCGTCACGCAATATCTGAACGTCGACGCAGTCTTCGCGACGCTGCGTTACGTCGCCGGCGTGACGGCCGCAGCGGGGGGCATCGCATTCGACTACTCGATCGCACCGGAGCTCTTGAGCCTTCCCGAACGGTTGGCCTACGACGCACTCGCGGCGCGCGTCAGCGCGGTGGGCGAACCGTGGCTCTCGCACTTCGTGCCGGCCGAGCTCGTCGCCGCCCTCACCGACACCGGCTTTGCAGTCGCACGCGATCTCGACCCGCAAGAGCTGCTGGAACGCTATGTCGGCGCCGACATGAACCGCCTGCGCCTCGGTCGCCTCGCACGATTGATGTGGGCCGGCGCAGCGCCTTACGTGGCGTGACGCCATCAACTCCAAACGCGGCTCGGTTCAGCCCGTAAAACCGTAGAGCCGGTGCGGGTTATCGACGAGCACCTTACGCTGCAATTTCGGATCCGGCATGAACAGCGGAATCAGATCGACGAGGTCGCCGTCGTTCGGCATGTGCTTCTTGATGTTCGGATGCGGCCAGTCCGTACCCCAGAGGATTCGGTCGGGCGCGACCTCGAGTAACGCCTGACCGAACGGCACCGCATCGGTAAACGGCGGGCCTTGCGAAGAGATGCGTTCTGCGCCGCAAATCTTGACCCAGCAATTGTCCATGCGCGCCGCGTTCAGCAGCACCTTGAACGGCTTCTGATCTAGGCCGTCTTTGGTCGGCACGCGGCCCATGTGATCAATGATGAACGGCACGGGCAGAGTGCGCAGCAGGTCGTCGAACTCGAGCAGATCGATCGCGTCGAAGTGCAACACGACGTGCCAGTCGAAGTCGGCCGCGCGCGCAACGAGACGCTGGAATTCGTCCATATCCGGCGTGCCGCCGAGATGACGCACGAAGTTGAAGCGGATGCCGCGGACGCCGCCCGCATGCAACGTCTCGAAATCCTTGTCCGTGAAGCTCGCATCGACGTTCGCGACGCCGCGGTAACGGCCGCCGCTACCGGCGATGGCATCCAGGATCACCGTGTTGTCCACGCCGTGGCAGCTCGCGTTCACGAGCACGGCGCGCGTGAGCCCCAACGTCTTCTGCAACTGCACGAAGCGTTCGAGCGGCGCATCGGGTGGCGTGTAGCTGCGATCGGTCGCGTACGGATATTTGTCGCTGGGGCCGAAGATGTGGCAATGCGCGTCGCAGGCGCCATGCGGCGGACGATACTTCGGCGTCCGGGTATTCGCGTCCGGCGCCATGCAAACCGGAATTTCACGCATTGAGGCTTTTCTCCAGCCGATCGAGCGTCTCCATCGCCGGCAGCACCTGTACCACGCTCGAACGCGGCTCGCGGCCCTCGCGGATGGCGGCGACGAACTCGCGGTCCTGCAATTCGATGCCGTTCATCGAGACATCGACTTTCGACAGGTCGATCTTCTGGTCCTTGCCGTCGAATAAGTCGTCGTAACGCGCGACGTACGTGCCGTTGTCGCAGATGTAGCGAAAGAACGTGCCCTGCGGACCATCGTTGTTGAATGACAACGACAGCGTGCAAACAGCGCCTCCGGGCGTGCGCATGCTGATGCTCATGTCCATCGCGATCTTGAGATCGGGATGCAGAGGACCTTGCAGCATGTGCACCACTGAAGCCGTCTCGCCAGTCTGATGCTGAAACAGGTCGACCGTGTGACACGCGTGGTGCCACAGCAAATGGTCGGTCCAGCTGCGCGGCTTACCCTCGAGGTTCATGTTCGTGCGCCGGAAGAAGAATGTCTGCACCACAAGCTGCTGAAGCTTCAGCTCGCCGGCTTGGATGCGTTTGTGAACCCATTGATGCGACGGATTGAAGCGCCGCGTGTGACCTGCCATCGCAATTTTGCCCGTGGCCTTCTGCGTCGCGAGGATGCGCTGTGCATCGGCCAGCGAATCGGCGATCGGGATCTCGATCTCGACGTGCTTGCCGGCCTTCATGACCTGCTCCGCCTGCGCCGCATGCACCTGCGTCGGCGATGTCAGGATCGCAGCGTCCACTCCGGGCAGCGCCAGCGCCTCGGCCAGGTTCGTCGTGGAGTGTGGAATACCGTACTGTTTCGCAACCTCAGCCGTCGACTCTTTACTGCCGCCGACGAGGCTCGCGACCTCGACGCCGGCAATGTTCTTGAGTCCATCGAGGTGTTTGCGGCCAAAAGCGCCCTGACCGACCATTACGATCTTCATTGCCACTCTCCGTTTGATTGCCGGTTCGAAATCCGATCCGTCTGGCCGCGCCGATTCGGCATCGAGCCAGTGTTGGTTCCAGGACCGGGAAGTTCGCTTCGAGCTCGTTCGTGTATTATTTCGAGCAATCAAGGTTAGCACAGCGGCTTTAGGCCGCGAACCCGCTGACCGACACCGCTCGCTGCCGCTGGCAGCGTAGCGAAAACGAGCTGGCAGGAGGCACCTACCATGGCGCAACGCGCAGAGAGCATGACGTTACGAACGGATTTTTCTTTGCTGATCGACGGCAAGCTCGAGCAAAGCGAGCTCGCGCTCGACGTCATCAATCCGGCGCTGGGCGAGGTCTTCGCCCGCTGCCCCGCAGCGAATCGGTCACAGCTCGACCGCGCAGTGAAGGCCGCACGCGCGGCATTTGGCGCGTGGCGTGCTAAATCATTTTCCGAGCGCGCAGCGCTCGTGAAGAAAAGCTCTGAGGTCTTGCGCGCGCATCAAGCCGAGCTCGCCGAGCTGCTGACTCGCGAACAGGGCAAGCCGCTGGCGCAGTCGGCGGCCGAGATCGATCGTGGCACGGCGCAATCGGATGGCATGGTCGGCATCGAGATCCCGACCGAGGTGCTCGTCGACGACAAGCACAGTCACATCGAGTTGCGTTACCGGCCTCTGGGGGTCGTCGGCATCATCACGCCATGGAACGCACCGATTAGCCTCGCGCTCGGCCCGCTCGTTTCAGCTCTGTACACGGGCAACACCGTGGTGTTGAAGCCGTCGCCGTACACGCCGCTCACCACGCTCAAGGTCGCGGAGCTGCTGAAGGACGTGTTTCCACCTGGAGTGGTCAACGTGATCGCCGGGGGCGACGAGCTCGGCGCGTGGATGACCGAGCACTCGGGGGTAGACAAGATCTCGTTCACTGGCTCTGTCGCCACCGGCAAGAAGGTGCTGGCAAGCGCAGCCGCTACGATGAAACGAGTCACGCTCGAGCTCGGCGGCAACGACCCGGCCATCATCTTGGACGACGTCGACCCGAAAGCGATCGCAAAGAAAGTGTTCTTCGCGTCGTTCGTGAACAGCGGCCAAGTCTGCATGGCCATCAAACGCATCTATGCGCACGAGAGCATCTACGACGAGCTGTGCGCCGCACTCGTCGCCGAGGCGAAGAAGACAAAAATCGGTAATGGCCTCGACCCCAGCACGGACTTGGGTCCGCTGCAGAACAAGATGCAGTACGACAAGGTCGTCGCCCTCATCGACGACACGAAGAAATCCGGCGCGAAATTCCTGACCGGTGGCGAAATTCCTCAAGGGCCCGGCTACTTCCTGCCGCCGACGCTCGTGACCGATATCGACGAATCGAGCCGCCTCGTCCAAGAGGAGCAGTTCGGTCCGATCGTGCCGATCATGAAGTTCAGCGACGTCGAGGACGCGCTGCGCCGCGCCAACGACACGCGCTACGGTTTGAGCGGCTCGGTGTGGGCCAAGGACACGCAACGCGGCGCGGAGATTGCGGCGCGGCTGGAAGTGGGCACCGCGTGGGTCAACCAGCACCGCGCAACGTCGGCATTCGTACCGTTCGGCGGCGCCAAGGAATCCGGGCTCGGTCGCGCGTATTCGTCGCTCGGCCTCAAGAGCTACATGGAGCCCGAGGTCGTCAGCGTCGCAAAGCAGTAGGTTCTTGGCCCATGGCCGCAGCCACCGTGCGATCGCCTTCGTTCTTCAGGCGGCGCACGTCGAGCACGAGGTCGTAATTCCCGGGCTGCGTCGGCGGCAGCCAACCGGTCTCGAGCCGATACGACCTGCCGTCCGCGACGGTCGCGGGGAATCGCTCTCGCAGCGCCGTCTTGAACATCTCCTTGGCTGCCCAGTCCGCGTCGGAAGATAGCGAACCGAACTCGTCGTCGTACAGCTCCTCCGTCGAGCGATCGTCGACCGTGGGCCGGACGATATAGACGTCGGTGTCCGGCGCGAGCCGTAGTTGCGCCGCGGCCGCGTGGAATAGCTGCCACTCCCGACCCTGCGGCTCCGCGATCAACGTGTATGAATTGTGGTGCGCGAGCACCGCCGCGGAGAACACGAGCACGCCTAGCGCAGTAGCCTGCGTGGCCGGGCGGACGCTACCCGCTCGCCCTACGGCGCGCATCGCGAACACCAACAGCACCAGGAACAGGCCCGACAGCGGCAACAGCGTGCGATAACCGATCGCCTGCGAGCTAGCTGCGAGACTCACGCTGTGCGCAACGAACGGCAGCGCGAGTAGACAAAACAGCCAACGCAGCTTTTGCAAGCGGCCATTTCCACCGTAAAAAAGGCCAAGCGTCATGATAGCGCCGAACATCGTGGTGACAATCCAGAACGACAGCTGCGTCGCGGCCCCGTCGCGCAGCTCGAACAACCCCAGCGCGTTCGGCAGGGGATTGCGTACGAACCACAAGAGCTTCAAGAACGGATGCGGCTCGATGCGCATGCGCGCGGCCGCCGGCACCAGGCTTTCGCTGAAGACCACGTCCATGGCCAGCAAGCCAACTACGAGGCTCACAAACAATACGCCGATGTGCGTGACGACCCAGCGCGCGTGACCCAAGGGCCGTTCGTCCTCGCGCACGAGCAGCAGCGCCGCGAGCGGCACGATTGCGAACAACGCGCTCGTCTGATAAGTGAGGCCCGCGATGAGATAGAGCGCCGCACCCGCGAGCACGCCGGCGACGCGCCGCGTACCGCTTCTACTAAGGTGCGCTTCGACGAGCCAGAAGCCGAGCAATGCAGCCAAGAGACCGAGGGCTATGGGCCAGGCGATGGCCCAACCGACGACCACCTGCGCGCCGGGCAACAAGGCGACTCCGACGCCGATCGCTGCAGCTTCGAGATCGCCCCAACCGTAGCGGCGCAGAAACGCCCAGAGCACGAGCCCAACCGCAGATAGCAACGTGACGCTGATGAAACGCAGCCGCACGAGGTCCCGCACGTCGTCCACACCCTGCAACGACGCAACGAGCACCGCGCCATAAACCGGCCGGCCGTTGGACGAAGTCAGGGCAACGAGCTTCGAAGGCTCTTCGTGCGATTCGCGCAGATGCGCGTAATCGTCACGGAACCCGTACTCGTGAGTTGCGGTTTGCCAGTACACCGCCACCGGTAGCAAGGCCAGCACGGCGGCGAAAATCAACGCCCGCATCAACCCCCCAAAGCCTTTGTCGCCCGCACATAGTACTGCGCGCCGAGCGGTAGCCAAGTGAGCCACTTCTCGGTCGGCCGCAAACCACGCGCCCAGTGCGGAAAGAAGATCCGGTAACGCACGTCCGCGGCTGCAAAACCCGCGGCCAGGGACCGTCGGCGCATGGTCGGCGCGCCGATGAGCACGGCATGCTCGTCGAAGATACAGGTGTTCACCGCGTGGCGCGTTAACGGATTCAATGGATTGTGCTCAAAAACGAACAGCTGGCCGTTGGGCGTGAGCACCCGCCGGATCTCGGCCAGCAACGCCACGTGCTCGGAGTGCGGAATGTGGTGAAACACGCAGGACGCAAGCGCGACATCGAACGTGCTATCTGCATACGGGATGCGCTTACCGTCGAAGTGGCGAAAATCCGCGACACCGCCGTGCCTGGCCGCGCCGATGTCGAGACTCTTCTGCGACACATCGAGGCAGGTCACGCGGGCGCGCGACATGTGGCGCCCGAAGAACGGCACCGAGTACCCGACGCCGGCGCCGAAATCGAGCACCGCGGCGCGATCGACAGCGCCGTCGCGCGCGCGTGCGAGCTCCGCGGCCACGTCGATGATCTTGTACTCCGCGAAGTACTCGGGGCTCTCGCCCGAGGCTTTGATGCTTTCGGCGTGCAGCGTACGGTACTCGGCAGCGAACTTGTCGAACTCAGCTTCTTCCACGGCGCCCCTTTAGGAATCGCGATGCGATACGAGCTGTGCGCCGCGCGACGCAAGCAACGCGCGGATTCGTGGGCTCGTGAGGGCGGCTCGTTCTGCGGCCCACGAGTACTGCCAGTAGCCCTCAGCGGCACGCGAATCGTCGCCGCCCGGATGGCACATCAACTCGACGGTACCACGCGCGGGTAACCGCCCGAGCACCGTCGCGAGATTGGCTTCGTCGAGCCGGCCGCCATAGTAAAAACCGACGAATGAGTCGCTGCGCCGCAATGCACGCAGCGGCGACACCGCGCAGACGGCACCGAGCACGACCTGCTCCGCCAGCCGGCGCGCGTTGCCGAGATTGCGCAACATGTACGCGCGCACACGCTCCGTCGGAAAACGCACTGCGCGGATGCCGTACGCCGCCGCCAGCTCGGCGACGACGGCGGCGATGCCGGGCAGCACATGCACATGCTGATGACCGTCGAGGTGACTTACTGCGATGCCGGCATCGCGCACCTTGCGAATCTGGGCATCGAGCTCGGCGCGCACCTGTGCGAGCGCCACCTTGCCGCGCATGTGCCAGCCCGCGAACTGCACGAGATGCGGCGCGAAGCGGCCATCCGCGCCCACGAGGCTTTGAGCAGCGCTGCCGGTCAGCGGGCGCTGCTCGGTCAGCGTCAAATGCACGCCGACGGCGAGCTCGGGCCGCGTCTTCGCAAGCGCCACGGCATGCTCGAACGCACTGCCTGTGGCCATCACCGACGCGGACGTCACGATGCCGCTGTCGTGCGCCTCGACGATGCCCTGGTTCACGGCTTCGGTCATACCGAAGTCGTCGGCGTTGACGATTAATCGCAGCGCTTCGTTCATGCGCGTCTCACCGCCACGTCGGGAATCGCCTGTTTCGCGAATGCCCAGTACTGGAAGCCGAGATAGTTCGTGACCGTGATGAGTCCAGCCAACGGCACCCACACCGCGAGCTCGTGGAACTTCAACCGATCGACGAGCACGAACACAATCGCCGTGCCGAGCACGAGGCTCACGGAGTTCACAACCACGAAGCGAACGCCCTGGCCGACGATGCCGCCTTCGGTGGCGCGAAACGCCCAGACGCGGTTGAGCCAGAAGCTATTCAACATTCCCGCGAAGTATGCGAGCACGTTCGCCACAGCGCCCTCCGCGCCGACGCCATCGCTCGCCGCGCTCGCGGTCGGCAGATGCAACGCCGTGACGATCCGGTCGAGCGGCAAGTAGTGGTAGCAGAGGTAGAACGCCGTGAGGCTTACGACGAAGTTCGTGCAACCGACAATCGCAAAACGCGGCGCAGGATGCTGCATGTCGACGTCGGCCATGCGCGGCTCTCAGGTCTCGGCACGGAAGTCGACGACGGCGCCACGGCGTGCACGCCTATCGCTCGTGGCGACCGCCGTGCGCGTGGTCTCGCGGACCAGGAAACGCGGGCGCCGGCGTATCTCGACCGCAATGCGGCCTACGTACTCCGCGAGCACCGCCAAGAACACGAACAGCACGCCGAACAGAAACGACGAGATGGCCACCGAGGACGCCCAGCCGGGAATCGCCTCTTTGTCGAGCCACTTGCCGAGGATCGCGTAGCAGACGCCGAGGAAGGCAATCGACGAGGAGAACAGTCCGATCACGATACCGATGCGTAGCGGCACGAGTGAGAACGCGCTGACTCCGTGCCAGCCGAGCTGCAGCATTTTCATTAGGTTGTATTTGCTCGACCCGGCATAGCGCTCACCGCAGTCGAACGGCACGCTGGCCGTCGCGTAGCCCACCCAATGCACGATGCCGCGCAGGAACAGGCCTTCTTCCTCGAACTGCAGGATCTCGTCGAGCACCTGCCGGTCGAGCAACCTGAAGTCGGCCGCGCCAGGCTCGATCTCCACGCCGCTCAAGAAGGCGAACATCTTGTAGTACGCGCGCGAAGTAACTCGCTTGAACCATGACAGGTTCGGCGGATCGCGCCGCACCGCATGCACTATCTGGAAGCCCTCGCGCCATTTCGCCACGAGCTGCGGCAGCAATTCGGGCGGATGCTGCATGTCGGCGTCCATCATGACGACGGCCTGGCCACGCGCGGCCGCGAGACCCGCCATCAGTGCGCTCTGGTGCCCGAAGTTGCGCGATAGGCGAACACCGCGTACGCGCACGTCGCTCTTGTTGAGCGCGTCGATGGCCTGCCAGGTGCCGTCACTACTGCCGTCGTCGACGAACACGAACTCCCAGTCGTCACGCCCCACCGCGCCGTCCATGATCTCGCTGACGCGCAGATGTAGGACGTCGAGGTTACGTTCTTCGTTGTACGCCGGTACGACGATGGAAATCATTGCGGGCCCTTGCGCTTGCACGCCCTGGCGTTTGACGATCTCTCGGCGCGCGCGTTCCCGCTCACCTCGAGAGATTTCAGACTACTGTCACACACCGAGTATGGATAATAGCACCGGCATGCCTGAACCCCGCCTGAAGCTATTCGACACTTTGCCGTGGAAAGAGCGCTGGTTCGTCCGCGGCCGGCTGGCGTCGGCGCCTCTCGAAGCCATGGCCGAGCGGGCTCGCGGCCACACCATGCTCGATGTCGGGTGCGGCCATGGAGCGCTCGTGGCGCTGCTGGCGGAGGGCCACCCGGACCGGCAGGTCGTCGGTATCGACCCCGACGTGCGCAAAATCGGCTGGGCACTAGCCTCGGTTGGCCGCCACCCGCGCGTCGAGTTGCTCGCTTGCACGATCGACACGCTCGTCGACGACCGGCCCGGCACGTTCGACTGCGTGTTCGTAGCCGACGTGTTGTACCTGCTCGCTCCCGCAAGCTGGGGCGAATTCCTTGCGGCCGCCCGACGACTGCTGCGTCCCGGTGGTTTGCTGGTGCTGAAAGAAGCCGAGGACGACGGGTCGTGGCGAGTCTGGAAAGCTCTGTGGCAGGAGCGCTTGATGGTCCGGCTGCTGCGGCGCACGCACTCGAGCGGTGCGATCGGCTTCGCGCCGCGCTCGGCGCTCACGGGTGCGCTCACCGCAGCGGGTTTCGTCATCGACGAGACAACGAGCTACGCGCGCGGCTACTCGACGCCGCACATTCTATTCACGGCTCACGTGCCCTAGCTCGAAGCGTCAGCCCCACACCTGCGCCGCCACCTCGACGACGCGAGTGAGCTTCGCCCACTGCTCCTCCTCCGTCAGCAGGTTGCCCTCCTCCGTCGACGCGAAGCCGCATTGCGGTGATAGGCACAGCCGATCGAGATCGGTGCAGCGCGCGGCCTCGTCGATGCGCCGCCTGAGCGCATCGTTACTCTCGAGCACACCGCTCTTGGTCGTCACGAGGCCGAGCACCACGTGTTTGTGCTTCGGTAGCCATCGCAACGGCTCGAAGCCGCCGGAGCGCTCGTCGTCGTATTCCATGAAATAGCCGTGCACGCCGATCTCGTTGAACAGCACATCCTGCACGGCCTCGTAACTGCCTTCGCCCATGAAGGTGGATTTGAAATTCCCGCGGCACAGATGCAGCGTGATCGTCATGTCGGCCGGGATATCGGCGATCGCTTCGTTGATGAGCCCCGCGTAAACGTGCAGCAGCGCATCAGGGTCGTCGCCGCGCGCGACCATCTTCTGCCGATACTTGGGGTCGCACAGCATGGCGATGAACACTTCATCGAGCTGCAGATAGCGGCAGCCGGCGGCCGCGAACGCGTTCACGGCCGCTCGATATGCCGCACCGAGATCGACATACAGCTGGTCGCGTTCGGGATATGCGGCGGCATCCATCGGGGGCAGCACCGGCCGGCCGGTCAAGGCCGACGGCGCGGGGATCGTGAGCTTGGGCGTCACGCGAGCGCGTGCGGCTAGCGTTGCGTAGTGTGCGAGCATCGGGTGGCCGCGGAATTCGATCCGGCCGTCGACGCGAACGCCCTCGCTCCGCGGGGCCGCTCCGGCAAATGCGACGCCCGCATTCGTGGTGTGCTTCGCGACGCCGGTAAGTCCCCACAGGAAGTCGAGGTGCCACCACGAGCGGCGCAGCTCGCCGTCGGTCACTGCGCGAAGTCCTATGGCTTCCTGGCGTGCGACGAGCCGCGCGATCTCGCGATCTTCCACCGCGGCCAGCGCGGCCGCGTCGATGGCGCCCCGCGCGAACTGCGCGCGCGCGTCCTTCAATGCCCGCGGTCGCAGCAGACTGCCGACGTGATCGGCGCGAAACGGTGGTCGCTGCCTCGCGGCCATCTTGCTAAGCAATCAGCGACCGTCCCAGATCGCGGCCGGCACCAGAACTTCGCCGCGCATGATCAAGCGCGCGGTGCGCAGCAACCCGGCCTTCAGCACTCGCGGTTGCTCGCGCGTGCCGCCCACCTCGAGCGTGACGGAAAACTCTCCCGTGGGATGCTCTACTGACATCTGCTTGATCGGTCCGTCCGGGACCGTGGCGATGCCGGCCGTCACGGAGCCCGGCAGGATGCAGGCCGTAGCCACGGACACTGCGCCCAGCACGCCGATCGCGGCGTGCGTGTCGTGCGGGATCAAGGTGCGAGTGCACACGTGCCCGCCCGCGCGCGCTGGGGCTATCACGCTCATCTTCGGCACCACTTTCGTTTTGACGTCGCCGAGATTCATGCGCGGCCCGATCTGCAGACGGATCGACTCGACCTTGGCTTTGAACTCATTGTTCGCATCGAGCTCTTTCGGTGACTCGTAGCCGCTGATGCCGAGATCGCGCGCACGCATGACCACCACGGGCATGCCGTTGTCGATGCACGTGACCTCGATGCCGTCGACGAGGTCGCGCAGGTTGCCGGTTGGCAGCAGGCTGCCGGTGGCCGAGCCCGCGACGTCCAAGTAGTTGCACACGATCGGCGCCGCCGTGCCCGGCACGCCGTCGATCCTGGCCGTCCCGTCGTAGTTCACGCGCTTGCCCGGCGTCTCGATCAACAGCTCACAAAGATTGTCGCTGTTCAGCATGCGCACGCGCACGGGCGTGACGCGGTCGCGCGCGGCGATGATACCGGTCTCGATGGCGAACGGCGCGACGCCCGCGAGGATGTTGCCGCAATTCGGCGTGGTGTCGACGCGGCCCTCGCCCACTACGACCTGCACGAACAGGTAGTCGACATCCGCGTCGGGCGATGTGGACTTGCTCACGACGGCGACCTTGCTCGTGAGTGGATGCGCACCGCCTGCGCCGTCGATTTGCCGCGCGTCGCTACCCATGGCGGCCACGATCACTCGGTCGCGCAATGCCTCGTCGGCCGGTAAATCCTCTTTGCGGAAGTACAGCCCCTTCGAGCTACCGCCGCGCATCAGGAAACATCGAATGGGTGTCTGCATGCACGTATGGTACGGCGGCGGCGCGCGCCGCTGCTACACTTCGACGCATGCGCTCAATCGGGAATACGGGTCTTAGCGTGCAGCCGATCGGTCTCGGCGGCATGCCGCTGTCGATCGAAGGCCGGCCCGACGAAGGCACGGCCCGCGCGGTGATCGAGGCGTTCGTTGCCGGCGGCGGCGACTTCATCGATACCGCGATCAGCTACTGCCTCGACAACACGGATCTCGGGCACAACGAGCGGCTGATCGCCGCTACGTTGAAGTCGCTCGGCCGCACCGATGTGATCGTGGCAACCAAGGGCGGGCTCACGCGGCCGAGCGGCCGCTGGGACGTCGATTGCACGCCGGCGTGGCTACGCCGCTGCTGCGAACAGAGCGCCCGCGACCTCGGCGCACCGATCGCGCTGTACTACCTGCACGCCGTCGACCCGAACGTGCCGCTCGCGGAATCCGTTGGCGAGCTCGTGAACCTGCGAGACGAAGGCAAGATCGGCGCGATCGGCCTGTCGAACGTCACGGCGCGGCACCTCGACGAAGCTCTCGCTCTGACGCCGATCGCGGCGGTGCAGAATCGCTGCAACGTGCTCGAAAGACGCGACGTCGACAGCGGGCTCGTCGCGCGCGGCGGCGACCTCGGCATCGCCTACGTTCCTTACTCGCCGGTCGGCGGCCATTGGGGACACCGCCGGCTCGCAGCGAACGTCGATGTCACGCGAATCGCTGCGAAACACGGCACTTCACCTCACGCGATCGCAATCGCATGGCTCCTAGCTCTGGGGCCGCACGTGCTGCCGATCCCGGGAGCGAGCCGAGTCGCGAGCATCGAGAATAGTCTGACAGCCGCCGCGCTCACGCTCGACACCGACGATCTCGCGGCGCTCGATCGCTTGAGCACGCAGCGCCGCTGAGCCCCGGCGCGCGTCCTCGAGGCCGAAGCCTCGGGCAAAGCGCGCGGCTTCTCGATCATGTGCCTGATCGCGGCTGCAGCCTAGGCCGCTCGTTTACTGCGGCTGCTGTTTCAGCGTAAGCGTCTCGACTACCAGCCAGACCATGACGGCCGAGCCTATGCAGCCGATGCCGGCGACGGTAAGGCTCGCGGCCGCGAGGCCGGCGGCGTCGACCACCGTGCTCATGAGCATCGGCGCGGCACTGATGCCGACGTCGCCGATCAGGCGCCACAAGCCGAGGAACTGGCCGTGCCGCCCGCTCGCTCGTGCGAGGTCCGCGCCCATGATCATGACCACGCCCGTGCCGATGCCGTTCGCGAAGCCGAGCAGCGTCGCAATGGCGAGCAGCGAATAGAAACCGGACGCGAGGGGCAGCAATGCAAGCCCGAGCGCATACAGAAGCATGCTCGGCACCGCACTCCACTTGCGGCCCCAGCGGTCAGAGAGAACGCCCGACGGATAGAACAGCGCAATGTCCACGACGGTCGACAGCGAATAAACGGCGCCGATCGTCGTGATGCCAAGACCGACGTGCTGGCCGAACAACGGCACGAGCAGCTGACGCGATGCGCGCATCAGCTGCAGCGCGAGCGCGCTGGCGCCGGCCGTTGCGAGCACTCTGCGTTGATCCACCAGCACCGCGAGCGTGCCGCCCAAGCTCGAGTCGCGGTGATCGTGCTCCACGACGACCTCGCGCGCGAACGACAGCACAACTGCCGCGGCGATCACGGCGCTCACGGCGCCTGCCGCGAATGCAATCGGGAAACCGGCCGCGCCGGCCAGGAAGCCGCCCGCCACGGGGCCGATAAGTGCGCCCCCGCGTTGCAGCCCGGCCATCGCCGCGATCGCGCGGCCGAGCTCGTTCGTGCTGCAGATGTCCGCGAGATAGGACTGCCTGCCGAGCATCCATGCCGCGTGCCCCGTGCCAAGCGCGACGGCCGCGACACCGATCATCCACGGATTGGCCGATGACGCGAGCAGCACGAGGCTGAAGAGAATGAGGCCGAGGCCGCCGAGCAGCACGGGCTTGTCGCCGAAACGTGCCACGAGCATGCCGGCCGGCACGTCGAACAGCAGCACTCCTAGCCCACGGAGGCCAGCGATCATCGCAGCGAACGCAGGGCCGGCACCGGAATCGAGCACGTACAGCGGCAACAGGATCGTGAGCGCCTCCTGGCTCACGGCCATCAGCAGCGACGGCACATACACCGGCAGCAGTAGTCGGTCGTAGGGCGAAGGGAGCCGCAGCGAGGTCAAATCTCGCCGCCTTGATATGCGGATTGCGGCGCGCGAGCGCGCGCTCGCGGATCCTTGGTACTCGTCATGCGCGCGATTCTAACGGCGGTTGAAAAAGTTCGCTGGTGTGGGATGCTGGCCGACATGCCAACGACCGATGAATCCACGCCCCTGTTGACGACCGAAGAGCCGACCGACGCGCCGATCGACGAGCCTCTCGGTGCGCACGACGCCGCAGTCATAGACGCCGCTACGCTCGAAGGATCCTTCGCCGTTACGGTGGCAAGCGACGGGCTGAGCCCAGCCGTGCGCCGCCTGGTTCGCCAGTACGACCTCGACATCACCGGCATCCACGGCACGGGGCCGGAAGGCCGCATTCGTGTCGGCGATGTGATCGGCCTTTTGGGCCCGCGCGCCGAGCAAGCCGTACGGGGCGTGACCACTCCGCGCCCGGCGCCACTGGAAGCCGACATCCTCGACGACGAGCCGCCCGTGGATTCACCCGCCGCCGCAATCACTCCGGTAGCCGTGTCCGGGCCACCAATCACGACCGTATTCGAATGCGATCTCGCCCGCGTGCTCGCACACCGCAAGCGCCTGCGCACCGACAACGTCGAGCTCTTGCTGACGAGCTACTTCGTGGCGGCGTGCGTCGAGGCGCTGAGCGCAGTGCCGGAGCTCACGTTCGGCGCCGCACCGTGCATCGGCATCGAGCTCACGACGGCCGATGGTGAAGCAAGACCGTTGAAGCTCGACGCAAGCGGCGTCACCGCGGAGCCGATCGCCGAGCGCGCGCGCACGATCGACGCCGCGTTGCGGCGTAGCCTCGGCGCAGCTTTGACCGACACGAATCTACTGGTGCACCACTACGGCGCGAGCGGCAGTCTGATCGCAACACCGACGCCGCTCGGCGCTGGTCACGTCGCGAGCTTGGGCGTAGGCCGAGTGCGGCGCGAGATCGTGCTCCGCAACATCGACGGCGACGAAGCGCCGCGAGTGACGACGCGTTGCCACCTGAGCCTGTCGTTCCTGCCCACGCACGTGACTCTCGCGCGCGCGAATCAGTTCCTGGCACACACCGTGCGCGTTCTCGAGCAGTGGCCTGAGTGACGGGACATTCGACTCCGAGCGCAGTTGGATGGCTTGCGCGCGGCTTCGGTGCACTCGCGCTCGCGTTCGCGCTCGCCGGCTGCGCAGGCACGGCGCTGACCTCGAAGCCCGGTGCCTACGAAGCAGAGCGCGGCCGCGTGGCGTTTCGCAAACGCGAGATACCCGCCACGTACGTCAGACCCGTGGAGGATCGCCACCCCGGCTACTTCGTCGTGTTCGCGACCGGCGATGGCGGCTGGCACGGACCGAGTGCGGCGCTGTTCTCTCACCTGGCCGAGCAAGGCTACCTACTGGCCGGCTTGAGCTCGCCCCAGGTGCTGTACCGGTCGCAAAAGCGCCGTTTCAGTCCTACCCAGGCAACGGCCAACCTCGCGGATCTTTTCGCGCAGATCCGGCGCGATCTCGGCGTTGACTCATCGGCGTCGATGATCGTCGTGGGGTTCTCGCGCGGCGCGAGCATCGTGGCTTACACGGCCATGAACCCGCGGCTGCGCGTGGGCATGGCAGGGTCTGTGGCAATCGCGCTGACGCGCGAGGAAGAGTATGTGCGCCCCACGACCGGCCGGCGCCGTTCCGAGCTGAAGGTCGACGAGCAAGGCTTACAGATTTACCCGTCGCTGGCCGCGGTCAAGGGCACGCGACTCGCCGTCATCCAGTCGACCAACGATCACTACGTGAAGGCGGCCGAATCGCGGGAGCTGCTGGGCCCCGACACACCTGAACGCCGCCTGTATGCCGTCGAGTCGCGCAATCACATGTTCGGCGGCGGCCGCGACGTACTGATGAGCGATCTCGAGGACGCGCTGCGTTGGATCGAAACCAAGGCGCAGCCCGAAACGGCTGCGCCTTAGCTGACGACGCGCTAGTTGAGAACGGCGGCGATCGCGTCGGCCACGGTATCGACGTTGCCGTGGTTGATGCCGGCGATGTTCACGCGGCTCGATTCCACCATATAGATGTGGAACTCCTCGCGTAGCCGTATCACCTGCTCCTTCGTGATGCCGAGGAACGAGAACATGCCGCGTTCCTTGGCAATGAACGAGAAGTCGAGCGACGTCTTGCGCGCGGTGAGCTTGTCGACGAGCAACGTGCGCAAGCCGTTCAGCCGATTGCGCATGTCCTTCAGCTCCTGGACCCACTGCGCGCGCAGCGCTGCGTCGTGCAGGATGTAGCTCACGATCGCGGCGCCGTGATCCGGCGGCATCGAGTAGATACCTCGCGCCACGTTCGACGCGTTCGCAAGCACGAGCTTCGACGCTTCCGCGGTCGCGGACACGAAGCTCGCGGCACCCACGCGCTCGCGATAGAGGCCGAGGTTCTTCGAGCACGACGACACGACGACGACCTCCGGCAACCGTGCGGCCATGAGGCGGACGCCATACGCGTCCTCCTCGAGTCCCTCGGACAGGCCCTGATATGCGAGGTCGATGAACGGCACAACGCCACGCCGCTCGCAGAGCTGCGTCAACGCTTCCCATTGCTCGTGCGAGAGATCGGCGCCACACGGGTTGTGACAGCAGCCGTGGATCAGCACGACTTCGCCCGCTTTCGCCTTGTCGAGCTTGCCGACCATTGCGTCGAAGTCCACGCGGTGGCGGGCGTAGTCGTAGTACGGATACGTCTCGAGTTCGAGGCCCGACATTTTCAACAGCGGAATGTGGTTCGGCCACGACGGATCGCTGACGTGCACACGCGCGTTCGCCTTGCTGCGTGCGATCAGATGGCCGGCGACACTCAGGCCGCCGCTGCCGCCCGGCGTTTGGACGGTCGCGACACGGCCGCTTTTTAGCGCCGGATGATCCTTGCCGTACAAAAGCTCGGCGATACCGGCGTTGAAGCCCGCGTTGCCCGCGATCGCTACGTAGGTCTTGCTGTTCTGCGCCTCGATGATCGCTTTCTCGGCGCGTTTGACGCTCGCGAGCACGGGCGTGAGGCCCTGCTCGTCCTGGTAAACGCCCACGGAGAGGTCGATCTTGCCGGGATCCGTGTCCGCGCGGAACAAAGTCATGATCCCTAGGATCGCGTCCGGCGGCAGCGGCTTCAGTGTTTCGAACACAACGGTTCCTCGAGGAATGCGCGGGGTGCCCCCGCGAGCGGGCGGTATAGTATGGAGATCGCCACGACACAACAATAGGCGCGCGCACGGGCGCAGTTGATAGATTCTGTGAAAGTCATCCTGAAAGACGGCGACGGCGGCCCCGAAGTCCTGCAGCCGGGCACGGCTGCCGACCCGACGCCAGGCGCGGGCCGCATCCTGATCCGCGTGCATGCCACGAGCGTGAACCGGCCGGACGTCGTGCAGCGCCAGGGGAACTACCCGCCGCCAGCCGGCGAATCGCCGATCCTGGGCCTCGAGGCCGCGGGCACCGTCGAAGCCGTCGGGCCGGGCGTCACGGGCTTTGCGCCGGGCGAGCGTGTGTTCGCACTGCTTGGCGGCGGCGGCTATGCCGAGCTCGCCGTGGCGCACGCCGGCCACGTCATGCGAATGCTCCCCAATATGAGTTTCGAGCAGGCCGCGTGTATCTGCGAGACCTACCTGACGGCGTACATGAACGTGTTTCTGTACGCGCGACTGGCCGAGGGTGAGACGGTTCTGCTGCACGGCGGCGGCGGCGGCGTCACCACGGCCGCGACGCAACTCGTGAAAGCCCTGCGGCCGCGAGCACGCGTGCTCGTGACCGCGTCTACGGCCAAGGTGGAACGCGTCAAGGCCCTCGGCGCAGACGTCGTAATCGACTACAAAACCGAGGACTTCGCCGAGGCCGTGTTGCGCGCCACCGAGAAGCGGGGCGTCGACGTGATCCTCGACCACCTGGGTGCGTCATACCTCGCACAGAACGTGAAGGTGCTGGCAACCGGCGGCAGGCTTGCACTGATCGGCGTCATGGGCGGCCGCAAGGCCGAGCTCGACTTGGGCCGTGTGCTCACGCAGCGGCTCGCGATCCTGGGCTCGACGCTGCGGCCGCGGCCGGTCGAGGAGAAATCCGCGATCATCCGCCAGTTCGAGCAGGAAGCCATGCCGCACTTCGCTTCCGGCCGCATCGTGCCGTTGATCCACCGCGTGTACAGCCTGGAACAGGCTGCCGAGGCGCATCGCGCGATGGAAGCGAGCGAGCACTTCGGCAAGATCGTGCTGCGCGTCACCGGGAGTTAGTACGTGACGATCCTGCGCAGTCTGCTGTTCGTACCCGGCAACAAAGCCAACATGCTCGACAAGGCATTGGCCTTGGCGCCGGACGCCTTCGTGCCGGACATGGAGGATTCCGTGCCCGCGGCGGAGAAAGCGAACGCACGCGACACCGTGCGCTCGTTCCTGCCGAAACTTGCGGCGAGCGGCCTCGTGATCCCGCGCGTGAATGCACTCGACACGGAGTGGTTCGACGCCGACGTAGCCGCGGTCGTAGGCCCCAGCATCTTCGGCATTTCGATCGGCAAGGTGCGCACGGCCGCCGACATCAGCACGATCTCGCAAGCGCTAGCGACGCACGAGCAGCGCGCGGGCTTGGCTGCGGGGCAATTGAAACTGCTGCCGTGGATCGAGACGGCCGAAGCCATCGTGAACGTGAACGCCATCTGCCGCGCGAGCGAACGGATCGTCGCGGTTGCGTTCGGCGGCGAAGACTTTACGAACGACATGGGCATCGAGCGGCTCGCGGACGAGTCGCAGGTCGCTTTCGCGCGACAGCAATTGTGCGTCACGGCGCGAGCGGCGCATGTGTTGGCGCTCGACACGCCCTATTTCAAGCTGCGCGACTTGGATGGCCTGCGTGCGAACTCGGCTCACGCGAAGAGTATCGGCTTCAAAGGCAAGTTCGCGATTCACCCAGAGCAGCTCGACACGTTGAACGATTGCTTCTCGCCGTCCGCCGCGGAGATCGCGCACGCGGAGCGTGTCATCGCAGCCTTCGATGAGGCGGAACGACGCGGCCGCGCCTCGACGTCGCTCGACGGCTGGGTCATCGACGTGCCCGTCGTCAAACGTGCGCGCGCCTTGCTCGAGCTCGCGCGGCGCATCCGCGAAGACCGCGACCGCTGACCGCGATACCCTCGATGCGTTCGGGCCTTCCCATCGACACGGCTCTTGCGCCGCTCGCCGCGGCGCTCGCGGCGCAGCAGAGCGCGGTGCTCGTCGCCCCACCGGGCGCCGGCAAGAGCACGGTCGTGCCGCTCGCCTTGCTCGAGCAACCCTGGGCCAAGGGCAAGAAGATCGTGATGCTCGAGCCCCGCCGGCTCGCGGCGCGCGCCGTGGCGACGCGCATGGCCTCGACGCTGCGCGAGAGCCCCGGCGAGACCGTCGGCTACCGCATGCGGCTCGAAACCCGTGTGGGCCCGAACACTCGGCTCGAAGTGGTGACCGAAGGCGTGTTCACGCGCATGTTGCACGCGGACCCGGCGCTGACCGGAATCGCAGCGGTGCTGTTCGACGAGTATCACGAACGCAGCCTGCACGCAGACGCAGGTCTGGCGCTCGCGCTCGACGCACAACAGCACGTAGCACCCGAGCTCAGACTTCTCGTGATGTCGGCGACGCTCGACGGGGCACGCGTCGCAGCGCTGCTCGGCGGCGCGCCCGTGATCGAATCGGCGGGCCGCATGTTCCCCGTCGACGTGCACTACCTCGGCACGGGGCTGCCCTCGCTGCCGGCCGCCGGCACCGAGCCGATCGACGCCGCAGTCTCGCGCGCCGTGCAGCGCGCGCTGCGTGAGGCCGAAGGCGACGCGCTCGTGTTCCTGCCCGGCGCCGGCGAGATACGGCGCACGCAAGCGCGGCTCGCGGAGGCCGCACTCGGCACCGACGTGGATGTGCTGCCACTCTACGGTGAGCTCGCGTTCGGCGAGCAGGACGCGGCGATCGCACCGGCACGAGCCGGGCGTCGCAAGGTCGTGCTCGCGACGAACATTGCGGAGACCAGTCTGACGATCGACGGCGTGAAAATCGTCATCGACGCCGGCCTCGAGCGACGCAACGCGTTCGATCCCTCGAGCGGCATGAGTCGCCTCGAAATACAGAGGATCTCGCGCGCATCGGCCGAGCAACGCGCCGGTCGCGCCGGCCGCACGGCGCCCGGAGTGTGCTATCGACTCTGGGGCGAAGGCGCACAGCGCAGCCTCGCACCGTTCGCACTGCCGGAAATCGCGACCGCGGATCTCGCGCCGCTCGCGCTCGATCTGGCGGTATGGGGAACGCCTGCGACGGGCCTACGCTGGCTCGATCCGCCGCCGGCGGCCACGCTCGCGAGTGCGCGCGACTTGCTCGTTCGCCTCGGCGCGCTCGACGCCGCTGGCCGCTTCACGAAACATGGCCTCGCGATGCACGAACTGGCGGCGCACCCGCGGCTCGCACACATGCTGCTCGCGGCGCGAAAGCACGACGCGGGTGCCGCAGCGGCTGAACTCGCGGCGTTACTCTCGGAGCGCGACGTGCTGCGCGGCGGCACGACGGGGCCCGACGGCGGTCGCGAGCGCGACACCGACATTCGCACCCGGCTCGACACATTGCGGCGCGGCTCCGGACGCGGCCCGATCGAGCGCGTACGGCGCGCCGAAAAGAACTTCCGCCGCGAGCTCGGAGTACCGGCGGCCGCGAAAGCCGCGGACTCGCCGCTCGCGCCCGGCGTGCTACTCGCGTTCGCCTATCCCGACCGAATCGGCAAACGCCGGCCCGGCGATGCGCCGCGTTACACGCTCGCGAACGGGCGCGGTGCGTCGTTCGGAAATCCCGAGTCGATCGCGCGCGAGGAATTCATCGTGGCGTTAGAGCTCGACGACCGCGATCGTGACGCGAAGATCCTGCTCGCCGCCCCGCTCGCGCGTTCCGACCTGCTCACGGAGTTCGAGGCGCAACTCGTGCTGCGCGACGAAGTCACGTGGGACGCGCGTACCGAAGCCGTCACCGCGCGTCGCACGTTGCGGCTCGACGAGCTCGTCGTCGACGACAAGCCGCTGCCGGAGATTCCTCCGGAGGCCGCCGCGGCGGCGTTCGCCGAGGGTCTGCGTTCGCTCGGCGCCTCTGCGCTGCCGTGGGACGACGACAGCCGAGACTTCGCGGCGCGCGCTGAGTTCGTGCGCGCGCTCGCGCGTAGCGATCTCGCCGACTGGCCCGACTTCTCCGAGACCGCGCTATTCGCGGACTTGCGCTGGCTCGAACCGTTTCTCGTCGGCGTCACACGCCGCTCGCACCTTTCGCGCGTGCCGCTGATGGACGCGCTGAAGTCGCGACTGACCCACGTGCGGCAACGCGCGCTCGACGAGCTCGCACCGACACACATCGTTCTTCCCACCGGAACTCACGCGAAGATCGACTACCGCGACGACAACGCGCCGTGCGCGTCGATGCGCATGCAGGAAGTCTTCGGACTCGCGAGCACGCCGAAGATCGGCGGCGGGGCCGTGCCCATCACGTTCAAGTTGCTGTCGCCGGCGCGCCGGTCGCTACAGGTCACGCGCGATCTCGCGAGCTTCTGGAAGAACGCGTACGTCGACGTGCGTAAGGACATGCGCGGCCGCTATCCACGACACTACTGGCCCGAGAACCCGCTCGAGGCGGAGCCGACGACGCGGGTGAAACCGCGACCGCGGCGCAACTAACGCGAGTCGGGATGCGTGACCAGCTGAGAGCGCCCGCATTCCGTTCATCGATCCCCGCGTCAGTGCCGCATGTTCAGCGCAATGAGCATGCCGCAGTCGAACTGAGCTAGCCCTTGCAGGGCTTCGGCGCCCACTTGGCGCCATTGGCTTCGCGCTTGAAGTTCGAGCTGATCACCAACGGCTCGGTGAGGTAGGCGGGATCGTCGACGATCGTGGTCACGACGAACCAGGCATCATCACCGTCGGCAAACCGGTCGAAGTACTCGGTGAGCACGGCATTAGCGCTATACGGCACGCCGTTCGGCCGCAGCCACGCAGGGCTCAGATTCGTGGTGACGACTTTCAGCGGCGCCCAGGCGTCGTCGGACTTCTGGCCGGTATTTTCGCCTCGATCGGTGACCTGGTTCGGAATTTGCCAGGTGGCGTGGGATCCGCCTTGCAACGAAGGGGCGCCGGAAGAGTTCGCCGGGGAAGGGCCAAAATGCAGCAGCCGTGTCTGCACGCCGTTGTCCGTCTCCAGCTTCAGCGTTTGATCGTCAACCCAAGTGATGCGCGCGCGCGTCGGCATCCGCAACATCGCGGGTGCGCCGAACGCGAGGCATGAGCCGTCTTCCGCTTCGGTCCACGTATCGGCCGCGTGCTCGCCGGCTGCGTTCAGCGGAATGCTCGCGTAATCGCCCTTCGGGGGCGTGCGCATTCGCCATGCCCAGTCTTCGGTGACTACTGATACCCAGTAACCGGTGAGATCGACAGGCGCGCTGCTGCGAGCCGTGGGCGCCTGGCGCGCGGACCCTGGTGTTTGCCCGAGCGCAGCGCCCGTCAACAGCAGACACGCGAATAAGGGGGCGGAGCGTTTCATCGCGCGCCTCCCTGCAAGCTCGTGATCACGGCATCGACAAACATGGCGGTGGTCCACTCCCCGCTTTCGGTGCCATAGCGCGCATCCCAATCGAAGGTGGGCCGTGCGGTTTGAATCTGTGCGCGCGTGAGACCCCGCTTCAGCATGTCTTGCACGCGGTCGCGGACGATGGTCACCATGTCGCGGTACTCCGCCACGTCGAACTCGTCGCTCAAGTAACCATGACCGGGCACGATCATGGTGCCACCTTCGTGGTCCACGTCCGGTATCGCGAGCTCAATCACGGTGTCGAGTGCAGCGAGTAAGCCCTGTAGCGAACCGCCGCGGGCGAGGTCGATTACCGGGTAGCTCTCAGTGCTGAAGATATCGCCGACGGCAATTACGTCGGAGCGGTGGAAGAAGGCGATGGTGTCGCCATCCGTATGCGCAGCAGGCAAGTGGCGGAGCTCGAGACCTTCGCCGTTTACCGTGAACTCGCGCCGTGCGCCATAGAACGTATCGCTCGGCCACGCGCGTTGTGGCGTCGGTGCGGTTTTGCCGGTGGGCGCCGCGACGCGCGATAACACGTTCTCGTGCGCGATGATGGCTGCCGTCTCGGCGACCTCCGTGCCGATCTGCCGTAGCACCACGCCGCCGGTACGGGTGGAGCCGGCTGCGGCGATGGCCTCATTGCCGCCCATGGCGTCGGGATGCACATGAGTATCGATGACGTAACGAATCGGCTTGGTCGATAGCGTTGCGATAGCCGCGAGCAGGTTCTTGCTGGCGCCTTCGAGCTTCGGGTCGACCACCACCACCCCGTCGTCGCCGACTTGCACCGTGGTGTTCGCACCGCCACCAACCAGCATGTAGATGTTGCTGCGTATGGGGAAGATGGCTATGGGGTCGGTAGCCGACACCGGTGGGTGTCGCGGTGCCTGCTGCACGGCGCGGTGCGCAATGGCGGAGGCATCGGGGCGATTCGACGGCGTAGCGGGCTCGGTGGTGTTCGCCGCGAACTCTGGATAAATCGTGGCGGCCCCGCCCCCAGCACCCGGCACGTTCATGTTCACCTCTACGCGTGTCGAGGCGAGGTACTGATTCTTGCCCGGCAAGTAATGCGGCACGTCGTTCGCATCGCGGGCCACTTCCTCCACCACCGTGCATGGCCAGAGCCATGCGCCTTTCGGCAACGCGCGTGGAATCAGTTCGAAGTGCTGCGTCTTGACCATTGGCTCCGTGAGATACACCGGATCGCGAATGACGGCGATATGCGTGAACTGATTGCCGTGTTTCACGAAGTGCTCGGTCAGCGTCGTATGATCGCTCTGTGGCACGCCGTTGCGCCGGTGCCAGCCTTGCTTGATGTGGCTGGTCTCGACGATCAAGCGATCTCCGGCCCAGCGGCCCGTGGAGAAGCCCATCCAAGTGTGCGGTGCGTAGGCGGGCGGATGCGCGCGGCCATCCATCCAAACAGTGCGCGTCTGCTCGTAGGTGCTGATGTACAGCTTGATACTGATGACTTCCTGGGTACGCGGATCCTTTTCTTCCCATACGCGCAAGTTCAACGGGCCGCGCATGTTGTAGGTCACCGTGTGCACACGGCATTGCTGCTGCGGCATGCTGAGCTGCGCCGCGTCCCAGCTCTCGGCGTATTGGCGCGCCGCATCTGTGAGGGGAATGCCCGAGTAGTCGCCGTAGCCCACGCCCGGACCTCGGTCCGGCACGTCCTCGTGGCGGATGGAGCGATACTCGCCCGATAAATCCACTTCCGCCGCCACGGGCGCGGCGAGCACACACAGCAGCGTCGCCGCCCCGAGCAGAGTTCGTACCGTCAAAAGGCTCCCCCCTTTGGCGAGATTCGCGTTGCGAGCTTTTTAACAGATCGTTCGGCGTTTTGCCTGCGAGTTCACCCGAGGAAGTCGGACGGATAGGAAATTAGAAGGGCCCCGGCAGCTGTGGTTCGTGCGCCGCGATCACTTTATGATTCGTTTCGTTCCTCTTCCAGCGTCCCGCTATGAAACGTCTTACTGCCGCTGCCCCGCCGCTCACCGCCGCCGCCGCACTGGCGGCGGCTCGCTCGCTCGGACCGGCACTGCGCGAACGGGCCGCTCAATGCGACACCCTTCGCAAGGTCCCGGAAGACACCATCGAAGACTTGCACCGATCAGGGCTATTCCAGCTCATGGTTCCGCGCAAGTTCGGCGGAGCCGGGCTCGGGTTCACGGAGCTGGTCTCGACGGGCGCCGAGGTCGCGGCCGCCTGCGGCTCGAGCGGCTGGGTCTACTGCGTGCTGGCCGGCCACAACTGGTGCGTTGCCTTGCTGCCCGAACAGGCGCAGGCCGAGGTCTTTGCGGATCCGCGCACGCTGACCGCCTCCATCTTCCGCTACCCGGCCGAGGTAAAAGCCGCAGACGGTGGTTACCGACTTACGAACGGCCGCGGCCGGTTTTCGAGCGGCATCGATCACGCCGACTGGGTGCTGCTCGGCGTGACGGTGGATCGGGGGAGCGGACCACCGGAAGCCCGCATGGTGTTGGTGCCGAAGTCGGACATCGAAGTGGTCGACGACTGGTACACCTTCGGCATGCGCGGCACCGGCAGCCGCACCGTGAACATCGCCGAGGCATTCATTCCCGAGCATCGATCGTGCGCGATGGCAGATCTCGCGCGCGGCACGTCGCCGGGAGCGCAATTACATTCCGACACGCGCACGCTCCGCGTGCCGTTCTCCGTCGGTGCCGCATGGTGCCTGGTGGGCGCGCCTCTCGGCATGGCGCGGGGCGCGTACGCCACGTTCGCCGCCAGCAGCACAAGCAAGCTGCGCGACTTACGAGCCGAGCAGATCGCGGAGAGAGGGCCGCTGTTCGCGCGCATCGCCTCCGCTGCGGCGGAGATCGATGCGAGCGTCGCGCTCATCCTCGCGGACAGCGCTTTGCTCGACGGTGTCGGCGCTCCGGCCGAGCTCGATCTGCTGGCGCGCGCCCGACTCCGCCGCGATCTCGCGTTTGCGGTCGGCCGCTGCCGGCATGCCGTGAACAGCCTGTTCGAATCCGCCGGCGGCAGCGCCATCTACGACGGCGAAGCGCTGCAACGCGTGTGGCGGGATCTCAACGCCGCGGGCGCCCACGTGGCATTCGGCTGGGACGACGCGGTCAATGACTTCGCCCGCGCCAGCTTAGGGCTTCCGCCGAGCCCCAACTCGCGCGTGTAGCCGGCCAGGCGCAGTCCGACGTCACGGCTTCAGCATGTGCTCGTAGTTACCGCCGAGCACCTCGCTCACTCGCGCGCCCGACTTCAGCGCGCTCGCCATCGCGGCCTCGCGTGCGGCGATGGCATCGGCTGCGGCCAGCACCGCTTCGATGTCGGCACGGCGCACGAACGCCACACCGCTGCCGTCGGCCACGACGAAATCGCCGGTGTCGACCGGCACGTCGCCAATGGTCACCGGCACGCCCGTCGCCTTTTCGACGATCCTGCCACGCGCGGTCCGCGCCGTGAGCCCGCGCGAAAACACGGGAAAGCCGAGCGCACGGGCCTCGTCGACGTCGCGCAGCAGCCCTTCCGCGACGACACCCGCGACCTGTCTCGCGCGCGCCGCGAGCGTCAGCAGCCCGCCCCAGCAGCCAGCCTCGACGCCCGCGCGTTGCTCGATCACGATCACAGAGCGGTCGTCGGCCGCTTCGATCGCGGCGGCGCACAGATGCCGCGGCGGTCCCGGCGGCGGTTCCCCGGTTCCGAGGCGCACGGTAATCACCGTGCCCGCGATGCGCCCGTCGCCCGAGCGCTGCGGGAGGCCGGGGACCACGCCGGGGAGCTTCAACCGGTCGAGCGCGTCGGAGATCGTGCAGACATCGAACGCGCGCAGGCGTTCGATCCAGTCGCGCTCACTCGTTTGACTCACCATCGATCCACACTCCCCTGTCAGTTGCGCGGATTATGGCCGCTCGAGCGGCTTGCGCGCGCACCTTCGCGGCAAGCGAAGCCCATTTCGCGGATCGCGGCTGTGTGGCAACCGCACTGCCGCTGTAGGTTTCTGCATCCGCGAGGCGTTACCGCCAGGAGTGCTCGATGACGAACACGCTGTTGCCCACCACGCTCGTAGGCAGCTATCCGCAACCTCACTGGCTCATCGACAGACAGAAGCTCGCCGGGCGTTTTCCGCCGCGCGTCCGCGCCCGGGAGTTGTGGCGCATCCCTGCGCAGTTTCTGGTCGAAGCGCAGGACGACGCCACGCTCGTCGCGATCAAGGCGCAGGAGGACGCAGGCCTCGACATCATCACGGATGGCGAGATTCGTCGCGAGAGCTACTCGAATCATTTCGCCACGGCGCTCGAAGGCGTCGACATCGACAACCCCGGCACGGCACTCGATCGCAGCGGCCATCCGAATCCGGTCCCGCGCGTCGCGGGGCGGATTCGCCGCAAGCACGCGGTGGCGGTAAAAGATCTCGAGTTCCTGAAACGCCACACCGATCGCAAGGTGAAGATCACGCTGCCGGGACCGTTCACGATGTCACAGCAGGCCCAGATCGATGCGTACGGCGGCAGCCGGGAAGCGGCCGCCATGGACTACGCCATCGCCGTGAACCAGGAGATTCGCGATCTCTTCGCCGCCGGCGCGGACGTCGTACAGATCGACGAGCCGTATCTGCAGGCGCGGCCGAACGACGCACGGCAGTACGGACTGAAGGCGCTCGATAGCGCGCTCGATGGCATCACCGGCGCCACCGCCGTGCATCTGTGCTTCGGCTACGCCGCCATCATCCACGAGCGGCCCGAGGCCTACTCGTTCCTCGGCGAGCTTAGGTCTTGCCGCTGCCGGCAGGTGTCGATCGAGACCGCGCAGTCGAATCTCGATTGCTCGGTGCTGGCCCAACTGCCTGACAAGAAGGTGATCCTGGGCGTCATCGATCTCAGCGATATGGCGGTCGAAACGCCGGCGACGGTGGCCGCGCGCATCCGCCGCGCCCTTCCATTCGTGGACGCGAAGGACCTCGTCATCGCGCCCGATTGCGGCATGAAGTATCTGCCTCGCGAAGTCGCCGATGCGAAGTTGAAGTCGATGGTGGAAGGCACGAACATCGTGCGTCGCGAGCTCGGACAACATCCATGAAACGCGCCGTTGCGATTGCGATCGGAGTGGCGATGCTCGGCATCGGTGCTGCCGGCGTACGCGCCGACGAAGCGGCCGACGCGCTCAAGAAGGCCAGGACGGAGGAAGCCAACCGCCGCGTGGTCGTGACGATGTACAACCTGCTTATGAACGACCACAAGGTGGACGAAGCGCTCGAGTACATCGACCCCCACTACAGGCAGCACAACGTGCGCGCGCCCGACGGCAAGGAGTTCATCCGCGGCGCGTTCAAAGCGCGCTTCGCCGAGAACCCAACGTTCCGCTCGGACATCAAGCGCACCGTCGCCGACGGCGATCTCGTCGTGGTGCACACGCACGAGCGCTTTCATCCTGACGACCCGAACGACCTCGGCAACATCATCATGGACATCTATCGCGTCCAAAACGGGCTCATCGTCGAACACTGGGACGCGTACATGCCCGTGCCGCCGAAGGACCAATGGCTGCACGCGAACGGCTCGTTCTGAAGCCAGAACGAGCCGTCGCAAATACCAAGTCGGTTCAGTAGCCCCGGATCGGGCCCAGCATCGTGATCTCGATCGGCTTGGAGCTCGGCGGCTGGTAGCTCGGGATCGCCCACATGTGCAGCTCGTTCTGCGAGATGTTGGCACGCGCGTCGTTGCTGAACGGCCCCTTGTCGTAGAAGGCCTTCGCGTTGTTCTCGTGCACGATGCTGAACCGCAGCGTCGTGCCGTCGATCGACATGCGGTCGAGCGGCGCCATGTTGGTCGAGTCGTCGCAGGGGCCGCACGCGAGACCGAACAGCTCGGACCCGTTGGCTTTGAACATGAAGTGCTGCTTGCCGGGCCCTTCGCCGAACATCCAGAGGCCGGCCACCTTGGCAGGCGTGAGCGTTTCCGCCGGACCCGGCGACACGTAGGCGGGCTTCGGCGGCGGTGGGCCTCCGGGAGGGGGCGGTGGCGGCGCGGCGGGCTTGCCGGTCGAGCGGTGCAGCGCCACCTTCGTCGGCGCGCCGCTTGCGCCCTGGCGCTGCCGCATGATCTCGAGCTGGTCGCCCACGAGCTTCGCCGTGACGGTGTCGTGGTAGGCCGTGGGCCCGGGATTCACGATCTCGAACTTGAGCCCATCGGCCGCGAGCACACCGTTCTCGATCAACGCGAGATTCGCGACGTCGCCGCAGTCGGTGCAGTACGTGCCCATGACGGCCGTGCCGCGCACCGTGAGCATATAGATATGGCGCACGCCGCCGATGTCGGCCACCCAGCCGCCGCGCACGGCGTCGGCGTTCTGCGCAAACGCCGGCGCAACGAACAGTGTCATCAATACCAGCAGAATGTTTTTCATGTGTCCCCCAACTCTTACTTGCGACTCGAAGGCTCGCCGAACGTCTCGGCTCGCCACGTTTCTATCTTCGACTGCAACGACGGCGCCAGCGTGCCTTTCGCGGCACACGCGGCGGCCGCTTCGACCTGCGCCACGCTCGAGAAGCCGATCAGCGCGCTGGTCACCTCGGGTCGCGACAACGCGAAGCGCAACGCGACATCGCTGAGCGGCTCGCGATCGAGCCGCGCGGCGAGAGAGTCGCGCTCTGCGAGGCTCGCTTCGCCGCCGGCCTTGACCCTGGGTGCCGTCGGAGGGCGATCGGTGAGCAGGCCCGCCTCGAGTACCCGTAACGCTATCACGCCCATGCCGGCCGCGGCGGCACGCGCCGCGATGCCGTGGTAGTCACGAAGCCTTGCGCCCTGCGGAGCGGGCTGCCACGCGCTGGTGTTCAACACGCTGTAGTGCACCTGGATACAGTCGAACGCGCCGCTGTCGACGACCTGCGCCACGGCCGCCATGTCGCCGCCGTAGGCTGAGCAGCCGAAGCTCTCGATAACGCCCTGCGAGCGCAGGCTCGCGAAGGTCTCGGCGACACCGCGTGCACCGAGCACGTCGTCGACGCGCAGCTGTGCGCCCGAACCGAACTCGGCCGTCGCGGCACGCGCCGTGCCCACGCGATTGTGCAGGTGCAGCACGGCGATGCGCGGCAGCTTGAGGCGCGCGAGGCTGCCTTCCACGGATCTCAGGATCGCGCCCCGGAGGTCGCCGAAATCAGCCTGCTCGAGCGCCACCTTCGTGGCGACTTGCGGCGTTGCGCCGAGGTCGTTCAACACCGCGCCGAGATTGCGCTCGGACTCGCCGGCGGCGTAAAGCGGCGCCGTGTCGAAGTAATCGATGCCAAGCTCGAGCGCTCGCTGCACGGCCGAGCGTTGTGCGTCGCGTTGTCCTGCGGCAATGAGGCCCGCCGTGGGTCCACAGCCAAAGCCGATTTCAGAAATGGAGAGACCGGTGCGCCCCATGACGCGCCGGCCCACGGCGAGATGCTCACTCGGCGCCGGCACCGCTCGCACGGGCAGTCTGCACTTTCTCGGCCTGCCGATAGAGCTCGAGAATCAGCTCGCGATCGGGACAGAAGCCGTCGACGTCCTCGTCGATGTAGAGCTGCCCGTCGGGCCCCTGCTTGTGATAAGCGTCGCGGTAGCGAATCGAACGGCCGAGCACGGTGCTGCGCGTCGGCGCGGTGCCGCCCTTCTCGTTGCCCGGAATGCGCAGCTCCGGGCTTTCGATCTTCGTGGGATCCCGGAACACGTTCATGGGCTCACTGCCGCCGCGCACGATGTCGATCTGCTTGCGCAGCATCTGCCGGTACGCAACGATCAGACGGTCGCTGTAGCCCAGATTCTCCTGCGTGCGATCCGTGATCTCGCCCTGCTGGTACCACGCGGCCATGTCCTGGGCGAGCACGTAGTCCATGATCAGCTCGCCGCGCTCGTCGACGATCGGCAGTTCGCGATACGGGATCGCGTCCTGCTTCGGCACGTCCACGCCGTTCGGAAATACATAGCAGCAATACTGCAGATGCCAGGTGTGCGTGTCGTCGATCGGCACGCCGATCTGGTAAAGCCGGCGAATGCGCGTATCCCCTTCCTGCGGACCGAACGCCAGGAGATACGGAAACAGGATCGGATTCTGCCCAATGGTCCAGCTGCGCGAGTCCTCGCTCTTGTCGGACTCCATGCTGCCCTTCGTGAAGCCGAACTCGTTGTAGATGGGCTTCCACTTCACGTATGCGCCGCGAGCGCGCATCGCATCGAAATCAGCCCCCGTCGCGTTGTAACGCGCGCTCGGATCCTCGTGCGGCAGCCCCTTGCGCTCGCGCGCATATCTGAACGTTGCACCGTGCAGATAGACCGAGTGGCCGAGGTCGCCCCGGTTCTCCATGCTTTGCAGCCAGTTGCACGGCAACTGGTGCGCAAGGATCTGGCGGAACCCATCCGGGCGCACGAACAGGTTCCAGCGCGGCAACAGCGGGGCCGGCGCGGGACCGAGATACGCCCAGATGAGGCCGCCCATCTCCTGCACCGGATACGCCGTGATCTTTATCTTGTCCTTGAGCTGCTGCGCCGGCGGTTCGAGCGGCTGGTCGAGACAACGGCCTTGCGCGTCGTACAACCAGCCGTGATAGCAGCAGCGCAAACCGCGCTCGTCGGGAATGCCGAGATGCAGGCTCACGCTGCGATGCGCGCAGCGCTCCGCAACGAGGCCGAGCTTGCCGCTGCGGTCGCGGAACAGCGTCAGGTCCTCGCAGAGAATGCGTACCTTGCGTACCGGGTTCTCGCGCAGCAAGGCCTCGGGATAGAGCGGATGCCAATACCGGCGCATGAGTTCGCCGCACGGAGTGCCGGGGCCTACGCGCGTGAGGAGCTCGTTCTCTTCCTGGGTCAGCATGTCCGCGTCCGTCCTCTACGGGCTCACGAGGCGGCCGCAGCAACGGAGCCACGGCCAGCGTAAAAGGCTACCACCGCGCCCGCGGCGCGGTCGCCGCGATTCGAGGAGCGCGCTTCGCGCGCTGCGAAACCGCATGAGCTCATCCCCGGTCGCGGCCGAGATAAAGCACGAGCAGCCGGGCCGCGTGGCGCAGTGTCGCCTCGTCCCGGTAGCCCAGGAACAGACAGCGCTTCGCCCACGCTTCGTTGATGGCTACGCTGCGAAGCCCCATACGGTCGAGGTAGCGCTTCGCGGCGGCCTCGGGAACGATGCCGATGCCTAATCCCGCGGCGACCATCCTGCACAGCGTTTCCACACCGCGAACCTGGATCTTGAAGTTCGGCGTCCTGCCAAGCCGGCTGCTCTCGTAGTCGACGCGCGCGGCGAGTGGCGTGCCGGACTGCAGGCCCACGAAATCGTAGGTCAACGCCTCCGCCAGCGTCGTGGCACTCGACTTCGCCAGCGGATGGTCCGCCGGCACAATCACGACGAGCTCTTCCTCGCAGTAGACGCGCGTCTGCAGCCCGTTGCTGTTCATCGCGTCGACGAAAATACCGATGTCGGCGCGGTTCTCGCGCACGGCCTTGATAATCTCGGAGCTGTCGCGCTCCTCGAGCTCCACCGTGACGTCCTTGTGCGTCTGCAGGAAGCTCGAGAGTTCCTCCGGAATTCCCTCACCGATGGCGGCCGGGCTCACCCAGATCCGCACGTGGCTGCGGCCGCCCGCACCTATATCTTCTATGTTGCGATGCAGCTGCTCGACGTTCTCGAGGATGCTCAGGATGTTGTGAAAGATCGACCGACCGGCGTCGGTGAGCTCCACGCCCTGGGGCAGCCGCGAGAATATCGCGACACCCACGTAACTCTCGAAGTCGGCAATCCTCTTGCTCGCGGCAGCGAGCGCCAGGTTCATCCCTTTGGCGCCGGCGGAGATGCTGCCCGCGCGAACGACGCTCGAGATCAAGGCGAGCGTCACGAAGTTGAATCGTGATGGATTGAGCTCACGAAACCGCGTGCGCGTGCGCGATCGCTTGGGTTGTCGGGGCGCTGACGACACGGCGCTAGGTGAGGTACTTCGCGTGCACGGACTTCGAAACCGGCGCGAGACCCGTCGCGATGAGTTGCCAGCTGGCGCCCTCGTCGCCGCTCGTATAGACCTGGCCGTCGGTGTTCGCGACGAAGAGATCGTACCGATCACCCGCGATCGCCACGCTCATGGCCTCGATGGCGGCGCGACCACCGACGGGCAACCCGGAGGAAGCGTTAGCCCAGTGCGCACCGCCGTCGCGCGTGCACATCACGACGGACTTCGCGGCATGCGTCTCACGCCACACGTTCGGTGAAGTGGACGCGCCGGAGACGAAGACCGTCTCCTCGTCGCGGGGCGACACGATCAGGTGATCGGGATAGCCAATCGGAAAATCCCCGCCGGTCAACTTCCGCCACGAGTCCGCGCCGTCGTCGCTGCGGTAGAGCCCGACGCCAGTGCTCATGAACATGCGCCGGGGGTTCGACACCGTAGGCACCACTTTGTGAATGTCGCGATACCAACGATCGTCTGGGTGAACGTACGTGGTGATCTCGCGCCAGGTACGGCCCGCATCGATCGACTTCAGCAGCGCGCCCTGCTCGATGCAGGCGTAATAGACGTCGGGCTCCGCCGGGTGAACCGCGATCGATTTCAGGTGTGCGACGTGCGGCGGCGCGGGGAACGTCCACTTGTCGCGTCCCGAGATTTCGCCGATGGCGGGATGTGCGCGCCACGATCGCCCGTAGTCGGTGCTGCTGAACAGCATCACGGGTTCGGTTCCCGCGAGCAGCGTCACTTCTCCGCCGCGCAGCACGCATTGCAGGGAGAACACGTTGCGCAGCGTCAGCCCTTCCGTCGCCGCAGTCCATGTCTCGCCTCGGTCCGGGCTGAAGAAAAGACCTTCGCCGTGCGTGCCGGCAAACACGCCGCCGCGCGACGGCTCGAACAGCAGCGCACTCACGTGACGGCCCGCGAGCGTGACGTCGCTGACCGTCCAGCGGGTCGCTTTGCGGTCGAAGTCGATGACCGCCACGCCGCGCATCGTACCGACCAGCAGACGCGACGCCGCGGTCGAGTGGACCATCGGACCGTTCGGCGACAAGCACGTGACCATGACGCGTCTCCCCCGTGGCGTTCCAGTCCGCGGCGTCAGCCGAGACTCTACGGGGATCGTACCTTCGTGCGGTCGATCCGCGGGAACACCTTGAGGGGATTATGATGCACGATGTCGATCTTCGCTGCGTCCGTCAGGAAGTCGAAGCTGTCGAGCAGCGCGAGTACATTGTCCGAGCCCTTGCCGGTCAGCGGATTCTTGAGATCCGAGCCGCTGCCCGGCACTTCGGTGCCGAAGATCATGCGGTGGGCGCCGCGCTGCTTGATCGACGCGCCGAGGAAGTGAGGGTCGTAGGCGCACGTATCGAAGAACAGGTTGGCGTCGAGATTCGGCGGCGGACGCTTCTCCTTACGGAACAGGCTCCCCACCTGTCCACCTGCGACCTCCCCGCTGTCGCTCACCATGTTGTCGGCGGCGCGTGACGGGTTCGTGTGGTCGAGCGGAGTGCCGAACTCGAGCATCCGGCGCGGCGCGCCGCCGCAATGGCACACGACGATCCTGAGCTTCTGGAAGAGCTCGAAGACGCCGCTCTTCTCGAGCAGCAGTGTGGCCAGCGTTTCCTCGGTGAGGTTGTTGTACTGATATGCATTCGGAATGCCGTCGAGGCGCGGATCGCGCGTCATGGACGGGTGCACGACGAGCGTCATGTTCAGCTTCTCGGCGCGCTCGTACAGCGGATACCAATACGCGTCGTTGACGCCGGGCGAACCGCGGTCGCCGCCGGGATCCGGATTCAGGATGGCGCCGACGAAGCCGTGCTCGGTGGCGCAGCGCTCGAGCTCGTCCGCGCAGCGCGCCATGTCGCAGCCGCGCGTCTGCGGCAGCTGGGCCACGCCCTGGAAGCGATCCGGGTGCAGCTTGCACTGGCGCGCGATGAGGTCGTTCGTGACGCGCGTCCATTGATCGACGAGGAACTGCCGCTCCCAATGCATCATCGCCACGGGGCGCGGCGAGAGCAGCTGCAGGTCGATGCCCTGCGCGTCGAGCAGCCGCAGGTGACGCTCGAGCGCCGGCCGCATGGCCTCGTCCGGAATGACGAGCGGCTCCTTCGCGTTGCGCAGCACGATCAGGTTGTAGGCGTACGCCCGGAATTGCGGCGGCGTGGAAATATGGCCGTGCGTGTCGATGACGGCGTGGCTCTTGTACATGCTCGATTCAGCTCCTGAGATTCCAGTACGCGAAACCGGCGCCCACCGGCGAAGCGTTGATGTCCACGTAGTCGACGACCGTGCCGGGCATGCCGTCGACGACCGCGCTCGCGGCAATCCAGTTGCGAATCTCGCCGATGCCGCTCCCCATGCCGAGCACCATGCCGGTGCCGCCGCTCATGCGCTCCACCTGCTCGGCGTCGTCCGGATCGACGTCTGGCCGGCACGTATCGAAGATCTCCGCCATCGCGCGTGCATCGCCGCGGGCAAGTGCCGCGAGAATCTCGCGATCGAAGGCCTGGTCGATGTACGCGTTGCGCCCCATGGGCGTGTGCCACAGGCCGCCCGAGCCGATGACGCCGACACGCAAGTCCGACGGCCACGCGTCGACTATCTCACGAACGGCGCGCCCGAGTTCATAGCACCGCCGCGCCGTGGGCTGCGGCCCGTAGTAGCAGTTGATATAGAACGGCACCACCGGAATCGCGGCGCCAGGTGCGAGGGATTCGAGCGGACGCGTGAACGCGTGGCCGATGCCGTTGCCGCCGGCATTCGCGCTGAACGCCATGTCGAAGCGCCTAGCGACGAGCTCGGAGACGAGCCGGCGCGCCAGCGGCGGATGGCCCGTGAGCGTCACCCAGTGCTCGGGAGTCTTCGGCCGGGTCGGCCGCTCGCGCCCCACCGGCAACCCGAAGTACGGCGAGATGCGGTAGCCGGAGATGCTGTCGCCCACGAACACGCAAAACGCCGGCAGGTTGCCGAAGTTGAACTGCTCGAGCTGATCGTCCCCGAAGATCAGCAGCACGTCGGGACGCGCCTCGCGAAGCTGCGCGCTCAAAACCCCGAAGGCGCGAACACACCGCGCGTGCTTGACCTGGTTCTCTTCCGCCGAGTCGTGCGGCAGATCCGCCGCGAATGCATCGGACGCGCTGCGCGAGCGGCGCGCCCCTTCCCATTCTTCCGGCGACGCGTACAGGAAGGGGGAATGCGAAGCACAGACGACTGTACAGATCTTCGCCACGTGAGCCCGCCGATTCCTGTGAACGGTCCGTCGATCGGGTAGTCTACGAGGCGCCGTCGCCACGGGAAACCGCGATCGGCGAACCACACTTCGTTTCCCGCGAAGTGCGCGCCGGAGCGGGTTTCGGCAACATTTGCAGGCACACCGGCTCGACGCATGCAACACAGCACCGATCGCATACTGACGACGCACACTGGCAGCACCCCGCGGCCGCCGGAGCTGCTCGCACTCTCGAGCTCGAAGACCGGCCCGCCGAAAGACCCGGCCCTGTATGCGGAGCGACTGCGCTCTGCGATCGCGGACGTCGTGAAGCAGCAGGCGAAGGTCGGCATCGACATCATCAACGACGGCGAGTTCGGCAAGGCCAGCTGGGGCGCCTACATTCTGTCGCGCATCAGCGGTTTCGAGCTGCGCCCCGATCAGCTGCGCCCCGCGGAGTGGCTCGGCCGCGAGCGCGAGACGTTCGCCGAGTTCCTCGCCGAGGCTTTCCCGCGCGCCATCCACGGCGTTCCAACCGAAGCCTGCATCGGGCCCATCGAATACCGCGGCCATGCGAGCCTTGGCGTCGCGATCGCGAACCTGACCGACGCGTTGCGCGGCGTGGCGGTGAAAGAAGCGTTCATGACCGCCGTCGCCCCCGGCAGCACGGCTTATGACGGCGTCAACGAGTTCTACGCGAGCGAGCACGAGTACCTGTTCGCAATCGCCGATGCGCTGCACGAAGAGTACCGGGCCATCCACGCCGCGGGGCTGATCGTGCACGTGGATGACCCGGTGCTCGCGAACATGTACGACGCCTTGAACTCGCAAAGGCCGGCGCGCTATCGCGAGTGGGCGCAACTGCGCGTCGACGCACTGAATCACGCGCTACGCGACATCCCCGCCGATCGCGTCCGCTATCACGTCTGCTTCGGCAGCTGGCACGTGCCGCACACCTGCGACGCACCGCTGGAGGAGATCATCGACCTCGTGCTCCAGGTCAACGCCGGCGCCTATCTGATCGAAGCCGCGAACCCGCGGCACGAGCACGAATGGCGCACGTGGCAGAAAGTGGGGCTGCCCGAGGGCAGGATTTTGATTCCCGGCGTCATCACACATCACACGGTGACGGTGGAGCACCCGCGGCTGGTCGCGGATCGCATCGTCCGCTTCGCAAAGATCGTCGGCCGCGAAAACGTGATCGCCGGAGCAGATTGCGGCTTCGCCCAGGTCGACACGCTGCAGCGCGTGCACCCGACCGTCATGTGGGCGAAGTTTGCAGCATTGGTCGAAGGCGCGCGGCTCGCGAGTCGCGAGCTATGGGGGCACAGCGCCGACTGAACCGAAACGCGTCACGGACCGGCGCGCGTGCCCACCGTGCGGCTGGGCTCCAGCGGACCGTCGACCATCGAGTGCCCTGCGAGGCTGAACGCCGGGATCGGCTGCACGACGTCCCAGTGCTCCACGATCTTGCCGGATTGAACGCGGTACAGATCAACACGCGCGACGCCGCGCGCATCCGCACTCGTAGTAATGCGGCCGTGCGTGAGCACGAGATTGCCGTCCGCGATAGTACGCGCGATCGCGAGCTTCCAGCGCTGCGCGACCCGCGCGTCCGCGTGGCTTCGTTCGTAGGCGACGAGCGCGGCTTTGCCCTGCGCGACGTCGGGGCCGTGCTGCACGAAATCGTCGGCGAAATACCGCTCGACCGCTTCGGCCGCCTTGCGTGGATCTTCCGCCATGCCCGTGTAGGCCGCGACCGTGGCGAGCGCCGCGTCCCGGTTCGCGGCCGGTCCGGAGAGACCACAGCCCGGACGTGCGACGGTATCGCCAACTTTGTCCGCGTCGGCCCAGTTGCTCGCGCCACCGCACCACGAGGTGGCGTCATTCAGCGGCGCCGCGGGCACAGGCTGCACGACGTCCCAGTGCTCGACGAACGAGCCGCCGACCACGTGCCAGATGTCGACGAATACGCGACCCGGATCCCGCGGATTGGTATAGACGTGCGACTTCACAGCAATGAGGTCGCCATCCGCGAGGAGATTGTCGACGACGGTGTGATATTGCTCCGTGGCAAGAAACTGTTGTGGGTTCTCCTTGCGGCGGTTCGAAAGAAATTCCTCGTCGCCGTGCCCGCTGTCGCCGATCTCCGCATCGTGCTGGATCAGCTTCGCGTCGAAATACCGCGCCATCGCCGTGACAACGTCGCGCTTCACCATGAGCAGGTACGCGTAATCTGTAAGCGCTCGACGCGACTCTTCGGTTGCAGGTGGTGTGGCCGCCCGCGCGCCACTCGTCTGGGCACCGGCCGGCGCCGCATCGAAACCGATACACACGGCCAACAGGATGGCTGCACGCGAGAAGAATGATGTCGTCATGGGTTTACGTGGCGCCTCGTAGTTCCGACAGAAAATGCACGATCGAAAAAATCTGGCCCCGCCGAACTAGTTGCGTGGCCCGTAATGCGGCACGGGTTGCCCTACCTCGAGCGCGCCCAAGTCCGGCGCGCGGCCGGCGAAGCCGTCGGTCACGTTCGGCAGATGCACGCCCTTGTCGACCGCGGCGGACCGCGGTTTCAGCCGGAAGTCGAACTCATCGGCGCGGTACAGCTTCTGCGCGTTCGCCGCGTCCTGTGCGTCCAGACGGCGTACGTCGACGAAGACATCGTAATCCACCGCGACGCTGTGACTATCCTGCCCGGTGGCCGCCGCGTATTCCGCCAGTGACGCGAATCCCTGCCTCCGCAATTTCGCCTCATGCCCCGGCCCTGTGAAGTCCGCGATCCCCTCGGCCGGCGTGTTCCACTCGAACGCCGGTGTGGCGCCCGGGTTCAGACGGAAACCGTTGTAGTCCGACGACGTGTAGCTCGTGAACGTGTTGACGCTCAGGATCGCAGGCGCCGAGTTCTGGCCGAGCATCAGGTTGTTGCGCCAGTGAATGTTCGACGCACCTGCCGCCTGGGTCTCCGTCAGGATCGTGTTGTTGTAGAACAGCGCGCCGGCGGCGCCGTTGGTCAGCCGCGTCGACCCGCCCGGGAGGTTGTAGGCGACGTTGCGGATCCAATAGACCGGCCCGCCGAGCGTCGGCTGGTTGCAGAACGCGTGCGACGGATGGTTGATAAGCATGTTCCGCATGATGCGGATGTTGTGCAGGCTGCCGTCGGCCTCGATCGGATTGTCGTGCGAGTTGGTGATGTAGTTGTTGTAGAAGTCGATGGCGACCGGCCGGCGATCCCAATACTCGCGCGTCGGATATTTCGGGCCGTCGACGATACCGGGGCCCGACGCGTAGGACCCATCGGGGTTGCCGTACGTCTCGACGTTGATACCGTCGTGGAAATCCGCGATGTAGTTGTACGCAACTACATGTCCCGGGCCGTACAGCTTGACGGCGACGTACGACGCCATCTTCGGCGGAAAGATCTGGCCCTCGACTCCTGCGTACTTCGTCCACAGGTCCCCGGCCCAGCCGATCATGTGCTTCGGATCGTTGCGGCCGATGAAGGTGTTGTCGGCGATGTAGTAGCCGCTCGAGCCCGAGTAGTTCGTGAAGATGCCGGCGCCGACATTCTCGAAGCGGCTCTTCTTCACCGTCAGCCCTTTCGAGCCTGCGATGAACTGCGTGCCGGCCTGGATTCCGATCTCGGCGTTGCGGAACGTGATGCCCTCGAAATACGTGTAGTCGGCGGCGCGCACGTCGAAGAGCGCGAAGTTGCCGTCCCCGTCGAAGACGACTTCCCCGTCGCCCGCCGCCTTGATGGCGATGGGCATGTCCGGCGTGCCGTCGGCCGTGAGGTAGTAGGTGCCGTCGAGTGGTTCCGTGCGATTGACGTTCGGGTTATTCGTGTACTCGTAGCGGTTGTACTTGTAGATGCCCGCATGCACGAGGATCGTGTCGCCGGGCCTCACGCGGGGCCGCCCCGACGTAGCCCAGTCGGTGCCCGCGCACCAGAAGTTGTACGCGCACATCAGGCCTTCGAAGGACGGCTCGGTCTTCTGCCCCTTGAAGCCGTGCGGATATACATGGAACACGCGGCCACCCGCGTACGGCTGCGGTTCCGCGCGCGTGCGCACCGTGACGATGCGTTCGGCCGGTCCGCGCACAACGTCGGGATCGGACATCACGAAGCGTGCCTCGTAGGCCGTGTCCGGGTCGAGGTCGAGAACACTGCCGGCGAACATGTTCGGCGCAATCACGTCGACGCGCGATTCCCCGTAGATGCGCTCGCCGTTCAGGCGCAACAACGGTAAGCCGGGCTTCCACGCCGGCGTGCCCACCTTGCGGTACGACACCTCCACCGCCGCATTGCGGTTCGCATCGCCTTGGATGAACCACTCGAAGCCGAGGTTGATCAGCGTGGCGGGCTCGATCACGAGCTCGCCCGGCAGCACGACGTCGGGCGGAGGCGCCGGCGTGAGCGCAGGACCCTGAGCGCGTATCGACGCAATGAAGCTGATCGAGGCGACGAGAATCGCGAGACGGCCGACGACTCCTACTTGCATGGAACTCCCCCCGGTGTGACGCCGCCGCAAGGCGGCGCGCCGCACGGCGCACCGTGCTGCGAACGATTGTAATCTCAGGGTCACCGTGATTGCATGGCGGCCGCGAGAATGTCCTGCACAGGAAAGAGCATGGCCACAACGATCGTCGAAGAGTTCCTGGCCATGTCCACCGCCACGGTCTCGGACGCGATGGACCGTCTCGGCATCCCCGGCCAGTGCTTAGGGCTAAAGCCGCTCGATCCGCGCAGCATGCGACTGTGCGGTCGGGCCTTCACCGTTCGCATGATCCCGGCGGAGACGCCGGCCGGCTCTGTCGGCGACTACATCGACGATGTGCAGCCGGGTCAGGTCGTGGTGCTCGACAATCAGGGGCGCCAGAACGCCACGGTATGGGGCGACATTCTCACTGCCATCGCCAACCGCATGGGTGTGGCCGGCACGGTCATCGACGGCAACTGTCGCGACGCGCACTTAGCACTCGAGCTGAACTATCCCATGTTCACGCGCGGCTGGTCGATGCGCACCGGCAAGGACCGCGTGCAACTCGAGAGCGTGAACGTGCCGGTCAACATCGGCGACGCGCTCGTCTGCGCCGGCGACATCATGCTCGGCGACGCCGATGGCGTGCTGTGCATCCCGAAGCAGCACGAGCAACGGGTCCTCGAGATCGGCCGCGAGATCGAAACGGCGGAGAACGCGATCCGCAAGGCGGTCGAAGGCGGCATGACCCTTCGCGAGGCGCGCACCCAGTTCAAGTATCACTCGCTCCAGACACGGCAGAAGTGACTGCACGCAGTCCGCCGCGCGCAACGGGTTATGCCCCGCACCCGGCGCGCTCGCGCGCATGACGCTAGCGCCACTCCGCACCTATCGGAGCGCCCTGTTGCCGCCCGCCTAAGGCCGGCCGCCACGAATGGTGACGCGACGGCCGGAGCGCACGGCCGGGTAGTAGTCCCACACCGCATAGTGCTGAGTCGCACGGTTGTCCCAGAACGCGATCGAATTACGCCGCCAGCGGAACCGGCACTGAAAGTCCGGCCTCGTCACATGGTTGAACAGGAACGCAAGCACGTCCGTGCTCTCGCTCTCGGTGAGCTCGTTGATGCGCGTAGTGAAGATCGAATTCACGTACAGCGTTTTGCGCTTTGTGAAAGGGTGCGTGGCGATCACGGGATGCACGGCCATGGGGTGCGTGCGGTCCGCGAAGTCCTCACCGTCGCGCCGCGCGCGATCGGTGTAGTTAAGTGCACCGTCGTGCGTGGCGGTCAGAGGCTCGAGGAAACGTTTCATGGGCGTGGACAGAGCCTCGTACGCCGCATACATGCTCGCGAACAGCGTGTCGCCGCCGGTTGCGGGCACCGTGCTCATGTGCAGGATGCTCGCGTACGGCGGCTTCTCGTCGCACGACACGTCGGCGTGCCACTTGTCGCCGACCACACGTTTCGTCTTCGCGTCGGCGTGCACGGGCAGGATCTCCGTCCACTCCGCGCGGGGCTTGCCGCGCACGGACGGGTGCACGTGCAGCTCGCCGAAGCGGCGGCCGAATGCCAGTTGCTGCTCGGGCGTGATGTCCTGATCGCGAAAGAACACCACTTGATGTTCGTTCAATGCCTCTTGAACGCTCGCCGCGTCTTCGTCGGACAACGGCTGGCGCAGATCGAGACCGCCGATCTCCGCGCCGATCACGGGATTCAACGGCTCGATCGTTGCCGCACTGCGCGCCCGCGCCTGTTGTTCTCTTTGCATACCCTCCCCACGCCTTGACCGGATCGTCATATTGCGCTCATTCTTCGATGACACTAAAGGGGGGGCTTCGGACCAGCTGGCGGTTGCGGAGTCGAAGGAGCGGCCATGCCTTCTGCGTCACCGATCTCCGCGGGCCGAACCGCGGGCAATCTCGAAATTCGACCCATGTCCGTCTTCACCGGCGCGGAGATCTTCGGCGTCGATCTCAAGCAGCCTTTGGCGGAACGCGCGGTCGAGGGCATCCGCGCGGCGCTGCTCAAGTGGAAGGTGGTTTTCTTCCGCGATCAGCACATCGACCACGCGCAGCACGTCGCGTTTGCGCGGCGGCTCGGCAAGCCCACCATCGGCCACGTGCTGTACGGTCACGAGCAGGGGTTCCCCGAAGTCTATTCGGTGGCGAGGAAGCGCGAGCGGCACACGCACATAGACGTCGAGCCGATGCGGCCGTGGACCGGCTGGCACACCGACCTCACCACGGTGCTCAATCCTCCGGCGATCTCCATCCTCCGCGGCGTCACCATGCCGCCCTATGGCGGCGACACGCAGTTCACGAATCTCGCTGCGGCGTATAACGCGCTGTCGCCGCCGATGCGGAAGTTCGTCGACGGCCTGCGCGGCGTGCACGGCTACGGCAAGGTCGCCGGCAACGCGCTCAAGGATACGGATCGCAAGAGCTTCTCGACGGAGCATCCGCTGGTTCGAGTGCATCCCGAGTCGCACGAGCGCGTGTTGTACGTGAGCCCGGCGTTTTTGAAATCGATCGTCGGGCTCACCGCGCGCGAAAGCCAGCAGCTGCTCGAGCTGCTGTTCGAGCACATCGTGAGGCCGGAATTCGTCGCACGCTTCCGGTGGAACGCCGGAGACATCGCGATGTGGGACAACCGCGCCACCGCGCACCTCGCGCCCGAGGACATCTTCGAGACCGATTTCGACCGGCAGCTGTATCGCGTGACGCTCGTCGGCGACGTGCCGGTCGGCGT
>JBDTOT010000016.1:0-97581 GCA_039933105.1 Gammaproteobacteria bacterium | reverse complement strand
GGTCGAGAAACGGCTGCAGAGGCTGAATGGGTCGCACGTCACTGTCCGGTGGCCGAAGCGGCGCCATGATAGCGAAGTCGCGCATCCGCCGACACGGCGCGCACCCCCGAAGCCGCGGCGCTGCTGGATCTAACGGGCCACGCCTTCCCCCAGACCGGCACTTAGGCTCGATATCGCGCCCCCACCCCGGACATAAGGGCGAGTCGCCAGGTGGCGACGATGCAAAGGCTCTGTGAAGCCTATCACTCCAACGTTTCTCTAATTTGCCTAGTGTTGGTGCACTCGATTAAGTAAATCGGTCGGCCATGAAGCGTGCAGTCATCGCACTCGTTCTCGCGCTCGCGGCGCTGGCCCTGCTCGTGTCACTTGCGCTCGAGTCGCGCCCCCTACCGGTCGAAACCCACGTCGCGCAATACACCATCGATGCGGACTTGAAGCGCGTCGATGCGGACTTCCATTCGCTTACCGATGCGCTCGAGAAAGCTTGGCAAGAGCAACAACAGCCCGGCGAAGGCGCGCGCGCACTGCTCAAACGTTTCGCCGCCGCGCCGTCGCAACTACCCGATTCGGCGTTCGGCATGCGCGGCAACTCCGGTCAGGAAGCGCGGCTCACGAATAGTCACGATACTTTCGTCGCCACCGTCAATTCAGCCGCAGCGCTCGCGGGCGAGCTGATCGACGACGAGACGGAGTACGCGGCGAGTGTGAGCTTCCTGCGAGAGTCGGGTGCCGGTGTCATTCAGAAGCTACGCGATGGTGGTTTCGATCGCGCCGCCGCCGATACTTTTCAGCTCGTAGTCGGCACGTTGGGATTCTCGGGGCAACGCGCCTCGGTACGCCCTGCAGACCTCGAGCGGCTGCTGGTGTCGCTCGGTCGTGATCAGAAAGTGGACAGCATGCCAGGCGATCTCGATCGCCTGCGCAGCTCCGTGAGCACGATCCTGAAAAAGAAGGGATTGATCGACAGCAAGCAGAAACAACTCGTCGGCGCGCCAGTAGGCGAGTTCGGTACCGCACTGGGCGCGGCGACCGCAGACATGTACACGAGCTCGGTCACGCGCGTAGACCAGGCCCGGTTGATGCTCGCCGTTTACGCCGTCGTGCTGTTGCTAGCGGTGGGCTTCGTCGCGACGCGGCTGCACGGCAGCTACCGCGAGATCAACGCCGCAAACACCGAGCTCGCCGTACTGAACGAATCACTCGAGCAACGCGTTGCCGAGCGCACGCACGAGCTCACCGGCGCGCTCGGAGACCTCAAAGAATCACAGGTCCAACTCGTGCAAGCCGAGAAGATGTCGTCACTCGGTCAGCTCGTGGCGGGTATCTCCCACGAGATCAATACTCCGCTGCTATATCTCGCCAACAATGCCGAGCTCGTACAGGAACGCCTAGGCACGTTGCGCGAGTTCGTGAATCGCAGTGCCGCTGCGTTCTCGATCAAGTCCGAGGACTTCGCTGACCGTTCCGAGTATCAGATGCAGTTCGTCAACGCGCTCAAGGGCGTCAAGACATTATTGCGCGACGAGGAGCTCGAGGCCGCGATCGAGGAGATACAGGACCTCACTCGCGACAGCATCGCCGGCCTAAACGATCTCACGGAAATGGCGCAGAGCTTGAAGGACTTCAGTCGCCTCGACCGCGCGCCGATCGCGACCTTCGACGTGAATGGCGGTATCGATAAGACGCTCGTGATCGCAAAGAACGTCGTGAAACACAAAGCTACCGTCGTGAAGCACTACGGCCAGCTGCCGGAAATCGAATGCTCGCCGTCGCAGATCAACCAGGTGTTCCTGAACATCATCACCAACGCAGCGCAGTCCATCGAGGGCGAGGGCACGATCACAATCACCACGCGCCTCTACGACTCGAACAACGTTGCGATCTGCATCGAGGACACTGGCTGCGGTATTCCGGAAGAAAACCTGAACAAGATCCGCGACCCGTTCTTTACGACGAAGGAAGTCGGCAAGGGCACGGGTCTCGGCCTTTCAATCGTCGACGAGATAGTCCGGAGCCACCTCGGCGAACTGCTCGTCGAATCGCAAGTGGGCCAAGGCTCGGCATTTACCGTAGTGTTGCCGATCAAACGGTCCGCGGGCTCATCTGCGCCAGAGCAGACGGGCGAGATGGATTACGAAGCCACGCCGTTTCCCCTCGCGGAGGCGGTGTAAATAGTGTCTCTCGAGGCAGCTCGATCCGCGGCCGATCGCCCTCGCCTGTTGTTCGTCGATGACGAGCAGCGAGTGCTGAACTCGATGCGGATCATGTTTCGCCGGCAGTTCGACCTGTATCTGGCCTCTCACGGCGCTGAGGCGCTAGACATCGTCAAAAGCAAAGACATCGACGTGATCGTGGCCGATCACCGCATGCCGAAAATGACGGGCGTCGAGGTGCTGACGAAGGTAAGGGCGATGTCGCCGCGCACCGTGCGAATTCTCCTCACTGGCTACGCCGATCTCGACGCGGTCGAAGGATCCATCAACGACAGCGAAGTGTTTCGCTTCCTAACCAAGCCGTGCGCGCCGAAGCAGTTGCGCGAGACGATCGAGCTCGCGGCGAAGCTTGCGCGCGAAGCGCCCGTACCAGAGCCGCAGACCGAGCTCTCTCCGATCGACACGCTCGAAATCATCATGGAGTCCGACACGGTTCGTGAGGTCGGCCCGCACACGGTGTCTGGCGAGCCGGCGCGCACGTCGCGCACCGACGTGATGGAGAAGCCGAAGTTTGGCTCGAAGCCGTCGGCCGCACCCGTGCATGCCAGGGCTGCGGACACCGGGTCGCGACCAAAGCTTGCGACCGGGCTTGGCGTCGTCGTGTTCTCGAGCGACCCCGAAGTCCTCGACACGGTCCAGAAAGCCGTGCGCGGCCGTTTGCCCGTGCACGCGGCAGGCAACATCGTTCAGGTTGTGAAGATTTTGACCGAGCATCGCCCCGGCGTGCTCGTGACCGACGTGTCGGAGGACAAGGCGACGATCCAGTCAATGACGGCGCGGCTCAAGGAACACTTGCCGCAGCTCGTGACGATCGCCGTTTCACAACACCGCGACGTGCTCGACATGGTGTGGTTGATCAATCACGGCCAGATCTTCCGCTTCCTGCGTAAGCCGCTGTCCGCAGGCCGTTGCGCGATCAGCCTGCAGGCTGCGCTGCAGCATCACCGTTTACTGTTGAAGAATCCCGAGCTCGTGAAGCGCCACGAAGTCGATGCTAGCCCGACCAGCGAGTCCGGCATCATGGAAGGCGTGCTGGCGAAGCTCAAAAGCATGCTATGGGCGAGCACATGAGCACACCGCAAAAACCAATCAAGAACCAAGGCGACACTCTGCTGTGGGTGGCGGGTGGCGCGGTTGCCGCCGTCGGCGTCGCGTGGCTCGTGATCATGAAGCCCTGGGCGGGCTCCGACGCAGGCCCACAAGCGCGCGCGACTGCACCCATCGTGAACCTGGCCATGGCCGACAGCAGCAAACCGGCCGCGGCGCCGGATGCTCCGGCGGTGGACGACGCGGCGGCGGACGACGCTACGTTCGACAATCCTCTTCGCATGGCGCAGCTGGCATACGACGCCGGCATGCTCATCGAGCCGGAAGAGTACAGCGCGTGGACGCTGTACGCCCGCGCCGCGAAGGCGCAGCCCAACAACCCGGACGCGACAGCGGGCCTCACGAAGATAGCCGACGACCTCGTGAAGCGCGGCGAGACCGCGCTCGAGCAAGGCCGCTTCGACGATGCACGTCATATCGTCGAACGTATCCGCGCAGCGCTGCCGGCGCATCCCGGCGCGAAAGCGCTCAGCGTGAAGATTTTTCCCGTGGTCTCGCCTCAGTTAGCCGCGCCAGAAAACATGAAGCCTGCCGAGCAGCCGCGCGTCGCCCGTGTGGAGGTCGCTCCGGCCGCGCCGGCGAAACCCGTCGTCGACCCGCTCGTTCAAGCCAGCGACCAGTTCAACGCAGCAATGAGCGCGGGTCGGTTGCTCACGCCGATCGACACCGGCGCCAAGCATTACCTGACCGTATTGATCGCCACGAATCACGACAGCGAGCTCACGCAGCGTGCGCGTCAAACGCTGTCGCGCGAGTTGCTGGCACGCGCGTCGCAGTCGATCGAAGCGCTCGACGACGAAGGTGCAGCTGTCTGGATCAACGAAGCCGAATCGGTCGGCGCCGACGCCGATAGCGTGCGCAAGGCGCGCAACGTGCTAACGGAGCGGCTGATCGCGCGCGAGTCCGCGAAACCGATTCCTGCGTCCTCGATGAAGGTGATCACGTACGTCGCGCCGGTGTACCCGGCGCGGGCCCTGGAGCGTAGTCTGCAAGGTTGGGTCGACCTCGAATTCACCGTCGGCACCGACGGCAAGACTCACGACATCGCAGTCGCCAACTCGTCGAGCGACAGCCTGTTCCGCCGCGAAGCCACGGAAGCCATCAAACAATGGCAGTTCGAGCCACGCGTGTTCCAGAACCGCCTGATCGAGCAGCGCGTCTTTACGCGCATCCGCTTCGTCCAGTAATCGAAGGCGCTCGCTTCGCCACGGGCTCGCCCCGCGGCTGCGTTTGCGATTCAACATAATCGCAGACGTCGCCGCGATCATCTCGCATCGATTGGGCTAAGATCCCAACAAGGTCTCTACAAGAAGACGAGTAGATATGCAGAGCTGGAAGGTTCCCGCGCTCACGTTGCTACTCGCTTGCGGCGGCGTAGCCCACGGCCAATATCGCTGCGACTGCACGAGCGTTGTCGACACCTGCACTGCGAACGTCGCGGCGCGCGGTAGCTTCCTCGAGGTCAAGACAGATCGCCCGCAGTGCGCGCGTGTCGACTACTTCGTCGACGGCCAGCCATTCGTATCCATGGTCGTCGACGGGGAAGACCGCCAGAACTGGCCGGCGCGAACGGCGAATCCGAAAATCCTGGTGCAAAGCTGCCAGGTGTGCCGCGACAACGGCGCAAGCGCCGCCGTGCCCGTCGCGCGCACGCCGCCGCCCGCAGCCGCTGCCCAGGCGCCCGGCGGTGAGGGTGCCGACGCCGGCTTGAAGCCCTTGATCGCGGTCGTACCGGAGTATCCGACCGGCGCACTTTTGCGCGGGCTCAAGGGGCATGTCGACGTTGAGTTCACGGTGAATTCCGCTGGTCGTGTCGAGAACGCACGCGTGGTGACGGCTGAGCCAAAAGGCGCGTTCGATGCAGCCGCGTTGGCGGCTGTGCAGCGCCGGCGTTACGCCGAGGACTCGGCGCGTACACCGCAGGTCGTCCAGGAACGGTTTGACTTCCAGCCACCGCGCGCCGCTAGCCGCGCCGCAGCGTTCGCAGCATCGGGGCCGCGCAACCAATGCGTGCGCCAGGATGCGGTCTATAACTATGGCGAGATGGTCGATGTGGGCCTGATCAACGCCTGCAGCGACGCGCTCGTGGTGTTCGCATGCGCTCAAGGCACGGGCCGCAACGCCGGCCGCTGGGTTTGCAACACATCCGAGGAAAGCGGCGACGTACTCGTAGGCTCTGGCGATCAGCGTATCGGCAAGCGTTACGCCGCGGGCGATGCCGCAACGGTTCGCACCTACACGTATACGGACAGCTTCTCGGTGACGCGCGCCCCGAACTCCGAGTACTGGTGGGTGGCGTGCGTGGAGAGCGACACCGAATGCCGTTCGGGTGCGCGCCAATGGACGCGTGCCGTGGGCGGTCAGGACGCGAGCGTCGATCCGCAGGACCGCAGCACGATCACGGTGGCGCGTTCCTACTGAACCGGCGCGCCGGCGGCGCCTTCCTGAGGCGCCTGCTCCCAACGAATTTCAATCGCATCGGCGCCGATCACGATCACGGCTGCATTCAGGCCGCGCGTGTCGTCGACGACACGCATCGTGACATCGAAACTGCTCTGCGCCGCCGCGACACCTGCCCCCGCGAGCAACAGCACGCAACGCACGCCTTTGAACCGAGCTGCCATTCGTTGACCCTCAGCGGGGACCGACGGCGACGTCTACTACGAACGTCTTGTGCACGTTGCCGTGTTGGAGCTGTGCCGCGAGCTGCCCGCCCCCACCCTGACGCGCGACGAGCGTAAGCGGCAGGAAATTGTCGCCCGCCGCGAGCGGCGCGCTCCATGAGATTCGGCGCACGCCGGTCTTGCCGTTCGCTTCGATGCCGGGAGGGAAATCCACCGTAAATCGCACGTCGTCGAGCTCGGCCCGCGACGTGAACAGCAGGTTCACGATGCGCGGCTCGGCGACGGCCAGCGTAACCACCTGGGTTTCGGGCGCACGCCGCGCGGCCGGGTTGCGAACCGCGAGCCCCGTCAGGATCACGGTCAGCACGGTGAGGCCGAAAGCGCCGAGGAACGCGTACGCCGAGATACGTTGCCAGGACGTCGGCTTTGCGGCGTTCCGTTGGGGATTCTCGGCGGTCGGCTCGGTCATTCTATGGATCGGCTTGCGAAGTCAGATCGGTTAGGATTGGTCAGGTCTTCGATCATACCGCTGTACGCACGCGAGCCGCATCTCACGCTGTGGCACCAATCCCGGCGGTGCCGGTCTCAATATCCAATAGCGAACGAAACGAATATGCCACGCACCACGATCGCCGCGCTCTTAATCCTCGGTTTCGCGTTGTTGCCGCGAGTCGAGGCGCGCGATCTGCAGCAAGTGCTGAATACCGGGACTTTGCGCGTCGGCGTCACTCTCTATCCACCGTGGGCGGCGCGCGCCAGCAACGGCGAGTTCATCGGTTTCGAGGTCGATGTAGCGAAGCAGCTTGCGGCCGATCTCAAGGTGAAAGCGGACCTGCGCGCGTACGATGTCGACCGGCTGATTCCAGCGCTCGAATCCGGCGAGATCGATTTGATCGCAGCCGGCCTTGCGATCACGCCAGCCCGCGCAATCCACGTGAACTTCAGCCAACCGTACGCCGAAGGCGGCATCGGTCTCGCCACGCACGTGGCGCGCACCTCCAGCGTCAAGAAGCTCGAGGATCTCGACAGCGACAGCCACACGATCGTGGCCGTCGATGGCTCGGCGGCCGCGCAACTCGCGAAGCGCTTGTTGCCGCGCGCGAAACTGAGGTTGATCGCGTCGCAGGACGCCGCGAGCCGCGCGCTCATCACGGGCGAGGTCGACGGCTATCTCGAGGACGAGCCGGTGCCGACGTTCCTCGCGCTCGACAACCCTGGCGTGATCGACGTGCCACTCGCGCGGCCATTGCTGGCGAGCCGCTCGGCATTCGCGGTCAATAAAGGCGACCCCGACTTCCTCGCTTTCCTGAATGCATGGATCGTCGCGCACGAGGCCGACACATGGTTGCCGTCGACGTCGACCTACTGGTTCAAGACTCTGCGGTGGCGCGAGCGTCTGGGCAATGCATCCACGCGCTGATACGTCGCTGATTGCGTTCGCCGCGCTGGTGGCCGCCACGCTGCCGGCCGTGCTTCTGGCGCAAAGCGCTACGGTGCCGTTACCGCCACGCATCGAGCGGCGCGCCGAGCCGGCCCAGGCCACGCCCGCCGCGCCGCCGCTGGTGTCAGCTCCGACGAGCTCCGGGCGCACACCACCGCCGATCGCGGGCTCGCCGCGGCCACCGAATGCCGCCACGCTCGCACCCCTGCCGGAGGATCGCACCGACAAGCCCGACGAGATCATCGTGATCGGCCAGGGCTGGCGTCTGCCCGACCTGGGCAGCGATTGGCGCAAGAAACAGGAAGACGCCGAGGACAGCGGCCAGTCCCACGTCACGTTCCTGCCTCTGTACGACCCCAACCGCCCACCGCAACGCAGCGAACCGTTGCTCGCACCGGCGGAATGGCAGCGGCACGGCTATATCGAGCTATTCCGTATGCGCTTCGGCAAACGCGCGCTGCCCCCCGCTCCCGGTGAATAGGCCGCAGATGCCCGCCACGGAGCGCCCCGCCGCTCACTTACCCACCATCAAGCAGCTGCGCTATTTCGTGGCGCTCGCGGAGGTGAAACACTTCGGCCGCGCGGCCGCGCAGTGTTTCGTGTCGCAGTCGGCATTCAGCATCGCGATCCAGGAGCTCGAGGCGCTGCTCGGCGCGAATCTCGTCGACCGCACGAATCGCCGCGTAACGATCACGGCTATGGGCCGCGAAGTGGCCTCGCTCGCGAAACTCTGTCTGCAGGATCTGACGGCGCTCGTGGAGCACGCGCGCGGCAACGGCAAGCCCTTACAGGGCGCGCTCCAGCTCGGCATCATTCCCACGATCGCGCCGTTCCTGCTGCCCCGCGTGCTGCCCGCGCTCCGGCGAAGCTTCCCCCAGCTCAAGCTGTTCCTGCACGAGGACCTCACGGAGGCGCTGCATCGGCAGCTGCTCGAAGGCACCCTCGACGTCGTGCTGCTCGCGCTACCGTACGATATGACCGGCGTGGAGCAGATGCCGCTGTTCAACGACCGCTTCCGACTCGCGGCACGCGTCGGCACGAAGCTCGTGGAGCCCGCAAGCTACCGTTTCAATCGCCTCAACGAAGGCAGCGTGTTGCTGCTGCGCGAAGGACACTGCATGCGCGACCACGCGATCGAAGCGTGCAAGCTGCGCGACACGCGCAAGACCAGCCGTTTCTCCGCTTCGAGCCTGCTGACGTTGATCGAGATGGTCGACGCAGACTTGGGCGTTACGTTCCTGCCCGAGATGGCCGAGGGCTCCGCGCTGCTGCAGAATACGCAAGTCCGTACCTATCCGCTCAGCGACAAGAGCTATCGCACCGTTGCGCTGATCTGGCGCCGTGGCAGTGCACGCGCCGACGAGTTCCGCACGCTCGGCAAGTTCCTCGCCGAGCATCGGTAAGTCAGAGCTCCGACACCCGCGGCGGTCTGGTTGACTTAGGCTGCCGCCGGGAGCTCAATCTCGGGCACCGTTTGGGGGATCACAACATGCGTAGTGGGCAGGCATTTGCGGCCGCGGCCGCGATCATTGGATTTGTCGGCGCGGCGCACGCGCAGCCCTTCGCGGAAGCGAAGACTTCGCGCAGTAATTACTCCGGCGGCGCAATTGCACCGAAAGGCGCTTGCGACGCGCTCGCGACGGCGAAGCTCGACGAGCTCGTCGAAATCAAAGCGACTGCGGTGACGGCGGCGGGTGGTGTTCCTGCCTACTGCCACATTAGCGGCGTGCTGCAGCCAGAGGTCGCGTTCGAAGTGAATCTGCCGGCCGCGTGGAACGGCCGCTTCTACATGATCGGCAATGGCGGGCACGCGGGCGAGGCGTTGGACGGTCCCGGGCGCACGGCGCAACGCGACCAGGCGCTCTCGCACGGCTTCGTCATGGCCGGCACCAACACGGGCCACTATGCGAGCAAGGAGCCGGGCGGCACGTTCGTGCTCAGCAACCCGGCGAAAGCGATCGACTATGCGTATCGCGCCGTACACGTCACTGCGACGACCGCGAAGGAAATCGCGCGCCGCTATTACGGCCAAGCCGTCGCGCATTCGTACTGGAACTCGTGCAGCAACGGCGGCCGCCAGGGTCTATTGGAAGCGCAGCGTTACCCCGACGACTTCGACGGCATCGTCGCGAACGCACCGTGGGTCGATCAGACAGGCTTCACGATTGGCGCACTGTGGAACCAGCGCGCATTTGCGGAGACGCCGGTGTCGGCCGAAAAGATCGCGCTCGTCGCGAACGCGGTGATGGCGAAATGCGACGCGGTGGACGGCCTGAAGGACGGGCTCATCGACGATCCGCGCCGTTGCTCGTTCAAGGTCGCGACGGACGTCGCGGCCTGCCCCACCGGCAACGATGCCGCGACCTGTTTGACTCCCGCGCAGGCCACCGCAGTCCAGAAGGTCTACGACGGCCCCAAAGGTGGCGGCAAACAACTGTTCCCAGGCTATATGATTGGCAGCGAGGCGCTTGCTGCCGGCCAGAACGGCGCGACGAATAGCCTGTGGGCGAACCTCATCCTGCCGCCGGCGCAGGCCGACGCCAAGGCCGCAGACTTCAATCTGGCCGAAGGCACGATGCGTTACCTCGTGTTCCAGCCGCCGCAACCGGACTACGACTACAAGACGTTCGACTTCGACCGCGACCCGCCGCTGCTGGACCGCTGGGGCAAGCTCGCGAACGCCACCGACACGAACTTGAAACCGTTTCGCGCGCGCGGCGGCAAGCTAATCATGACGTATGGCTGGGCCGACACGATCCTGCAGCCGATGATGGGCGTGAACTACTACGAGGCGGCGAGCAAAGCGAACGCGCCGAACGCGCCCGAGTTCATGCGCTTGTTCATGGTGCCCGGCATGGCGCACTGCGCAGGCGGCATCGGCCCCGATCAGAACGACGCCGTCACAGCCGTGATCGACTGGGTAGAGAAAGGCACGGCGCCGGAGAAGATTGTTGCGAAGAAGCTCGTGAACGGAGCGGTCACGCGGTCGCGGCCGCTGTGCCCGTACCCGCAGGTGGCGCGGTACAACGGCACGGGCAGCACGGACGACGCTGCAAACTTCGAGTGTCGCGCGCCGTAGTACCGGCTGCGAGATCCGCCCGAAGCCTCTCGTCCACCGTCTCGCAGAAATGGACTCCTGGATCAAAGACGTTATCCAACGTCTGCAGGCCTGCACGGATCTCGTCGAGTTCAAGGCCATCCTTGTGGACATGCGGAAGCAGCTCGGCTTCGAGCACTTTTTGTATGGCGTGCGGCTGTCGAATGCGTTTACGTCGATCGATCACTTCGTCGTCAGCGACTACCCCGACGTCTGGCTGCATGAGTACATGTCCAATAACTACGCCGCGTTCGATCCGGTGGTACTGCATTGCACATCGCATCACGAGCCGTATTGCTGGGACCGCATGTACGAATCGACCGACCCCAAGGTGATCGCGTTCGCCGATGCGTGCGCCAGCCATGGGCTCGCGGGCGGTGTGTGTATCGGCATCCATGGGTACTCGGGTGAAAACGGCATCTTCTGTGTCGGCGGCCCGCAGCCGCTTGCCACCGGAAGCGACGAAGCCTTCGCGGTCATCATGCCGCTCAACACGCTGCTTCCCTTCATCCACGCCGCCATCACGCGCCTCACGTCTTTCAAGGAAGCGGAAGACAGCAAGCCGCGGTTGACCGAGCGCGAACAGGAATGCTTGCTGTGGTCGGCGGAAGGCAAGACCACCGAGGAAACCGCGCTAATTCTCTCCATTAGCGCGCCCACGGTGGCGTTCCACCTGAAGAACGCCATCCAGAAACTGAACGTCAGCAACCGCAACCAGGCCATCGCCAAAGCCGCCTTGCTCGGCATCATCACGCCGCAGTACTCCACACTGTCTGCCCCGCGCACCTATCTTTTTTGATAGTTACCTTGCCGCGCTGAACTTCCTACCCTGCCATGGGGTGCTGTTACCCCTTGAGTGCCGTGCGGAGGTTCGGTGGGGAAGTTGGCTTTCGGTCAATTGTGGGCGCTCAACGCGGAGACGCTCCCTCCCGGGAAGGGCATTCCGCTACATGCGCACGAAAATATGGAAATCATTTCCATCCCGCTGTCTGGCACGTTGCGCCATCAGGACAGCCGCGGCGCCGCTCACATCATGGCGCCGGGCGACATCCACGTATTGTCGGCCGGGCTCGGCGTCACGCACTGGGAATACAACCATTCGCCGAACGAGCCCGCGCATTATTTGCAGGCCTGGATAAGCCCGAAATCGCGCATGACGCCGACGCGCTATGCGCAAGGCACCTTGGTTGATGGCGACGGCGGCCTCTGTCTGATCGCCGCGCCGCACGGTCATGACAGCGTGGTCGAAATCAATCAGGACGCCTTCGTGTCACTGGCCCGACTGCCGCCCGGCATCGCGCTGCAATACTCGAAATACGGCAAGGCCAATGGCCTCCATGTATTCGTCATCGAAGGGCGGCTCGACATTGGCGGCAGAGAGCTCGCAGGCGGATGCGGGCTCAGCCTGGCCGGACGGGAGTTGCCCGTGTTGCAGGTGCTGGCGCCCTCTCGCGTGCTGTGCATCGAGGTGCCGCTGCAACCCCTATCTGATTAGATAGTTATGCCGCCGCGCCATCCTGCCTACACTGGGACCCTCGCTACACCTAAGAGCGTTGGGCGAATGGACAACAGGGAACAACGACACCGCGCCACACTCGCCGGCCGACGCGACGAGCGCGCCGGCGGACTCGATATCCGGAAGCTGGGTGCGCTCCTGGTGCTCGTGTTGTTGATGGCCGACCTGCTCACTCGCCAGATCGGTCTGCTTGTCCATTCGACACGCGAGCCCGCGCCCGGCACGGCGACAACGAATTTCTTCAAATTTCAGCTGGGCGATTTTCGCGCCGAACTCCAATGGGACAGCATCACTAAACCGGAGTGAGCGCGCGGCGTGTGTCCTGCGCTGCGGCAGATTGCAGCTGCCGGCGTGTTTCGGTGGTCCGGACGAGGCTTGTGCCATAAACGCGTCTCCTTGTGTACGTCTGCGGGACGGACGGTAGAGCATCCGAGGATGACAGCCCAAGTCATGTTTGCGTTCACCCGCAAGCCGGAGTTGCGTCGCGCCGCCTTACGGCGGCAAGCTGCGTTACGTGAATGCGCTTACGCATTGGCTGCTGCTCGCCTGCGCCGTTCTGGCTCTTACTGCCGGCGCTGACCTCACCGCCACGGCGCAAGCTCTCCCGTCCGCGTCCGCGTCCGCGCCGGCGGCCTGTGTCGCGACGAAGAAGCCGACGAACTCCGAACCCCGGCTCGCGGAGAGGGTCGCCGCGGCCGACCGCGCCATCAAGGCGAGGAGGCCGGGCGCGTGGGCGGCGCTCGCCGAGCTCGCTCACTACTCGTGCGAGATCATGGGCGACCGGCAACCCGCCGACGCCGCGTTCCGACGTTGCCTTCGCGAGTGCGCCGACGCGCGCGACGTGTACTTCGCGCACGTCTATTACGCGCTGATGCTCGAGCGGTTCGGCGACGAGCCCGGCGCGGAGCAACAGTATCTTGAAGCGCTTCAGTCGCGAGACGACCCGCAAAACGCCTACATGGCGTACATGAGCTACGCGACCATGCTCGACCGGCGCGGCCGACCGCGCGACGCGCTCGACTTACTGAACCGCTTCGCCGGCGACTGGAGTTACTTCTCGCCGCCGCTGCAGCTCAAGCTCTCGCTCATGCGGGCGCTCGGCCTGGATGCTGGAGCCGAGGAGCAAGCCGCGAAGCTTCGGCCCGCCACCGACTTGGTGCGCACGCGCCTCGACTCGCCGCCGCTGTCCGCGATCCCGGTCGAGGCGAACCCGATGGCTCAGAACGCGTTCGGGCGCACGATCGAGGTTGTCGGCAAAGCGTGGATCGAACCCGCGGCGGAAGCGGGCCCGCCGAAGCCCGGACTACTCATCTACCACCGCGCGTCGATGCCCAACCCGGCGGCGTTCGTGAGAAACGTCGCACTCGAACCGGGACTGCGCTTCATCGTCGTGGCCGATCTTGGTGCGTCGGGCTGCCGCGCGTTGGTCGGCGACGCGCGTTACGATCTCGTGGAGTGTCCGTGGCGGTCCGGTCGCGCCGACGCAGACCTGTTCCGCGTCGTGGACGAGAAAACGCCACTGCCGCCGCCGTTCGTGTTGCGGCCGAGGTCACCCTCCACCGTCGGGTCGTCGCCGCTGTCCGAGGAGGCGCCCCTCTGGTCCGCGTGGGAGACGATGTACCGGGCGTTCGCGGACTTCGAACAACGCGGGCAGCCGGCCTATGCCGTGTCCGTACTCGAGCAAGCGGGCCTCACTTCGGCCGAGGCTGCGCAAGTGCGAACGGCCGGGAAGGAATACGTGCGGCAGATAGAGCGCATCGACGCGGACGCGCGCCGCCAAATCGCGGAGCGGTTCTCGCCGTCGGATCCAATAGCCCGCGCCCTCCCACACTCCGTCACGGACCCGGCGCCACCGCTTGGGATCGACGGCGACAAGCTGCCCGCGGGCAAGACGCTTGAGGATGTGCTCACGGAAGAAGGCTTCACGTCGCGAATCGAGTCGCAGAAAGACGCGCTACTTCGAGCGCACCTCGACGACTTGAGCCGCGCGATCCCGGAGAAAGTCGCGTCGCTCGAGCATCACGTGCGGGAGAACATCGCGCCTGGGGTGCGACGCGTCACGATTGTGGGCGCGCCGGCGAAGTAGAAGTAGTCGCCGCCGCGAACCAGCGCGCAGCGAGCACGAGCGCGACGACGAACACGAGCGACGCGCCGAAGAACGCGGCACCGGGCACGATCACCGGCGCGGCCGGCGACACGAAGAAGCCGAACAGTCCCGTCCAGATCGGCGGCCCGACGATCGATGTTAGGTTCGTCATGCTCGCGAGCGCACCTTGCAGCAATCCCTGCTCGTTCGCCGGCACCGCCTGCGACATCAACGCTTGTACCGCCGGCTGCGCGATCGTCCAACCGAAGATGCCGAGCGCCATGACGGGGAACACCATCCAGCCCTGGGGCACGATGCCATACAAGGCGCAGACCGCGGCGCTGACGGCGAGCCCGAGCACGATGGCGCGGCGTTCGCCGAGCCACGGTATGACTACGCGCACGAGCCCGCCCTGGCCCACGACGAACATGACACCGACCATCGCGAGCGATAAGCCGGTCTGCGTCGGGCCCCAGCCGAAGCGGTAGCCGGTAAACAGCACCCACGTCATCTCCGCAACGCGGTTTGCGAATACGGCGAGCACGAACACGAGCATGAGTCCGAGCACCGGGCCATAGCGCCCGACCTCGCGCAGCGCGCCGATCGGATTGCAGCGCCGCCAATCGAGCGCACGCCGATTCTCGGCCGCCAGCGATTCCGGCAGCGCGAAGTACGCGAACAGGAAATCGGCCAGGCTCAGCCCCGCGGCCACGAGAAACGGCAGCCGCAAGTCCACGTCGCCGAGCACCCCACCCAGAGCCGGCCCCGTGATGAAGCCGACGCCGAACGCCGCGCCTATCAGACCGAAGCTCTGCGCGCGTTTCTCGGGCGGCGTGACGTCCGCCAGATACGCGCCCGCCGCGGAGAACGTGGCGCCAAACGCACCCGCGATCATTCGGCCGAGCGCGAACAACCACAGCGTGGGCGCGAACGCGAGCAGCACGTAATTGATGCCCATGCCGACAAGCGCGAGCAAGATCACGGGCCGGCGGCCATAGCGGTCCGACAGCGAACCGAGCAACGGCGCCAGCAGAAACTGCATCACCGAGTACGCAGCGGCGAGACCGCCGTAGATGTACGACGCGCGCGAAACGCTGCCGCCTTCGAACTGCTCGATCAGGCGTGGCAGCACGGGGAACGCCAGCCCGATGCCGAGCATGTCGATGTAGACCACCGACAGCACGACCGCGAGCCGCACTCGTGGCGACATGGGCACGCTGAGACCCCTTGGGAAGTCCCCGGATGCTACACGAAAAGGTCTGGGCGCCCCGAATCCTGAAGCCACGCTCGGGGCGCGGCCGGTTTAGACTAGAGCCAACGCATCACCCTTCTCGCCAGCTTCGTTTGAGCCTCGACCGCTTCAACCACAGCTACTACCGGCGTTTCTATTTCGACCGCTCGACCGCCGTGACGTCGCGCGCCGAGATGCGTGCGCGAGCCCGCTTGATCGGCGCCTATGTCGAGCTCATCGGTTGCCGGGTGGGCAGCATTCTCGATGCCGGCTGTGGAATAGGCTTGCTGCGCGGCACACTCACGCGCACGTTGCCGCGCGCGAGTTATACCGGGCTCGAGGTCAGCGATTACCTCTGTGAACGCTACGGCTGGACTAAGGGCTCAATCTCGACGTTTGCTCCCAGGCGCACGTTCGACCTGGTCGTCTGCTACGACGTGTTCCAGTACCTCGGTACGCGCGATGCAGCGCGCGGACTCGCGAATCTCGGACGGCTGTGCCGCGGCGTGCTGTATTTTACGGCGCTAACTAAGCGCGACTGGCGCGAGAACTGTGACCAGCGCTACACGGACGCGGACGTGTATTTGCGCGAGGCCGAGTGGTACCGACAGCGCCTGCTGAAGAAGTTCCGGCCCATCGGTGCGGGGTTTTGGATCCGCCGCGGCGCACCGCTCGTGACGTGGGATCTCGAGCGGTCCTGAACGCCGGGCGCCAAACTCGCTAGAGCGCGGCGCCCGTCGGATGCGCAGAGCCGGTGCTTTCCTCTTCCTCCGCCGGTCGGCCCCAGCGGCGGCTCAACCACTGCTGCAAGTCGTCGAACACGGAGAACATGGCAGGGACGATGAACAGGCTCACGAGGGTCGACACCACGAGCCCCCCAATGACCGCCACGCCCATCGGCGCGCGGAAGCTCGGGTCGCCCGCCCATCCCAATGCGACCGGTAGCATGCCGGCCACCATCGCGATCGTCGTCATGACGATCGGCCGTGCGCGCTTCGAGCACGAGTCGATGAGCGCGTCGAACCGCGACATGCCCTGATCGCGCTGGGCCATGATCGCGTACTCGACCAGCAGGATCGAGTTCTTCGACACGATGCCCATCAGCATCAGCAATCCGATCAACGAATTGATCGCGAGACCGTTGCCAGTGATGAGCAACGCGACGAGCGCGCCGGCGGCCGACGGCGGCAACGCAGTCAAAATGGTCACGGGCTGGATGAATTTGTGGAAGAGCATCACGAGCACCGCGTAGATCGACAGCACGCCAATCGCCATCGCAATCGCGAACTGACTGAAGATCTCCAGCAGCCAGCGCGCGTTGCCAGTGCGCATGTGACGCACGCCTTCCGGCAGGTTCTTCATCGACGGCAACGCTTCAACCGCGTTCAGCGCGTCGCCGAGCGCCATGCCGTTCAAGCTCACATTCAGATTGATGTTGCGGCTGCGATCGATGCGCGTGAGTTGGACCGGGCCCGCGCCAAGCGAGACATCGGCGACGTTCAACAGTGGAACGGAGCCGGTCTTCGACGGCACGGCCAACAGCTTGATGCTCTCGAGATCGCCGCGCGACTTGTCGTTCAGGCGCACGCGGATCGGAATCTGGCGGTTGTCCAAGTTGAACTTCGAGAGCCCGGTGTCGACATCGCCGGTGGTCGCGATGCGCGTGACTAGACCCAGAGTCTCGGTGGTCACGCCGAGGTCGGCAGCCCGCTCCGGATCGGGGCGAATCACAATCTCGGGTTTCTGCAGCGCGGCACTGCTCGTGATGGTGCCGAGGCCCGGCAGCTGGCGTATCTCGCGCTCGACGTTCGCGGCTGCAAACATGAGCCGCGCGCCGTCGTCGCCGGAAAGCGTGACGCCCAAACGGTCGGCGTCAGTACCGTCGAACTGAATCCGTGCACCCGGAACATCGCGCAGCATGACCGTAGCCTTGCGCTCGAAGGCCTGTTGCGCGCCACGCGTGCCCGCCGGGTTGTTGATCTGAATCGTCAGGCTTGCGCGGCGCACAGAGCCCGCCGAGCCGCCGCCACCGCCGGGACCGTTGCTGCGGCCCTGCGTGCCGACCGCGGTGTAGACACTGCCCACATCGGGCATGGTCACGAGCCGCTTACGCACCGTCTCAGCGACGGCGAGCGTGTCCTCGAGCGAAGACCCCGGCGCGAGTTCCACGCTTAGGCGCGTGAACCCGTTATCGCCGGCCGGCGAGAACGCCGTCGACAGGAGCGGAAACACGCCCAGCATGCCGCCGATGACGACGGAAGCAACGCAGAGCGTCTTCCAGCGGTTTTCGAGGCACCAGCGCACGCGGCCCAAGTACCACGGCATGATCACGGCCTTGCGCTTCGGACGCTCCTCGTGCGGCTTCAGGAAGTACGCGGCCATCATCGGCGTCAGCGTTCGAGCGACAAGCAGCGAGAACAGCACGGCCACCGTGACCGTGAAACCGAACGGGCGGAAGAACTGGCCCGCGATGCCGCTCATGAACGCGACGGGGATGAACACGGCGCAAATCGTGAGCGTGGTCGCCACGACGGCGAGACCGATCTCGATCGCCGCATCCATCGCGGCCGCCTTCGGCTTCTTGCCCATGCGCAAATGCCGCACGATGTTCTCGACCTCGACGATCGCGTCGTCGACGAGAATGCCAACGACGAGCGTGAGGGCGAGCATCGTCAGGATGTTCAGCGTGAAGCCGAGGGCCCAAATGGCCCAGAACGTCGGGATGATCGACAATGGCAAAGCAATGGCCGACACGAGTGTGGCGCGCCAGTCGCGCAAGAATAGCCAGACGACGAGGATCGCCAGCAACGCGCCCTCGACGAGCATCTCCATCGACGCATCGTACGAGGTCTGGATGTAGGCGACCGTCGAACTCGCCTCGGCGAAATGGATGTGCGGATACTCCCTGGTGAGCGCGGCGACGACCTTGCGCGAGTCCTTAGCAACGTCGAGCGCGCTCGCGCCCCAGGAGCGCACGATCTCGAAACCGATCACGGGCTTGCCGTCGAGCAGTGCCGCCGCGCGTTGCTCGCTGGCTTGATCGCGCACATCCGCGATCGTGTCGAGGCGCACGCTGCGGCCGTCCGGCAGAGAGATCGGCAGCGCACGCAGGTCGTAGACGGAGGTGATGATGCCCGTCGTGCGGACCGTCTGCTCGAGACCCCCGACGCGACCCTCCCCGCCCGGGTACTCCGCCTGAATCCGCCGCAACTGCCGCGAAACGTCGCTAGCCGTAGCACCGAGCGACGCCATGCGATCCGGGTCGAGATCCACGCGGATCTCGCGCGATACGCCGCCCACGCGCGTGATCTTGCCCATGCCCTGGACAGAGGAGAGCTCGCGCGTCACGACGAGGTCGACGAACCACGACAACTCGGTGTCGCTCATGTTGTCGGCCGTCACGCTCCAGGTCACGAGCGAGCCGCCGGCCGTGTTCACGCGCGACACGATCGGCTCGTTGGCATCGGGCGGAAGATCGGAGCGAATGCGCGTCATCGCGTCGCGCACGTCGTCGAGCGCGGCGGAGAGATCGGTGCCGAACCGGAACTCGATGCTAGTGGTCGACGCACCCTCGTCGACGGTTGACGTCATCTGCTCGATGCCGGAGATCGTCGCCACGGCGTCCTCGACCTTGCGCGTGATCTCCGACTCCATTTGAGTCGGCGCCACGCCGGGGTACGTCACGGTGACGATCACGGCCGGGAACTCGATGTCCGGGCGGTCCTGGACGCCGAGCTTCGGAAAGCTGAGCAGGCCCGCGATCGTGAGGCCCGCGAACATCACGATGACGGGGACCGGATTGCGAATCGACCAGGTAACGAAGTTCATGAGCCGGTCACCGTACCGATGTTGACGAGATCGCCGTCCTTCAAGAAGCCGGCGCCTTTGTTCACGATGATCTCGTTGCCTTGCACGCCGCCAACGACCTCGATCGAGTCGCCGAGTACCGCGCCGGTCTCGATGCGCCGACGTTCGACGGTATTATCGGGGCGCACCACGAACACGTAGCTGTAGCCGTCGGAGCTCACGAGGCTCTCGAGCGGCACCGTGAACCCGGGGCCGCGCCCGATTTCGATCTCGCCGCGCGCGAACATACCGGGCCGAATGCGGTCGTCCGGCGGCAGGTCCACGTACACGAGGCCGGTGCGGTTGCCGGTAGAGATCGTGGGAGCGACCACGCGTATCTTGCCGCGCACCTCGAGACCTTCGACTGTCGAAACTGCCACTTCCTGCCCGGGCGCGAGCTCGCCCAAGCGCATCTCGGGCGCTTCGCCGCGCCACTCGATGCGACCGTTACGCAGCACGCGCAGCATCTCGGAGCCAGCCTGCGCGATCTGCCCCACCGTAACCATGCGTGCGGTGACGATGCCGTCGTCGGGCGCGGTCACGGAGGTGAACTTTAACCGCAGCTGCGAAGTGTCGAGATCGGCGCGCGCCGACGCGAGGGCCGCGCGCTTCGCCAGCTGGTCCGCTGTTAGTTTGTCGAGATCGGATTCCGACAGCACGTGCGTCTCTGCGAGCATCTGGCCGCGGTGCAGCGCGGATTCCGCGTTGTCGAGCTCCGCCTGCCGCTGGTTCAACATCGCCTGCTTCGTGGCCACCTCGGCCTCCAGCAGCGAGGTCGAGAGCACCACCAGCTTCTGCCCGGCTTTCACGCGGTCGCCGACGTCGACGAGCACTTGCGCCACACGATAACCGCCGACCTCGGGCGAGATGATGACTTCTTGCCACGCGTACACCGACCCGTTCATCGTGATCTTGCGCGCAAGCTCCGCGCGCTCGAGCGGCGCCGCCGTCACCGTCATGACGGCCGCGCGCGCGGGAGCAGTCGCGCCCGCGCGTTGACCGTTGCCACCACGCGAGCAACCCGCGACGGCCGCAAAGCCGGCAACGACCACGAATGCCGCGAGAGCTCGTCCTTGAGTCCAGCGTCGTCCGTACGAGTGTTGTTGTTGCATCGAGAAGTCGTCCTTGCCAACCATCAGCTTGCTGATATGATATCAGTTCCCTGATATCGATCAATCACCGGACGATGCCCAAGAATCCTAAAGCCGTCGGCGCCGTAGTCGAACCCAAGCATACCGTCGGGTTCCTGCTGCGATTATTGCAGCACACCGTGCGGCAGGCCATGGACGACGCGCTCCGCAAAAAGGGCCTGGAGCTGTCGTTTGCGGCCGTTGTTGCGCTGTTCGGGCTGCATTTCGAGCCAGGCATCACGGGTGCCCAGCTGGCCCGCCGGGCCTTTGTCTCGGCTCAGACCATGAATTCCGTGTTGCGGCATCTCGAGCTCGACGGGTTGATCGAGCGGCGGCCTCATCCCGACAGCCGCCGCGCCGATAGCTGGTCTTTGACCGAGGCCGGCCTCGTCGAGCTCGAGAGTGCCCATAGTGTCGGCTCGTCGGTGTTCTCGAAGATGCTCGTGTCGTTCGACGCGGAGGAAGTGGCGGCGTTCTCGGATGGCCTGCGCCGTTGCATCCACGCACTCGGCGGCGACGACCTCGGTCTACCGAAGGAGTTGCGCAGTGGTAGCGAAAAGCCGCCGGCGCCGCGCGGTCGCCGCGCTACCGCCTCCAGAACGCCGGCGTCAACAGCACGAGGAACGTGAAGATCTCGAGCCGGCCGAACAACATCGCGACCGCGAACACGATCTTGCCCTGCGGGCTCACGTCCGCGAACGTCATCGCCACCTTACCCAAGCCCGGGCCCGCATTGTTGATCGACGTCGCAACAGCGCCGAACGCTGTGACCTGGTCCATGCCGTCCATCATCGCAAGGATCATGAAGATCACGAATACCACGACGTAGACGGCGAAAAATCCGCCGACGGCCTCCACCACGGAATCCGGCACCGGCTGACCGTCGAGCTTCATGCGACGAATCGCCTGCGGGTGAATCAGCCGGTGAATGTGCACGCCGACGCGTTTGAACAGTACGACGTAGCGGATGACTTTCATGCCACCGGCACTCGAGCCGGCGCACCCGCCCACGAACATCGCGAAGATCAGCAGCACCGGCAACGCAAGCGGCCACAGGGCGAAATCCGCTACGTCGAAACCGCTCGTCGACACAGCGGCGGCGGATGCGAACAGGCCGTACCGCAACGCGTCCGGCAGCGAGGGATACGTCCCCTGCACATACAGCACCGCAGTCGTCACGATCGTGAGCACGATGACGACACCCAAAAACACCCGCGTCTGGGTGTCTCGCTGATAGCGCTGGAGCTGCAGCGTCCGCAGCGCCACGAAGTGCTCGTTGAAGCTGATGGCGCCAATCAACGAGAACACGGTCGTCACGATCTCGATGGGAAAGCTCTTGAAGTACCCGATGTTTTCATCGTGCGTCGAATACCCGCCCGTCGACAGCGTGGAGAAACTATGACCCACGGCGTCGAATAGGCTCATGCCCGAGAACCAAAAAGCCGCGGCACACAACAGCGTCAGCACCGCGTACACGAAGCACAGGCTGCGCGCCGAGCGCGTAACCCGCGGCGTGATTCTTTCGTCTTTGAACGGGCCAGGCGTGTCGCCCTTATAGAGCTGCATTCCGCCGATGCCCAGCATCGGCAACAGCGCGACCGCAAGCACGATGACGCCCAGACCACCGAGCCACTGGATCTGCTGGCGATACAACAGTATCGAGGGCGGCAGGCCTTCCAACCCCACGAGCGTGGTGGAGCCTGTCGTCGTGTAGCCCGACACGGACTCGAAGAAGGCCGCCGGAAAGTCGAGGCCGAGCGTGAGCATGAACGGCACGGCGCCGGTGAGGCCCATGACCGCCCACACGAGCGCAACGATCACGAAACCGTCGCGGCTGCGCAGCACCATTGCACGCCGCCGGAACGGCAGCCATAGCGCAAGACCTGCAACCACGCCCGCCGCGCACGCCGCGGCGAAGTGAGAGAACTCACCGTCGCCATAGAGCAGCGAGATTGCCATGGGCAATACAAGCGTCGCACCAAAGGCGAGCAACAGCAGACCGAGCGTTCGCAGAACTATGAGCATAGAAAGAGAAGCGACGCGCCGGCTCGTCGGAGCGGCGGCTGCGCGCGGCCGTGCTGGCCGCGCGCGCCGGCGCAAGTCTCGTGAATCAGCCCATGCAGAAAGCGTTCAGCTTGTTGCCGTCGAGATCGCGGAAGTACCCGACGTAGAAATTGCCCCAACGCAGTCCGGGCGGACCCTCGTCTTTGGCGCCGAGTTTCATGGCCTGGTTGTACAGGGCGTCGACCTTCTCGCGGGAGTCCATGGCCAGCGCAACCATCGTGCCATTACCGCCCGTCGCATTCTGGCCGTCGAAAGGCTTGATCACGCCGAGGCCGGGGCTGTGCTCGCCCGCCGACCAAGACACGAAGCGATCAGACTCGAGCATGCGTTTGCCGCCGATCTCGGCGAGCAGCGCGTCGTAGAATTTCGAGGCGCGAGCGAGATCGTTCGTGCCCAGCGTTACGTAACCGATCATTCGAATTCTCCTCTTCACAGAAACGAGGCGGCATTATGCCTCGGTGAGCCCGGAGACATAAGCCACCGGCCGTCGCGCATCGGTCGAAGGGCGCCGCCCTCGGTGCTATGCTTGCGCCGCTCGAAACCGCTGCGGTCCCTTGGACCAAAACAACGCGCCCCGAGCCAGAAACTTCCCGTCTTCCCGAACGTAAGGTGCCGCCGTGTCCGCTCAACTGAGTGCTTTCGCCCGTTCCCTCTCCGTCGAAACCGCGTTTACCGTGCTCGCCATGGCGCGCTCGTTGAAAGCGGCCGGCAAGGACGTCGTCGAGCTCGAGATCGGCGACAGCCCCTTCGATAGCACCGCCTCGGCACGAGCCGGCGGCATGGACGCCATCAAGAACAACCAGTCGCACTATTGCCCGTCACCCGGCATCCCCGAGTTTCGCGAAGCCGCGGCGGAATTCGTGCGCACCGAATTCGACATCCCCGCGGAGGCCCGCAACATCGTCGCCGGCCCCGGCGCAAAGGTGTTCGAGCAGTTCTTCTGCGAGGCCTTTTTGAATCCCGGCGACGGCGTGCTCGTGTTCAGCCCGTATTTTCCGACCTACCTGCCGAACATCGAACGGCGCGGCGCGCGCGCCGTGCTCACGCCGCTGAAGCAGTCGAACGGTTTCCGCCCCCATATCGCCGACATCGAGCGATTCCTCAAAGAAGATCCCGCACCGCGCGCGATCTTCCTGAACTCGCCACACAATCCGACCGGCGGCGTCACGACAAAAGACGATTTGCAGCGGATCGCCGACGCGGTTCGCGGCCGCGACGTCGCGATCTTCAGTGACGAGCCGTACTGCCACATGGTCTGGCGTGGCAGCCATCACTCGATTCTGAGCCAACCGGACATGCTCGCGCAGAGCGTGGGCGCTTACACGTTCAGCAAGTCATACAGCATGAGCGGCTGGCGACTCGGGTTTGCCGTCGCCTCGCCCGAAGTCGCCGACGTGATCGGGAAGATGATCAACACGACGTTGTCGTGCACTCCTCCCATCGTGCAGCTCGCGGGCACTGCCGCGCTCAAGCGCGATCGCAAGGAGCGCGACGAAGTCATGTTGAAGTTCCGCGAGAAGGTCGTATTGCTGACGGAAGGCCTGAACCGCATCGAAGGGTTCAGCACGCTCGATCCCACGGCAACGTTCTATGTGTTTCCGAACGTAGCGCCGGTGTGCAACGAACTTGGCGTCACGAGCCATGGCCTCGCGCTGTACATGCTGCAAGGCGCCGACGACAAATTCGGCATCGCGTGCCTCGGCGGCGAGTGCTTCGGGCAGGCCGGCGCCGGCTTCCTGCGCTTCAGCTGCGCCGAGCCGAACGACCGCTTGAAGCAGGCGCTCGACTTCATCCCGACGGCCATTGGCCGCAAGGATCGATTGGCCGCCTGGCTCAAGCAGAACCCGCAGTACCGACTCGCCGACACTTATTCCGTCGGCTAGCGCCTGCCAATCGCGACGCAGGTCGTGCGCGGTTATGTCAAAGCTGTGACTCGGTTCACAAGCGCTGCCCCGCTACGCGCGGATACTGTCAGTCAAGTTTCGGAGGTTTGCTCCTGACGGTTTCCCCCAAAGACTTGCCCGGCTTCGGCCGGGCTTTTTTTTGGTTTAGGTTTTCGGCGCCGCTAGCGGAGGGCGGCGCAGTGCGTGACGCGTGACCTGTTCGAACGCATGCGCAAGCTGCAGCACCTCGAAGTCACGGCCGCGACGACCGACGATTTGTAGACCGATCGGCAGACCCTGTGGGGTGAAACCACACGGAACGCTGATGGCGGGCAGACCTGTGCAGCTGATCGCGTAGCACGTCGCCATCCAGTCGATGTACGTCGGCATCGGTACGCCCTCGATCTCGCGCACCCATTGCGTCTCCACGGCGAAAGGCGCGACCTGCACAACGGGCAGCGCGAGGAAATTGTAACGCTCGAAGAACGCGGCGACACGCGTGTCGACCGCCGTCTTGATCGCAGCCGCGCGCGCGAGATCGTCGGGGGTGAGTGCCAGGCCGCGTTCGATATTCCAGACGACGGTGTCCTTCAGCGACGACCGGTGCCGCTCGAGATCACGGCGGTGGATCGCTGCAAAGCCTTGCGCGCGCAACGTCTGAAACAGCTCGTCGACGCCGTCGAGATCCGGCTCGTCGTTCACAACCTCGCAACCAAGCTGAACCAGGACCGGTCGCGCAGCGTCGCAGACTCGCGTGACCACTCCCTCGACCGGGTAGCGCCCCAAGTTTGTGCTCCACGCGATGCGCGCGCCGTGAAAGTCGCGTTCGAGCGGCGCGAGAAACGTTGCGCCCGACTCGGGCAACGATAGCGGGTCGCGCGCGTCCGGCCCCGCCATGACCGCCAGCAACCAGGCAACGTCGGCGACGCTGCGCGCCATGGGTCCGTGTACGCCCAGGGTATCGCCCGCACGCGCATTCAACCGCGGCACCCGCCCAGGCGACGGGCGAAAACCGACCACGTTGCAGAAGCTGGCGGGATTGCGCAGCGAACCACCCAAATCCGTGCCGTCGGCGATCGGCAGCATGCCACTGGCAAGCGCTGCCGCGCCGCCGCCCGTGCTGCCCCCGCTCGTCTTCGTGAGATCGTAGGGATTGCGCGTGGCACCGAACACGGCGTTGAAGGTCTGGGAGCCGGCGCCGAATTCGGGCGTGTTGGTCTTGCCGATGATGATTGCGCCGGCGCGCCGGCAGCGCTCTACGTAAAGCTCATCGCTGGTCGGCACGAAGTCCCGATACACGAGTGAACCGAACGTCGTGCGCAGGCCGCGCGTGAGGGAGAGGTCCTTGATCGCCATCGGCAGACCATGCAATGCGCCAAGCTCCTCGCCCGACGCGAGCCGTCGATCGGCCCCAACGGCTTCCGCACGCAGCTCGGTGACCGACCTCAGCGTGACGATCGCGTTGACTCGATCGTTCAGCCGCTCGATCTGTCCCAAGAACCCGTCGAGCACTTCCACGACCGAGAGCTCACGTCGGGCCAGCAGCGCGGCGAGTGCCCGGGCGTCGAGAAACGCGATATCGGCGGACGCGAAGGCGCTCACACGACCGTGGTCAGATGGCTTCGCGCAACGTTTGCGCGGCGAGCACGCGGCCGATGGCCGACAACGTGGCCTGCAGCGTCGCGAGCGAAGTGTCCTCGTCGATGCAGCACGCGCTGGCCTGCTTGCCGCCGGCTTCCACCGTGACCGAAGCCAGGGCCTTCGCCTCGGTGCCGGGCGCCATGGCGTGCTCGTCGAACTCGGCTACGGCCACCGTCACTCCAAACCGCCGGTTCACCGCATCGATCAATGCCTCGATCAGCCCCTGCCCATCGCCGTTCAACACGAGCTCGGCGCCGGTCTTCGCAAGTCGGAATCTGCCGTGCGTGCGCTGCTCTTCCGAATGCAGATCGTAGCCCTGCAGCTTCCAGCCATCTGGAATCGACAGAAAATCCTTCTCGAACAGACCCAACACCTGCCGCGATGACACTTCCTCGCCGCTCGCATCGGCATGCGCCTGCACGACGCGGCTCACGACCGGGTGCAGCCACTTCGGCAACGTGATGCCGTGATCGCGCTCGAGCACGAGCGCCACGCCGCCCTTGCCCGACTGGCTGTTGATACGGACGACCTCCTCGTAGCGCCGCCCGAGATCGCGCGGGTCGATCGGCAGATACGCGACCGACCAATGCGGGAGCGCCTGGTCGCGGTGGTACGCCATCGACTTGCGGATCGCGTCTTGGTGGCTGCCGGAGAACGCGGCATACACGAGGTCGCCGGCCCACGGATGGCGCGGATGCACGGGCATGTCGGTGCAGCGCTTATAGGCCTCGATGATCCGGCCCATTTCGGCAAAGTTCAGCCGCGGGTCGATGCCCTGCGAGTACAGGTTCATGGCCATCGTGACGATATCCATGTTGCCGGTGCGCTCGCCGTTACCGAACAGTGTGCCCTCTATACGGTCGGCGCCGGCCAGCAGGCCGAGCTCGGCGGCCGCAACGGCACACCCGCGATCGTTGTGCGTGTGGAGGCTCACGCGAATGTGCTCGCGATACTTCACGTTGCGGCAGAAATACTCGATTTGATCGGCGAACAGGTTCGGCGTCGTCATCTCGACCGTCGCCGGCAAATTGATGATGACGTTGCGACCGCGCTGCGGCTGCCAAACGTCGAGCACGGCGTTGCAGACCTCAACCACGAATTCCGGCTCGGTGCCGGAGAAACTCTCCGGCGAGTACTCGAACAGCCACTCCGCATGTGGGTGTTTCTTTGCGCCTTCCTCGAGCAACCGCGCGCCGTTGACGGCGATGGCCACGATCTCTTCCTTGCTCGCGCGAAATACTTGCTCTCGCTGGACCGGCGAGGTGGAGTTGTAGACGTGCACGACGGCGCGTTTTACACCGCGCAACGCCTCGAACGTGCGTTCGATCAGCTCGCCGCGCGCTTGCGTGAGTACTTGAATGGTGACGTCGGCAGGAATCAGGTCGCGCTCGATGAGCCGGCGCGCAAAGTCGTACTCAGTCTGCGATGCCGACGGAAACCCGATCTCGATCTCCTTGAAGCCGATCTCGACCAGCAACGCAAAGAGCTCGAGCTTTTTCGCGACCGACATCGGTTGCACGAGTGCCTGATTGCCGTCGCGCAGGTCGACACTGCACCAGTCGGGCGAACGCTCGATCGTTTGGTCCGGCCAACGCCGATCGGCCAGAGCGATCGGCCGGTAGGGTCGGTACTTGCGGTAGTCGAATTGGCTCATGACGAGATCCTTACTTGAGGCCAGACGCGACGGGCATAAGCTCCGCCGCTAACGAAGTTCGCCATTCTAGGCTGGCTGCTGCGGCAGAATCGGTCTATTTTTTCGATTTCCGCGCGTTTACAGCATGCCTCATGCTGATATCTACCGTTTTCAGACTTATAATTGCGCCATGACCGAAAAACTCGATTCATTCGACCTTAAAATCCTGGCCGAGCTTCAGGCCAACGGCGGCCTCAGCAATCAGGAAGTGGCGGACCGGGTAGGCCTCTCCGCATCGCCTTGTTCTCGGCGTATTCATCGCCTCGAATCTGCCGGCGTAATCCGTGAGCGCGTGGTGCGACTCGAGCCACGCTCGCTCGGCCTCGATCTCACCGTGTTGATTCACATCCGGATGGACAGACACACGCCGGAACGTTTCGCGCAGTTCGAAAGCGTCGTGCGCGGCTACCCCGAGGTACAAGAGTGCTATCTGATCACCGGCCAGGAAGCCGACTACCAGCTCAAGATCACCGTGCCCAGCATGGATGAGTACCAGCGCTTCCTGCTGACGAAAATCACGCGCATCGAAGGCGTGATCGGCGTGCACTCCTCGTTCGTGCTGCGCCAAGCGATCGACACCACGGCGCTGCCGCTCGGTTACGCCCGCGCCGCAAGCTCCTGACCATCGACGGCGAGCGACTCGCTGCGGAGCAGCGTCCAACGCTCGTGCGCACGCCACCGTGCGCCGATCTTCAGCTGCAAGGGTGAAAAGCGGCCACGACGAAATCCCAGGCGTTCGACCAACGCACGCGAGCGAGCGTTACCGGGCTCGATATCCGCATCGAGCCGGGCGAGGGCGAGTTCGCTGAACGACACATCGATAACGTGTTTCACGCCTTCGCACATGAGTCCTGAGCCCGCATGCGGAAGGAACGCAAAATATGCGAGTCGCCCAATGGGCATTGCGTCGCGCGCTACATCGAGGACGTTCACGACGCCGGCAAGCTGCCCGCTCGTGATAGCCACGACGAAGAACGACTCCTGGGTTGGGCGGGCCGCGCGTTCCAAGTAGTCGCGGTAATCGGCCGGTGTAGTCGCTGCGGCCACGAGGCCGCGATGCAGGATACGGCTGCGATGACAAGCATCGAGGTAATCGCGCTCGCGACGCAGTGTGGGTCGTTCGAGGGTGACACGCGGCTCGGTCGGGCGCACGGACGTTCGGTAGTGTCTTCTACGGCAGCTCGTCGATGCGTTCGGTCTTCGTTTCGACGAAGTCCTGCGGCGAGATGTTGAGCACGAGTGCCATCGAGCTCGCGACGTATACCGACGAATAAGTGCCGACCAGGATGCCAATGATCAACGCGAGGGAAAAGCCATGCAGCGCATCGCCGCCGAAAAGGAACAAGGCGACGACGGTCAGCATCGTTGTGCCGCCCGTGATGATGGTTCGCGATAGCGTCTGGTTGACGGATGCGTTGACGATGGCCTCGGGTGTGCCGCGGCGCATGAGCCTGAAGTTGTCGCGGATTCGATCGTAGATGACGATCGTATCGTTCAGCGAATAGCCGAGCACCGCGAGGATCGAGCCGAGCACCGTCAGGTCGAACTGCCAGCCGAACAGAGCGAAGGCGCCCGCCGTGATCAACACGTCATGCACGGTTGCAACGATCGCGCCGAGCGCCAACTTCCACCGGAATCTCACCGCAACGTAGATAAACACCATCGCGAGGGCGAAGACCATCGCAAGGACGCCCTGTTGCGCGAGATCCTCGCCCACCTGCGGGCCGACGGACGCGACCCCCTTTACCTGGACGTCCGGTCCCGTCGATCGCAGGACCTTCACAACCTGCTCCTGCACGGAGTCGAGGGTGCTGCCCTGCGCAATCGGCGGCAACCGGATCTTGACGTCCGAGGTCGAGCCGAAGTTCTGCACCTGCACGGACTTGAAGCCGACGCCTTCCAGGCCGGTTCGAATCGCGTCGAGGTTGGCCGGCGCGCTGTAGGTGGCTTCGAGGTCGACGCCGCCGGTGAAATCGACGCCGTAGTTCAGACCGTGGATGAAGGGGAGCATGGCCGCGATCGCAACGAGGTTCGCGACGGACGAGCCGATCATCGCGACTCGGCGCCATTTGACGAAATTGAAATTAGGCGTGCGCCACTGCATAAACGGAAGTTCGCGGGACAAGACTCAAGCGCCAGCGGCGGCCGAAATGGCCGGCATCCACGCCGGGCGGGAGTTTACTTCTTTTCTTCCTGCTGCTGCTCGCTGGTCAGCTGCTTCGGCGGACCGGCGGCTTCGTCTTCGTTATTTTCCACGGAGTTCATGGCTTTGCGGAAGCTCTTCACGGCGCTACCGAGATCGCCGCCGACTTCCTTTATCCGCTTCGTGCCAAAGATCAACGCGACGATGACCAAGATGATCAGCAGCTGCGGGACGCTCATTGCCAAGCCCATAGATCCCTCTCTATTCGCACGCCACGGCAGGTGCGTTCCCAAAATGGCATTTTGCTCGTCACGGCTGGAAATTGCCAATCCGAGCGCGGACTTCCGTCACGATTAAACAAGAGCTTACGGCCAGGCAGGCCGGGCTCACACGACATATTGACCCGCGGCGCGATGGGTTGGTTCATCTGCCCGGAATGGGATTTCGCGTCCCGGTTCCGCAGCCGCATTCGGTGCGGGTCTCCCGCCGGCTGCCGTTGAGTATCGGGGAGGAAACACAGCAGGCGGCTCGGTTCGGTTGGTCAAACCTTCACTGAGCGCTCGACGAGAGACCCGCTGTCAAAAAGCAGGTTTCGTGCCAGCGGTATTAGCCGCACGCAAAGCCTTGTCCTGTCGAACGCCGACCGCCGCAACTGAAACGCGGCGTGGTCCCGCGGATGGTTGATCCCACCAGTTGTTGGTCGAAAAACGTAACGGTGTGTGGTGCTCGACAAAAATAAAGAGGGCCGCGCGCGGCGGCCCTCCGTGAGATGGGGTCTCCAACCCAAAGGTCAGTCGCTGAGTACCTCGCGATATGGACGGCACTCACAACCTGCTGAAACCCCAAAGCTCTCACTAGACATGGGATCACCTCCTTCGGGCTGTTGGACCAGTGTTAAGCGTCTCTAAGACCGGCACAAAACGCAAGTGTGCGAAGCGACGAATTCGCGCTGTGATACGTTGCTGAAATGCCGGTCAAAGATCGACTGCGCCGTCTGAGTAAACGCGCCGGAGTTCGCTACGCGGCATCGCTCCCCGAGCGCCTCGTGCGCTCGGCATCAGCACTCACCGCGGGCGTCGTGCACGAAGTGGCGGCCGTGGCGCTGCCACTCGGGTTGCGGCGCGGCAAACTGTACCGCAACCTCGTCGATGTCCCGCTTTCGTTCCTGATCAGCGATGTCGGCCAAGTTCCCGGCGACACGCCGACTGATCAGCAGCTCGGCGAAAACTTCCTGCTGCGCCGCGCCGCAGGAAATGGCATCGAGATCATGGGTATTCTCGCCTTCCGTGCGTCCCCAGTGTGGGTGCTCGCTGCACTTGCCGACATTTGTGGATTCGGTCGCCGCCTCATTCCCGAAATCGCAGCCGAGCTGCGGCGCGAAGGCCTGCTCGGCCCAGGAAAATCGTTCGCGACGATGGAGCAACTTCTCCAAGGGCTCGAAAAGAGCGCGGCGCATCTCGCTAGTACGGTGAACACGCCGCCGCTCGATGTTGCCAGTCTGCGCCGCGAATGGACGCAGCTCGTCGCGGAGGCTCGGCAGCTGCCGGCGCCGGGGTTACCGGGTCCCACAGCCGTCACGGGTTTGTGGAAGGAGTTGCGCGCAACCGCTGACAACGAAGGCCGCTCGGTGTTCGAGGTGTCGTCGTTGCTTGCCGTGTCAGCTGTCAGCGAGCTCCCCGAACGAGCGCGTGTGCTTTCGCGCGCGGCCGGCATCGTGCTGAAACGCGGCGGCGCCGCCCTGTCGGGCGCATTGCTCGATCACTATCGCAAGTCGCTGGCCGAATTGCGGGCTGTGGGATTCATGCGCTACGGCATGCGGCAGCTCGCACCCTATACGCACGCCGCATTGGCGGCGTTCGACCGCAGGCGGGAAACGTCGACCGGACGATTGCTCGATCGACTGTGAGCGCATGCTGAAACCCTATTCCGCCGCGCCGACACCCCGCTCGATGTCGCGCGCGGTCTCGACGAGCTTCGTCAGCGTGTTCCAGTTGCGGGACGTGCCTATCGCTCCTAAATGGCGCTCGAGAACGGCCGTCGTCAATTTCGAACGTCCGACACCCTCGGGATAGTAGAGGTAAACCTCCGGACCGCGAACCTCGAGCATCTCGGGGCCCTTGTGTGTTTTCACGAGCCGGGCCTGCCCCTGTGCATCAGGCACTCCCGCGAGGAACATCACGAGCAGCTTCGCGGGATCGGCGCGCGGCGAGAGCACGGGACTGCGGTCGACGATGCTCGCGAGCTCCGGCAGCGTGCGGATCACTACCTCGATCTCGAGCCCGAACTTCCTCTCGAGCTCCTGCTTAATTCGGCGCGCAAGCTGGCGCGAGTCTTTGATGCTGGTGCGGAACAACACGTTGCCGCTCTGCAGCAGCGAGCGCACGTCCCTGAAGCCCAGCGCCTCGTACGCCGCACGCAGTAGCTCCATCTTGATCCGGCTGGTACCGCCCACGTTGACAGCGCGCAGCATCGATATGAAAACCGTCATAGCGTCTCGAGTGTGTCCAAAATCGCGAGACGCCACAGTACGAGCCTTCCCAGGCGTGTGCCAGCTATCCGCTCTGACGGTACTGAAACACCTGCTCGAGCGGCGCGCCGAACACCGCGGCGATTCGGAACGCGACTTCGAGCGACGGCGAGTATTTGCCGAGCTCGATTGCGTTGACGGTCTGGCGAGTTACACCGACGCGTTCCGCGAGTTGCTGCTGCGTCATCTCGCCGTGCTCGAAGCGCTGCCGGCGAATTTGGTTGTCGATGGGAAGACTCGCCATTTCAGCCGCCTCGCCCGTAGATCGTGACTTCCGTTCCGAGCTGCATGAGCCGCGCGATCAGGACGGCGAACCCCACCGAAGCTAACAGTGTCACGGATTGGCCATGCGCATGGAACCCTACGCGTGCGGCGCGCAGCTCGATGAGGCGCTCACCTTCGTCCTTCGGCGTGCGCGCATCCTTCGACGCCTGAACCACGACGATCGGATGCAACACGATTTGCAGCAGCAGACAGGTGAAGGAAATCCAGGCGCTCTTCTCACGAAACGACACGGCGACTGCTCTGTGTATGATTTTCTTTACACAGTGTGTGGAATTCGTGTCTTAGTGTCATCTATTTTTTACACCACTAGCATACGGCAGCGGTGGTACCCTGCTCGCCATCCCGCACCCCGAGTCCGCGATGCCTGCCCCCACGCCTTCCACGGCCGAAAAATCTCTGCTGCGTGCGCCGGACCTGTTCGGCTACCGGAAGTTCTGGGCGCACCGCCTGACTCCCGCGCCGTTCTTGCCGATGTCGCGCGACGAGATGGACGCGCTTGGCTGGGATCAATGCGACGTGATCCTCGTGACCGGCGACGCGTACGTCGATCATCCGAGCTTCGGCATGGGCGTGGTCGGCCGCGTTCTCGAAGCGCAAGGGTTTCGCGTCGGCATCATCTCGCAGCCCGACTGGCGGTCGACGGCCGACTTCGAGCGACTCGGCCCGCCGAGCCTGTTCTTCGGTGTCACCGCCGGCAACATGGACTCGATGGTGAACCGCTACACGGCCGACAAACGCGTACGCCGTGACGACGCGTACACACCTGGCGGCGCCGGCGGTCAGCGGCCGGATCGCAGCGTCATTGTCTATTCGCAGCGCGTGCGCGAAGCGTTCGCCGAAACGCCGATCGTAATCGGCGGCATCGAAGCGAGTCTGCGGCGCATCGCGCACTACGACTACTGGCAGGAGAAGGTCCGCCGTTCGATCCTGCTCGATTCGCGGGCCGACTTGCTCGTGTTCGGCAACGGCGAACGTCAGATCGTCGAGATCGCGCACCGGCTCGCAGCAGGCGAAAGGCCGGCGCAGATTCGCAACGTGCGCGGCACCGCACTGCTCGGCAGCGCGGCCGGCACAGACTGGACGGAGATCGACTCGACGCATCTGGATCTTCCAGGCCGCACGGACGCGCCTCCCAATCCTTACGCCATGGAGTCCGAAATCGCGGCCGCCGCGCGCGAAACGGCGGCCAAAGAGCCGGGCGTAAGCGTCGTGCGCTTCGCGCGCCGGGTGCCGACGGCCGATCGCGAGCGCAGCTATATCAGGTTGCCAAGCTACGAGCAGGTCCACGACGACCCTGTGCTGTACGCGCACGCGTCACGCATCCTGCACATGGAATCGAACCCCGGTAATGCGCGCGCGCTCGTGCAGCGGCACGGACAAAGCGATGTGTGGCTGAATCCGCCGCCGATCCCGTTGACGATGCCGGAGATGGACCGCATCTACGAGTTGCCGTACGCGCGCGTGCCGCACCCGGCCTACGCCAATGCCAAGATCCCGGCGTACGAAATGATTCGGTTCTCGGTCACGATCCAGCGCGGCTGCTTCGGCGGCTGCACGTTCTGTTCGATCACGGAGCACGAAGGCCGCATCATCCAGAACCGTAGCGAAGATTCGGTGTTGCGCGAGATCGAAAGCATCCGCGACTCCGTGCCCGGCTTCACGGGCGTGATCTCCGACCTGGGCGGCCCCACGGCGAACATGTACCGCATCGCATGCAAGAGCCGCAAGATCGAGGCCGCGTGCCGACGGCCGTCATGCGTGTACCCGGCCGTGTGTCCAAATCTAAACACGAACCATGCGCCGTTGATCAAGCTGTACCGCCGCGCGCGTGAGTTGCCCGGCATCAAGAAGGTGCTGATCGCGTCCGGCGTCCGCTACGACCTCGCGATCGAATCGCCGGAGTACGTGAAGGAACTCGCCCAGCATCACGTCGGTGGGTATCTGAAGATAGCGCCCGAGGCCATTGGCGAAGGGCCCCTGTCGAAAATGATGAAGCCGGGCGTCGGCACGTATTACAAGTTCAAGCAGCTCTTCGATCGTTTTTCGCAATCCGCCGGCAAAGAACAGTACCTGATTCCGTATTTCATCGCGGCGCACCCCGGGACTACCGACGCAGACATGCTCGAGCTCGCGCTGTGGCTCAAGAAGAACGGCTATCGCGCGGACCAGGTGCAGGCATTCCTGCCAGGCCCGATGGCCACCGCGTCGGCCATGTACTACTCGGGCAAGAACCCGTTGAAACGCGTGACGCGCACGTCGGAAAACGTCGTGATTCCGCGCGGTCTGAAAGTACGCCGGTTGCACAAGGCCTTCCTGCGCTACCACGATGCGAACAACTGGCCGATGCTGCGCATGGCGCTGAAACACATGGGCCGTGATGACTTGATCGGCAACGGCAAGCACCAACTCGTGCCGCGCTTCCAACCAAGGGGCGTCAGCGGGCCGAATGCCCCGGAAGGCAAACGCGGCGCGAAGGGTAAACACAAGGCGTTCCGCACTCAGCACGTGCGCTGAACGTGAGCGCCGGAAAGCGCGGGAGCTAGGCGCGCGCGACGTTCAGCTGGATCACGTTACTGGTGACGGGCGGCGTACCTTCGGTCTCGAGCGGCGCATCGCCGGTCAACCAATGCACGATCGGCTGAAACTCACGCAGCTCGGCGGCACATTGCTCGGGCGGCAGATCGAAAATGCCGAGGCCCTTCTCGGCCGCATCCACGTAAATATCTGCATCGCTGACGCGCGTGAGGAAAGCGATGCCGAGCGACGACACGAAACGCTCGAGCGGCTCGTACACGGGACGCGCATTGCGCACGCGGTTAGCGATGACAGCAACGCGGATGTGACGGAAGCGAACCTGGCCAATGAGCAACAGCTCCTTGATGAAGTTCGCCGTTGCGTGAATGTCGATCGCGGAAGGCGCGACCGGAATCAGAACCGACTGCGTGCGCTGCATCAAGTCCTGCAGCAGAAGGCGCGACGGTCCGGCCGGCGCGTCCATGATCAACTGCCGTGTAGAGAGCGGGACTTGCCGACGGCCGTTCTGCAGGGTAAGACCGGCGCGCGGCGCGAGATCCGCGCCGTGAATTGTCGGCATGTCGGCTGAGCGTTGCGCGAGCCAGTTCAAGCTCGAGCTCTGCGGATCGTAGTCGGCGATGGTGGTCGGGACGCCGCGCGAAGCAAAGTAACTCGCAAGATTCGTGGTAATCGTGGTCTTACCGACACCGCCCTTAGCGTTGATTACCAGAGTCGAGTTCATGCCCATGATCGTGAGCCTGCTTCCTTGCGTCGAATCTGCTAAAAGCATAGGCGCGCGCGGGAACTTCGCCTAAGACACGCGTCACAGGGCCCCCGCCGACGGGTGGCGCGTCGATCACGATTTCGCTCGCTGATAGATCACGTCGTAGTAATTCCCGCCGGCGGCCCGACTCGCAAACCGGTTCCGCGCAAGCTCCGCAAAACCCCGCGCAGCCATGAACGCCGCGAACTCGGCGAGCTGCGCGCAGCCTTCGTAAGCTTCGAAAGCCGGCACTTCGGTCTTGATGAACGCGAACCCGGGCAACAGACCCGCGGCGCCCGCGAGGACCAACAGTTCCGACCCCTGCGTGTCCATTACGAGCGTGTCGTAGCGCATTATGTCCAGACCTTCGCGCTCGAGCAGAGTCGGCAACGTCACGCTGCGCAGGTGGATCGACTCCGTGAACGCGACTTTTGGCTACACGTCCTTGTGCTGCTTGAGCTCGAGGATCGACGACGATTCGCCCGCGTCGTTCGCGACGTGAAACTCGTATTCGTGGTCATCGCGGTCGGTGACGAGTGCTTGTAGCGCTCGCTGCCGCGGGTACTCCGCAATGTTCTTGCGCAGCGTCGCGAAGACGTCCTGGATCGGTTCGATCCACAAGACGTCGAGACGGTGGCGGGAGCGAAGGAATCGGTTCGGGTCGGGCCCGAACCAGCGACACAATCGACGCAGGATTTTCCTCGACGCGGAGCATACCATCGGACCCATAGGGCTCCGACTCCGGCAGGCGGATGACAAGCACGACGGCGGACGATCTCGCGGCGATTCGCACGCAGCTGCGCGCACTGGCGAATCTCGCCATCTCAATGCACGCCACGCGGTTCTTCAAAAGCGGCGTCGGCGAGTACGGCGAGGGCGATCAGTTTCTCGGCATTCGCGTGCCGGTGTTACGCCGCGTGGCGCGCGAGCATCGTGCCGTGAGCATCCCTGTGATGTTCGGGCTGCTGCGCTCGCCACTGCACGAAGAACGCTTGCTCGCGTTGCTCCTGCTCGTCGCGGCGTTCAAGCGTTCGGATGAGAGCGGCCGCAAGCGGATTTACGGCGGTTACCTGCGCGCTATTCGCCGCTACGTGAACAACTGGGATCTCGTCGACACGTCGGCCCCAGACATCGCGGGGCAATTCCTCGAGCACCGGGCTCGCGCGCCGTTATACGAGCTCGCGCGATCACGCAATCTCTGGGAACGCCGCGTCGCAATCCTCGCCACGTTCTGGTTCATCCGGCGCAACGATTTCGCCGACACACTCAGGATCGCCGAGCTGTTGCTCCTTGATGAGCACGACTTGATCCACAAGGCCGTCGGTTGGATGTTGCGCGAGGTCGGCAATCGCGACGCCGCCGCGGCCGCGCGATTTCTGAACCGGCATCACCGACAAATGCCGCGCACGATGCTGCGCTATGCGATCGAGAAGCTGTCCGCCACGCAGCGCCGCGCTTATTTGAACGGCAAACGTCAGCGCGCCGGAGTTCCGGCCGCCGGTCGGGCTTGATCGAACACCTTCGTGGCGAGCGCAATCATGCTCGCGACGTCGCTCAAGTTGGCGGGCACTACGAGCGTGTTCGCGGTACGCGCGAGGTTGCCGAACTGGTGCACGTATTCCTCGGCCACGCGTAGCTGCATGGCTTCGCGGCCACCCTGCGAGCTGACGGACTCGGCCACGCGCCGCAAGCCTTCGGCCGTTGCCGTGGCGACCGAGAGAATCGCCTCGGCCTGACCTGCCGCTTCGTTAATCTGCTGCTGGCGTTTGGCCTCTGACTCCTTGATGACGCGCTGCTTCTCGCCTTCTGCCTGGTTGATCTTGGCGTCACGATCGCCTTCGGAAGCCAGAATCACGGCGCGCTTCTCCCGCTCGGCGCGCATCTGCTTTTCCATGGCCTGGATGATGTCGCGCGGCGGATTGATGTTCTTGATCTCGTAGCGCAACACCTTCACGCCCCACGCCTCGGTGGCTTTGTCGAGCTCGTTCACGATGTTCGAATTGATCGTGGAACGCTCCTCGAAGGTGCGATCGAGATCGATCTTGCCGATCTCGCTACGCAACGTGGTCTGCGCGAGCTGTGAGATCGCGAAGTGGTAGTTCGAAATTCCGTATGACGCACGCGCCGCGTCGAGCACCTGCAGGTACAACACACCGTCAATGCCGACCTGCACGTTGTCCTTCGTGATGCAGATCTGTTCCGGAATATCGATCGCGTCTTCTTTCAGACTATGGCGGTAGGCAACGTTCTCGACGAACGGCAACAAGACATGAAATCCGGCGTTCAACGTACTGTGGTACTTGCCCAGCCGTTGGACGATGTAAGCGCTCTGCTGCGGCACGACGACCGCAGTCTTGCGGAGAATCGTGATGGCGAGCACCGCGACCACAATGACTAATAGCAACACACCTTGATCCATGCGTTTCTCCTGGTTATCCCGTGCTCAGACCGGCCGAACGTGCAGCGTCAGCCCGTCGATGGATTCGATGCGCGCCTTGCCGCCGGCGGCAATCGATTCCTTACTTACATTGATGGCCGTCCAGCCGGTTCCACGGTACTGGATGCGGCAGGATTCGCCGGGCTCGAGCGCCTGCGCAACCACGACTTGCTGGTGAATGTCCGTGCTGACCTTAGCGCCCGGCTTGCTCAGCAGCCTCTCGTAGACCTGCCGCCGAATGGTGAACATCGCGACCAGCGCCAGCACCGCGAACGCGATCCACTGTGCCCACTGCGGCAGATCGATACCGGCCAGCCCGAGCAGGCCCACGATGATCGCTGCGACGCCGGCGAACACCAGGAAGAATTGCGCGTCGATGGCCAACAGCTCTAGTCCGAGCAGCACGAAGCCGAGGATTCCCCAACTCCACCAAGCCATGGTCTTACTCCCGCGAGCTAACGGCCAGGTGTGGCCGTTGCCGATTATTCAAGGCACCTTGCGCGCACACCGACACGATGCCGTCGCCGTGGTGATTTTCGAGGAAGTACGCGGGCGCGTTTGCTCGCCGACTTCGGCTGCGTTCGTGCAGCCTTCGCGCGTCCGAGCACACTGCCGCTCCTGCCGTGGCGACTTCGATTCGGCCACGAGTCTACGCTGTCGGCCCGGTAGCCGGTACCGGCGCGCGGGGTTACGTACTATTACGAATGGTGGGTGCCGACACAGTCACCAAAACTCGTCGTTGTGCTACCAGTCGGTTCGGGGGTTAGTTTGAGGAAAGCCATTGCAATGTCAGCGAGTTGCGTGCTGCTGCTTGGCGGCTGCGCCCGGCCGCCGGCTACGCCGCAAAGCCCCGCCGTGCTGCAGGCCGCACACGAAGTCGAGCAGCCGGCGGGCTGGGCAGACGATCTCGCGTTGCCGCAACCGGACGATTTGAACCCCGACCCGCACGTGCTCGAATTCAACCTCGAGGCCAAGGTCGCCGAGCTCGAGATCCTGCCCGGCCATAAGACCACTGTGTGGACTTACAACGGCAAAATCCCGGGGCCGCTGATTCGAGGTGTGGTCGGCGATCGCGTGATTGTGCACTTCAAGAACTCACTGCCCGAGGAGACAACGATTCATTGGCACGGGCTGCGCGTACCGAACAATATGGATGGCGCGCCGCGCGCCACGCAGGATCCGGTGCCACCCGGCGGCGAATTTACGTATGACTTCACGCTGCGCGACCCCGGCACGTATTGGTATCACCCACACGTCGATTCCTCGGCGCAGGTCGGGCGTGGACTCTACGGCGCGATCCTGGTCGAAGACCCGAATGACCCGAAAGCGTTCGGCGACGACCTGGTGCTGCTACTGTCCGACATGAGTGTCACCGACGAGGGCGAGATGCTGCCGGCCGACAGCGGCGGCAACTTCGGCGATCTATTTGGCCGCGAGGGTGCCGTGCTGCTCGTGAACGGCAAAGTGCTGCCGACGCTGAAAGTCCGCACGGGCAAGCAGCAGCGTTGGCGCGTCATCAACGCAACGCGCGCGCGCTATTACAACCTGCGCATGCGCAATCATCGTTTCATGAAGCTCGGCGGCGACAATGGGCTCGCGGCGCGCGCCGTCGACACGTACAGCGTGCTCGTCGTGCCGGGCGAGCGTGGGGACGCCGTGTTTACGCCGGCCGACGCACCCGGCAGCAACACGGTGCTGCGCTGGGTGCCCACCGAGCGCGGCTACGGCACCACGTTCAACCGATCGTCGGTCGACATGTTGAAAATCGAGACCGTATCCGACGCAGCCGTCACTCCGGAGGCGATCCCGATGGATCTACGCCACATCGAACCGATCGACGTGACGGGCGCCACCGAGCGCAAGGTGGATCTCACCATTGCGATCAATAACAACGTCGTGGAGATGGGTATCAACGGCCTACCGTTCTGGAAAGCGCCGCCCTTCGAGGCACAGCTCGGCGAGACGGAGGTCTGGCACATCACGAACAACACGGACTTCGCGCATCCGTTCCACGTCCATGGCTATTTCTTCCAGGTGCTGGATGAAACCCGCGTACCGGAATGGAAAGACACGGTGAACGTGCCGGCGAAATCCGAGCTCGCGATCGCGCTCCGTTTCGACGAGCGCCCCGGCACGTGGATGTTCCACTGCCACATTCTCGACCACGCCGAAGTCGGCATGATGGGGCACCTCGTGGTGCGCGATCCCAACGCGACACGCGCACCGGCGGTGAAACAACACGTCCACGTGGGCCACGACGGCCACATCGAACGTTAGCTGACGTTACTCGCGCACGTACTCGGCGACCTCGACGAGGTTGCCGTCGGGGTCGCGAAAGTAGATCGAACGTAGCGCGCCGACGGCGCCGCGCCGCGGCACTGGCCCGGCCTCGATCGCGACGTTCACGGACTTCAAATGCGCGATGACATCATCGAGCGGCACGGCCGCGAGCAAACAGAAATCCCCCGACCCGAACGTCGGCTGCTGGGCCTTCGTGGGTGTTTGCGTCGCGCGATCCTGCAGGTTGATCTTCTGCGCGCCGAACTTCAGCGCGTAGCGCGGAGCGCCATCGGGGCCATGGAAGAACTCCCGCTGGAATCCCAGCGCACGCTCGTAGAACTGCGTGGTCGCCTCGATATCCGCGACGGTAAGCACGATGTGATCGATGCGATCGGCCAGCAATGTCATGCGCTTCTGCTTTGACCCTGTAGGCGTTTCTGCAGCACGAGTAGGCACTTGTATCGAGCGGCGCGCAGGGTCCTATACGCCACGCGCGCGCCCTTCACGTTCATCCACTCGCGCAGATTCTCCTCGACCGTCTCGGCCGAAGTGGCAATTAGATAGGCCTTCAGCGGCTGCTGCGTGTCGTTACGCGTATCCACCCCGCAGTCCGAGCACCGCCAGTGGCGGCGCCCCACGGCCAAGGTGCGGTCGACGTTCAGGCACACTGTGCACAGCGTCCAGCGATCGAGCGGCTCAACCTCGTCGAGCAGGATTTCATAGCGCGCGCTGTCGCTCGCGCCGCCCGCATGTTGGCTACCGGGCGCGCGCCAGCGCGCGACCAGGTCTTTGATGAGCCCGGACAGCATCTCACCCACGCCTTTCACTGTGCCCCCGCTGAATTCTGCATGCGCGGCCACTAGACCACGCCGCTCGCGGGGGCGTCAATCGCCGGCGGCGCTCGAATTTCTCCCCGCGCGTGAGCCACAATGACGACCTTCCGCGACCGCGCGGCGCGCGGCACGCGGCGAACGAGGTGACGATGAAGCTCTCGACCGATCGAATCCTGACGACGCACGTCGGCAGCCTGCCCCGCAGCGCAGCCGTCGTCGATTTCCTCTATAAGAAAGAGAACGGCGAGAGCTACGACCGCGCCGGGTTCGCAACCGCGATGCAAGCGGGGGTCGCGGAGGCCGTCGCGAAACAGCGCGCGGCCGGCATCGACATCGTCAGCGACGGCGAGACCAGCAAGGTGGGTTACGCCACCTACATCAAGGATCGTTTGTCCGGGTTCGCCGGTCACGTTGCTCGCCCGCCGCACAAAGATCTCGCGCCCTACCCCGAGTTCCGCGAAGCAATGGCGCGGATGATGGGCAAGCAGTCGTTCAAGCGCGCGGCGTGCGTCGGTCCGATCGAGCTCGTCGATCGCGACGCAATGCAGATCGACGTCGCGAACCTGCGCGCAGGCCTCGCCGCACAGCCGGCCCCCGAAGCGTTCATGAACGCGGCGTCGCCGGGCGTGATCTCGGCGTTTCAGTCAAACCAGCACTATCCGACGCACGAGGCGTACGTCGACGCGATCGTAGCGGCCATGAAGCCCGAATACGACGCGATTGTCGACGCGGGTTTCATTCTCCAGCTCGACTGCCCGGATCTCGCGATGGCGCGACATACCGGTTTCCAGGAGCTCGACGAAGCGGAGTTCTTGAAGCGGGCTGCGTATCAAGTCGAAGCGCTGAACCACGCCGTGCGCGACATCCCGGCGGACCGCATGCGTATGCACATTTGCTGGGGTAACTACGAAGGCCCACACGATTGCGACATCGCGCTCGAGAAAGTGCTCGCGCTCGTGCTGAAGGCGAAGCCGGCCGGAATTTTGTTCGAGGCGGCGAACCCACGGCATCGCCACGAGATCGAGGTGTGGCGGGACGCGAACTTGCCCGACGACAAAGTGCTGATCCCGGGCTGCATCATGTCAACGTCGAACTATGTGGAGCATCCGCGATTGATCGCGGAACAGCTCTGCCAGTATGCCGACATCGTGGGGCGCGAGCGTGTGATCGCGGGAACCGATTGCGGATTCGGCTCGTTTGCAGGCTACTCGCGCGTGGACCCCGGCATCGCTTACAAGAAACTCAGCTCATTGGCCGAAGGCGCGGCGCTCGCATCCGCGCGCCTCTGGCGCACACGCAACTGATGCAACGTAGGGTGCGCCGCCTCTAGACGAGGTGCCGCAAGACGTGGTCCACCTCGTCGGGGCTGCCGATGATGACCGGCGTGCGTTGGTGGATGTCCGTCGGCTGCGTGTCGAGGATACGTGAGCCCGGCGCGCTGAACGCCTTGCCTCCGGCCTGCTCCACGAGCATCGCCATCGGGTTGGCCTCATACATCAGGCGCAGTTTGCCGTTCGCGGCCTTCTTCGTCGGCGGATACATGAACACGCCGCCCTTCAGCAAAATGCGATGAACGTCGGCCACCATCGCACCCGCGTAACGGCTCGAGTAGCTCTGGCTCTGCGCCCAATCGAGGTAGCGCTGATAGCCTTCCGGGAACGTCAGGCGATTGCCCTCATTCAGTGAGTAGCTCTTGCTTGCGACCGGAATCCGCACGTTCTGCTCCACGCGCATGAACGCGCCATACGCGGGGTCGAGCACGAATAGATCGACGCCACGGCCGATCGTGAGCGCAAACACCGTCGACGGACCGTACAGCACGTAGCCGGCGGCGATCTGCCTGGCGCCCGGTTGCAGCAGCGAATCTTCCGGGCGAGTCGAACGCCGATCCTGGCGCAAGATGCTGAAGATGGTGCCGACGCCGCCGCACACGTCGAGGTTCGACGAGCCATCGAGCGGGTCGAAGAGCACGCAATATTTCTGCTCGCCACCCAACGCCGTGCGTAGGATCACGGGTTCCTCGTTCTCCTCCGAAGCGACGATCGCTACGCCGTCACGCCCGCTGAGGGTGCGCAACAGAATCTCGTTCGCGATGACATCGAGCTTCTGTTGCTGCTCGCCCTGGACGTTTTCACTGCCAGCAGAGCCCAGAACGTCGTCGAGCCGAGCGCGACGCACATGCGCTGCGATCATCTTGGCCGAAATCGACAATGCCGACAGAATCCACGAGAACGTTCCAGACGCCTCCGGATAATGTGCCTGCTGCTCGAGGATGTGGCCTTGCAGCGTGACAAAGCGGGAGTGACGGGTAGGTGCGTGCGAATCTCGTACGGCGGCGCTCATCGTAGGGTTTCTCGTGACGTGGATCTGCGCAGAGCATGCCACACGCCACGCGCCTGCTCTCTGACGCAGCGCACGCTCCCGCCATCGACGGCGCGTCTCGCGATCAGACGGCGATGAGCAACCACGCGACGCCGAGCACGACGAACGCCACGCCGACCAACTCGCGAGCCGTCGCGCGCTGGCCGAAGAGCCGCTTCGACACTGCCTGTGCGAGCAGCACTTCGACGAGCGCGAGCGTGCGCACGTTTGCGGCCGCGGTCAGCGAGAACCCCAAGAACCAGAGCTGCGACGCGAACGCACTCATGAAGCCTGCGAACAGCGACTGGCGCCACACCACGATGCTTCGCAGCAGCGCCTCGCGGTTCATGATCGCGAGCCACGCGCCGAGCACCGCGACCTGAATGCCGAGCGACCACACGAGCGTGGTCGTCGCGCGCAGGAAGTAGACACCTTCCGGGAGTGCGAGAATCGCTCCGCGAAAGCTCACCGACGCGAGCGCGAAGAACGCTCCCGACGCGACCCCGAGCGCGGCTGGCTTCAAACTCTGCCTGTCCCACTGTTGCCCGGGCTTCACAGCCACGATCACCACGCCGGCGGTCGCGATCAGCACCGCGATCGCACGCGGCCACGTCAACGCATCGCCGAGCACCGCGAACCCGAACACCGCCACCTGCAGGGCCTCGGTCTTGCTCAGCGCCGTCGCTACAGAGAACGACCGCAGCTGCATGGCCACGAGCAGAAAGGCCGTGGCGGCGATCTGCGCGAGCGCGCCGACGACCACGAATGCGAGGAATGCGAGGGTCGGCGCCGGCGCGCGCTCGTGTGCAAACGCAGTCATGAGGCCCAAAAATACAAGCGCGAACGGCAAGCCGTAGATGAACCGCACCTGGGTCGCGCCTAGCGTGCCGAGCGTGGCCGTCAGGCTGCTCTGCATCGCGTTGCGCGCCGTTTGCGCGACCGCGGCAATCAGTGTTGTGAAAACCCACAGCATCTCCGACTACTCGGGCATGCGCCCCACGTACACGCTCTGCGGACGAATCAATCGCCCGACGGCGCGTTGCTCGAAACAATGTGCCGTCCAGCCCGCGATGCGGCCGATCGCGAACGTCGGCGTGAACGACGCCGTGTCCAGGCCAAGACCGTGCAGCAGAAGCGCCGTGTAGAACTCGACGTTCGTCTTCAGGCGGCGGCCCGACTTGTACTCCTCGAGCAGCTTCAGTGCGGTGGCTTCGACCGCACGCGCGAGGTCGTAGACCTTCGCGTCGCCCGCCCGGGCGAACAGGCGTGCCGCGGCCGCGGCGAGCGCGTCGGCGCGCGGGTCGCGAACCTTGTACACGCGGTGGCCGAAACCCATGAGCCGCTCGCCGCGTTCGATCTGCTGCCGCAGCGCCTGCTCGGCGCGCGCGGCGTCGCCGATCTCGAACACCATGTCGAGGGCCGGGCCCGGAGCGCCGCCGTGCAGCGGACCTTTCAACGCGCCGATCGCGCCCGTCGCGGCCGAGACGAAATCGGAGCCGGTCGACACGATCACGCGCGCGGTGAACGTCGAAGCGTTCAGGCCATGGTCCGACACGGTCGCAAGATACGTATCGAGCCCGCGCACGAGCTCTTTGTGCGGCGTGGCGCCGCTGCGCATGTACAGGTAGTTCGCCGCGAGGCCGAGATCCTCGCGCGGCGCGAGCGGCTCAGCGCCTTGCAGCAGCCGCGTGTACGCGGCGGCGATCGTCGGCAGGGCGCCGACCAGCAGCTGCGCGGCATCGGCATCGCTGGCCGCCGTAAGCGTTCCGGTCGCCATGCGCAGCGCGTCCATGGGCTCGATGCGCCGCGCTGCAGCGTCGCGAAGCAGCGCGATTGTCGACGCCGGCACAGGCGCGGCCGCAACGCGCGCGGCACCGCGGACGCCGGCGGCGTCCCAAAGCGCGGCGACCACGTCCTCGAACGGCCGGGCGGCGACCTGCTCGAGCCGCAAACCCGCGATCACGAGCTCGCCGCGCTCGCCATCCACCATGCTCAAGCGCGTGGCCGCGGCGATGACACCCTCGAGGCCGGTCGAAGCAGGGATGTCCGTTTGCGCATTCATGGCCGCTACCGTATGTTGTAGTCGGTTTATCGTCAACATTGATTCGTCAATCAATATGAAAACTGAGAACCCCGCGTGGGTCAGCGCAACGGAAGCCGTCGAAATGCTCGGCGTCAGCCGTGCGACGTTGTACGCGTATGTGAGCCGCGGCCGCATTCGGTCTGAAGCCACGGTTGGCAAAGCGCGCAACCGCCGTTACGCGCGCGACGACATCGAACGGCTGCGAGCGCGCACAGACGAGCGGCGCAATCCGGAGAAGGCCGCCGAGCACGCATTGCACTGGGGGCTACCGATTCTCGAGTCCGCGATCACGCTGATCGCAGAGGGCCACATCTATTACCGCGGCCGCGATGCGGCGGAGCTTGCGGGCACGGCCTCGCTTGCAGATGTTGCTGCCCTGCTGTGGACCGGTTCGGCCGACGGCGGCGCGCAGCTCGCCACGACGGCGAAACTCGCCGGCACGAAGGGCCGCGATGCCGATGCGCCGTTCGTGGCGCGCGCGCAGGCGACACTCGCCCTCGCCGCGGCAAAGGATCCGCTCGGCTACGACTTGCGACCCCGCGCCGTCGCGCAAACCGGTTGGCGGATCTTGCAGGCGCTTGCCACCGTCGCGGCCAACGGCAGCGCGCGAGAACCGACGATCGACGCAACGCTCGCTAAGGCGTGGGGCGTGCCGGCGGCGGCGCCGCTACTGCGCGCGGCGCTGATCCTGTGCGCCGATCACGAGCTCAACGTATCGACGTTCACGGCGCGCTGCGTCGCGTCGGCCGGCGGGTCGCCGTACGGCGTCGTCATCGCCGGGCTCGCGGCGCTCGAAGGCGTGAAGCACGGCGGCACGACCGGGCGCATCGAAGCGCTGTGGGATTCCCTGCGCCGCACATCCGATCTGCGGGCTGCACTCGCAGAACGGCTTCGACGCGGCGACCGTATCGACGGCTTCGGTCACCCGCTCTATGCCGGCGGCGATCCGCGCGCCAGCGTGCTGCTCGCACTGCTGCCGAAGTCGAAGAACGCCGAATTCGCACGCGCGCTCACAGCGGCCGTCAACGCGGTGCTCGGCGAGCCGCCTAACGTGGACTTCACGCTCGTCGCACTCGCAAAAGCGCTCGGGTTACCGAACGGGACGGCGCTCACGTTGTTCGCGCTCGGCCGCACCATGGGCTGGATCGGCCACGCGATCGAGCAATACGCGCACGACGCCATCATTCGGCCGCGGGCGAAGTACGTCGGCGAAAAGCCGCTCTAATGAGTCATCGCGTACAGAATGTAGTTGATGTACGTCCGCATGCCCTGCGCGGAGTATTTCTCTGGGTACGCCGGGTTGTCGGAGTGCTCGACCGAATCGCCTAGATCCATGTTGTGGCAAATCGCGACCAGGACGCGCCCTTTGTCGTCGTAGATCGCGCGCCAGCGCGGAATAACGCCGTCTTTTTCGTATATGCGGTGGCTGTAGAGGAACTGCGCACCTGGCACCTGCACGCGATTATCGAGATCCCAGAACATGTGAAAGATCTGGTCGTCGTTCGCGATGTCGACGATGGGCCGGTCTGGGAACACGCGCCGCATGCTCTCGAGAAAGACCTCCCATTCCTGGCTGCCGTGAAAGTCGTCGACCATCAGGAAGCCGCCACGCAGCAAGTATTCGCGCAGTTTCTCGGCCTGCGAGTCCGTGAGATCCCAATGCCCGACTTCGACGGCGTACAGCCACGGCCAGTTGAATACGTCATCGTCGTCGTCCAGGTTCACGGGCTGCTCGACGGAGCGCGTGTCGATCGACGTGAGCCTGCGCACCATCACCGCCACGTGCCGGTCCGCGGCCGGATAGTCAATCGTCCAGTTGCTGCGACCGTTTTGCCAATCGACCCCGTAGCGGCCGCCCCCGCGCCACGGCGGATACATCAAGCGCGCGAACGTCCACTCGGCCGGCACCATGTAATCAGATGGTAGCGGGTCATCCTCGTGCTCGACGCCGGGATACACCCGGAACGGGCGAGGCGCCGCCGCGGCAATGCCGATCGCGCACGTTGCTACGAGGGCGACGCCGAGCAGCCACCAACGCGCTCGACGTCGTTCGAGGGAAGCTTGCGCCAAGTCGTTATTCACATCGAACCCAAGTGGTTGCTCAAGTTCTGTTAGACGCGTCGATGGTTGCGCGGTTCGCCGCTCAGCGCACGGGCGGCACGGCGAGCGGAATGCCGAGCGCCTGGTACACCTTGCCGTCGACGACGCGCTCGTTGAACCAGTTCGGATAGATCGCCGTGGGCTTCGTCGCGGCATCCAGCAAGGCGAGGTCTTCGGCTGTGAGCTGCACCGCCGCGGCGGCGATGTTCTCCTCGAGCTGCTTGCGGCTCGACGCGCCGACGAGGATCGACGCGACCGTGGGCCGCGTCAGTAACCACGCGAGCGACACCTGCGCAGGCGAGGCGCCGCGCTTCGCACCGATCGACTGCAGCAGATCGATCACCCCATACCCACGCTCGCGGTCGTGCGGCAGGAAGTCGAAGCCGCCGAGCCGGTCGCCGCTCTCCCCCTTCGGCTTCGCGCGTGTGTACTTGCCGCTCAAGAAGCCGCCCGCGAGCGGGCTCCACACCATGACGCCGATGCCGGCGTCGGCACAGAACGGTGCCACTTCGTGTTCGAGATCGCGGCCTACGAGCGAGTAGTACATCTCGGCGCCACGAAACTGCTGGTAACCGCGCGCGCGTTGGATGCCTACGGCCTTCGCCGCCATCCACGCGGGCCAGTTCGAGAAGCCGACGTAACGGACCTTGCCCTGACGCACGAGGTCCTCAAGCGCTTCTACCGTCTCCTCGATGGGCGTGAGCGCATCGACCTTGTGCACGAGATACACGTCGATGTAGTCCGTGCCGAGCCGGGCAAGGCTCGCATCGGCCGCAGCGAGAATGTGCCGGCGCGACAAGCCGGATTCGATGAGCCCCGGACCCATACGATTCGCGACCTTCGTCGCGATCACAACTTCGTGACGCTTCGCACCGATGGCCTTGCCGAGGATGCGTTCCGAATCGCCGCCGGCGTACACGTCGGCGGAGTTGAAGAAGTTGATGCCGGCGTCGATCGCGCGCCCGACGAGATCATTCGCGGCCGCTTGGTCGACTTTGTAGACGGAAGCGAACGGGCCCTGCCCGCCCGTGCCGAACGTCATGCTGCCGAACGCAAATTTAGAGACGACGAGGCCGGTGCTGCCGAGGCGCGAGTACTGCATGGTTGGAGGCTCAATCTGTAGCTAACGGAGTGGGTCGAGCGAGCGTAGCCGGTCGACCCTTCGAGGTCGAGCAGGCAACGGTTTCAGTTGGAACGGCTAGACCAAATACTGCCGCGTGAGATCCGTGGACACCTGCCACAGCTTCGCTGCCATGGCGGGATCCTTCTGGTAATTGCTCTGCTGCGCCGGATTGCAGTCGGCGAAGTACTGACCCGTGACGCGTGCGAGCGCCGGGCTGCTCGCGAGATAGCAGCTCGTCGCCGCGCCCTGTGCAGGCGTTTCCATTCCGCCGAAGCCGCCCCCGCCGCTGCGGCTCATGTTGCGCAGGATGTTCGTGGCAACGACGCCGGGGTGCAACGAGTTAGACGTCGCTCGCGTGCCGGCGAGGCGCTTCGAGAGCTCGAGCGAGAACAATCCGTTCGCGAGCTTCGAGTGGCCGTACGCCTGCCGTTCCCAGCCCTTACCCGACAGATTGTCGAATTGAATACCGCCGTCCGGCACGAACTGATGAGCGACGCTCCCGACCACGACGACGCGGCCCTGCGGCGCGGCCGTCACGCGCTCGAGCAACCGGTTCGCGAGGATGAAGTGGCCGAGATGGTTGACGACGAACTGCAGCTCGAGGCCGCGCGCTTGCTGCAGGTCCGTGAGCAGCAGCCCCGCGTTACACACGAGCGCATCGATGGGCGTATTCAGCGCGCGGATCGCATTCGCACACGCGACGACGGAGTCGAAATCGGAGAGCTCGAGCACCACCGGCGTGGCCTTGCCCTTCACGCCCCCGCACGCTTCCTGGCCCCGCTCGAGAGTGCGCGCGGTGCCGATCACGTGCGCGCCGCGCAGTGCGAGCACGCGCATGGTCTCGAGACCGATGCCGGAGTTGCAGCCCGTGACGACGATGGTCTTGCTGGAGAGGTCGGCGCCGGCCGTGACTTCCTCCGCGGTGGCGCCAGCGGCGAACGAACTCTTCGGCGCGTCCTGCGCACGCGCTTGACCCGCGTATGCAGCGAGTGCGAGCAGCGTGCTGTCGGCGATGAACCGACGGCGATCGATCGAACTCATCGGGCTTCCCCCGTAGTGGCCAAGACGGCGTACAGCCATCTGTATGCGGGCGCGCGATGGCGCGCACCTGAAGATTTATCGATGGACGAGCGCGTCGAGCGCCGTGCGGACCTGGCCGTCCCACAGCTCGGCCACGGCTTGCCCCGCGGGCAGGTCACTCCACGGCCGCCGGTACGCCACTTGGCTTTTGCCGTCGACGATGAGCAGGCCCGGGATGTACTGAATGCCGTACGCCTTCATGACCTCGTCGCCATCGGCCACCGCGACCGGCGTGAAGCCGAGAGCCTTCACGTAGGCACGTGGATCGCCGCGCCCGTCTTCCTTCACGTCGATGGCAATGACTTTTACGCCGCGCTTCGCATAGTCGGCCTCGATGGTCTTCAGGTACGGCATGAACGCCTTGCAGTATGGGCACCAAGTGGCCCAGAACACGACGATGACCGGCTTACCGTCCGCGACCGCCGGAAAATCGACGCTGCGCCCCTCGAAGTCGTGCGCCTTCCATGGCGGCGCCTTGTCGCCTTGCTCCACGGCCGCGAGCGGACCGGCGGCGGCCAATGCGAGCGCGGCGCCGAGCCACGCGAGTCGTAAGCTTGTCTTCTGCATCGGTGGATCGTACGACCAAAGCGCGTCGCCGGCTACCGGGCGACCAGCTCATCTTGAAGGTGCCGCGAGCAGCGCTAGCCTCGCAGGGCGAGAATCTGCGCGTCGTACTCCGATGGATCGATCACCACGTCGATCAGCACGGCCCGCGCCGACGCTGCGGCCTTCGCAAAGGCTGGCGCAAGATCCTCCCGCCGTTCGACGCGCTGCGCGTCCCAGCCGAAGCCACGCGCAACCGCCGCGAAGTCCACGTCGATGAAGTCGACGCCGCCCGGCGCAAGCCGACGCCGGCGTTGCTTCACGCCGATCAGCGTGAGCGCGGAGTCGTTGAACACCACGACGATCGGCGCGCACTTCTCCTGAATCGCCGTGCCGAGCTCGCCGAGACACATCATTAAGCCGCCGTCGCCCGTGAACGCGACGGCGCGCCGCGACGGTTCCGCGAGGCATGACGCAATCGCGGCCGGTAGAGCGAAACCCATCGTCGACAGGCCGCGCGAGATCAGCGACTGGTTCGGCTCGGCGGAGCGCCATAGATGCAGCACGGGCAGCATGAACGCGCCCGCGTCGAGCGTGATTCGGCAGTTAGCCGGCAACGCTGCGTAGGCGGCGTCGACGACGTGCTGCGGCGAGATCCCGGCGCCCATCGGCACTCGCGCCGCGGACCCAATCGAATGCTTCATCGCCGCGATCTCGGCAGCGGTCCACTGCGGTTGGATCGAATCCGCGAGCGACGCTAGCGCGGCACCGATGTCGCCGACCACGCTGGCAGTGGCCGTGAGCAGCGGATGCTCGAACGCGTACTCGGTGAGCTCGACCGTGGGCGTCGCTGAATAGCGCCATTTTTGCGGGGGCCCTTCGACGGGATCGAAGCCGTACAACAGCAACAGGTCGGCCGCTCGCATCGCGGCTTCCTCTGCCACACCGCCGATGTAGTGGCCGAGCACGAGCGCGTCATGATCGGACGCGACGCCCTTCGCTTTGTAAGTGGTGAGCACAGGCACTTGTTTGGCCGCGAGCAGCTCGCGCAATGCGTCGGGGCGACCCGGCAACCGCGCCTGCAGGCCTGCAAGCACGAGCGGGCGTTTCGCGCTCGCCAGCAAGTCGCGCGCGCCCCCGAGTGCAGGGCCATCGAGCGGGGCCGGGCCGAGCTGTCTCGGCTGCGCGGCGGTCGCGGCCGGCGCGGCGCCGCGGATGCGCGAGCCTGCAACTTCGAGATACACGGGTCCTGGCGGCTGGGCGACAGCAGTCGCCAGCAACTTCTCGAGCTCGCTGATCGGATCGGCGCTGCGAAAATGCGACGACGCTTTCGTCAGGGGCGCGAGCATGGCCGCTTGATCCACGCGCTGGTGGCTGATGTGGGTGTCGCTATCCTCGTAACCGTCGGCGATCAAGAGCAGCGGCGCGCGATCGAGCGCTGCGTACGCTGCGCCATTCACGGCGGCCGCGAGACCCGGGCCGCGCGTGGTCATTGCAACACCCGGCGTGCCGGTGAGCTCCGCCGTGACGCACGCCATGATCGCGGCTGCCGTTTCGTTGCGTGTAAGCACGAAGCGCGCGCCGAGTTTATCGGCCGCGGCGATGAAATCGAGGTTGCACTCACCGCCGGGCACGCCGTAGATCAGGCGCACGCCGGCGCCCAGCAGACGCTGGACGAGGGCTTCGGTGATCGTTCGCTCGGTCATGAGCCGCGCGCTATCAGAGCGGTTGGTCGAGTGTCGGGGCGACGTCCTCGAGCGTGACGCGGCGCAAGTCGCGCGGGTAGCGCTTGTCGTCGTAGCGCAAACCGCGGTGCATCGTGCAGCGGTTGTCCCAGATCACGAGGTCGCCGACGGTCCACGTGTGCGTGTAAACGAACGGGCGTTGGGTCGCGAATTCGGTGAGCTCACGGATCAGCACGGTCGCTTCCGGCGTGAGCCAGCCCCGGATGCGGCCGATGTGGGCCGACAGATACAACGCGAGCCGTCCCGAACCTGGGTGGCGGCGCACGAGCCGCTGCGGCACCGGCGTGCAGCGTTCCTGCTCGATGGGTGTGAAGGCGTCGAAGCCGAGCTGCGCGCGCGAAAAGATCAGCGAATGCTCCGTCACGAGCTCCTTCACCACTCCTTTCATAGGCTCCGGCAAGTGCTCCCACGCGACGCGCGTGTCGACATACTCTGTCTCGCCGCCCGACGGCGGAATCACGCGCGCGTGCAGCATCGAATACTTCGCGGGCGTGGCTTTGAAGCTGCTGTCGCTGTGCCACAGCATGTTGCCCAGGTTGTACATTCGGCGCCGGTCGTCCTGGTCGAAGATCTGACCATCCGAGCCGAGATTCGAGATGTCGTTCATCTTCATGTTCGCGAGACGGCGGCGACCTTGGTCGACCAGCGTCGGCGTGTCCTCCACGCGCCCGAACTGCTCCGCAAAACGCACCTGCTCTTCGTCGGCGAACTTCTGGTTCGGGAATACGAGCACGCCGTAGCGATCCATTGCCGCTTCGAATGCGGCGAGTTGGCTCGCCGTGAATGGCACGCGCAGATCGAGGCCCTCGATGCGCGCCGCGAAATACGTATTCAGCGGAATCGGCTCGAAGGCGCCCTCTGCTGCCTTGGGTGCGAAATGGCCGCCCAACTGTCCCGTCATGTGTCTCGTTCCCTCAGACCTGCAGCCATTCTAGCCGGGGGTGCTGCGTTTATCCGCCGCCCAGCTCTTCGAGGCTCTTGCGCGCGGTCTCGCGCGTGAACAGCAGCCATACCAGGGTCACGATCAGGGCGCAGATCGCGAGCAGCCCAAAGACCACGCGCACGGACCCCGAGGCCGTGAGCACGCCGGCTACCGCCAGCGGCGTCAACATCGACGCGCCGCGCGCGAGCGAGCTCGCCAAGCCCAGGCCGGTCGAGCGAATGTGCGTAGGAAAAATCTCGGCCGAATACGGCCAGAGAATGATCGAGCCGGACGCCGCGGCCACCCAGCCCGTCGTGATCAACGCGACGACGAGGGGCGTTTGGGTGTGGTCGATCAGCACGAGGCCAGCGAGGCACGCGAACGACAACGCCGCGCCGAGAATCGCCGGCCAGCGGCGTCCGTACCGATCGATGATGGCCGCGAACACGAGCGGTACGAAAAGATAGATGGCGCCGGCGAGCGCGCTGTAGCGCAGCGCGTCTTCGATCTTCAGATGAAACACTTCCACGTATAGCGACGGCGCCCACGTCGCCAGACCGAACGACACCATCGACGCAAAGAACCACAATATCGCCACCACGACGGTGCGCCTGCGATATGCGGGCGCGAACAGCCCGAGCATCGGAATGCGCGGCACGGCCTCCGTGCGTTCGTGCGGCAGCGTGGCATCGACGGGCGCCGCGCCGAGTTTCGCGAGCGCGCGGTTGGCCGCGTCGACGCGGCCGATCTTCGCGAGCCAGCGCGGCGACTCCGGCAGCATCAACATGACGAACGGAATCAGCAGAATCGGGGCCGCGCCGACGTAGAACATGGCGCGCCAACCGAACGCTGGAATGATGTAGGCGCTCGCGATGGACGCCAGCGAATAACCCGATACCATGATGAATTGAAACAGCGAGAAGTAGCGCCCGCGCGTCTTCGTCGGCGCCAGCTCGTTGACGTAGCTGATGCACACCGGCAGCGCTCCGCCGATCGCGACGCCTTCGAGGAATCGCAACGCAAGAAACACTTCGGCGTCAGGAGCCAGCGCGCACGCCGCCGACAACAGACACATCAGGACGATGGCGACGTTGAAGACCGGCATGCGGCCGAAGCGCTCTGCCGCGGGCCCGAGCAACAGCGAGCCGAAGAACTGCCCGGCAAAACCGGCCGAGATCGTCGTGCCGATCTGTAGCGGCGTGAGCGTCCACTCCGCGCGCAGCGACGGCATCACGTAGGCAATCACGATGCTGTCCCAGCTATCGCCGAGCATAATGAGACCGAGCACCAGCGGCGCGAAGTAGCGCACCTTCCAGCCGGTGATGGCGTCGATGCGGGCCGCAACCGCACCTTGCAGGGTGCCGGCGCCGGCCGGCGCTTCGAGCACCGTGTCTTGCATCGCCTTCGCGCGTCAGCTCGCCATGCTAGGCGGCAGCGGATACTCGGCTTCGTTCAGCACCCAAGCCGGATTCTTCGAAAAATCGACGCGCGGCGGCGAGAAGATATCGATCAAGTGGTTCTCGCCCGGCGCGCTCCACGTCGACGTGTGGATGGCCGGCGGGGGGATCACGGTCAACGACGGCGCGCCGACCTCGACATGCACGTCCTCGCGCCACTCGAGCAGGTTCACCGTCCACGGCCACCGGATGTGGTGCTGCCAGTCGCCGGACAGCACGAGCGAGCCCTGTTCGAAATCGTCGTGGTGGTGCGGCGAAACCTTCTTCAGGTCGCGCGGCCCCCTATTCACGTCGGGGACGTTCAGCATCAGCGTCGTGCAGCGCCAGATACGCCCGAAGCGGCCCGGCGCTTTGGGCACGTCGAGCGAATAGAGTCGAATCTTGAAACCCTGCGGCGGAGCCGGCCAATCCTTGAGCGGTGGAATGTTCGGGTGCGGGTGCGCGTATGAAGCGGCATTCGCGCACTTGGCGGCGAGATCGGCCGACCGCGTCGTGAACAGACGAATCAGGTGTCCGCCCTTCGGCAGCGTGATGCGGCTGCGACCGGGCGGCATGATCAGCAACGCGTAGCCGGCGGATTCTTCGTGCTGCTCGCCGGCCTCGGCGTGGATCGGCGTATCGCGGTTGGGTGCCAGCACCATGTATTCATCCGGCTGATCGTCGCGCGCGAACGTCGCACCCGGCTTCGCCACGCTGTACGCGACGACGAAATTCTGGGCGCGGCAAAACCAGCTCTTGCCGTTTGCATCGTTGTCGGTCGGCCGATCTTTGTAGAAGAGTCCGTATTCGGCGTCGGCCGTCGCGCCGACGGCCGACGTGGTGGCCGAGGATTTCGCGAGCGAAGACCGGGGATCGGACTGGTCGTACACGTCAGTCTTTCAGTTTCAGATCGAACAACTCGATGGCGTTCGAGCGCCCAATCTTCCGCCGCTCGTCTTCTGACACCACGTTGGTGGCATCGAACCAATCGGCGCCGTCTTCCATTTTCTCGAACGGATAGTCCGCCGAGAAATAGATCTTGTCGTGATCGATGACGTCCAGCGTGCAGCGCAGTGCCGCGTCGCTGAAATTGCCGCTAGTCGTGATGTGAAAATGCTCGCGAAAATAGTCGCCGAGCGGACGCTTGCCGCGATACCCACGGCGCGAGAAGCGCATGCGCGCATCGAGGCGCCAAAGCCCGAACGGAATGTTCTCGCCGAGGTGGCCGAGACAAATGCGCAATGTCGGAAAGTCGTCGAACACCCCGGAGCCGCATAGCCGGAGCGCGTGAATAGACGTCTCCACTGCGAACCCCCAGGGCGCGCTCATGAGCCACGGGTGGCCCTCGTAGTTCTTCGCTTGCGATTGAATCTGCATGCGCGGGTGCAGATAGAACGGCACACCGAGATGGGCAACCGTCGACCAGAAGTCGCGATACTCGGGCGCGTCGTAGTACTTCACGTTTTCCGGGTTACCGATCTGCTGAAACCCGTTGACCATGCACCCCTTGAAGCCGAAATCCTTCACGCAACGCGTGAGCTCGTCGGCAGCGGCGGCCGCATCGTGCATCGGCAGCGCCGCCAGAGCGGCATAGCGAGTCGGGTGTCGCTCGACGGCACGAGCCATCGCGTCGTTGCCTTTTCTGGCCGTATCGATGGCTTCGTCGCGATCGAGAATCCTCTGAATGCCGGGCGCGTTCAACGACAACAAGGCGAACTCGATGCCCGTGCGGTCCATGTTGCGCAACCGTTCGTCGTCGAGGTCGAGCAGCTGCCGCGTGAATTCATCCCAAACGCCCGAGTCACCGGCGAAACTGCGCGTCTCGTCGACTGTCTCTTTGATCGCAAAATGCTCTTCGAACGCAATCTTTTGTTTCATGGCGTCAACCTATCTGTCGAGGGAATGTGTGTCGTGCCGCGCTCACGCGCGCGAAGGATCGCGGCAGCGCCGAGAGCGGCGCAACAGGCGAGCAACGGCGGAACTGCCGCAGCCCAGAATACGTAACGGAAATCGACGGCGGTCGAGAGCAGCCACCCGCCAACGAACGGGCCCAAGATGGAGCCGATGCGGCCCACTCCGAGCGCCCAACCGACCCCCGTCGAGCGAATCGACGTCGGATAGAAGTCCGAGGCCAGCGCGTTCGATCCCGTTTGTCCGCCGATCACGCAGAAGCCGGCAATGAGTATCGTTAGTGAGAGCGTGGCAAGCCCACCGGCAGCGCTGATCGCAAGCACCGCGACGCACGCGGCGCCATAAGCAGCCGCGAGCACGTTGAACGACAGGTTGCGATCGATGCGCCGACCGAGGGTCAACGCGCCGAGGGTGCCGCCGAGCTGAAACAACGCGGTGACAATCGCCGCGGTGCCGAGAGGAATCCCGGTCTGCGTCATGATCGTCGGCAGCCAGTTATTCAGGAAGTACAGATCGAGCAGGCTCATGAAGAAGATCAACCAGAGCAATAGAGTGATCACCGTGCGACGCTCGGCAAACAGCTCGCTCAACGATGACGCCCGGCGTGGCTCTTCGCTCAGGGTGAACGCAGCGGCGGTCGCGACAATGTCCGGCGCGATCTTGCTGATGATCCGAGCGATTCGGGCAGGCGGAGCGTTGCGCAGCACCAGGAACCGGATCGACTCCGGCAACACGAACGCGGCAACCAGCGCCGCAGCACACGGCAGCACGCCGCCGAGCACGAAGATCGAGCGCCAGCCGAAGTGCTCAATGAGCGCCGCCGAAGCGAAACCCCCAGAGGCCGCCCCGAGCGTGACGCCGCAGAACATGATCATGACGGCGGTCGCCCGGATCCGTTTCGGCGCGTATTCGGCGGTAAGTGCAATCGTGTTCGGCATGGCGCCGCCGAGGCCAAAGCCGGTCAAAATGCGATACGCCAAGAGCGCCTCGTACGAACCTGCGCCCGCGCACAGCAAGGAGCCCACGCCGAAGATCAGCGTGCAGGCGACCAATACCGGCTTGCGCCCGACACGGTCGGCAAGCCAACCGAACGCGAGCGCGCCGAGCGTCATCCCGAGCAATCCGCTGGAAAAGAGGGGTCCCATGGCGCTTCGCTGGATGCCGAGGTCGGCCGCGAGCGCCGGCGCAACGAAGCCCATCGATTGCGCGTCGAATCCGTCCATGAAGACGATGGCGCCGCACATCACCGCGACGAGTAACTGATAACGGCCGTAGGGGCGCTCGTCGATGACCCGACCAATGTCGAGCGCGGTTGACGTTTGCATAACCGAGCGTACCCCCGAGACTCAGAATGCGACGCGGTCGGCGCCCTTCAGTTCGAGCATTGCCCGCGCTTCGCTCGGCGTGGCGATCTCGCGGCCCAGGCCCTCGATGACGCGGCGCACACGGCGCACCTGGTGCGCATTCGACTCGGCGAGGCGCCCCGGGCCGTCCCACAGTGAATCCTCGAGACCCACGCGGACGTTGGCGCCCATCGAGGCCGCCAACGCGGCGATTTCCATCTGGCTGCGGCCGCCACCGAGCACGCTCCAGTGCAAGTCCTCGCCGAAGAGGCGATCGGCCGTGCGCTTCATGTGCGCGACATCTTCTGGGTGCGCGCCGATGCCGCCCAGAATGCCGAAGACGCTCTGCACGAAGAACGGTGGCTTCACGAGCCCGCGATCCACGAAGTGCGCGAGCGTGTACACATGTCCCACGTCGTAGCACTCGATTTCGAAACGCGTGCCGTTCTCGGCGCACGTGGTGAGAATGAATTCGATATCCTTGAACGTGTTTCGGAACACGCGGTCGCGCGAACCCTCGAGCAGCGTGTGCTCCCATTCGTGCTTGAGCGTCTTGTAGCGCTTCAGCATCTCGAACAGGCCGAAATTCATCGAGCCCATGTTCAGCGACGCTACTTCGGGCTTGAACACGGTGCACGGCTTCAGGCGCTCTTCGAGGCTCATCGTCGGCGCGCCGCCGGTGGTGATGTTGATCACGCAGTCGGAGCGGCGCTTGATGCTCGCGAGGATCGGGCGAAACGCCTCGGGGCTCTGATCGGGGCGGCCATCCTGCGGGTTACGCGCATGCAGATGAATGATGGCTGCGCCCGCCTCGACCGCGCCAATCGCGGCTTCGGCGATCTCTTCCGCCGTCACGGGCAGGTACGGGGACATCGAGGGCGTGTGAATCGATCCCGTCACCGCGCAGGTGACGATGGCCTTACGTGCTGACATCGAACTGTCCCTCGGAGCGTCCGCGTCAGTGTAGCGGCAGGCGGGCCAATATGCCCGACGCTTGTGCGCGAACGGCGATTCATTTCCAATAACGCCAGTCACTCAACGAATCAGGACGTGCCATGACTGGCGCCACCTCATCGCGCGAAGAGCGCATCACGTCCCTGCTGGTCGGCGCCATCGATTTGCACTGCCACAGCGGCCCGTCCGTCATGCCGCGCTCGCTCGATCACATCGAAGCGCTGCAAGAAGCGGCGGCTGCGGGCTTTCGCGCCATGCTGATCAAGGACCACTACTACTCAGCCACGCCGATCACGGAACTGCTGAACAAGCAGTACGGCCATCTCGGCGTCACGCTGCTGTCCGGCGTGCCGCTGAACAACGCGGTCGGCGGGTTCAACCCGCACGCCGTCGATCACGGCATCAAGCTCGGCGCCCGACTCGTGTGGATGCCCACGTTCGCGGCCAAGAACCACATCGATGCGAACGCGCGTTCGAAGGGCTTTCCGCACACCACGAAGCCGCTGCTCGAGCCCGAGCCGCTGACGGTGCTCGACGCGAACGGCCGCCTGATCGACGCGGTGAATCCGATTCTCGACATGATTGCCGAGCACGACGTGGTGCTCTCGGCAGGCCACCTGCACATCTCGGAGATCTACCCGCTGTTCGAGGAAGCGAAGAAACGCGGCGTGAAGCGCCTGCTCGTGAACCACCCGACGTTCCTGATCGGCTGCTCGCCGGACGACATCCGTGCGCTCGTGCGCATGGGCGCCTACATCGAGCACTCGTTCTGCATGTTCATCGAGATGCGCCGCGGCAAGGCGCCGATGTGCTCGCCGCAAGAGCTCTGCTCGCTAGTGGAGGCCGGTAGCGTGGAGCGCACGATCCTGGCCTCGGACCTCGGGCAGTCCGGCAACGACAGGCCTGTGGCCGGCTTCCGCAACATCGTGGCCACCTGCATCGACATCGGCTACTCGGATGCGCAGATCCGCCGGATGATCTCGCACAACGCCGCGGACCTGATCGGGCTCGACGCCGCCGAGCAAGCCGCGGCCGCCACGCGTCACGCCGTGGCGTAAGACGCGCGGGAGAGCGACATCGACACCGCGACGCAACGCGATACCTTCGATGAGCTGCACCGCAAACTCGTACGCTACTGGCACGACGTGGATTTCAACTGGGGCCGCAATGCGGGCGGCTACTACACCGAAGACGCCGTCTTCGAAGGCGCAGGCTTCGCGTACAACGGCCGCGCCGAAATCGAGGAGTTCTACGCGTTTCGCCGCGAGCGCGGACCGCGCGTCGTGCTGCACGCGGTGATCAATTTCGACTGCACGTTCGAAGGCGAGTCGCGCGCGAGCGCCGCATGGGTCTGCATGCTGTACGCCCACGACGGCGAGCCACCGCAGGCCAGCGCTCCGCCGATCAACGTCTCGCTCGTGCGCGACGAGTGCGTACGCGAAGGCGGCGAGTGGCTCGTGAAGCGCCGCTCGTGGAGCACGCTGTTCCAGGGCGGCGCGCCGGTGACCAAGCTTTCACGCGACGCCATGGACCAGCGGCGTGCCGAAGAGCCTGCCGGGAAAGCCTCGTGAGCGGCACGGGTGAACCGCCGACCGTCGATTCGCACGTTCACATCTTCACGCAAGACATGCCCCTGGCGAAGCATGCGTGGACGCGGCCGACCTACAGCTTCACCGCGGAAGATCTTCTCGCGACCCTCGACACGCACGGCGTTCGCTTCGCCGTCGTCGCCGGCATCAGTCTGTACGGCTACTACAACGACTACATGCTCGCGAAGCTGCGCGAATACCCGCGGCTGCGCGGCACCGTGAACGTTCCCGCGACGATCACGCTCGCGGAACTGCAGACGATGCAGGCCGCCGGCGCCGTCGGCGTGCGCCTGTTTCTCTCGTCGCAGCTTTCGGGCGAAGTCGCCGACCTGCGCAGCGCCGACTATCAGCGCCTGCTGAAGCACGTGCGCGACCTCGACTGGCACGTGCACTTCCTGGCCGACGAGAACGTGTTCGCCGCGGCGCTCGACGTGCTGCGCGCGTCCGGCGTAAAGGTCGTGATCGATCATTTCAGCAACCCCGACCCTGGCCAGGGACCGGGCTGCGCCAGAGTGGCCGCGGCATTGAAAGCCATCGACGCTGGCAACACCTGGCTCAAGATCTCCGCGGGGTTTCGCTTCTCGCCGCGGTCGCCGCCGCGCAGCGCCGAAGACTACGCGCGCGCCAGAAACACCGAGGCGGAGTTCGATCGCTATCTGCTCGAGCGCATAAGCCCGGACCGCCTGCTGTGGGGCAGCGACTGCCCCTTCATCGGCCACGAGGGCGCCGTCGCGTATCAGGATACGCTGGACGCTTTCGCAGCCGCGGTGCCCGACGTGCGTACGCGCCACGCGATCTCCGCCACCGCACTCGACTTCTATTTTCCCGAGGAACGCCACCCATGACCGACGCCACTCGTCCCGACCCGCGTGCGTTCCGCCAACGGCTACTGGCACGCGAGCCGATGATCGGCACGTTCATGAAGACGCCCGGTGCACACAACACCGAGATCATCGGCGGGCTCGGCTACGACTTCGTGGTGCTCGACGCGGAGCACGCGCCGTGGGACCGCGGCACGCTCGATACCGGGTTGCTCGCGGCGCGCGCGGTCGGCACGGCGAGCATCGTGCGCATCGGGCGTCCGGACGCCGCGAGCATTCTCTCCGTGCTCGACGACGGCGCCGTCGGCATCATGGTCCCGCACGTCGATTCCGCGGAGATGGCGCGCGACATCGTCTCGTGGTCGCATTACAAAGGCGGCTCGCGCGGCTTGGGTATCGGCCGAGGCGGCGAGTACGGCGGGCGCGGCGCCGACCACATTCCGTTCGCGGACAAGACGACCACCGTGATTGCGATGATCGAAGACCGTGAGGCCATTGAAGTGATCGACGACATCGCGGCCGTGCCCGGCGTCGACTGCCTGTTTCTCGGGCGCGGCGACCTCGGACTCTCGCTCAGCAACGCCACCGGTAAGGCGCCCACGCTCAAGGAAGCGGTCGAGATCGTCGCTGCGGCGGCGCGCAGGCACGACAAGCCGCTCGCCGCAGTAGTGCCCGCGCTGCTCTCCGACGAAGCGAAATGGCTGATCGGCCTTGGCGTCACGGGCATGATGGTGCTGTCGGATCAGAGCTTCATGCGGCAAGCGGCCGCTGGCGCGTTGCAGGATTTCAAGGCTGCTTACGGCCGCGGCAAGGCCTGAGCAGCGGCAATGACCGCCGAGCCGATGTTCGACACGCACGCCCACATCCTGTCGGCGGACACCGCACGATACCCGCCCTCGGCGGAGGGACGGGTCAGCACAACCCCACCGTATCCGGTCGAGCAATTGCTCGCCGACATGGAGACTAACGGCGTTTCCCACGCCTGCGCCGTGCAACGATTCCACTATTACTTCGTCGACAACGCCTACGTGCTCGATGCGTCGCGCCCGCGCGCAGAGCGCCTCTGCCCCGTGGTGATGCTGGACGGACTCGACGGCAAAGCGTCCGCGCAATTACGTTCCTTGGCCAAACGCCAGCGCATCGGCGCACTGCGACTGGCAACGTTGCATCACACCCGCTATGACACGGCCTGGTTGAACGCGCCGTCGACGATGCGCCTGTGGGAAGAAGCGGCGAAGCTCAGCCTGCCCGTGTGCGTCATCGGCTACGTGCGTCACCTGCCCTACAATCTGCCGGCGCTCGGCATGCTCGCCGAGATGTACCCCGACACGCCGATCGTGGTCGATCATCTCGGCCTGCCGCACGCGCCGATGCAGTTTCTCGCGACGGTCAGCGAAGGCCGGCCGCTTCCGTCCCCAGGGCCGCCCGACTACGGCATTTCACCGACGCTGACGGCACTGCTCGCACACCGGAACGTCTACTACAAGCTGACGGGCCTGAACCTCGAGTATCTCGCAGCGATGCAGGTGGACGCGGCGCAGTTCATGCGCCGGTTCGTCGACAAGTTTGGCGCCGAGCGGATCCTCTGCGGCACCGACATCGGTCAGACGCAGGGTCCGTATGCGCGCATCGTCGGCGACATCCGCAAATCGCTCGCGCTGCTGAACGTCACCGAGCGCGAGGCCGTGCTGTCAGGCACCGCAACCCGGGTGTTCGGCGCGTCTATGGCTTCGGCGTGAACGTACGCCGCGCGCTGTTCGCGAGCCTGATCGGCACCACGATCGAGTTCTACGATTTCTACATCTACGGCACTGCCGCCGTGCTGGTGTTTCCTCAGCTGTTCTTCCCGACCGGCGACATGACCACGGCAAGGCTGCAATCGTTCGCGACCTTCGCGCTCGCGTTCCTGGCGCGGCCCGTGGGGTCGGCGCTGTTCGGACATTTCGGCGATCGCATCGGCCGCAAGGCCACACTGGTCGCGGCGTTACTCACGATGGGGCTCTCGACCGTGGCCATCGGCCTGCTGCCCACCTATGCCTCGATCGGGCTCGCGGCACCCGCGCTGCTCGCGCTGTGCCGGCTCGGTCAGGGCATCGGCCTCGGCGGCGAATGGGGCGGCGCCGTGCTTCTCGCCACCGAGAACGCACCGCCGGGCAAGGAGGCGCGCTACAGCATGTTCCCCCAGCTCGGCGCGCCGCTGGGACTGCTGCTATCGAGCGGAAGCTTCATCGCCTTGGCAGCGCTGCTGCCCGAAGCGGACTTCATCCGCTGGGGGTGGCGTGTGCCGTTCCTTGCGAGTGCGACGCTCGTGATCGTCGGCCTGTACGTTCGCTTGCAGATCACCGAGACGCTCGCCTTTCAACGTGCTGCCGAACGGCGTGAGCGCGTACGCGTGCCGATTGCGAGCGTCGTTCGCGATCATCCTTACGTGCTGGTGCTGGCGACGCTGCTCTGCGTCACGACGTTTGTCGTGTCGTATCTCATGACCGTGTTCACGCTGAGCTGGGGCACGAGCCAACTCGGATTTTCGCGCGAGCAGTTTCTGCTGATGCAGATGATCGGCGTGGTGTTCTTCGGCGTCACGATCGTGGTATCGACCCTGTTAGCCGAGCGCTATGGCGCGCTGGCGATGCTGATCGCGTCCAGCATCGCAGCCATCGCCGTCGGCTTGTTACTGGAGCCGTTGTTCTCGACGAGCGACGTTTTCCGCGCCGCGCTGTTCTTGGTCGTGGGATTCGCGTTGAACGGCTTCACGTACGGACCGCTGGGCGCCGCGATGACGAATCTGTTTCCGACCGCCGTTCGCTATACCGGTGCGTCGATGACGTATAGCGTGGCCGGCATCATCGGCGGCTCGCTCGCGCCTTACCTCGCCACGTACCTCGCCGCGAGCTTCGGGATTGCCTACGTCGGCTACTACCTGTGTGCGGCGGCCGCCGTCACTTTAATCGCTCAGTTGCTGATCGTCCGTCGCACGCGCCGCACCTCGAACTAACCCCGCGGCTTTCCAGAAGGTCGGGCTGGCCTGTATGCAGCGCTAGCGATCCGGCGTCACGAGCGGCGCGCCGTCGGGAACGATCATGACCGCGATCGCGCGCGCCGGCTCGGTGGCGCTCGCGTTCTCCGCGATGATGTGGTGCGCGCCCACAGTCTCGAAGAAGCCACCACCCGCCTTCACGACTTGCACCGGCTGCCCTTCGACGCCCAAGCGCACGGCGCCGTCGGTGACATACACGTAGACCGAGCCCGGATGCCGGTGACCTGGTGGATGTAGCTCGGGGGTCGACGGCGTCTTCGCGTTCGGTGCGAATTTAAGCTCGACGACGACGAGGTTCTTGCCCGGCGCGTCCGCGAGCGGTGCGGAGAAAAGAGTGGGCGGGCCCGCAGGCGCGGGCGGCTGCGCACGCACGGCCGCCGCCACGGCGATCGCAAGCCCCGCGACACATGCGACCAGCGCACACGTTCGAAAACCTGATCGGTAGGGCATCGTGGTCTCCGTTACTTCGGCGCGGCACATCGCCAGTTCGCGGAATCCTTCAAATCGCCCGAACCTTTGTATTCCGCGGCCTGCGGATACGGGCACAGCGGGCGCGCCATGCCGGTCTCGCGATTCTTCGCCATGATCTCCCGCGGCGCTTTGTCCTTCTCGCGCCACTGCTCGAGTGCGCTCAGCGACTCGAAGGTGTCGACGCCCGGACCGCCGCGGCAGTGGCCCATGCCGGGCACCATGAACATGCGCATCCAGTCGCTCTGCTCGGGCCCGAGCTCCTTACGCACGCTCTCGTAGTACAGCGCCGTATTTTCCGGCGTAATGCCGGTGTCGCGCCAGCCAGCGTACAGCAGCAGCTTGCCGCCCGCGCCCTTGAATGCGCGCAGATCGGGGTTCGTGGCATCGACGAAACCCGCGGCCGCGTCGACCTTCGGCATGTCGCGATCGAGATCGAAGCTGCGCCAATCGTAGTTCGCGTCCTGGAAGCCAAGAATTCGGATCGAGTCGAACGCGAACGGATTCGGCGCGTCCTTCGACGCCACGAGCGGCGGCAGCGGCACGCCGAGCGCCTGGCCGGAAAAGATCAGCTCGCCCTTCTTGTTCTTTAGGCCGCCGTAATAGGTCTGCACGGAGGTTAGCTCGCCAGGCGACAGGCAGGTGTCGCCGGCTGCACCGGCTTTGCACGCGAGCGACGCGAAATCGAACGAGCACGTGCGCGGGTTGGTCAGAAACCCTTCGCCGAGCGTGTCGCATTTCTTGAGCACCGCGTCATTCACGACCTTGGCTTTCGCTTCCGACACCTGCAGCTCCGGATGCAGCGCGAGCTGCATGCCGCGATACGCGCCCGCCGTGTGCATGTGGATGTGCCGGTTCGCGAGCGCGCCCGCGATGATGCCGTCGTAGTCGCCGGGATAGCGCTGCGCGGCCATGACGCCCTGACGGCCGCCCGTCGAGCAGCCTTTGTAGTACGAGTAATCGAGCGGCTTCGAGTAGAAGACATCGATCATCTTCTTCGACTTCACCGTCATGTCATGCAGCGAGCGGTACGCGAAGTCGACGATCTTCTCCGGGTGACCGAGCGCGAAGAGGCCTGCTTGACCATCGGCCGCCGAGTGGCCCGTGTCCGTCGCCGCTGTGGCGTAGCCGCGGCGCAGCGCTTCCTGCATGTCGCCGTAACCCTGGATCTCGCCGGCCCAGCCGCCGTTACCCACCGCGAGGAACTTGCCGTTCCAGTTCTGCGTGGGCAGCCACAGCTCGACGTTGATGTTCGAATCCGGCGTCGGCTTCAACACCAGCGTGAGCCGGCAGTGCTCCGGAATCGGTTGGGGCGGGGGCGCGCCGGCTTGCGGCGGGGGCGCGCCTGCATTCGCGGGCGCCTTGAACACGCCCGCGGCAACGGATGTAGCGCTGGTGATCGTGGTGCGCTCGAGAGCGATGGTGCGGAGCTGCTCGCACGGCATGTTGAGTGCGCCCGCGAGTTGGGCGGCGATGAGCGTTGCGAACATGGTTTCCCCCCGGAAATGTTGCGCGAATGGCCCATAGTGCGCGCGCCCGGCGCACGGTCAAGTGCGCGAGGCCACCACGCACGAAAGGTCAGGAAATGACCCGCGTTAGAGGGCGACGCTCCAGCCCTCGTACGCGACACCGTAGCGGCGCGCGGTCTGCGTCAGCGAGTCGTTGCGCTTCACGAGGGTCACGGGCGAATGCAGCTCGGATTTAGCCGTTCGCAGCGTCGGCCTTGGGCCACCTTCGAGCGTGACGATTCGATAGCCATCGCGTACGAGTACCTGCGACAACGCTTCGAGCGCCCGCCCGTTGTGCGCTACGAACGCGTACTGCCACTCGTGTGGCAAGGCCATGACCACTCGGGCGTTCGGTATCGAATCGAACCAGCGCTGCAGCTCTGCGAGGGAAACGCTGGGCGATAACGCGACAGCGGGCGCGACCGCCCACAGCGCGAGTAGTAACCCCGCGAGCAGGGCGCGGATGGGAACTCTAAGCATCGACGCGGATTATGGCACCCTCGTTAGCGAGTGGGGCGCTTGATGCCGAGCATGGGCGGCCCCATTCTCGCTCACCTATTCGCCGGAGATGCTCGATGACCGACACCACTGTCATTCGCTGCTCGCATTGCGGCGCCAGTAACCGCGTACCGCAAGACAAGCTCGCGCAAGGGCTCACGCCGAAGTGCGGCCAGTGCAAGGCGCCGCTCGTCGCGGCCACGGGACCGATGACCGTGACGGATGCCACGTTCGCGGCCGACGTCGAGCGCTCGCCGCTGCCCGTGCTCGTGGACGCGTGGGCGCCATGGTGCGGCCCGTGCCGCATGGTCGGGCCGATCGTGGATGAGCTCGCGACCGAGCTCGCGGGGAAGGTTCGGGTCGCGAAACTCAACGTCGACGACAACCCGGGCATCGCGGCACGTTTCGACGTGCGCAGCATACCTACGATGCTCGTCATGGTGAACGGGCGCGAGGTCGACCGCATCGTCGGCGCTCTTCCAAAAGCCGCGATACGCGCGCGCTTGGACCGCGTAATCGCGCAGTGAGTGGCGCTCGCTACCGCGCTGTGTTTATTCTTCCAGCAGCGCGCGCAGCATCCAGGCCGTCTTCTCGTGCACCTGCATTCGCTGCGTCAGCAAATCCGCCGTCGGCTGATCGCTCGCCTTTTCGACGGCGGGGAATACGCCACGCGCCGTGCGCGCCACCGCTTCGTGACCTTTCATGAGCTGCGCGATCATGTCTTCGGCCGCCGGCACGCCTTCTGCCTCCTTGATCGACGACAACTTCGCATAGGCGGAGTAGCTGCCGGGCGCAGGGAAGCCCAGCGCGCGAATACGCTCGGCCACCAAGTCCACGGCAAGCGCGAGCTCGTTGTACTGCGCCTCGAACATCAGGTGCAGCGTGTTGAACATCGGCCCCGTGACGTTCCAGTGGAAATTGTGCGTCTTCAAATACAGCGTGTAGGTATCGGCCAGCACCTTAGCAAGCCCGTCCGCGATGCGCTTGCGCTCCTTCGCGGAGATGCCGATGTCGATTTGGGGTGCGGTGACGGCTTTCATGTCGGGCTCCGGTTCAATTGCAGTGTAGGAAGGTTAAGACGTGAGAGCGCCGTGGTCCAACAGTTCATCTGTATGGCACTGATCGCTTGGGTGAATCGAGCCGCGTCACTGCTGTTTGCCGTCGGCAACCTTGTCGAGGTGAAATTTGTAGAGCACCGCGTGAATTACGGGGCCGAGCATGACGCCCGCGAGAACGATGAAGAACAGCCCGGCGAATAGCGCGTAGCCGCCCGCGAGCCACTTGCCGGCGGTGGTCGTCAAAGGATTCACGGGGCCCATGCCGCCGAGCAGCATCGCGGCGTTCAAGAATGCATCGGGCCACGCGAGCCCTTCTACCCAGTGATAGATCGCCATGCCCATTGCGAGCACAACCGCCGCGAGCGGCAACAACACGACGCCGCGAGCAGTCATGCTGACTGCGACGTTCAGCGGGTGGTGCGCTCCTCGGAGATTGGCGCGGGAATTTGGCACGGGCGTTCTCCTTAGCACAGTAGCGCACCGCATCGAAACGAGAGTCGCGTCTTCATGAGAAGATTCCTTTCGATGATTCCTCGCATCCTACTCGCCACCGCGTTGATTCCCGATACCAAGACGGAGCTACAGCTGTTTCAGTCGGGCGATCTGTTCTCGATCATGATTCCGGGCCGTGGCGATCTCATGAACAGTCGCGTGCACGGCTCCGAGAAAGCGCTTGCGGATCTCGCGTGCGAGCGGCTCGGCCACACGACGAAGCCGCGGTTGCTGATCGGCGGGCTCGGCATGGGATTCACTCTCGCCGCTGCGCTGAAGACGCTTGGCCCCAAGGCCGACGTCGTCGTGGCAGAGCTCGTACCGGAGGTGGTCGCTTGGAATCGCACGTTGATCGGCGCGCCGGCGGGCCACCCATTGGCCGATCCGCGCAGCAAGGTCTACGTCGGCGATGTGGCCACTTTGATTCGGCAGGAGCCGGGAGGTTTCGATGCCATCTTGATGGACGTAGACAACGGGCCCGAAGCCCTCGTTCGCCGAGAAAACAACTGGCTCTACAGCGCCGCGGGGCTGCGCGCCACGCGTGACGCGCTGCGCCCCCGCGGCGTGTTGGCCGTTTGGTCGGCGGGGCCCGATCGAGATTTCAGCGTGCGGCTGCGACGAGCCGGGTTCGAGCTACGCGAGCACGTCGTGCGCCCGCATCGCCCTGGGAAGGGACCTCGGCATCACGTGTGGGTTGCAGATCTCGTTGGAGATCGCAATCGAACCGCGGGCCGAGCCCGGCGCTGACACCGCAGGAGAGGCCGGCATGGTGGATTGGACCGCACGATACTTCCCGGAACCCGCGCGCTGCGTCGTCGTCGGCAACGTCGTGTTCCTGTCCGGCTACACGGGCGATCCCGACGCGAAGAGCGCGGAATATCAGGTGGTAGCGGCGCTGGACAAAGCTCGGCTGGCGATGGAGACGGCCGGCGGCTCGATGGCGAACATCGTCAAGACTTTTTTCTTGATCACGAGCCTCGACGACTACGCGCGTGTGCGCAAGACGGAAACGGAGTACTACGAAAAATACGCGCCGCAGCTCGTGACGACACCGCCGGCAGCGACACTGATGGTGGTCCCGTCGCTCGCGGCTGCAGGGCTCAAAGTACAGTACGAAGCCATCGGCGCCGCGAACCGCGACAGCGCGAAATGGCCCGTCAAATACTATCCGGAGTTCTGGGGCGGGCGTGAACTGGCGTATCCGCACGTGCCCAAGGAGCACGCGAAGTTCGCGCGCAGTCAGTCCATCGGCAACCTTCTGATCGTCTCCGGCTGTCAGGCGCTCGACCACGATACGGTCAAGGTCGAGACCAGTGACTTCGACGCACAGTCGCGCATCGTGCTCGACAAGGTCCGAGTCGCGATGGAGGAAACGGGCGGCTCCCTCGCGAACGTGGTCAAGACCCACGTGTTCATCAAGGACCCAGCCATGCTGCGCCGCTACCGCGAAGTGGAGCGGGAGTTTTTTCGCGTGCACGCGCGTGCGTTCTTGGACGGGCCGCCCGCAAGCACGGTGTTCGTGATGACCGAGTTACCGCGCCGCGAGTTCCTGATCGAGGTCGAAGCGTTTGGGCTCGCCGACGCGCAGGCGTCCGGATGGACTACGCGCCACTCCGCGGGCGCCGTGTCCACAGGCAACCTGCTGTTTCTGTCTGGCTGCGACGGCTCGGCGGGCGCAGCCAGCGCGCCACGGCTCGTCGATCAGCAGATCGTCGCAGCGTTCGACAAGCTCCGGCTCGCCATGGAGCGTGCGGGCAGCTCGATGACCAAACTCATCAAGACCACTGTGATGCTACGCAATCGCGACGACTACGCCACGATGCGCGCGATCGAGCTCGCCTACTACCGGCAGCATGCGCCGCAACTCCTCGTCACACCCCCGGCGAGCACGTTCATGCAGGTGCCGGCGATCGGCGACGATCCCGACACACAATTTCAAATCGACGCGATCGGCGTGATGTAGACAAGAAAAAGGCCGGTGTCGTCTCCGACACCGGCCCCATCAGCCTGAATCCGCCGCGACAAAGCCGCGACTATCGATCAGAAGTTCTTCGTGTACTCGAGGCCGAAGCGCGACGGCAATGCCTTCCAGACGAACGGGTGCGTGTACTCGTCGTTGTACTTCTCGTCGAGCACGTTCCTGCCCCACAGCGTCGCGGACCAGTCCTTGCCTTTGAAGCCGAAACGCAGGTCGAGCAAATCGACCGGATCGCGCGGCGAGGTGTCCCACGCCAGCGGCGTCACACTGGGGTCACCGGGACCCCAATAGGTCTTGCCGATGATCCGGTAGTCGCCGCGCAGCACCAGGTCTGCGCCTCCAAATACATGCGTCGGCTTCGTCCACGTCGCACCGAGATTAAAGGTGTAGTCGGACGAGAGCGGCGCGTGTTTGCCGACTACGTACGGGATCTGAGCATCCGCCTTGATCTTGCTGTCGGTCAGCGCCACGCCGACGTTCAGATCCAATCTGTCGGTGAGGAGCGCGTTCATCTCAAACTCGATGCCGTTGTAGTGCACCTTGTCGAGGCTGCCCAAGTTCTGCGTGCTCGAGGCCACGAGGAAGATGAAGTAGTACGCGCCGGTGAGATCCGTCGAGTAGATCGCAGCGTTCAAATTGACACGTTTGTTCGCGAGCTGCGTCTTCACGCCGAACTCGATCGTATCCGCGAGCTGCTGGTCGAACGTATTGAATACGCCCGCAACGCCCGCCAACGCGACGCCCGACTGGTTGAATCCACCGCTGCGGAAGCCGCGGCTCAAGTCGCCGTACAGCGTGACGCCATCGGTCGGGCGAAAGCGGAGCGTGAACTTGGGCTGCATCGCGTCCCAGGTCACCTTACGTTTCTGGCCGGTCACAAGGTCCGTCGCGAGGACCCCCGGGATAAAGCCCGGCGGCGTTTCCGTCGTCTGCTCGCGCGTGTCCTCGTCGTAGCGCAACGAGACCGTGCCGTCCCACTTGCTGCTGAAGTCGTATGCCAACGATCCGAACAACGCCCATGCGAAGTTGTTCTGTGAGTCCGACAGGTACGTAACCTGCGGATTCTGGATCGAGAGATCGAACGGGAGGCCGGTCGTCGTGTGCGGCGTCTTGTACACGCGGGTCACACCCGTGCCCGTGTCCAGCAAATTGCCCGTACCGATGAAGCGATCCGTCGAGAGCAGGTAAGCGCCGGCACTCCAACGGAGCCGATCCGTTTCCGACGACGCGTAACGGAATTCCTGGCTAAGGGTGCTCACCTCGAGGTACTGGCTCTGATTCCAATCGCCCCAGTACGGGTTTGCAGTCAGCGGCGGGGAGCCGTTGAACACCGGAAAGAAAATCTCGTTGAACGAGCGACCGAGAGGACGGAAGTCGAACGCATCGCCGGTCAGCAACTCCTTCAAGTTGTCCCACGCCGTAATCGACGTGAACGTGCCCTTGTCCCCCTTGATGTCGAACCGCATGGCCAGCTCGTCCATGTCCTTCAAACCTTCGCCGGGATTGTTGACGAGGATCGGCAACCCCGTGTAGTTCGAGTTGTTGACGTCGGCAGGCGCCACCGTCACACCGCTCAACACATTCGCGTTCGGCACGCCAACCGCGGCGCCCAAGCCCCGTTGATCGTCGTTGATGACGAAGTAAAGCGCGGTCGTCGTGATGCCGGAGTGGGCGTAACGGAAGTCGCCCTTCACGCGGTCGTTCGGTTCCCACGTGAACCGCACACGGCCGGAGACGTCTTTGTACGGATCCGCCTTCTGATGCAGGTATTCGTTTTCGAGGTAACCGTCCGTGTCGTTGTACGACAGTGATGCGCGATACTTCCACGCTTTGCTATCGCCAAGCGGTCCGCTGATCGCGCCTTGGAAGTCGTAGCCGGGACCGGAGTCGATCCCGACGCGTAACTTGCTCTCGAAGGTATCGGTCGGCTGCTTCGTGACGATCGTCACCGCGCCACCAATCGCGTTGCGGCCATAGAGCGCGCCTTGCGGGCCCTTCAGGACTTCGATCTGGTCGACATCGAACAGCTGCTGGTTGAACTGCGCGGGGTTCGTCATCAACACTCCGTCGACGACGACGGCCACGGGCATATCGCTGTTGCGCGCCTGCGAGATGCCGCGAATCGTGATGAACGAGTTGCCGGGGTTCTGCGTCTGCACGATCGTGACGTTCGGCGTCAGGGCGATGAAGTCGTGCGGCTTGTTGATGCCGGCCGCCTCGATCTCGAGCGCCGTGAACGCTTTGATGGCCGCGGGTGCCTCTTGAGCGGATTCCGAGCGCATGCGCGCGGTGACGACGATTTCCTCGAGCGTTTGTTGCGCGAGCGCCGGCGCTGCCACGAGTGGCGAAACCAGCAAACCAATGCGGACGACCGAGCGCCCTCGTCGTGATGCGATCATGAGATTCCCCCCAACTTATATGCAGGACCGAACTACTTTATCCTCGAAGTGCGTTCTTCACAACAACGGCGGCCTTCGCGGCGTTCTCGGCGGCGATTGGTTGTAGCACGCCCACAACGATTCGGGGAAACGGCAGGCAGTGAACGCGTGCGAGCTACGCCGCGATCACGCGCGCAGCAGCGCCCCGCAGCCATCGGCCGCGAGGCGCCACATCGCAACTCACGCGAGAGAGCCGCGTCTAGTGACGGTCCTTTTCCTTATCGATGTGGTGCTTCTCGAGCGCCGCACCCGCGACGCCGCCGGCCACCGCCGCGCACCCGCAGAGCGCGATTTGCGACAACACCAACATGGACAAGACAACGAGCTTCTTCATGTGCGCATTCATAGATCACCTCATCGATCACTGAACTTAGACCTACACGCGGATAAGGTTGGCCTTTTGATGCGCCCCGTACTGTGCGATCTCATACATTCCGATCGAGGCGAGGTTTTTCGGCGTTAACGGGTGCGCCGCGCAGTCCTGCGCCGATCGACCTGTCTGCAATTCACCTACAGCGGATACATGAGCAAACACTGAGATCTGCTCGCGACCTACGTCGTTAGCAATCTAGTGTCCGGCATGTACTTCTTCGTGGTGACGGCCGTCAGCACGACGGGCGTGGAGAGTTCGCGTTCGAACGCGGCGACCAAGACGATACCGTAGAACGGAGTTGCTTCGAGGCGATCGATGACGGCTGGATCGCGACCTCAAAACGGGGATTATGGAAGCGCCGCCACGGTAGCGGCGCGCCCCCAAAGCTTCGCGACGATGCGCCGCGCACCGGGTGCATCGCCCGTCGTCCAGAACTTTTCGCTCGCCGTCGCATCTGCAGACAGCTCACGCGTATCAGTCGTTCGGCGCACCACTTGGCGCGCCACGGCCTCACCGGTCTCGATGAGCCGCACATCGGGCCCCGCAACGTCCGTGATCACGGATCGCAAGAAGGGATAGTGTGTGCAACCAAGCACGAGCGTGTCGGCCCCACGCGCAACCAGCGGTTGTGTGTAGCGCTCGACGAGCGCGCGCGTGGCAGCACTATCGAGATCGCCAGCCTCCACCTGTTCCACCAAGCCGGGGCACGCCTGCGTCACGATCTCCACGTCACCGGCGTACTGCTCGAGCAACGCGGCAAACCGCACGCTCTCGAGCGTACCGGCGGTTGCGAGCACGCCTACCACGCCGCTGCGCGTCGCAGCCACGGCCGGCTTCACCGCGGGCTCCATCGCGACGATGGGCAGAGTGAACTTCTCGCGCAAGTAACCCGCGGCCGCCGCCGTAGCCGTGTTGCAGGCGATCACGACAACGGCTGCGCCTTCGTCGACCAGGAACTGCGTGAGCCAGAGCGAACGCTCGCGGATGTAGTCCTGCGTCTTGTCGCCGTACGGCACGTGACCGGAGTCGGCGACGTAGAGGAGATCGTGCCGCGGTAACGCGGCACGAATGTGCTTCAGCACGGAGAGGCCGCCGACACCTGAATCGAATACGCCGATCACGTTCGTGTCCACAGCCTCGTAAACAAGCGGGTCACTGTAGTCCGCACCACTGCCGCCAGCAACCGAACCACGGGCGAGATCAACGGGACTCCGGCCGCGCCGCCACGAGCCAGGGCCGCACGTGCCGTTCGAGCGCGGCCATGAATATGTCGCGAACCAACATGACGGAGTGGCCTGCGTCTTCGATCGTCACCAGCTCGACGTGTGGCGCCGCGATCTCCGCCGCGTAGCGCCGCACCTCCGCTGTCACGCTGTACAGATCGTCGGCGCCTTGCACGAAAAACATCGGTACCTCGAATCGTGGACCGAGTTGCTGACGTGCGTCGAACGCGAGTAGCTCCCGGCGCAGCGCGGTGTACGCAGCGAACGAGCGCGGGCGCGGCTCGGGCCACGGCACGTCGCGCGCAACGTATTTCGCGCCTGGCGGTTGGCCCGCGCTCGCGGCAACCGTGAGCGACAATAGCTCGCCGAAAGCCACGCGCTCGCGCTCCGTGAGTGCGCCCGCGTACTTCGATTTGCGTGCGTCGCTTTCCGTATCCGCGTACGGCGGCGCGCCGAGCGCTTCGAGCTCTGCGAGCATCGCTGCGTCGCCGAGTGCGCGCGCACGCGCGAGCAGCAGTGCGTAGCTCTGCGCGTCCTGCCGCCGCCAATCGACGAACTGGCCGGTGCCGACGTATGCGGCGAAGAGGTCCGGCCGCTGCTGTGCCATCCGCAGACCGACGAGTGTTCCGCCCGAAGCGCAGAGCAAAACGAGCCGGGATATACCGAGCCGTTCGCACGCGAGCTCCGCGACGCACAACCCGTCGCGCACCAGCCTATCGAGCGTGAGCGCTCCGTCATCGCCGTTCTTGCCGAATGTGAATCCGGCACCGGGCTGATCCCACTGCACGAGCGTGTAGGCACGCTCGAAGCTCGCGAAGAACGGCGCGAGCGCCGCGTATCCGAAACCGGGCCCGCTCACGATGAGCAACGCGGGGTTGCCGCGATCGTCGCCGCGCAGCGTGAGCCATTGCGGCACGCCGCGGATGTCCGCGAAGAAGCCTTCGTCGATACGTGAGTCTGCTGTCGTCATTTCCGTCTCCTGAAAGATTTAGGACACGGAAAAATGGCGAGGCCCGCGCTGCGGACGCAGGGCGGGCCTCAATTCGGAAGCGATGCTAAGTGTTGGCGGCGGCGGTCGTCAAGCACCTTGCGCGCGTGCAGCGTTGGCCCGCACCGCGGCGGCCAGGTACTTCGTGAAACCGTCGCCGCCCTGCTTGTCCATGTTGATCAGGTAGCGCGTGTCGGTTTCCCACATGTCCGCGAGGCTCGCGTGCATCGTGTGGCTGCAGGGGTAGAACCAGCGGTCGAAAGACAGCCGGTGCTGTTCCGCGACGTCCATGACACGCGGGTCGTCGGACGCCACGCCGGCGTTGCGCAACGCGGCCGCTTCGGCGTAGACGGCGCCTTGCTCCTCCTGCATGCGCTCGAGGTCGGCTTCGGTGTATGCCTTCCAGCGCTGCTCCGACTTCCTGTACGCGTCGGTGCCGCCCCATCGCTGCTTGGCCTCGGGCTCATAGTGCTCGTGATCGAACCCGTCGAAGATTTTCTTGTAGTCCACTGTGTTGGTCACGTGTGTCTCCTCCTTATCTTCTGCCTCGTCGAGCGCCGCCAGCGCAGCGTCTATCGCGCGGACCATTCCTTCCGCCCGCTCGGCACGCATCGCCAGCTCCGCGCGCTGCCCGGTGAGCGCCGCGCGGCGATCGAACTTCGGGTCGTCGAGAGAGCGGCGAATCGCCTCGAGCGAAAGCCCCAGCTCGCGGCCGATCAAAATCTGCTGCAGGCGCAGCAGATCGTCGTCGCTGTAGAGGCGATAACCGGAAGCGCTACGCGCGTTTGGCGTAAGCAGACCGAGCTCGTCGTAGTGATGCAGCGCGCGCACGGTCACGCCCGACAGCGCCGCCACTTCTTTGACGAGATAGGACCGTTTCGCCATGGCCCGCACAGTACGGGCTCACGTGGCGAGAGGGTCAAGGAAAAAGACGCGCCCGCACGGGGCGGGCGCGTCGGTCAGAGACAAGGCAGTAGTCCGTCAGTCGGAACTAACGCCACCAGCCGAAAAACGGCGGCACGAACGGGGCGTGCTTGAACCAACCGTGATGCCGCTCGTCCACATTGCGCCAACCCGTGACTTTGAGGATCACGCCGTGGCCGGTGACGTTGTGTTGGATGCTCACGTAGTAGGCCTTGCCGGTACCGTCGAACAAGCCACCAGTCGATTCCGCGGTCAGGTCGTTCAACGTCATGACCTTGATGCACGCATCGGTCAGGTTGTCGTCATCGTCGCCATCGTCGAGGCAATCCCAGATGTCGTTGTTGCGCGGCGTCGAATACACCGGGCCTTCGCCGTCTTCGTTGATGACCCAGTTACCGGTACCGGGCTGATAGGCCACGTTGTCCATCATCGCGAAGTCGAGGTTACCGATTACGAGCGGCTGATACTCCGGCACCGAGGCTGTGTTCAGCGTGTACGTCACGCCGCCGGCTGTTTGCGTGGCCGTCGTGATCGTGCCCGCCAGCTGGACCGTGCCGTCCGTGATGCAATAGACCTCGCCAAAATGGTTGTCCTGATTCTCGATGTCCTGGCCCGTGTTCGTGCCGCAGAACCGCACGTAGCCTTCCTTCAACGCGGCCAGATCCACGCCCATGTCCTCCGGGCGGTAGTAGCTCGTCAGCTTGAGCGCGAGCGCTGCACTACGCAGGTTGGTCGGCGCCTCGTTCGTGCTCGAGGGTACTTGCACCCAGACGCCGCGGCCGAATTCGTTACCCTGGCCGACATCGGTATTGCCGCCGTTGCGGCCGATTCGCATGCCCCACAACGTCCCGGACTTCAAAGGCGATTGCGCGAGATCCGTGATGGGAGCGCCACCCTGCCACTGCACGTCGGGAATGAACTTGAGGATCGCGCCGCCCGGGTTGCCGAGACCGCCGGTGCCGGGGCGGTTCTCGTCGCTGATGTACAGCACGCCGGTGGGCATCAGTGCGAGGCCTTCGAAGGCGAACTGGCCAACCGCGCCGAGCCGCGCGACGCGCGTCGGGTCAGAGATCGTGGTCGACACGCCCGCGCCGGTGATCAATACGCCGGTCGTGTGCGCGGGATCCAGGATCTCGAACAGGCGGCCGTTCGTGCCGTTCTCTTCACCGGCAAGCACCGTCCCCCACGGGGTGAGGCGCACCGGATCGCAGCTCGTGAGTCCGCCGCTGATGATGTTCTCCGGAACGCCCGTCTTCAGGTTGATTCGCTGCACCGCGACTTGTCCGGCGCCCTGCTCGTTACACGCAATGATGTGCGTGGGATGGAGGTCGTCGGGCCACAAAAGCATTTGGTCCGTGTTCGGCCCAAGATTCGCGTTGGCACTGACGACATTGACCTTCAGGCCTCTCGCCACTGTCAGAAGCGCGGCCGGGTCAGCATCGGCCTGCGTAGCCGTGAGACTAGCGGTGGACGAGTCCTCGATCGCCCCCAGCGTGCCGAACAGGATCGGCGACAACGCCTTGGCGAGCTGTTGGGTCTTCTCGCCGAAATCCGCGGCGTAGACGGCGGTTGCGGTGGCGACGCAGAGCGCGGCATAGAGCAGTGTTTTTTTCACGAGACTCTCCTGTGAATCAGAGGGAACGACTGCCCGACAGCGTAGTCACGCGTCATGTACGGTTTGTGTATGTCGCGAGAAACTTCGATGACATCTGATTCAAAGGCTCTGCAGAAACTTCAGCAGCGACGCCCGGTCGCCAGCGGAAAGATGCATGAACGAATCGCGCGAGCCCGCCGCTTCGCCGTCGTGCCAGAGAATGGCTTCCTCGATCGAACGGGCCCGGCCATCGTGCAGAAAGCGCGTGTGCCGATTTACGGTCGCGGTCAGACCGATTCCCCAGAGCGGCGGTGTGCGCCACTCGCGATCAGTTGCTTCGAAATCTTCGCGGCCGTCGGCGAGCCCGTCGCCCATGTCGTGCAGAAGTAGATCCGTGAACGGGTGGATCGTCTGCCACGCGAGCAACGGCACCGTGGCTTGATCTCCCGTCTTCAACGTAGGTCGGTGGCAGGCCACGCACTTCAGAGCTTCGAACAGCCGCGCGCCCGAGCGCACGGCGGGATCGCCGAGATCGCGGGCCGCCGGCACGGCCAGCACCCGTTCATACAACGTCAGACGATCGAGATACTGATCCGCCAGTTCAGGCGCACCGCCACTCGGTGCGCGCGCCGCAGCGTCCTGACCCTGCGCGACGTTCGGCTCGGGGTACAGCGTCGAAGTGAGACCGATGTCGCCGAGTGCCGCCGCCGCATTCTGCTGCCGAAGATGGGGCTGATTGGCTTTCCAGCCGAACCGGCCGAGCACGGTGCGGCCGAGCTCAATGTCCCACACTCGATTCGGCCGTCCGGAGATGCCGTCGTGATCCGCGTCGTCGGGATCGGCAGCCTCGAGCACCACCTGCTCAGGCACGGTCTCGAGCAATCCGAGGCCGAATACCGGCGGCGCGACGCGTGGCGAATATCGAACATTGCGCGGCCAGATGCCGAAGGCGAGATCGACGAACTCGTAACGAGGCACGGCAAGGCTGAACGGCGTGCCGTCGGGATAACGGCCGAGACGTTCCCCGTACCGCACGACCGTGCGGCCCTCCGCCGGTACTCCGGGGATGGCGCGCTCGTTCAGCTGATCGCCATAGTGCGGCACCGGCACCGGCCCGCCGTGGGCGTCGCGGCCGGGCAGGCTGATGCGCACGAGCATGGTGTCGAGCGTTTCCCCCGGAGCGCTCGGTGGCTGCCCGCGTCCGTCGCGCGTGTGGCACGCCGAACACGACACTCGGTTGAAGACCGGGCCCAAACCATCGAATCCGGAGACGGATGCGGGCGCGATCGCCCAGTTCGTGTTGAAGACGCGATTGCCGAACGTGAACAACCGCAAATCGGCGGTCGCAAGCTGACCGCTCGGTTGCGCAAACGCGTCCTCCGTCGTCACGCGGATGGTGAGATTCAACCCGCCGAGGTCCGGTGTCAGCCAACCCGGAGCGTCGCCATCACCTGTTGTCGGGGTCGACAACGCAGCGCCCGCCGCCGAGAGGACGACGACAAACGCGGCAAGGACGCTGCGCTTGCACGCGCGACGGAGGATCGTCGTTCGCGGTGGGCGCGCCACGTCAGTCGGCGTCGCCGATCAGTATCGGTACGCCCAGGGCGGAAGCCGCGTACTTCAGAAGATCCGCCTGGACTTGCAGCGACTTGATCAGCGCCTCGACCTTCACGCGGGATGCACTGCCGGGCGCGGACGCAAGCGTGCGATCGAACGGATGATCGATGCCACGCGCGAGCTCGACCGTCGTTCGGATGCGTTCTTCCAACGCGCGGTCGAGATCGGGATTCGCGGCGGCCACGAGCTCGTTGAGTCCCGCGCCGTGATACTCGCCATATTCGCCGAAGTAGACGTTCGCAACACCGATCGCGTTTGCGAGGATGTCGGCATCGGTGCTGTCGCTGAAGCACGAAAGCTCATCTTCCTGCGAGCCACTGTCGAGCGCGGTCGCAAGCCTCTCGGATGCCATCTCGAATCCGCTCAGCGTCGCGATACCGGTCAGCATGTTCTTGACGACGGTCGCCTGGCTCATGCTCGCCGTCAACGCCCGGTAGTTGTGCTCATTAGGCGCCCATGCTTCGACGAGCGTGCGCAGATTTTCGACCAGCAGATCCGTAGCGACCACGAGATACGCTCGACGCCGAGCGGCGCGGCCGTCGCCGACGAAATCTTCGGCTTCGCGCTGTCCCGGCCCGGCCGGGTTGAAGTCCTGGCCCCAGAGCAGAAACTCGATCGCGTGGTAGCCGGTTGTCACATCGGCTTCGTCGTCGCGCGCGTTCTTGCGCATGAGAGTCGCGCGCGTAATGGGCGTGGAATCGTCGGCGATGATTCCCGCATCGGGTGAACCGCGCACGTAGTCTATGAAGGCCTCGTTCAGCGGCCAGGCATTCAGCAACCCCTCGATACCGGTCGGCGCGAGCGCGAAGTCGTCCTGCTTGCCGGAATCGATGGGGCCACCATAGAAACGAAACGCCTCGGTCTCGCCATAGCTCGGCCGTGACTTGAGCCATGCGGCGCGCACCACCGCCAACGTGTCGTCGCTGGGTGCCAGCGTGAAGCGAGCGATCCCCGTTTGTAGTTCGACGGCCGCGCTGTAGGCATCGACGTAGTTCCGGTAGACGAGCTCTCCGTAGGTCGCGATCTGGCCTGCCGCATCGACGGCAAAATGCCGCTCGCCGCCTACCGTTTGGGCCTGGCATTGCAAAGCCACCGCGCAGGCCGCCAACGTACTCATTGCGAGATTGGTTTTTCGTACTTTCACGCTCAGTGCGCCAGTTCGATCCACCCGGAGGGAGGACTGCGACTCTAGGTAGGCGACGTGAACGGTTCGTGACGGTCGTGTAAACGAAGATCGCGACAACTCGAAGGTCAGCGGTTGTCACACGCGTGCAACCTCGTCTCGGCACTCTATTCGGACGGAGACGAATCGTGCCATTGAAGAAGAAACACGCGGGGTTCATCGCGCTCGGCATTTCCGCCACCGCGTACGCGATCTACGTCGCGGTGGCGCTACATGGTGCGCTCGCTTCATTGCGTCAGGCGGGCACGGGGCTCGCGGCCGAGGCCGCCCACGCGTTACCCGCCGTAACCGTTGCTGAACTTCGCGCCTCTGCGCCTCGGCAGACCGCCGAGTCTCGAAGGCAACTCGACGCCGAACCCATCAGCCAGGCTCGCAACGTGCCATCCGTTCGACCACCGGCCGCGGCGGAGTCCGATGCTCCCGCCGAGGACATCAACCTCCTCAAGCAGCGCGCCCTGCTAGACGTCGCTGCGCACCCAGAGTTCGCCGACTTGCTGAACGCGCCGGACCCCGAGGTACGCAAGGCAATGCTCGATTTTTTCGAATAGATCCGAATCTCTCGCCGAATTGCACGCGCCCGCATTGCGGATCGTCGAGGTGGCGAAGGGGCAGCGGATGTGGCGCGAGAAGTTCCTGGCCTCACTTTAGCGCGCGCGAACGGCGGCCTGACCAGAGCGATGTCTGGAAAATGTCGGGGTGAAGGCTCCGACAGCTAAACGGCGGTACAGTGCGGGTCTCTCCGCGTCTCCATGCGCCGCTGGACTTCATGCCGAAGCGCCTTCTGATCATCGAAGACAACCGTTCGTTGGTGACCAACCTGTTCGCCTATCTGGAGCCGCGCGATTACGCCATCGACGCCGCACAGGACGGCCAGGCGGGCTTGCAGCTCGCGCTCAAGGCCGACTACGACGCCATCGTGCTCGACTGGATGTTGCCGAGACTCAACGGCGAAGACGTGATCAGGGAACTGCGCGCACGTGGGCGTCATACACCCGTGTTGATGCTTACGGCGCTGGATGACCTGGCACACAAAATCGCAGGCTTTCGCGCGGGTGTAGACGACTACCTCACCAAGCCCTTCGCGGTCGCCGAGCTCGAGGTTCGCCTCGACGCCCTGATTCTGCGGAGCAAGGGGCGCGGGCAAGTACTCCAGGTTGCAGATCTGCGTTACGACCTCGCGACACAAGAAGTTACGCGCGCAGGGACGCCGTTGCAGATCTATGCCGGCGGCAAGAAGCTGCTCGAAGGGCTGATGCGTGCCAGCCCTGCGGTGGTTCCACGTGCGCGTCTCGAATCCATCCTGTGGGGCGACGATCCACCGGATCGGGAGTTGCTGCGGTCGCACGTGTATGAGCTTCGCAAGAGCGTCGACGGCGCTTTCGCGACCAAGCTGGTCCACACCGTACCGAAGGTCGGCTACCGCATCGCAATGCTCGAGCCTGAATCATGAAGGGTGGTTTGCGCCGCCGATTGTTCATCGCATTGCTCGCGTATGTTGCGATCGTGACCGTGGTCGTCGTCGCCCATGGCTATATCGTGAATGAGCGTGCCGAGCGGCTCGTGTGGGAGTCGTTGCTGCGGACCGAGCTGGCGCATTTCACGGAGCGCCGTGCCGCCGAAGCGAGCTCTCGGTGGTCGGATACTGACGCGCTCCGGCTTTACGGGCCCTTGAGCGGCGTGCCTGTGCCGCCGGAATTCGCGGGTCTGCCTCCTGGCTTACACGACGAAGTTCTTACCTCGGACGGTGAATATGTTGTTTTCGTAGAGGATTCACCCGAAGGCCCGTCGACGATCGCTCTCGAGATCTCGGGCGTCGAGAGCGGTGAGGTGAATCTCGGGATACTTTTGGCCGGATCGACGCTACCGGTCATCGCACTGTTGGTGTTGATCGCGCATCTCGGCGCAGGTTGGTTGATGCGGCCGCTCTCGTCGATGGCGAACGCGCTGTCTTCCCTTGCGCCCGATCGTTCGGGTCAACGTCTGCCGGTCGATGCCTCCGCACCGCGCGAAGCGCAAGTGATCACCGAAGCCTTCAACCGCTACCTCGAACGTCTAGATCAGTCTCTGGAACGTGAACGCACTTTTCTCAACATGGCGAGCCACGAGCTACGCACACCGATTGCCGTGATTGCGAGCTCCGTCGAGGTCGAAATCGATCGCCGCGGTGGGGCCGCAGAACCCTATCTAGCTCATCTTTTGAATACGGCTCGCGACATGGAGCGGCTCGTATCGATGTTAGTCGCACTCGCCAAGGACCCGGCGCGGCTGCGCGGTTCCGACGAGCCCGTGGTATTGGCGGAGCTCATTCCATCGATCGTCGCGGATCACGGGTTTCTCGCGAAGCACAAGGAGTTGTCGTTCGAGATCGAGCTCGATCCAGCCTGCACAATCGTGGCGCCCGCTCAGGTGGCGCGCGCGGCGATCGGCAATCTCGTGCGCAACGCCATCGAGAACAGCGACCGCGGCGTGATTCGGATCGCAGCGTCCCGGGACGCCAAAATCACCATCGCAGACCCCGGCCACGGCATGACCGATGAGGAAATGAGCGCCGCGTATACGCGCCTCGCGCGTTCGGGCGAAGGTATCGGCGCCGCCGGCGCAGGTATAGGGCTCGAACTGATCTCGCGGCTCTGCGAGCACCTGGGTTGGCGCCTCGCGTTCAACTCGGAGCGCAACCGAGGCACGACGGCGACGCTCGATTTTCAGCGTCGCAGCAATCCCGCGTAGCTCACCCATCGCGCCCTGACAAATTTCCGACACGCGCCTGCTTATGATGCGGTGCGAATCCTTACGCGGGCGCGCTCAGTGACTGATGGCGAACAGCCAGGTTCCGATCAACGGGCCGCGCGGCCGGCGGCCGTTCGTCGGCGGCGGGGCGGCCGGCGCCGACACGGGTACGGGGCCGTATTCCGGGGCAAACACATAGGCCACGTGTCGCACAGGATCGACCGTGATTGTCTTGCCACCCGGCATGGTCGGAACCGTGGCAATCACCGTGTATTTATCAGCCGAGTCTTGATGAGCCACGGTGACATTGCCGTCGCGGCCGGCCGGAATGTAAATCAGCTTCTCGACGGGGTCCCAGCCGAGCGCATCGACGCCGTCGCCGTTGGCGATCGTCGCCACGACTTTGCCCGTGCCCGCATCGACGACCACCGAGGTTCCGCTACAGCCAGCGAAAATGCGCTTCGACACTGTGTCGTAGGCGATTCCGGTTGGACCGTCGCAGGGCGCGATGGGCCACGAGGCGACTGCCTTCATGGTCTTCGCGTCGATCAGCTGGATCGTGTTCTTGCTCTCGTTGTTCACGAACAACCGGCCGGCGCCGTCGCTGGCCGCGCCTTCCGGCGAGTCGTCCTCGAGCTCCGCAGTCCCCGTGATGACTCCCGTGTTCGGGTCGATGGCCACGGCGGTGCCGACCGGGCGACTGTGGTTCGTCAGGATCACGCGATCGATGGACTCGTCGTACATGACGCCATCCAGGCCGCCGACGGTGACCGGGATTTTCTTGATCGCGCCCAGCGTCTTCAAGTCGAACTCGGTCACGGTCGAGTCGCCACGATTCGTCGTGAAGCCATGGTTCCACTTCGGGACCAGCGCGACACCGTGCACGCCGGGTACGTCGCCGATGTCTCCCAAGACTTTCCCTGTGGCGCCGTCGAGAACCATGAAATGGGTTTCGCGCGATACGAACACGCGGCCAGTGCCGGGCTCGGCCACGATGTAGTCGTGACTGCCCTCGCCCCCGATGCTGCGTTTGCTGACCTTGAAGGTCTGACTCTGTGCGACTCCAGACAGAGTCAATGTGGCGGCAGCCGTAAGCGCGGCCACGACGAACAAACGCGTGCTCATGAAGACCCCCTGCAAGGAAGACCGACCTCGAAGCTTAGGGAAGTGTACGAGTACAGCTATTCGCTGAGCTGCTTACGGAATGGTAAGGTCCTGTCGGCCACCGCACGTACCGCGACGTGATGCGCCCCTACGCAGCGAATCCCACGAGCATTGTGTCCGTTGAAGACGACGCAGAGGTTGCCGAGTCAATTCGCGCAACGCTCGCGGCGCGCGGCTGGATGGCGGACGCTGAGCTAATGGCGTGTTTGCGGGCTCTCATCCGCCGCGGCACGCCCGACAGTGCGGCCATGACATTGCGTATCGCGGACTTAAAGATCGATCTTCTCGATCGCACCGCGGTTCGCGGCGGCGTAGACATCGAGCTCCAGGCCCGCGAATTTCGGCTACTCGCAGTGCTTGCGCAGCACCGCGGCGTGCCCCTGACTCGCACCCAGCTGCTGGAGCGGGTGTGGGGGTTACACTTCGACCCCAAGACGAGCGTCGTAGAAACTCACATCAGTCGTCTGCGCGCCAAGATCGATCGACCGTTTTCCGTCCGTCTGATTCACACCGTTCGCGGTGCAGGATATTGCTTGCATGCCCCTATCGGCGATTCAACGTAGCTGCGCCCTACTAGCGCTTCTCACCGCCGGCTGCCAGCACGTGCCGCCGGCACCCATCGACGCGGCTGCGAACGGCGTGCGGCTCTCGACTCGTTCGCTGACGGAACCCGCGGTTCGTGACGCGTTGGCCGCGCACGGCATCGCCGCACCCGCCGACAATAGCTGGTCGCTCGATCAGCTGACGCTCGCGGCCTGGTTGCTGCGCACGGATCTCAACACCGCACGCGCCGAGGTCGACGCGACGCGCGCTACGACCGGCGTGCAGACGCAGCGCCCGAAGCCGACCGTCAATATGACGAACGAAAAAGTGACGGACTCCGGCGCCGCGAATCCATGGGTCGTCGGCGCCGCGCTGGCACTCACGTTCGAGCTCGGCGGCAAGCGCGAGATTCGTCGCGAGCGCGCACTCGCGAACGAAGCCGCGGCCGAGTGGCGGTTTGGCGAAGCGCTGTGGGCCGCGCGTGCGGAAGTCCGCCGCACATGGCTCGATGTCGCGCTCAGTCGCGAGCTCGTGGCGCTCGATACCGAGGAGTCCACGCTGCGGCAGGGTTTTCTGACCTGGGTCGAAACGCGCCTGCGCTTCGGTGCGGGCAGCACGCCCGAGCGGTTGGCCGCGCTCCAAGCCGCGAACGAGAGCAAGAGCCGGCTCGCGCAAGACGGCGCCGCGCTCGCGTCCGCGCGCGCCGAGCTCGCCGCCGCGATCGGCGTGCCAGCGGGCGAACTGGCCGCACTCGAGCCGCCGCCGCTGGCGGCCCTGCCGACGCTCGCCGCCGCCGATATCGCCACCGCACGCGACAACGCGCTCGTGAATCGTCTCGACGTGCGCCGGGCCCTGGCCGAATACCAAGTGGCCGAGCAGGAGCTGCGCACGGCCGTCGCCTCGCAGTACCCGGACCTCACGCTCGCGCCGGGCTATCTGCACGATCAAGCAGATCACAAGATCACGCTCGGCCTCGACCTCCCGGTGCCGCTGTTCCACAACGCGAAGCCCGCGATTCGCGAAGCCATTGCGCAGCGCGCCGTGGCCGCCGCCAAGTTCGACGAAGTACAAGCCGCGGCGCTCGCGGCGATCGACATCGGCGCCGCACGCCTCGAATCCACGCGCGCCGCACTCGACGCCACCGAGCTCGCGAGCACGGCGGCCACCGACGCGGAGCGCTCCATGCAGAGGCGGCTCACGGCCGGCGCGGCAGATCGCGGCGAGGTCCTGACCGAGCAGATCGCGCTTGCCGGTCTGAAGCGCACCGCGCTCGATGCGCGCCGTGCAGTGCTCGGCGCACTCACGACGCTCGAGGACGGAGTGGAGCAACCGCTGTTTCCTGCATCGCAGCTCGCGCCGGCGGCGTCGCTGCACGAGCTACTGGGGTCTGCGCAATGATGCGATCGGTCACCGGATTCTCGGCGGCTGCGTTCGCGGCATTGCTGTGCGCGTGTAGCTCACCCCCACCCGAAGCGCCGGCCGCACAAGCGGCAAGCGAAGCGCCGCTGCTCAGCGTGGAGCTCGACGCGGAGCAACAGGAGAAGCTCGGCGTCGAGGCAGCGGCCGCCGGCGAAGGCACGTGGCAGCCGAGCGTCGCAGGATCGGCGCAGGTCGTCGATCCGCAGGAACTCGTGGCCGCGATGGCGGAGCAAGGCAAGGCGGAAGCCGAAGCGCGTTCCAGCGAAGCGGCGCGCAAACGCGCGCGCGATCTGTTCGGCGCCGACACGGCCGTTTCGGCAGCAACGCTGGAAACGGCAGAACGCCAGGCAGCGGCCGACGCCGCATTGCTCGACGTCGCGCAGTCGCGGGCAGCGCTCGGGTTCGGCAGCGGCGCGCCGTGGCTCACCGCGAACCGCCGCGACGCGTTGCTCCGCGCACTCGCGCGCGGCAACACGCTGCTCGTGCGCGCAAGCTTCCCCGGCGGCCTGCCGAACGGCAAGCCGACCACGCTCGCGATCCGCCGCGTGGGCGGCGGCGAAAGCTGGACCGCGGGCGAAGTCTGGTCGGCACCCGCCGATCCGGGCGTGCCGGGACCCACGTTGCTCGCGCTCGTACCGGGCGGCAGCGGCTTGAGCTTCGGCGAACGCCTCACAGCCACGCTGCCGGCGGGCAACACGCAGACCGGCGCTATCGTGCCCACCTCGGCCGTCGTGCTGGCGGGCGGCCAATCCTGGTGCTACGTGCAATCCGACGAACACGAATTCACGCGCCGCGCGATCGAGATCGGTCGACCGACCGATGCCGGTTATTTCCAGCAGAGCGGCATCGCCGTCGGCGACAAGATCGTGACCGCCGGTGCCGGCCTGCTGCTCGCGCGCGAGCTCGGCGGCGCACCGGCGGAAGACTAACCACGCATGCAGTGGCTCGTCGCATGGTCGGTGCGGCGGCGCGGCGTAGTCGCGACGCTGGCGCTCGCATTCTTGGTGCTCGGTGCGTTACGCGCGCGGCTGACGCCGATCGACGTGTTCCCGGAGTTCGTGCCGGCACAAGTTTCGATCCAGACCGAAGCGCCGGGCTTCACGCCGGATCAGGTCGAAGCGCTCGTCACGCGGCCAATCGAAGCAGCCGTGAATGGCGCGCCGGGGCTCGCGGCCCTGCGGTCGGAGTCGATCCCCGGCCTTTCGGTCATCGACATCAGTTTCGCTCCGGGCACGAACCCGCAGCGCGCGCACCAGGACGTCGCCGAGCGCCTCTCGGGCGCAGGCGCACTGCCGGAAGGCGTCGGCGCACCGAAACTCTCGCCGCTGACGTCCAGCACGATGGACGTGCTGAAGATTGGGCTCGTGTCGGACACGCTCGACGCGTTCGCACTGCGCGATCTCGCCGAATGGAGCTTGAAGGCACAGCTGCTGGCCGTGCCCGGCGTCGCGCGCGTCAACGTGTTCGGCGGCTCGATCCGGCAGCTACAAATTGCGCCGGACCTGGCCAAGCTCGCGGCCTACGACGTGACGCTCGCGGATCTGGCGGAAGCCGCGCGCGCCGCGCTCGCGCTGCGCGGCGCCGGCTTCGTCGACACTGCGGCGCAGCGCGTGCTGATCGAATCGCCCGTGCCGGAGCCGGACACCGCGTCTCTCGCGGCCGCCATCGTGACCGTGCGCAACGGCGTACCGCTGAAGCTCGGCGACTTCGCGACCGTGACGATGGCCGCGGCCGTGCGCGCCGGCGACGCTACCATCATGGGCCGCAACGGCGTGCTGCTGACGCTGTCGAGCCAGTTCGGCGCGAACACGCTCGACGTGACGCGCGCGCTGGAAGGCGCGCTCACCGACATCACGCCGCGCCTTACGGCCGAAGGCGTCACGGTGTACCCCGCACTGCATCGGCCCGCCACCTTCATCGAGCGCGCGCTGTCGAATCTGCGCACCGGTCTCGCCGTGGCCGCGCTGTTCGTGCTGATCATTCTGTTCGCTTTCTTGCGCAACGTGCGCGCGGCGCTGATCTCGTTCGTCACGATCCCGTTGTCGCTGCTCGCCGCAACGCTCGTTCTGGGCGAGTTCGGTCTCACGTTGAACGCGATGACGCTCGGCGGCTTCGCCGTGGCAGTGGGCGTGCTCGTCGACGATGCCATCATCGACATCGAGAACATTCTGCGGCGCTTGCGCGAGAACACGCTGCTGCCGGCTCCGCTGCCGCGCCTCATCGTCGTGCGCGACGCGTCGCTCGAAATTCGAGCGCCGGTGCTGTTCGCCACGCTGGCCGTCGTCGCGTTGTTCGTGCCCGTGTATTTCATCTCCGGCGTGCAGGGCAAGTTCATCGGCCCGCTCGCACTCGCATTTGTCTCGGCGGTACTCGCGTCGCTGCTCGTGGCGCTCACCGTCACACCGGCGCTGTCCGCGCTGGCACTCGGCGAAGGCTCCGCCCACGGCGAAGCGCGCTGGATTACGCGGCTGAAGGAATGGCAGGCCGCCACGGCCGTGTGGTTCAGCGAGCGGTTCACGGCGGTGGTGATCGTGCTCGTGACACTGGTGGCTGCGGCGCTGCTCTGGCTGCCGCGGCTCGGCGGCCAATTCATGCCGGATTTCGAAGAAGGCCACTTCGTCGTGCAGGCCAGCAGTGCGTTGCCCGGCACGGGCTTCGACGAGATGCTCGGCATCGGCCGGCGTTTGAGCGCCGACCTCCTGGCGCTGCCCTACGTCGCCACCGTGGAGCAGCAGATCGGCCGTGCGGAGCTCGGCGAAGACACCTGGGGCCCGAATCGCAGCGAGCTGCACGTCGAGCTCAAACCCGAGCCCGGCATCGACCAGCGCGCGGCGCAGGCGGCGATCCGCGAGATCGTCGCGAGTTACCCCGGGCTTCGCAGCGAGGTCGTCACGTTCCTGGGCGATCGGTTCAGCGAAAGCCTGACGGGCGAGACGGCCGCGGTAGTCGTCAACGTGTTCGGCGACGACTTGGATGTGCTCGACCAGACCGGAGCGCGTGTCGCCGCGGCACTGCGCGGCACGCCGGGCGTGACGGATCTGCAATACGAGAGGCAAAGCGCCACGCCGACCGTGATCGTGCGACCACGAGCGGAAGCACTCGCGGCACACGGCGTGCAGCGGCGTGAGTTGCTCGACGTGGTGCAGACGGCGTTCGCGGGCTTGCGCGTGGGCCAGACGTTCGTCGGTAATCGCACGGTCGACGCCGTGCTGATCCTGCCGCCGGGCGCACGCGACCGCGTCGAGACGATCGGCGCGCTGAACGTGAAGTCGCCCTTCGGGCCCGTGGCGGTTTCGCAGCTAGCCGACGTGCGGGCGGGCGTCGGCCGATCGCAGGTGCGGCACCTCGATGGTCAACGCCGCGTCGCGATCACCTTCAACGTCGCGGGCCGCGATCTGCAGAGCACGGTGGCCGAGGCGCGCCAGCGCATCGCCGCGCTCGAGCCGCTACCTGCGGGTACGTTCGTGCGCTTCGCGGGCCAGGCCGAGGCGGAGCGTTCTGCACGGATCGAGCTCATGCTGTTCGCTGGCGCCGCAGTACTCGCAGTCGTGTTGCTGTTGTCCGTGTGCTTCCGCCGCCGCGCCTATCCGTGGCTCGTGCTCGTGAACTTGCCGTTTAGCCTACTCGGCAGCATCGCCGCGATCGGTTTCTCCGGCATTGGCCTCTCGATCGGCACGCTCGTGGGGCTCGTCACCGTGTTCGGCATCAGCGCACGCAACTCGATCCTGCTGCTCGCGCACTACGAGCATTTGATGGACGTGGAAGGTGCGACTTGGAACCGCGCGACGGCGTTGCGCGGCGCATCCGAGCGGCTCGTGCCGATCCTGATGACGGCGCTCGTGACGGCGCTCGGTCTCGCGCCGCTGGCGTTCGGTTTAGGCAGTGCGGGCTACGAGATCGAAGCGCCGATGGCGATCACGGTGCTCGGCGGGCTCGCGACGTCGACGGTGCTGAACCTGCTGGTGCTGCTCGGCTTCGTCGAGCGCGCGAGCGGATCGTACGCATAAGCCGGGTTCGTTGACGGCGATGGCGATGGCGATGGCGATGGCGATGGCAGGGCGACGTTCATCGGTTCGCAATCGCGTGTTCAGGCCGAAATACTCGTCCCGTGCGGTCGCAGCGGAATGAACCCTCTATGCTTGCCGGAGCGTTCCGGAGGTATCCAGGTCACCTGCTGCCAGTCGAACTTCACCGCGCCACCGGTCATGGCCGCAAGCTCCTGCTGCAGGGGCGGCAAGTGCTCGGCTGCTCGATCGTGCCGCGCAACCCACAGCACGTCGAACCGATCGGGCTCTTTCTGGATCATCTGGTACTGCGTAACGTGCTCGAACGCGTATCTGAAAATGGCGTCGAGTAGGTTCAGGTTGATCATGTAGCCATTCGCCGTGACCGCCAAGTCTGCCGAACGTCCAAGTACCTCGGCCAGCATCGGAAAACGGTTGCCGCACGCGCACGCGGCGTCGGACATGGGTCTGCGGCCAATGTCGCCGATTCGATAACGCACTAGCGGCATCGCGGAGTTGCGGAATGTGGTGACGACGATGTCTCCGGCTTCACCCGGGCCCACGGGACGGCCGTCCCGCAACACCTCGAGATGGAACTGCGCGAGATTCAGGTGATAGCCGGATTGCTCGCGGCATTCGAATCCCATGTGCATGGCCTCGCTGCCGCCATAGTCGCGGTAGACCTTGCCCTGGAAGGCCCGTTCGATCACCTTCGCCTGCCGAGGGCTCAGCCCTTCCCCGAGCGTGACGATCAGAGGGATGGGGCAGTGCAGGCCGCGCTGCGAAACCGCGTCGGCGAACAGGTACACGGACGCGGCATAGCCGCGAAGAAATGAGATTCGCTCGCGCCGGAGCCGCTCGACCATGGCGCCGACCTGCTCCAGCCGCATGTCCGCCGCCCGGAAGCCGATCTCCCGCCCACCGACGAGGGCGCCATACAGTTTGTGGAGACCCTTGGGTTGCGGCGGCTCCAGTTTGATCGTTGCGCGCCGCATGGGAGGGCGCCAGCCCAGCGCCTCCAGGTTCAGCTCCATGCCCGCCGCTTCGGCGATCTGGCTCGCGTGGGTCAAAGGAAACTCGAACGGCTCGCCGGTGGATCCCGAGGTGAAGGTCCACAACACGTTTCTGGCGCCGACGGCCGTGCCGAACCAGGAGCCCGTGTCTTGACGGAAGTCGCTCTTCGTCAGAATCGGGAGCGTGTCCCACGTCTGCCTCGTGATGGGCAGGCGGATGCCGTCGCGGCGGAGGCGCTGCCGATAGCCTTCGCTCTCGAGCGCCATCCGGTTCGCAAAGACGATGGCTCTTTCGAAGCTGTGGCGTTGAGCCACGCGGACGTCGCCCGCTCGCAGCCGACGTTGCTCGCGAACTTCGCGGGCCTGGTCCCGGTGCACGGTCGCCCGCAAAATGCCCTGGAGAAGACGAAATCGCATCATTTCAGTCGTGATTCGGTCGAGGGACCATGGTACGAGCTGCCGACGGCCGCTGGAAGCAACCGTGTCGCGGCCGCACGTACACATCGCAACTGATCGGGGGGCGAGCCAGCTATGCGCAGCATGCGACGAGTTTGCCTCTGCGACCTACGACGCGTAATGGCGGATGCGCCGCCGCGACGCACTGCGTCCTGTCGCGCCGGTCTCCGCTGAAGCATTCGCAGCAATGCGGCTTCAGTTCGATGCGGTGGGCCCCAAACCGCTCGAGGTGAGCTCGGCGGTCGTCGAAGAAACGCCGCAATGGATCGCCGAGGAATTGGTGCTGAAATTTGCTAACGCGGAATCCGCGACGCTGTATCTCGTGAAGCCGCGTGTACACGGAGCAGTTGAACGAAGCGGGCTTCGTCGTGGACGGGGGTCGCGCGCTGGTCATCGTCGTCTGGTCCGGCAGTTATGAGCGATTCTCGCCACTCGAGGGCTACGCGAGCGCGCGCGTCGACCAGCAAATGGAGTCGGCGCTCGCATGGCGACGGGACGTCGGGATCGCGCTGGACTATCTCGATACGCGCGCCGACCTCGACGCGTCGCACGCTGGTTTCTTAGGTATAAGCATCGGCGCCGTGGGCCAAGGCATCCTTCTCGCCGTCGAGCCGCGGTTGAACGCGGCCGTGCTGATCTCCGGCGGCGTGGACCGCATCAACGAGTTGCATCCGCTGGCCGATCTCGCGAATTTCGCGCCTCGCATCACGATCCCCGTGCTCATGGTCAACGGGCGAATGGACCACATCTTGCCTTACGCGACGTCGCAGAAGGCGTTGTTCGATCTGCTCGGCAGCGAGGCTTCCGCGAAGGCGCACGTCGTTTATGAAGGCGGGCACTTCGCCTATCAGCGCAACCTTGTGATTCGGAACGTGAGCGATTGGTTCGATCGCTACCTCGGCGCCGTGCGTTGAGACGGAGACGCTATGCCGATCAGGCTCCCCACCCTAATGACCTGCGGATTCTGCGAATATATCGCGGGCACTCGCGAGTGTGCCTTTGTGCATCGAGGGCCGCTCGTGTCGACGATCGTGAACCACACTCAATATGAATCAGGTGCTGTTCTGATCATTCCTAATCTGCATCTCTCGACGGTGCTCGATCTCGATGCCGCGGTGTTGGACGCGGTCGGGAGGGAGGCGCAACGAATTAGTCGAGCATTGGTGGAGAGATTTGATGCGACTGGCATCAACATTTTTCAGAACAACGGGCTAGATGCGAACCAGCACTATCCTCACTACCACATGCACGTAGTGCCGCGTTATCCGGGAAGCGATCCAACCAAGATCTATTCGCACACGAATTTCGAGGCGATTTCGATTGCGGAGCAGCGGGACGCAGCCGCGAGGATGAGCCCCGCTGCGCTGGCTTAGCGTGGTGCCGCCGGTGCCCGCGTCGATGGCGGTGGAGTCGGCGGCTCGGCCACGAAAGCGCCCGGCGGGCCGGCGCCGGACACGTACGCTCCCACTTTGGTGCCGTCACGCAACGGCTCAACCAGGAGTGTTACGGCATCGCCGGCTTTCAGAGTGCTCGCGGTCCAGCCGGCATGCGCGAGGTACCGCGGAGTGCTCATCTGCACACTCCACTCTTCCTCGCGCCCGTCGCCACCCTTCACGACTACCTGAATGATTGCGTGCGGGTTGATCCAACGAAACTCTTTGACGACGCCCTCGAGCGTAAGCGTTCGCGAATGATCGAACAGCGCCGTCGAATGGTGCGCCGACGCCCACACCGGCGCGGCCACCATCAGCGCGAGCAAGGCGCCGCGCATTTTGCGAGCGATCGGTCGTTTCATTGCGAAAGCGGTGCGGAGCTTCGCCGCCGCGTCCTAGAATTTTACCGCCCGAGCGTCGGCCATGATCACGTCGTGATAGACCGGCAGGGACCAGCCCTCGGCCTCGAGCTCGTTCAGGCGCTTGTCGACCATGCGTACATAGTTGGCCGGACTGCCGTACTTCTTCTTCACGATGGTGGCGGCGATCGGCGTCTGCCATCCCGAGAGATAGCACAGCAACGGGGTCTGCATCCTGCCGGAGCCGGCGCCCGTGCTCGCCGGGTTGGGCGGGTTGTGCATGGTGTATTTGAACAGCGGGAAATCCACCCAAGTATTGCGGATGCCGCTCATGGCGTTGCCGTATTGATCGAGCTGCATCAGCGAGCCGTCGTTCACCGTATACATGTCCATGATCACACGCGGCGCATGCGGCGGACTGATGCCTTTGTCGACCCACCGCAGCAGGTGATACAGCGCCACCGACGCCATGGCATCGAGCGGGATGTCGGACAGCGGCTCGAGGCAATCCTCCTGAGTCAGGCGCTTGCGCGTGTTGCGTGAATCGAGGTGCGCCATCGCGGCAAATTCGTACACGCGAAACTGCTTGCCGGGCTCGTCGCTGTCCTGCGTGGCGGTCGCCACATCCATGTACTCCACCTGCGTGGGCACCTGGATGATCGGCACATCCACGGGCGCTATGGTCGAACCGTTCATCGTCGGCATGAAGCCGTCATAGATATTGGCCATGCTGGCCAGCTTGAATACCTTGTGCGACGGTAGGTAGTTCACCACCATCGCCGAGCTCGCAGACGTTCCCCACAAGATCATCTTGCGCAGCTTCAGATCCGCGATCGGGCTTTGCGGGCTTTTGATCAACGCGCCGGCCTGGGCCAGGATTTCGCTTATTTGCTTCTGGGTGGCCTTCAGCGAGCCGTAGCGTTCGGGATTGAACGCGCCGATCTGCTCTACGCCGGTGGTATCGATCTCTACCGCGATATGGCCCGCATCCATGATGTACAGCGAGTTGTACTCGAACGCATGCGCCGCTGCTGCCGCCGGATGCATGGGTTCGGCGATGACGAGGCCGCTGAACTTGCGGTTATCTTTCGGTTTACGAATGACCAGGCGCGTCTCGTAAGGGTCGCCGGCGGCGGTGCCCGAGATGACGTATTCGTCCACTGCGTAGTTGAAATGCTCGGGCCCCTTGCCCGGCCACAGTGCGGACGCGGAGTCGTAGACCTTGCCGGGGCCGGTGAGCGGCTTGATGGCTGGGATGGGCGCGACGATCGGAGTCACGGGCACTTCCGGCGGCGGGGGGCGGCGGCCCGGCATGCCTGGGGGTTGCGCCAGCACCGTGCTGGTCATAGCGAGAAACGCCATCACGGCCAGTGGAATGCGAATTTCTGCGATTGTTTTCACGGCCTGGTGTCTCCCGAGTTTCTGCGCAGAGTTTACTCAGGAATCAGCGGCGTTGTTACTGCTCCGCGGCATTCCTAGATCCAGAGCGCGCCGAGATCGAGCTCGATCGCGTCGAACGGCTCAGCCCGCACATTGCCGCGCCCTTCGAGCGCGCCACGCTTCATCCACGTGCCTCGACCGTCGAGTGACAAAACCTCGAGGGTCTGTCGCTGGGGATCGATCAACCAGACGAACCCGACGCGTTCGCGAGCATAGACACGCAGCTTCTTGCCGCGATCGAGCTCTTCGGTAGATGTCGACAGCACTTCGCACACCCAATCCGGCGCAAGCGTGAGATACGCGTCTGGTGGCAACCTCGGCAACCGCTCCCGACGCCAGGCGGCGACATCCGGAACCAGCACGTCGCGCCCGAAATGCAGCTCCGGCTCGTCCAGGATCAACCAACCGCCCGGCCCGTTGCGCCCCTGGTCGAACGGACCCATGAGCGCCGCGCCGAGCACACTCGCGGCGCGAGCGTGCCGAAGCGCCGGCCGCGGCGTCGCGTAAAGCTCGCCATCGAACATCTCTGCGACGAAGTGGTCGGGCACGTCGCGCAGATCGTCGTACGTCGCGCCTTTCTTGATCGGCTTGGTCGTCATTGCGGGGCGAGTCTAACGCTCGTCGCTTTCCTCGAGTCAAGATTGAATTCGCCCGAAACCGATCCGCACTGGCGCTTGCACGCTCACCAAGCCGTGAGAATATGATTCCAACGGTCGGCGTGTCGGTCGCTCGTTGCCCCCAGTGTTGAGGATGGTCGTTTGAGCAATGGAAAGTCTGGGTCGATAGACCGCGTCGGCGCACAGACTTTGCGGCGCCTCGATGCGCTCGTGTTCGACGCTTACGGCACGTTGTTCGACGTACACTCAGTGACGGCGCTCGCGGAGGCCACCTTCCCCGGACGAGGCGGCGCCCTGTCGCAACTGTGGCGCACGAAGCAGCTTGAATACACGTGGCTGCACGCAGCGATGGGCACCTACGTCGACTTTGACGCCGTCACCGCGGCGGGCTTGCGCTATGCATGCGCATCGCTGGGGCTCGACGCGGACGAAGTACGAATCGCCGCATTGATTGCACAGTATGCGAAGCTCGAAACCTTCGCCGAAGTACCGGACGCGCTCGCGCACTTGCGGGTAACTCACCACCTCGCGATCCTCTCCAATGGCACACCGGACACACTTCGTACGCTTGTCACCGGCACCGGCCTCGACGGAGTTTTCGCAGCGGTGATCTCAGTCGATTCCTTGCGGACCTTCAAACCCGACATGCGAGTCTATCGGCTCGCGGTCGATCGACTCGGCATCGCCCGGGAAAGAATCGGTTTCGTGTCCTCGAACTGTTGGGATGCGATCGCCGCGAAGCATTTCGGCTTCACAGCGTTCTGGGTCAACCGCCAGAACGCGCCGCTAGATTTGCACGGCGTCGCGCCTGACCATATCGTCCGGTCCCTCGAAGACCTCGCACCTTTTGAACACTGAGCTGCGTCATAGGATTCCCTCCTAAGATCGCTGGCGGGCGAGCGCCTCAAAACCCGAGATCACGTCAAAAAGCTCTTCGTCGATCCCGCTCTGGCGCACCCCCCGCAGGGAAGCGCGGAAACTCTCCAACAGCTCGGCGATGTTCTTGTCCGCCCGCTGCATCGCTGCCAACCGGCTCGCGTTCTCGCTTGCCAAAGACTCGGCACAGGCTCGAAACAGCGAGATGAACAAGTATTCGCTGATCAGTGCCCGCAGAGCGGATTCACCCCCAATGGCGTCGGGCAGTTGGTCGGTCGGCCAGCGGCTGTTGATCAGATCCTGTCGCCACTGCGCGTCGAGCGGCAATAGCCGCTGACTGACCGGCCCGAAGAGCGCTCCGGTCTGGGGACGATTGTGAAAAACATAGAGGCGTGCGTCCTGCCCCAGACGCCGCTCGGTCTCGACTTCAATCCGCGCGACGAGGGATGCGATTCCCTGAACAGAATTCGGCAAGGGGAACAGCCCCTCCGGGGCCAGACCGGCATCCGCCAGCCGCGCATGCACACGCTCACCGATAGCCCACACTCGCGGCTTGCCAGGGAGTGTCGCCAGTGTATCGATGGCGCACTGGGCCACCACATCGTTGAAGCGACCGACCAGTCCCTGATCGGAACCGAACACTAGCGCACCAATGACGCCCGCATCGGTGCGTCGGTGTGGCGTGAGCGACCTTGTCGACTCGAACCCCCGAAAGCACACGCCCAGCCCGAGCTCGACGGTGCGATAGTAGTCCGCCAGCGCGCGCACTGATTGCTCGTATTGGCT
>JBDTOT010000015.1:0-99668 GCA_039933105.1 Gammaproteobacteria bacterium | reverse complement strand
ACTTCAGCAGCGCCTGCTGTACGCCTCACCCGACACGTCGCGCGTAATTGAGGGGTTGTCCGACTTACGCGAGATCTTGTCGATCTCATCGATGTACACAATGCCCGTCTGCGCCTTCTCGACGTCGTACTCGCACTTCTGAAGGAGCTTCTGGATGATGTTCTCGACGTCCTCGCCGACGTAACCGGCTTCGGTCAACGTCGTGGCATCGGCGATCGTGAACGGCACGTTCAAAAGGCGTGCGAGCGTCTCCGCGAGAAGGGTCTTGCCGCAACCCGTGGGGCCAATCAAAAGAATATTGCTTTTCGCGAGCTCGACCTCAGTCTTGTTCTTGTCTCGCGCGCGCGTTTCGAGCCGCTTGTAGTGGTTGTAGACGGCCACCGCGAGAACTTTCTTCGCGACTTGCTGGCCGATCACATATTCGTCGAGGACCGCCTTGATTTCGGAGGGCTTCGGCAGCTTGTCCCGACCGCGCTCGGCGCGCTCATCGAGCTCTTCACGGATGATGTCGTTACAGAGCTCGACGCATTCGTCGCAGATGAAAACGGACGGACCGGCAATGAGCTTGCGTACTTCATGCTGACTCTTGCCGCAGAACGAGCAATACAAGAGCTTGCCGTCGTCTCCCTTGCTGCGAGAATCATCACTCATGGTCCGTGCACCTCACACCGGCAGTCCCGGTTTCATGGCCTTATAGCACTTGTCAAAAACCTCTGCAAAGCAGGGTTCGGCAGTTTCGGATCTCAGTCACAGAACGCCAAAAAACCGGCGCGCGCTCGGGCGCCAACTAAGCCTTGGGGGGAGAATCCGCCCTCTTTTCGAGCACCGTGTCGACGAGGCCGTATTCCACTGCTTTCGCGGCTTCCATGAAGTTGTCGCGGTCGCTGTCGTGCGCGATGCGCTCCACGGTTTGACCGGTGTGCTTCGCCAGGATTTCGTTCAGCCGCTGCTTGGTCTTCTGGATCTCGCGAGCGTGGATATGGATATCCGAGGCCTGACCCTCGAAACCACCACTCGGCTGGTGGATCATGACTTTTGAGTTCGGCAGGCAATAGCGCTTGCCTTTCGTACCGCCCGCTAGCAACACCGAGCCCATGCTCGCCGCCTGACCGACGCAGATCGTGCTGACATCGGGCTTGATGAATTGCATCGTGTCGTAGATCGCGAGCCCTGAAGTCACGACGCCGCCCGGCGAGTTGATGTACAGGTGCACGTCCTTGTCCGGATTTTCCGACTCGAGGAACAGCAACTGCGCGACAACGAGATTGGCAACCTGATCCTCGATGGGACCCACGATGAAGACCACGCGGTCCTTCAGGAGTCGCGAGTAGATGTCGTACGCACGCTCGCCACGCGCAGTCTGCTCGACGACCATCGGCACGAGATTCAATGCTTTCTCATTCACGCTTGCTCTCCATCAATAGGCGCGTCGTTACGCGCCCATGAAATCCTTGAAGCTCGAAGCCTGCGTCTTGCGAATCGCGTGCTCGACGAGAAAGTCCACGACCTGATCTTCGAGCACGGCCGCTTCGATCTGAAGCATCATGCCACGATTGCCGCGGTAGTACTGTGCGGCCTCTTCTGGCTTCTCATACGGCGCGGCCATTTCCTTTACGCGCTGATCCACTCGCGTCTGGTCGAGCTTAAGCTTATGTTGTTTCAAGATTTCTTGAACCAAGAGCCCCACGGCCACACGGCGCTGTGCAAGTGATTCAAACCTTTCCCGCGCCGGCGCTTGCTTGGGATCTTCGGTGCCCATCTGGCGCAACGCGTCGGTCTGCAGGCTGCTGATTTCCTGATCGACGAGCGTGCGCGGCGTTGCCACTTCGTTCGTCTTGATCAAGGCATCAAACGTTCGCGTCTTCGTCTGCGCACGAATGCGCTCCGCGAGTTCTCGTTCCATGTTCTTGCGTACTTCGCTGCGCAGCAAAGCAGCACCGCCCGTCAAACCAAAGCTGGTCGCGAAAGCATCGTCGAGTTCAGGGAGTAATTGTTCTTCGACACGCCGAACGGTAATGGCAAATGTCGCCGTCTTGCCCGCCAGGTTCGCGGCGCCATAGTCGGCCGGGAAATTCACCACGGCCGTCGCGTTACCGCCCGCGGCGACGCCGCGCAGCGCCTGATCGAACTCCGGAAGCACTTGCCCAGCGCCGATAATGATCGAGACGTCTTTGCCTTCTCCACCCTGAAACGGCTCCCCGTCGATCGTGCCTACGAAGTCGACGACCGCGCGATCGCGTTCCGCCGCCGCGCGCTCGACGGCGCGCCAGGTGACGCGTTGCGCACGCAGACGTTCGATCATGGCATCGAGGTCGGATTCCTCGATTTCGACCGTCGGCAGCTCGATCGACAGATCGCCGAGCGGCCGCAGACTGATTTCGGGGTAGACCTCGAACGTGGCCTGATAGCTAAAATGCTCCGCTTCGCCCTTGTCGGCGGCCAGAGGCTCGATGCGAGGGCCGCCGGCGGGGTTCAGGTTCTGATCGGCGATGGCGCGCGAATAGGTCGAGCGAACGACGTCGTTCAGGACCTCCTCCCGCACCTGTCCGCCGTAGTACTGACGAACGACTTTCTGCGGCACTTTGCCCGGCCTGAACCCCTTTAACTTCGCGGTTCGCCCCACCTTGACGAGGCGCGCGTCGATCTCGCGCTCGATATCGGCGGCGGGAACACGGATGGTCATCCGTCGTTCCAGACCACCTGCGGCCTCCACTTTTGCCTCATAACTCTTTGAAGTTGCTACGTTCATCCCACAGCTCTACTTGGTTGGTGCGAAAGGGGAGACTCGAACTCCCACGGGTTGCCCCACTGGATTCTAAGTCCAGCGCGTCTACCAATTCCGCCACTCTCGCCCGGGCGGCTACCCTCCTCGGCATTATAGACGGGCGGAACGGATGAATATCAAAGTCGTTGTCGACGGCGCTTCATTCGAGGCAAAAAAAGCCCGGCGCGACGCAGTAGCGTCGGCCAGGCCTTGGGGGTCGCGAGCAGCTACTGGATGGTCTTGCTGGCGGCGGCCGTCAGCACACTCTCGCCGCCTGACGAATTCACCGCGGATGCCGCAAAGAAATAGGTGCCCGAGGCCGAGGCTACAGCCACTGAATCGGATGCTAATCGAGCGGGTCGCCAAAGAGCGATGCGCAACATAACCTCGAAACGTTGAGCCGGCGACAATGCGCGCGATGCGACGGGTTGCGTCGATAGAGATACACCCACGCTTCCAGCTTCCCGCGGCGACCGACTGAAACGACGCACGCGGACCGGACGAAGCGCGGCCGACCGGCTCGCGCTCCTGCTTCGTAGCTGTCGAGCGCACGCACGACCAACGGATCGCGGACTTCGTACACATCGCCGCTGACCCATTTGCGAGTGCGGCGCGCAGGTCTCAAGCCGGGGAATGACCCCAAATCGTAGGGTCGCCCGGGCGTCTTGCAGGTTCCAACGTAACGCGCCGCACGCGTCAGCCAACGCGCCATCGGAATGTCGACGAACGGGCGCAGCGTGCCATACACGAACAGCAGCGAATCGCGTTGCGGGAACCTAGCAGATATGATGCCGGCCACGCTTCATCCACAGCGGTTCGGGGCTCGAGTGTCGGCGATAAAAATAGCAAGACCTACGGCCATACGACTGCTCGCGACCTGTCTGGCTTTGGCGTCATCGATTGGTGTAACGCCCGCGCGTGCGCGCGGTGTGAGCCCGTACTTACCCCTGCACCAATCCCCCGAGATCGAGCGCAAGATCGAGCGGCTGCTGATTCTCGCAGATCGCCCAATCCTCACGCGGCCGATCGCGGCCGCCACCGTACTCGACGCGCTGCCGAAAGCCTGCGAACGCGACGCACAGCTCTGCGACGAGGTGCGTGAGTATCTCGCGGGCTTCATGCGGAGCGCGGGCATTAGCTATCTCTCCGCCGCCGTGGGAGGCAGCTCCGGCGCGGCCACGCCGTTGCCGAATCGACACGGCATGTCGAGTGACAGCAATTACGAGATCACGGGTGCCGTGTTCTGGCAGCCCAGCGAATACCTACTCGTCAGCGGCGGCGTTCAGGCATATGACGGCGCCACCACGCCGACCGGAACCATGGTCAGCTACGGCCGCGAGTTTTTGCAGCTCGACATCGGCTACCGCGACCACTGGATGTCGCCCCTGAGCGAGAGCGCGATGCTGCTCAGCACGGAGGCGGCCACGATGCCGTCGGTGACGATTTCCAACTACCAGCTGTTCACGCGCTTCAACATCCACTACGAAGCATTCGTGGCGCAGATGAGCAGCTCCGATCACATCGCGTTTCAGGGGAGCCTGATCTCCGGCCGACCGCTGCTGGCAGGAGTGCACTTATCGATCGAGCCGTTCCCAGGGTGGTCGTTCGGCGTGAACCGGCTGCTGCAATTCGGCGGCGGCGAGCGGGCGCACTCCGTCGGCGATCTATTCCGCGCGTTCGTAAAGCCATCGACCGACAACACGAGCACTGGCAGCGATCCGAACGCCGAATTCGGCAACCAAGCCGCGTCGTTCACGTCGCGATTCCTCGTCCCGGCTACGATCCCGGTGGCGGTCTATCTCGAATATGCCGGCGAAGACACCTCGACGCACAACAGTTTCCGCCTCGGCAATTCGGCTCTCGCCGCGGGTGTCGAGCTGCCGCAGATCAAGGGACGTTTCGCGCTGACGTTCGAGATCAGCGAGTGGCAAAACGCCTGGTATGTGCATCACATCTACCAGGACGGCTTGCGCAACGACGGCCGCGTGATCGGCCATTGGGGCGCAGACTGGCGCGTCACCGGCAACGACGTCGGAGCGCGTAGCTGGCTTGCGCGCGTCGGCTTTCGCGCGCGCGGCGGCGCAGACATCGAAGCCACGTACCGTACGCTCGACAACCAGACCTATGGCGGCGTCGACTACGAGCGTGCGCACCTCGTCGACGTTCGCTACAGCCGGCGCTGGCGGCAATTCACCGTTGGGGCCGAAGCCAACGCGGGGCGCGACAGCTTCGGGGAATCGTTCGGCCGTTTGAGCGCGTTCGTTCGGTATTAATGGCGAGATCACCTAGCATGCAGACACCCCCGCAGCGTCACTTATGTCTCACGCTCGTGTGCTGCGCAGGCCTCGCATTGCACGCCGCGACGGCGCTCGCCGACCCGTTCGTCGATCTCGGGCTCAACTCAGCGCGCGTCGGAGCGAAAATCGCGAATCAGCAGGCGCGAATCACGACGAACACGACGGGCTTGCACCTCGGTGTCGGCGTCCGTCGCGAGTTGCCGAAGGGCGGCGACATCGGCGTACGGCTCGAACTCGACGACGTCGACTCGAACACGTTGCTCGCGATTCGCGCACTCGACTATCGCTTCAATCTGTCGCAGCGTCTCGCGATCAACGCGTTCGCAGGAGCCGCGCGTCTAGACCTTGCAACGCCGGCGTACGGTTACTACTTCGGCGGCGGCGTCCAGTTCAAGGATCTGCGGCCGAAGTGGGATTTGAGCGTCGACGTTAGATACGGCGACAAGATCGCGCGGGACAATCTGCTGCCTACGGACCCGCAGGGCGGCAGCTCCGACAACTTCTACGACCTGACGGGAATCAGCGTCTATTTGAGCTGGCGCTTCTGAGCAAGGATCGTGGCGGCGGTCTCGACACCATAACGGTGCGCGTCCTGTGTCTCCGCGGCATGAATGCCGGCGGCGGCGAGCCGCGCTCGCGCCGCGGCGTCGCGCATTAGGGACAGCGTGCGCGCAGCGAACTCATCGACCTCGGGCGCCGCGCTGAGCCAGGGCTCATACTCGGCAGGCAGGCATTCCGCGGCGCCGACACGCCGCGACGTCACGACAGGCACGCCGAGCGCAACAGCCTCGAGCACGACCATGCCGAACTCCTCGTAGCGCGCGGGGTAGACGAACAGATCGAGCGCCGCCATCCACAGCTCCGGCGAGTGGTTCTTCGGCCGATAGGCCGCTTTGCCGCTCGCGAACAGCGCGTGCTGCTCCGCTTCCTTCGGCAACTCACGCGCGCCGACGATCAAGAAACGCGTTTCGGGCTCGGCGGCAGCGATGTGCTCCGCGGCTGACAGCAGTAAGTCGAGACCCCGTTTGCGAAAATTACCGGACGTGACGAAGCCCACCACCGGCGTGGAGTCGCCCCACCCAAGCTGCTTGCGCGCGCGCGCGCGGAGGTCCTGTCGCAAGCCTGACGCAAATCGGTCCGCCTCATGGCCCGGGTGGTGCACGACGATGCGCTCGGGTCGCAACGCGAAGTGCTCGACGAGAGCCGCTTTCACGAGCGCCGAGTTCGCGATCAAGGGTGTGTGTTCGGGCAATGCGAGGAAAAACTCGCGTTCGGCGGCCGCGCTGCGAAGATCGGGTGTCGGCAGAAATCGATTCGCGTCCGTCGCCAGGTTGTGCACGAACACAGCGTGCGCTTCCGGAATCGAGAGGTTGTGGTCGACGATCAACGCATCCCGGTCAATGGCGCGCGCACGTAGCTCCGCCACGGAAGTGTGCTTCGTCTTGATACCCGTGCGGAAAAAGTAGCGCAGCCCGCCGCGCTCACACGCCAGCGTCGCGTCCACACCCGCAGCGCGCAGCGCGAGCACCTGCGTGCGCAGCAGCTGGCCAGTGCCACTGTAGAGATCGAGTTTTTTCAGGAAGAGCTGCGCTCGCATGAGTCGATGCTGCGTGTGGCCTCGTCAAACAGCTCTGCCACATGCGTCACTCGCGACGCACCGTGCGGACCGGCACGGAATGGTGGGCCGTGTAGGACTTGAACCTACAACCAATGGATTAAGAGTCCACTGCTCTACCAGTTGAGCTAACGGCCCAATGCTTTCGCGCTGCCCCAAGAGTTGGGGTGGACGATGGGACTCGAACCCACGACGGCCGGAATCACAATCCGGGGCTCTACCAACTGAGCTACGTCCACCAGCGACTTAACATTGTAATAGCATCGGTCCATGGCGCGCCCGGCAGGATTCGAACCTGCAACCCCCGGCTTAGAAGGCCGATGCTCTATCCCTTGAGCTACGGGCGCCGTTCTTACTCGAGGTTAATGGTCGGGGCAGCAGGATTTGAACCTGCGACCCTCTGCTCCCAAAGCAGATGCGCTACCAGACTGCGCCATGCCCCGCTACTACGGCGGGCATCTTATGCGGGCCGGCGCAGGACCGCAAACCAAGCAGCGGCGAGCCTTGAGGCCCCAAAGAGGCTCGTGCGAGAATCCGCGTCCCGCCGCCCAACCAGGAATCCCCGTGACTGCGACCCTCCTAGATGGCAAAGCCGTGGCCCAGCAAATCCGCGACGAGCTCAAGGGCCGCGTCGCCAGCGTCAAAACGAAGGTCGGGCGACCGCCCGCGCTTGCCATCATCCTCGTGGGCGACGATCCGGCGTCGGAGGTGTATGTCCGCAACAAACTGAAGACGGCCGAAGACGCGGGCATGGGAGTACATCTCGAGAGACTGCCCAGTGCTACGACGCTCGCTGCTTTGCTCAGCGTCGTGGAGCGCTTCAACCACGACGCGCGTTTTGACGGCATCCTCGTCCAATCGCCACTGCCGAAATCGCTCGGCGCAAACGCAGAACAGCAGGTATTCGACACGATCGACCCCGCCAAAGACGTCGACGGCTTCAGCCCGATATCGGCCGGCCGCGTCGTGCAGAATCGCGAGGGATTTGCGCCTTGCACACCGGCAGGTGTCATCGAGCTCCTGGTCCGCATGAAGCTTCAGATCGAAGGCAAGCACGCCGTCGTGATCGGTCGCTCGGACATCGTCGGCAAGCCGATGGCCGCACTGCTGCTGCACAAAAACGCCACCGTCACGATTTGCCATTCGCGCACACGCGACTTGCCGGCGATGGCACGCGAGGCCGACATTCTGGTCGCGGCGATTGGCCGGCCGGCCTTCGTGACGCCGGAGTTCGTCAAGCCGGGCGCCGTCGTAATCGATGTGGGCATCAATTCCGTAACGAAGCTCGAAGACGCGCAGCGGATCTTCGCTCGCTATCCCGACCGGCTCGAGGTGTTCCGCAAACGCGGCTCGGTGCTGGTCGGCGATGTACACCCCGACGTGGCCGCCACCGCTGGGGCTCTGACGCCCGTGCCGGGCGGGGTCGGGCCGCTGACGATCGCCATGTTAATGGCCAACACCGTGAGGGCGGCCGAGCTGCGCGCCCGTTGAACGTGCCGCCCGCGGTCTGCGTCGGCTATCATCCACGGCCAACAGCTGCGAGGCGTGCACACATGCGACTGGCGGGTCTCATTCTCTCTCTGCTGCTGGTACCCGCGCTCGGGATCGGCCAGCAATCCGGCAGCGCGGCCCCGAGCCCAGGCTTGCGAGCACGTGTCAGCACGAACGTCGGTAACTTCGTGATGGAGCTTGATCGCGGCCGCGCACCGCTGACCGTCGACGCCTTCGTAAAATACGCAAAGCAGGGCTTCTACGCCGGCCTGATCTTCCACCGCGTCGTCGCGGGATTCATCGTACAAGGGGGCGGGTACACACCCGACCTGACGCTGAAGGCTACCGCCACCAACGTGCCGAACGAGTCCGGCAATGGTTTGAGCAACCTGCGCGGCACCGTCGGGTTCGCACGTTCGAACGATCCCCACTCCGGCACCACTCAGTTCTACGTCAACTTGGCCGACAATCTCGACTTGAACCCGCGCGCTACGCGCTGGGGTTACGCGGTGTTCGGCAAGATCGTGGAAGGGATGGAGGTTGTCGACGACATCGGCCACCGCCCCACGGGGCCCGGCGGTCCCTTCGATCGCAACGTACCCGTCCAGCCGATCACGATCCAGAGCATCGAAATTCTAGGCGAGTAGCGGTCCCATGGCCGCCCTGTTCATCTCCGATCTGCACCTCGATGCAGAGCATCCGGAGACCATTCAGCGTTTCACCCAATTCATGCAGCGAGAGGCGCGCGGCGCCACTGATCTGTACATCCTTGGCGATCTGTTCGAGGCCTGGATCGGCGACGACGACGACGATCCGCGGGTGACGCCCATTCTCGGGGCGTTGCGTGAAGCAACGCGAAGCGGGATCTCATGCGCCGTCATGCATGGCAACCGCGATTTTTTGATGGGCGAACGGTTCTGCGCCGCCACAGGTTGCCGGTTGCTCGGCGACTACGAGCGCATCGACATCAACGGCGAGCCCGTACTGCTGACACATGGCGATCTACTGTGCACCGACGATACGCGCTATCAGACGCTGCGCGGCCAACTGCGCAGCCCTGCGTGGCAGCACGAATTTCTGGCGAAACCGGTGGCCGAGCGACGCAAGATCGCGACGGACCTGCGGCAGATGAGCGCCGCGGAGATCGCTGCCAAGGCCGAATCCATCATGGACGTGAATCAAGCCACCGTGGAGCGCACGATGCGCGAGTTCGACGTGCGCTTCCTGCTGCACGGCCATACGCACCGCCCCGCGATCCATCGCTTCACGCTCGACGGCCGCCCTGCGCAGCGCATCGTGCTCGGTGCATGGTATGAACAGGACAGCTTCGCGCGCTGGGACACGAGCGGACCCAAACTCACCTACTAGCGGCGTGGCGTACTGCTAGGTGAGCCTGACGTCGTCCAATGCGGCCACCATCTCGGCGGCGCACTGAAAGCGCTCCAGACGTTCGACAGCCAACAAGCGATCGAGCACGGGCTGAAAACCGGTCAACGCGCGCACGAGACGCGGCCGAGGCGCGTGCGCGTGCCGGTAGATCACACCCATCGGCGAGCTTGCCGTGAACGGCCGAGCGCCCGTGAGCATCTCGTACAGGATGCAGCCCACGCTGTAGAGATCGCTGCGCTCGTCCGTCGGCTCCGCATGGCCTTGCTCGGGGCTCATGTAGTATGGCGTGCCGAATATCTGCCCGGTGCCGGTGAGCGCGGCGTGCAACCGCATCTGTTTTGCGAGCCCGAAGTCGATCAACGCGAGACTGCCGTCCTCGCGAAACATGATGTTGCCGGGCTTGAGGTCCCGGTGCAGCACACCGGCATCGTGAATCGCCTGCAATGCGCCGCCGATCTGGCGCGCATACCCGAGCACCGTCGCCGGCTCCAGTGCTCGCACCAGCCGCTCCGCGAGGCTGCCGGCGCCGAGATACTCCATCGCGAGGTACGCGTGATCGTCGGCAACGCCGAGATCGAAGATTCGCACGACGTTCGGATGGTCGACGCGGGCAATGACCTCGTACTCCTGAAGAAAGCGATCGAACAGCCTGCCGCCACCGGCATCGGGCACGTGACGCAAGACCTTCAGCGCGAGCCGCTCGGTTCCATCCTCCGACTCCGCGAGATAGATGGACGACAGGTCGCTCGCGTATAGCTTCGCGACGACACGCCGCTTGCTCGTCCCGTTCAGCACTCGGTGGTTCGCCAGCATCATGCCGGCGGGGTCCAGGCGGTCGACCTTCAACTCGGCACTCACCGCGGCAATGAGCCGCTGGTGCTTCACGCGGTCTTTCGGGAAGAAGTTTGCGGCGCCGGCCTTCAGCGCGTCCACGGCCAGGAATTCGTCGCTCTCGGCCGCGAACAGCAGCACGGGCGGACATGCCGCGCTTTTGCACAAGCGCCCGAGAAACTCGAGGCCATCATGGGCTGCGGTCGGATGGCCGAGCAGAATGAGATCGATGTCGGCTAAAGCAAGGCTAGACGGTAGCGGCCCAGCCGAGCTCGGCTGATATTCGTCGATGACTGCATCGGGCCACTCGACCTCGAGGTGATAGCGCAGCAGCTGCCGGTAGTCGGCGTCGTCATCAACGATTAGGAAGCGCAAGATTCACAGTCCGCTCGCTACTTGCATGGTGTCGTCGTCGAGCTCTTCGGCGCGAATCTTCGCGTCGCGCCGCGCCTTTGCCGAATTCGAACGACGGACCTCGAGCGCGTCGAGATACGCACGGCTCACGTCGCCTGTCACGTACTCGCCTGAGAAGCACGACGTGTCGAAGCCGTCGACGCCTGCCTTCTCATGACGCACGGCTTGCACGAGATCGTCGAGATCCTGATACACGAGCCAATCGGCGCCGATCTTGCGCTGCACCTGCTCGACCGTTCGGCCGGCAGCAACGAGCTCGCCGGCGGCAGGCATATCGATGCCGTAGACGTTCGGGTAACGCACTGGAGGTGCAGCGGAGGCAAAGTAGACTTTCTTCGCGCCGGCTTCGCGGGCCATGTCGATGATCTGCTGCGACGTGGTGCCCCGCACGACGGAGTCGTCGACGAGCATGACGTTCTTGCCCTGGAACTCGAGGCCGATCGCGTTCAGCTTGCGCCGGATCGACGCCTTGCGTGCCGACTGTTCCGGCATGATGAACGTGCGACCGATGTAGCGATTCTTGATGAAGCCTTCACGATATTTAACGCCCAAGCCCTGCGCGACTTGCATGGCGGCCGTACGCGACGTGTCCGGAATGGGAATCACGACGTCGATGTCGTGATCGGGGCGCACGCGCAGAATTTTCGCAGCGAGGGTTTCACCCATGCGCATGCGGGCTTTGTAGACCGACAAATTGTCGATGATCGAGTCCGGTCGTGCGAAATATACGAACTCGAAGATGCACGGCGTGTAACCCACGCGAGCCGTGGTCTGGCGACTGTGCAGATAGCCGCGCTTGTCGATGAACACCGCTTCGCCCGGCAGGATGTCGCGCTCGAGCTCGAAACCGACGGCGTCGAGCGCCACGCTCTCGGAGGCCACCATGTGCTCTACCCCGTTCGGCGTCTCGCGAATACCGAGCACGAGCGGGCGGATGCCATGGGGGTCTCGAAACGCCACGATGCCGTAGCCGATGATCATCGCGACGACTGCGTAGCCGCCGGAACAACGTCTGTACAAAGCCTCGACGGCGTCGAGAATCTGCTGCGGCTTGACACCATTCGCAGCGTGCTTGCCGAGCTCGTGGGCGAATACGTTCAGCAGGACCTCGGAATCGGAGTTCGTATTCAGGTGACGGTGATCGTGTTGCTCGACGAGGCGTTTGAGCTCGTCCATGTTCACGAGATTGCCGTTGTGCGCGAGGCAGATGCCGTACGGCGAGTTCACATAGAACGGCTGCGCTTCGGAGAGACTCGAGCTGCCTGCCGTCGGGTAACGGACGTGGCCCAAGCCCACGTTGCCCGCGAGCTTCAACATATGCCGTTCCTGGAACACGTCGCGGACCAGGCCGTTACCCTTGCGCACCCGCAGCCGCCCACCGTCGTCGGTCATGATGCCCGCGGCGTCCTGGCCGCGATGCTGCAACACCGTCAGCGCGTCGTAGATCGCCTGGTTCACGGGTTCATGGCCAACGATTCCGACGAGTCCACACATGTGCGAATACCTGAGGTGAGAGCGCCGCGACTCTGTCGAGCAGGCCTAGGCCGAAGCCGCAGGCCGCTCTTTGAGATCCTGCAAATATCTATTGCCGAGCTCTGCGTAATACTTGACCGCTGCCGCCGCGTTATCGGCGTACGGCTTGAGCCGAGCTTCCTGCCACCAGGGCTCCTGCTGCAGCCCCAGAAACTCCATCGCGATAACGGCGAGGCCGATCAGCACCGCGGCGCGCAGGAAGCCGAAGCCTGCGCCGAGTAGCCGATCTAGCCCACTCAGGCCTGTGTGGCGAATTAGCTTTCGTGCAAGCCACGAGATGAGGCCGCCCACGAGCAATGCAAGCACGAACACGATGACGCGCGCGGCCCAGATCCGGACCTCGGGCGACGCCCCTATCCAGGTTCCGAGCATACCTTCAACGCGGCCGGCAAACGCCCACGCGAGCCAGATCGAGACGAGCAGCGTCAAAAGCGACAGCGCTTCGGCGGTGAATCCGCGCCACAAGCCGATCACGGCCGATGCGACGCACAGAAACAGAATCACGTAATCGGCGGGTGTCATCGGTGCTAGTCGGCGGCCAAGACTTTCGCGGTGAGTCCGTGAGCGCCGAGCGCCGAAGCCGTGGCCTCGGCCTGCCCTTTCGAGCCGTATGCACCTACGCGAACCCGGTACATCGTCTTGCCATTGCTCTTGTAGCTCGCGACGCTCGCCTTGTAACCGAACGTGGACGCGCGATCGGCCAAGCGCCGCGCGTTGTTCTCGTCGCCGAAGCTGCCGAGTTGCACGGTCCAGTCGCCTTTGGCACCGCTCGTCGTCGCCACGGCGGCGGGTGGAGGCGAAACGGGTTTACGCGGCGTTTCGGCTGCGGCGGGGTTCGGCGTCGGTCCTGCCGTCGCGGTTGGCGGCGACGACACGCTGGCCGGGGCCGTAGCCGCGGCTGGCACGGGCGCGGGCGGTTCTGGCATCGCAGCAGCCACGACGGTCTCCGCCGGCGTGTCGGTGCCCTCGGCGGGCGCCGGAGTGGGCTGTGCTGCCGCGGGCGGTTCGCCGAGCGTGAGCTTTTGCGTCCGCATGGGTACGGGCTCTTGCGCGGCGGGCAACTGGAGGGAAGCGGGGCCGGTTTCGACGGGAGTTGCGGGGCCGTCGAGCACCCAAGGAATCAGCCACACGGCGATCGCGACGAGCACTGCTGCCCCGACGAGTCGTTCCTTCAAACCCTGATCCATGAGGCGGGTCGGTCAGCCAATGGGGAGGACGCGCAGTATAGCCGAAGCGCCTCTGTCGCGGCGCCTACCGTGACGAACGATCCGAACACGAGCACGCGATCCGAAGGCTGCGCTGCGGCGCGCGCGGCAGCGCATGCGTCGGCCACCGTGGGTGCAGTCGACACGCGCGGCGCACCAGCCGTCGTGAGCAGCGCCGACAGCTCCGCAGCCGTCGCACCGCGATCGGTGTTGCCCTGCGTGACGAACCAGCGTTCCGCGAGCGGCACGAATGGCGCGACCACTCCACCGACATCCTTGTCGCGCATCGCCGCGAACACAACGAATGTTCGCCGTGCGGGTGGCAACCGCTCGAGCGCAGCGCGCAAGCCTTCGGCCGCCGCTGGATTGTGGCCCACGTCGAACACCCACTCGACGCCGTCGAGGTTGTGTCGCTCCAAACGGCCCCGCAGGTATGCGCGCTCGATCCCAGCCGCGAGCGCGGCATCGCTGACCGGCAAAGTATCGGCCATCTGCGCGACGACCGCGGCGCAGGCCGCAGCGTTGCCGAACTGCTCGTCACCGCCGAACGAAGGCGGCGGCAGCACCGGCGCAGTGTCGAGATCCCTGCTGCGACGCCAGCCTGCGCCTGCGCGGCGCAGGTCGAACTCACGTCCGAGCACGAGCGGAATGGCGCCTTCGGCGGCGGCGTGGGCAAGGACGCTCTGTGGAATTTCTCGATCCGCAATTACGACGGGCTTGCCGCGACGGACGATGCCGGCCTTCTCGCGGCCGATCGACTCGCGTGTATCGCCGAGGAATTCCATGTGATCCATATCGATGCTGACAATGAGCGCACAGTCCGCATCCAGAGTATTCGTAGCATCGAGCCGACCGCCCATGCCAACCTCGAGAACCGCGACGTCGACTTCGCGGCGCGCGAAATACATGAACGCCGCCACCGTCGACGACTCGAAATACGAGAGCGTTATCGAGCCGAGCTTCGAATCGATCTCGCGGAAGATCTCGACGAGCTCGGCGTCTGCGGCGTCCGCACCGTTGCAGCGAATCCGCTCGTTGAACCGCCACAAATGCGGCGAAGTGAACGTGCCGACGTCATAGCCTGCGTGCCAATAGATGCTCTCGAGCATCGCGACGCACGACCCTTTGCCGTTCGTACCTGCAACGGTGATGACCTTGTAAGGTGGCGGCTTGAGCTGCAATCGCTCGAGCATGCCAATCACGCGATCGAGCGTAAGGTCGATTTTCTTCGGGTGCAGCGTCTCGAACCACGAGAGCCAGCGCTCGAGCGTGAAGTCGCGCCGCGACGACGTAGCCACTACCGCTAACCCTCGAGCTCAGGACAACGCTGGTTTCGCCAGCAGCTTGGCGAGCAGTGCCGCAATCTGGTCGCGTGCTTGGCGGCGGTCGAGAATCATGTCGATGGCGCCCTTCTCCAGCAGGAATTCGGCGCGCTGGAAACCTTCGGGCAACGTCTCGCCCGTGGTCTGCTCGATCACGCGTGGACCCGCGAAACAGATCAGCGCCCCCGGCTCGGCGATGTTGATGTCGCCGAGCAGCCCGAGGCTCGCCGACACGCCGCCGGTGGTGGGATCTGTCATGACCGAGACGTATGGCAGCCCTGCGTCCGCGAGCTGCGACAGTGCTGCGCTGGTCTTGGCCATCTGCAGCAGTGAATACAAACCTTCCTGCATGCGTGCACCGCCGCTGGCGGCGAAGCACACGAGCGGCCGGCGGTGCTGAATGCAATACGCGACGGCGCGCGCGAACCGCTCCCCTACGACCGAGCCCATCGACCCGCTGATGAAGCGAAATTCGAAAGCGGCCGCCACCAGGGGCATGCCCTTCAGCGTACCGGCCATGACCACGAGCGCGTCGCGCTCGTCGGTATCGCGTTGGGCCTGGTTCACGCGCTCGCGATAGCGCTTAGTGTCCTTGAAGCGCAGCGGATCCTGTGGCTCGAGGTTGCCGGCCAGTTCGTAGCCGGACTCTGGATCGAGAAACATCTCGAGGCGCTCGCGGGCGCCAATTCGCAAGTGGTGACCGCATTTCGGGCACACGTGCAGATTGCGGTTCAGCTCGGCACGGTACAGCTGTGCGGCGCAGCCCGAGCATTTGACCCAGAGGCCTTCCGGCACCGAGTGCTTACGCTTCTCGGTCCGAATCCGCGATGGCATCAATTTATCGAACCAGCTCATACCCACCCGCTGACGTGCGACCCGCGAATAATAGCCGAAAGCGCCCGCCTGGCATCACGCGTCGTCGGCGTAGCGCGGTAACTCGAAGTGCGGCGGATACAACACCTCGACCAACGCGAGCCCCGCAGGCGGCGCTGCCACGCCGGCTTCCGTACGATTGCGGCGCGCGAGAATCTCCGCTGCCCCGCTGGGCGGCACGGAGCCGTGCCCGATCGCCGCCAGAGTGCCCACCAGATTCCGCACCATGTGTTGCAGAAACGCATTCGCCGTGAACTCGCAGGTCACGAGCACCCCCGAGCCGTGGGGTCGCTGCGCAATCTGCACGGCGAGCAGCCGGCGATTCGGGGAACGCGCCTGACAGCCTGCGGCCCGAAATGATGAAAAGTCGCGCTCCCCGAGCAAGCTCGTCGCGGCGGCCGTCATCGCAGCACAGTCGAGCGGCTCGCGAACCCACCAGACGCGCCGATGCGCGATGGCCGGTCGCGTTGCCTGCTGCAGGATCGAGTAACGATACCGGCGAGAGAGCGCGGAGCGGCGCGCGTCGAAATCGCTGGGCACTTCGCGCGCCCAACGCACGGCGACGTCGGGCGGAAGATTGGAGTTGATGCCCAGTAGCCATTGACGCTGTGTGCGCGTCGCGGCCGCGTCGAAATGGGCCACCTGATGTAACGCATGCACACCAGCGTCGGTCCGCCCGGAGCCGTGCACGATCACGGTTTCGCTGGCAACCCGACTGACGGCAGCGGCGAGCATGCCTTCCACACTGCGCCCGGCCTGCTGGATCTGCCAGCCAACGAAATCGGTGCCGTCGTACTCGAGCCCCAGTGCGATTCGTGGCATACGCGAAGCTCGAAGCGGAAAGCCGCCACCTAAAACGCAACGGCCGCCACGCGGCGGCCGTACGTCGAGACTCTAAACGACGGCTTAAGCCGTCAACACGTCGATCAGACTCTGCGCCTCGCGGCGCTGATTCGGATCGCCCTCGTCGAGGACCTCCTCGAGAATGCTGCGCGCACCTTCGGGGTCGCCCATGTCGATGTAGGCACGAGCCAGATCGAGCTTGGTACCCACCTCGGTCATCGTCTGCGGATCGAGGGGGCTGGCCCCTTCGGTGCCCGTCGGGTCCTCGTCGTTCAGCAGCGGGTCGCTGCCGACGTCGAGGTCGAGCGGCGTATCGCCGCCGCCGAATACTTCACGCGAGAAGGTCTGCGTGCGCGGCTGCTCAACTGTGTCGGCTCCGTGCAGTGCCTGCGTGAGATCCGCGAGATCCAGATCGATGCCATCGTCCTTTCTCAACGCCCTGACGAGCGACGTGTCGCCCGACGGGTCTGTTTCGAAGCGGCCGTCGAGCACCTCGGTGCCCGTCAATGTGCCATCGCCGAAGCCCGGGGCGAGTAGCGTCACATCGCCGTCGCTCAGGATGGAAGTCTTGCTCTGCTCGAGGTCGTCGTCCTCGGCGTCGCTGTCGCGAAGCACCTTCGTCACGCCCGTCGCCGACAACAACTCGTCGTCGATGCGAAGGGCCGGTTGTTGGCGAGTATCCGTTTCGCCGTCGGCTGCAGTCGGCAAATCGCCGAGGTCCTGCGGCAGACCTTCGATGTCCTTCACATCGAGACCAAGGTCGTCGAGGTCGATCTCGGCTGTGTACTCGCCGGAACCCCCGCCCAACGCCGGTTGTTCGATGGTGGGCGGCTCGCGGCGGCGGAACGGTGTCTCCACCTTTTCAATCGATGTGGCGGAGCCGGGCCACGGACTTTCAATCGTGGGCGTTTCGATGGTCGGCGCGTCGACCGAGAAATCCAGATCCGCCGGACGCGCTCGCTCGATCGTCGGCGACTCTTGCGTGACCGAGAGGGCATCGCCGACGTCGGTATCGGATCCGTCGACTTCTTCGACCTCGTCGTCAGGTGCGAACAAAGCCGCCTCTAGACCAGCCGCTGTCTGCGCGCCGATATCGAGCGCATCGCCACCGAGATCGCGCGATGGAATGGGTCTTGCGGCCGGTTTGACGGGCACCGGCTTCGGCGCTGGCCGCTCGTCGGTGCTTTCGAGATTGAAGTCGAGCGCTGCGCCGAGATCGTCCATCGCGGAGCCCGTATCGCTCTCAGGCATCTCGTCGAACGCGAGATCGAGCGGCGAATCGCCAGCCTCCAGATCCACGTCGACGCGACTGGCCGTAGCCGTCGCCTCGGTGAACAGCTTCTCGCCGGGGCATATTTGACGGCCCATGATGACGACTTTGTCCCAGTCCGCATCCGGTGCCTGGCCGATTTCGCCGCGCAGACTATGCGCCGCCTTCAAGAACGAATCCTTGTTACCCCAGACGAAGAAGACTTCAAGCAGCTTGAGCTTCAGGTCGCGCCGATTCGGCGACGCGTCCAGAGCCTTCTGCACGAGCTCGGCCGCCTGATCGTAGAGACCATAGGCCATGTGGAAATCAGCTTCCGCAACCGCGTCGGCCTGGTCGAGGTTAATGACCGTCTGGTTGGACAACGTCTCCTCGACGGGAGTCGCCGCCGCAGCCCGTGCCGGCTTCGCGGCAGGGCGCCGCTCTTCCTCGGCGTCCGCACGCTGCGGGCGCTCTGCGCGTTGTTCTTCGACGACGATGGTCTGCTCCGGCAGCTGCCGGCGCATGCGTTCCGTAGCCTCTCGCTCTTGATCGTCGGCGACTTCGGACTCGAGCTGTTCCCAGCGACCGGTGATGCCTTCGGGCTCCTGTTGTTCCTGCCGACGGCGACGGACGAACCACAAGGCGGTCAGCAGCAGCGCTGCGACACCAAGGCTGATCCATAGCAGCGGCGACATGACCCAATCGAGCGCCTGCGACACGAGCGACGGTCCGGTCGCAACGGGTACAGGTGCCGGCGCCGCGGGCGGCGTCGCTGCGGGAGCCACAGTCTCCGGCTTGTCGTCCGCGAACACTTGCTCCTTCTCAAGATCGACACCAGCAGCGCCATCGGCGGCGGTCGCGGGCGGTGCCGTCGCGCTTGCCGCTTGCTGCTGCAAGTTTTGCAGCGTGGGGCCGGTGACCTCGACCGGTCGCCGCGTCTCCGGGGCCGGCGCAGGCGCAGGCGTGTTGGCCGCACCCGCAGCAGTTGAATTGCTCGTGCTCCGCGCAGCTCCCGCCCCCGCTGCAGCGCTTGGCTGGCGTGTCGGCGCCGGCGCGCTCGCGACTTCCGTCGCGACAGGAGGCAGCAAACGCAGCTGCCCACCGGATCCGCCGCGCGATGACCACTCGTCGGTCTGACGCTGAACCTCGGAATTGGCCGCAGTACTCGTGAGCTGATCGAAATCGGTGGTTTCCGGCAGGTGCAGAGAAGCGCCGGCACGCAGCAAATTGATGTTGCCGCCGAACGCATCCGGGTTCGAGCGATACGTCGCCACCATCATTTGATTGACGGTGACGCCTTCGGGTTTGAAGCGGTCGGCGATGACCCACAGCGTGTCTCCACGCTGCACGGGTCCATATGCGCCTCCGGGGGCGCTCGCCGGTATGCGCGGCGGAGCAGAGCGCGATACCGATGCACCGGGCTCGGGCTCCGTGCGTGATACAGGTGGCGGCGCCGCCTCTGGTCCCCGCTGGCTGGCGGGCTGTTGCGGCGCGGGACGATTGATCGCACCGCCGGAATTGTTAGTGGCCGGCCGGGTCTCGGCAGGCTGTACGGCTTGTGGCTCAGCGTTCGCCGGCAATAGAACCGGCGGATCCAGCAACACCGTGTACTCGCGCAGCACGCGGCCGCGGGGCCAAGTGGCCTCCACGAGCAAAGTTACGAAGGGTTCGGCGATCGACTGCGCCGAAGTGACCTGCACGACGCCGCGACCGCTGCGGTCGGAAACGACGCGAAACTCTAGGTTCTGCAAAAACGCTGGGCGGTCGAGACCGTAGCGAGTGAACATGTCGGACGGCGCGAGAGCGACCTTCAGCCCCTGAAGCTCGTCCGGTGTCGCGGAGATGACGTCGATCTGCGCCAGAAATGGCTGATTCAGCGCGGACTTGAGCTCGATGTTGCCCAGTCCCAGCGCCCATGCCCCCACGGGAGCGGCCAGCAGCGGCGTGATGCCCCAACGTGCCAGTGCTCTCATGCAATCTCCCTACCTACTCGGCCAACCAGTCCGCGACCCAAGGCGCCACAGGCGCAATCGCTTCGATCGGGCCAAAACATACCTTACATAAAAATCTGATTTACCAAAATCTCTAGGTCACGGCCACCCCTAATTCGCGGGAAGCACCGAGACCCATCCAACGCGGAATTTAACAATTTCCAGAATCGGGCAACTGTGACCCTTGTTCGAGTTTCGACATGAATCGGGCCCGCGGCTCGGATCGAGAAAAGATTTACCATAATACCCTCCTCGGCCAATGAGTTGCGAGCAGTGATTTCGCGCGTTCCGCCGCGCCCTACGCGTTGTGAGTCGAAGGAGGATGGCGCGAATTACTTCGACTGCTGCTGGCGGCCCACCACCGGCACCGCCGACTGCACATCAGCGTTCTGTGCTCGGTGGCGCAGATAGTGGTCCATGAGGGTCAGCGCCAGCATGGCTTCACCGATCGGCGTGGCGCGAAGCCCGACGCACGGATCGTGGCGACCCGTCGTGACGATTTCAGTCGCACGCCCCTCCTTGTCGATCGTCGAACCCGGCACCTGAATGCTCGAGGTAGGTTTCAGCGCCATGCTGACGAGGATGTCTTGACCGCTAGAAATGCCGCCCAACGTGCCGCCGGAGGAGTTCTTCTTGAATCCATCGGGCGTCAGCTCGTCGCGATGCTCGCTACCGCGTTGGCGCACGCACTCGAAGCCGTCGCCGAACTCGACGCCTTTGACGGCGTTGATGCTCATGAGTCCCTTCGCGATTTCCCCTTCGAGCTTGTCGAACACCGGCTCGCCCAAGCCCACAGGAACTCCCGACGCGACGAGATTGATGCGCGCGCCGATCGAGTCGCCGGCCGCGCGCAACTCGTCGAGAAACATCTCGAGCTGCGGCACCATCGAGGGATCGGCACAGAAGAACGGATTTTCGTCGACCTGATCGAGATCGACGGCCCGCAGCTTGAACGGGCCGATCTCGGCGAGATAGCCGCGGATCTTTACACCGAGATGCTCGGCGAGATACTTGCGTGCAATCGCACCCGCGGCGACGCGCATGACCGTCTCTCGCGCGGACGAACGACCGCCACCGCGGTAATCGCGGATACCGTATTTCTGCTGGTACGTATAGTCGGCGTGACCCGGCCGGAACGTGTCCTTGATCTTCGAGTAGTCGCCGCTGCGCTGGTCCTGGTTCTCGACGATGAGACCGATTGCAGTGCCCGTCGTCTGCCCTTCGAATACGCCGGACAGAATCTTGACCTTGTCGGGCTCTTTTCGCTGCGTCACGTAGCGCGAGCGCCCAGGCCGCCGCCGCTCGAGATCCTGTTGGATGTCAGCTTCGGTGAGCGGGAGCCCGGGTGGGCAACCATCGATCACGCAGCCGAGCGCGGGCCCATGACTCTCGCCGAACGTCGTGACCGTGAACAATCGCCCGTAAGTGTCGCCTGCCATGTTGCTACCTGGTTCCGGGTGCAGCCGGCCCCCTCATTAATAAGTGTGAATGATGCGCGCTTAGCCGTCGCGAAGGAATTCCTCGATCTCGGCTGCGGACGCCACGAACACGCCGTCCCCGCCGTTCTCGAATTCGATTGCGATCAAGGGCAGCCGCGGGTGCGCCGCCGCGAACGCTTCCGCGCCGGCGCCGACCTCGAGGAGCAACACGCCGTCCGGCGTGAGGCGCGCAGCCGCCCCGCGCACGATGCGGACGGCAGCATCAAACCCGGTCGCGCCGCTTGCGAGACCGATCTCGGGCTCGTGCCGATACTCCGGCGCCAACGTCGCAACGTCGGCGGCCGGTACGTACGGCGGATTCGACACGATCACGCGATAGCGCTGGTCGCCAGGCGGGAACAGGTCCGCGCATACGAGCCGTACGCGCTCCGCGACGCCGTGCCGCACAACGTTGGCCGCCGCCACATCGAGCGCGGCCGGAGAAACGTCGGTCGCATCGACACGCGCGTCGGGGCAGTAGTGCGCCACCGCAATCGCAATGCAACCGCTGCCGGTGCCGATGTCGAGCACGCGGTCGCCTGGATTCAATGCGCACCACGGCGCGAAGCCGCGCTCGATGACTTCCGCGAGGGGCGAACGCGGCACCAGGACGCGCTCATCGACCGTGAATTCGAGCCCGGCGAACCACGCCGACTTGAGCAGATACGCGAGCGGCTTTCGGGACGTCACGCGCTGCTGGGCGAGCTCGACGGCTCGTTGCACGACGTCCGGCGGCGAGGCGCGCCAATCGAGACCACGCCAAGCGGTCAGGTGCCGCAGCAGCCAATAAGCTTCGTCGCTGGCGTTGTCCGTGCCGTGACCGAACACCAGACCGTGCGCCGTGAAAAACTCCGCGACCGCGGCGATCCACGCGTCGCAATCGCGTGCCGTGCGCAACCGTGGTTCGAGCTCTGCGTCCTGCATGCGGCGCGCATCATACGCCCCTGTGCAATAATCCGAGCCGTGCTCGCCGGTATGCTGAGAGTTCTCGTCGTCGGATTGGTCGTGCTCGTCGCGGCCATGTTCGTCATTCCGCGCGGCCCACGTGGCCCATTGCAGGCTGCGACGTTACTACGCGAGCCGCGCACGCTGCCCGATGTGACGCTCGTCGACAGTCAAGGCCAACCGCTGCATCTTCGCGAGCTCCACGGCCAGTACACGTTGCTGTTCTTCGGTTTCACGAACTGCCCCGATGTGTGCCCGCTGACGTTGAAAGCCTTGGCCGACGCACGCGCAGAGCTCGCGCGGCGCGCACCGCGCATCGTGCCGCCACGGGTCGTCTTCGTGAGCGTCGATCCGCGGCGTGACAGCGCAGAACGCATCGCTGCATATGTCGCTCAATTCGACGCGAGCTTCATCGGCGCCACCGCGCCGGACCGAGTGCTGGAGCCACTGCTCGCAGCGCTCGGCGTCACCGTCGAGAAACATGTGCACGATGACGCGCCCTACAATGTCGTCCACAGCGCCACGGTCTACGTGCTGAACCCCGATGGCGAATGGATCGCCATTGCCAAAGGACCGCACGATCCGGTCGTCGTGGCAACCGACTTCCTCAAGATCCGCCAGCCTCGCCCCACCGCATGACGTCCGCTACCTGGGTGTGGCTCTCGCAGCACCTGATACCAAAGAATCTGTCCTCGTCCGTGGTCTACCACGCGACGCGATCGCGACGCCGCTGGCTCAAAGGCCCGTTGATCCGTTGGTTCGCTCGCGCGTATCGCGTCGATATGCTCGACGCAGCCGACGCGGATCTCGATAGCTATGCCACGTTCAACGACTTCTTCACGCGCGCGCTGCTACCAGGTAGTCGGCCGATCGAAGGGGGCCCCCAGACGCTCGTAGCCGCGGCAGATGGCGTGCTGACGGAACACGGAGCGATCGACAGCGATCGCTTGCTACAAGCCAAAGGCCGCGACTATTCGCTTGCGGAATTGCTCGGCGACACCGGTACCGCGGTCGAGGCGCTGCATGGCGGCAGCTATCTCACGATCTACCTGGCGCCGCACAACTATCACCGCGTGCACGCGCCCTTCGCAGGATCCCTGATCCGCACGCGCTACGTACCGGGCGACCGTTTCAGCGTGAGCCGCGCGACCGCCGCGGCGATCGGCCGCCTCTTCTGCCGCAACGAGCGCGTCGTCTGTTGGTTCGACACGGCCCACGGACCGTGCGTCGTCGTGCTCGTGGGCGCCTTGAACGTCTCGAGCATCAGCACGGTGGCTCATGGCGAGATCGCGAGCGGTGCGCCGCGCGAGTGGCGCGAACCCACGCCGCGTGCGTTCGCTCAGGGCAACGAGATCGGCCGGTTCAACATGGGATCGACCGTGATCGTGCTCGCAGCCACACGCGCCGCATGGCGTCCTGACGTCGCCCTCGGCGTTGCGGTGCGCGTAGGCGAAGCGCTGGCCGATCTCGGTTTGCCGCGCGATACGTCGCGATGACGTATATCGCCACCGCATCGCACGAGATGCTGCGCCGGCGTGCCGCGATTCTCGCCTCGATCCGTGACTTTTTCGCAAAGAGCGGCGTGTTGGAAGTCGAGACACCGGCGCTGTCGTCGGCCGGCGTGACCGATCCGGCGCTCGAGAACATTGGGGCGTTCGTCAAAAGCATATCCCCGCGCCCGCAGTACCTGCACACGTCGCCCGAATTCGCGATGAAGCGGTTGCTCGCGGCGGGCAGCGGCGACATTTACCAGATCTGCCGCGTGTTTCGCGACGATGAGCTTGGCCGCTGGCACCAACCCGAGTTCACGCTGCTCGAGTGGTATCGCGTTGGCTGGGACGAACAGCGGCTCATGACGGAGGTAGAGGCGCTGCTCGCGACCGCGCTCGCAACCGCTGGCCGATCAGGGCTACAACGCAGCATCCGCGTTCGTTACAGCGACGCGATCGCGTCGGCGCTCGGTGTAGGCGCAGACGCACCAACCGCCGAGCTCGCGGCGCGGCTGGCGGGTGCCGGTATCGATGTACCGCATGGGCTCACCCACGACGGCACGCTCGATTTGGCTCTGTCCACAGTCGTACTCGGCAGCTTCGATGCGAGCGCGCTCGTGTTCGTCTACGACTATCCCGCGAGCCAAGCTGCGCTCGCGCGCGTAAAGCCCGGCCACCCACCCGTGGCGGCAAGGTTCGAAGTCTTCAGCCGCGGCATCGAGCTCGCGAACGGTTTTCACGAGCTTGCGGACGCAACGGAGCAACGGCGGCGGTTCATCGCCGATCTCGACGCACGGCGCCGAACGGGCCGCGAGATGCCGCGAATCGATGAAGAGTTGCTCGCGGCGCTCGCCGCAGGGTTACCTGACTGTGCCGGCGTGGCCGTCGGGCTCGATCGCTTGATTGCGCTCGTCACGGGACAAACCGATGTGGCATCGGTCGTGAGCTTCGCTCACGCGCGCTCCGACTGACCTACGACTGCTTGACGCGGGAGACGTAGTCGCCCGTGCGTGTATCGACGCGAATGACTTCGCCTTCGCTGATGAAGAGCGGCACTCGCACGACTGCACCCGTCTCGAGCTTCGCGGACTTCTGACCGCCGGTGGCGGTATCGCCGCGCATGCCGGGGTCGGTCTCGACAATCTTCAACTCGACCTGCTTCGGAGGCACCACGTACAGCGGCACGCCGTTCCACAGCGTGACGATGACGTTTTCCTGCTCCTTCATCCACGGCTTCGCGTCGGCGACCGCGGCCTCGCCGGCGGCGATCTGCTCGAACGTATCGGGCACCATGAAGTAGAAGAACTGGCCGTCGTTGTAGAGGTACTGCATGTCCATATCGACGACGTCGGCCGCTTCTGCCGTATCGCCTGACTTGAAGTTCCTCTCGAGGACCCGACCGGTCTTCAGGTTTCGCACTTTGACGCGGTTGAACGCCTGACCTTTGCCCGGCTTCACGTATTCGTTCTCGAGGATCGCGAACGGGTCGCCGTCGAGCAGAATCTTCATTCCGCTCTTGAATTCGTTGGTGCTGTAAACTGCCATGCGAATCGCGCCTCGGCAAACTGAGCGCGGCATCATACTCGGAAAGCGCAGCGGAACGGAACGAGAGGGCGCCATCAGACCCACGATCGACAGCCAGGCAAAGGCCGGCCCGGCGCGCGCCGAATCAGCCCCCGAGGCGCTCGTATTGCCCACGTGGCAGGCCGCCGTCCGCGATGCAGTGCGCGATCCGGCAGAGCTGGCGCGCCTTCTCGATCTACCGCCAGAAGCGCTCGGCGCTTTGGCCGACGCGAAGTTCCCGCTGCTCGTGCCCCGCGGCTTCGTGGCGCGGATGCGGCGCGGCGATCCGAACGACCCTCTGCTGAAACAGATCCTGCCCGCGCCGGCCGAGATCGAACCGGCGGCAGGATTCACGGCTGATCCGGTACGCGAGCAAGGCCTCGCCGTGAACGGACTCATTCGCAAATATGGCGGCCGCGCGCTACTCATTGCGAGCGGCACGTGTCCGGTCCACTGCCGTTACTGTTTCCGCCGCGAGTTTCCGTATCAGACGCAGCTCGCCGCACGCGACGGGTGGGAACCGGCGATTGCCGAGTTGCGCGGCCACGACGACATACGCGAAGTGATCCTGAGCGGCGGCGATCCGTTATCGCTGTCGAACCGCCGGCTCGGCGAACTCCTCGCGAAACTCGCCGACACCGCTGCGACCACCGTCCGCGTCCACACACGCTTCCCGATCGTGATTCCGGAACGAATCGACGCCGATCTCGTGCGATTGCTGGATACCCAGCGCCTGCGCACCGTCGTCGTCGTGCACACCAACCATCCGAACGAGCTAGACGACAGCGTTGCCGCCGCATTGTCGATGCTGCGGCCGCACGTGGCGGCGCTGCTAAACCAGGCCGTGCTCTTAGCCGGCGTCAACGACGACGCCAACACTCTCGCCGCGCTCAGCGAGAGGCTGTTTGATTGCGGCGTACTGCCCTACTACCTGCACGCACTCGACCCCGTGGCAGGCGCGGCGCACTTCGACGTGGCGGAGCGACGGGGCGTGGAACTCATCGGCGAGCTCCGCGCCCGGCTGCCGGGCTACCTCGTACCGCGCTTCGTTCGCGAAGTGCCCGGTGAGTTAAGTAAAACGCCGCTCGTATAGTTCTTTTTCGCGCGGGTCTCCGCGACTGTGACTCGCGTCCCTCTGAGTCGTCGGGCCGCTCTTTAGACTACTGTCCCCGCTCGCCGAGTTCCATTCGGATAATGACTCAAGCTCCGGTGCCGTTGATCGTTCTGAGCGGTCGCCAAGACGATGTCGAGCTCATAAACCGTGCGCTGCGCGACGGCGGTCATCCGGTACGCTGCCACTGGGTCACGAAACTCGACTCGCTTGCCGCCACCATCGACAACGAGGCGCCGCAGCTGCTGTGCTTCTTCCCCGACACGCTGCCGGCTTCAGTTCGGGACATCGTCAAGATCAAACAGCAGGCATCGCGTGCTGTGCCGCTGATCGTCGTCAGCAAGAGCGCTGAGGAGACAGAGATCGCAGACGCCCTGCTCGCCGGCGCACAGGACATGGTCTCGATCGGCCAGACGCAGCGCCTCCGCAGCATTGCAGAACGTGAGTTGCGATCGTTTCGACTCGAAACCGCGCTGAATCAGACGTTGGCGTCCGCTAGCCAATACAAGAAACAGCTGAAGGCCTTCATGGCCGGATCGATCGATGCGATCGCGCACGTGCAAGAAGGAATTCTCGTCGACGCGAATCTGGCGTGGGCGGGTCTGTTCGGTTACGAACAGGCGGATGAGCTGCTCGGCGTGCCGATGATGGACCTGTTCGAATCGGCGAGTCAGGCGGCGCTCAAGGGAGCACTCATCGCCTGCGCTAAGGGCCAATGGAAGGCCGAGCCGATCAGGTTGCTCGGCCGCACGGGCAAAGGTTCGCTGCCGCTCGACGTTCAACTCGAGCACACAGCCGTCGATGGTGAACCGGCAATCAAGCTCAGCGTGCCACGGCCACAGATCGATGTGCGCGAACCGGAGGAGCTCGTCGAGCAAGTGGTGCACAAAGACCCGGCCACGGGCTTCTACCATCGGCGCCGTTTTCTCGAAGTGCTGACCGATCGGCTCGACACCCCGCCCCGCAGCGGCGTGCGCGCGCTCGTGTATCTGCGGCCAGACAAGTTCCGCGAGCTGGAAGACCAGATCGGCCCGCTCGCGACCGAAGACGTGCTGATCCAAATCGCCGAACAGCTACGCGAGCTCACGCAGCCGCAAGACTGCTATGGCCGGTTCGGCGGCCAAGTATTCACGTTGTTTCTCGAGCGCGGCTCGCTACGCGACGTGCAAGCCTGGGCGCAGAACGCGCTCACGAGAATAGCCGGCCGCGTGTTCGAGAGCGCTCACAACACGGTCTCCATTACGTGCACGATCGGCGTGGCTGAAGTTGGACCCGCCACCGACCGACTCGACGTGTTGCTCGCAAGCGCCAAGCGCGCGAATCAGCTCGGCCGCGAGCAGGGCGGCAACCGCGTGACGCTGGAGCAGACCTCCGACGAGAGCACGCGCGTGCAGCGCTTCGATGAGATCTGGGTACAGCAGATCAAGACGGCACTCATGGAGAATCGCTTCCGACTCGTGCATCTGCCGATCGCCAATTTGAACGGCGAGCGAAAGATCATGTACGACACGCTGCTGCGCATGATCGACCCCCAGGGAGACGAAGTCGCTGCGGCCGAGTTCATGCCGGCAGCACTGCGCAACCGATTGCTGCGAGCCATCGACCGATGGGTCATCGGCGCGAGCCTCGCGTTCTGCACCTCGACCCCGCTCGACTGTGTGTTCATCAAGCTCTCGGCTGAATCGCTGGTCGACAAGACGCTGGTCGAGTGGCTGGTGAAAGCTGTCGAGAGCGCCGGGGCGAAGCCCGGCCAGCTGTGCTTCCAGGTCACCGAAGACGACGCGACGCAATACCTGACACAGACGCAGGAACTGGCTCAGCAGTTGAACGCACGCGGCTATCTGTTCGCGGTCGAGCACTTTGGTATCGGCCGGGACTCGTCACGCGTGCTACTCAATACGCCCATGCAGTATTTGAAGCTGGATGGGTCGCTGATGGAGAACCTCGCGACCGATCAAGCGCTACAGGACAAGGTCAAGGTCTTCATCGCCGCCGCCGGCAAACGCGCCATACCGACGATCGCGGAACGCGTCGAGAACGCGAACACGATGGCCGTGCTATTCCAGCTGGGGGCGATGTACGTGCAAGGCCATTACGTGCACGAACCCGAGGTCGTGCTCAGCGAAGTGGCTACGATTCGACGCTGAGCCTGTCCACGGTTCGCCAGCCGCGCGGCAACGTCATCCCGCGGCGCGCCCGCTCACCCGCATAGTGCGCGAGGTCCGCAGCCTTGATCACCATGTGGCGCGTGCCCGAATCGATCCGCAGGCCCTGCTCTTTGCCGAGCACGCAGATGCCCGAGAGGACGACCCCGTCTTTGCTCGGCACGGCGAGGATCTTGTTGCCCTTGCCACGCGGCAACTCGGGCAGCTCCGAGAGCTTGAACACGAGCAGCCGTCCGTCGCTCGAAGCGGCCGCTAGCCGAATGCCCTTGAGGTCGCCTTCGACGCCGACCGGCGATGCGGGCACGACGGTCGCACCTTCCGGGACGCGGAGCGCGGTTTTTCCGGCCTTTTTGTTCGAGTGCAGCTCGGCGAGCTTCACCACGAAACCGTAGCCAGCCGACGAGGCGACGACCCAACGGTCCTCCGGCGCGCCGATCAGCACCGCGCGGAAGCTCGCGCCATCCGGCGGGTTGAAATATCCAGACAGTGGCTCACCCTGACCACGTGCCGACGGCAAGGTATGCGCGCCCACGCTGTAGGCCCGGCCCGTGCTGTCGATGAACACCGCGAGCTGATTACTCTTGCCGCGCGCGGCAGAGAGGAACTGGTCCCCTGAGCGATATGCGAGACCCGTCACGTCGATCTCGTGTCCCTTCGCGGCGCGAGCCGTACCGCGCTCGGATAGCACGACCGTCACCGGTTCGCTTGTCACGAGATCCGACTCGGCAATCGCCTGCGCGGCCTCGCGCTCTACGATGACCGTGCGACGTTTGTCGCCGTGCTTCTCAGCGAGCTCCGCGAGCTCATCCTTGATCAGCTTCGTGAGCTTCGCCTTCGACTTCAGGGTCTGCTCGAGATCCGCGCGTTCGTCTGCAAGCGATTTCTGCTCGCCGCGGATCTGCATCTCTTCGAGCTTCGCCAAGTGCCGCAGCTTGAGCTCGAGGATCGCCTCCGCCTGAACATCCGAGATCTTGAAGCGCTTCATGAGGACGGGTTTCGGCTCGTCCTCCGTGCGGATGATCTTGATCACCGCGTCGATGTTCAGGTACGCAACGAGCAGGCCGTCGAGAATGTGCAAGCGCTGCGTAACGCGCTCGAGCCGATACTGCAGGCGGCGTTTCACCGTGGCGGTGCGGAACGTGAGCCATTCCTCGAGCAACGGCTTCAGCGCGTAGACCGAAGGCCGGCCGTCCATGCCGATCACGTTGATGTTCACACGCACCGTTCGCTCGAGATCCGTGGTCGCGAACAGGTGATTCATCAACGCTTCGAGATCGACCTTGCCGGACTTCGGCACGAGCACGAGGCGCGTCGGGTTCTCATGGTCGGACTCGTCGCGCAGGTCCTCCATCATCGGCAGTTTCTTGGCCGTCATCTGCGCCGCGATCTGTTCCAGCACCTTCGCGCCGGAGGTCTGGAACGGCAGCTCGTGGATCACGATCTCGCCGTCCTCGATCTCATAACGCGCGCGTAGACGCAGCGTGCCGTTGCCGGTCTTATAGATCTCCACGAGGTCCGCGCGGCTCGAAACCAGCTCGCCACCGGTGGGGAAGTCGGGCCCCTTGATATGCCGCATGAGATCGCCGAGCGTCGCATCCGGCTCATCGAGCAACTTGATCAGCGCGGCAACCACCTCGCGCAGATTGTGCGGCGGCACGTCGGTCGACATGCCGACCGCGATGCCGCTCGTGCCGTTCAGCAACAGATTCGGTAGCTGCGCCGGCATCAGCTTCGGCTCGGAGAGCGTGCCGTCGAAGTTCGGTTGCCAGTCGACGGTGCCCTGCTCGAGCTCGTTCAATAGCACCTGTGCATAGCGCGTGAGGCGGGCTTCGGTATAGCGCATGGCAGCGAACGACTTCGGGTCGTCCTGCGAGCCCCAATTACCCTGACCGTCGACTAGCGGATATCTGAAGCTGAATGGCTGCGCCATGTGAACCATGGCTTCGTAGCACGCGCTGTCGCCGTGCGGATGGAACTTGCCGATGACGTCGCCGATGGTGCGCGCAGACTTTTTCGGCTTCTGCCCGGCGGAGAGACCCAAGTCGCTCATGGCGTACACGATGCGCCGCTGCACAGGCTTCAAACCGTCGCCGATATGCGGCAGCGCACGATCCAGAATCACGTACATCGAATAGTCGAGGTACGCCTTCTCCGTGAACGTCGCGAGCGGGACGCGCTCGATGCCGTCGAAGTTCAACTCCTGATCTCTCATTCGATTCTCCTAACCGCGCCGCAGCTCAGGCCGCGTTCGGGGTCACGAGGCGAGGTGTCGTGACGGCGGTCGAGGGCCACGCTCACAAGTCAGCCAAATTGCCCTTGGCCTGCAGCCAATCGCGACGATCGGAAGCGCGCTTCTTGGCCAACAGCATGTCCATCATGTCCTCGGCCGCTCCCCGCGAATTCGCGTCGACGCCGAGCTGTACGAGCCGGCGCGTATCCGCCGCCATCGTCGTCTCGCGCAACTGCGACGGGTTCATCTCACCCAGGCCCTTGAAGCGCGTGACCGTGATCTTCGCGCCCTTCTTCTCCGCCTCGATGCGATCCATGATGACATTGCGCTCCGATTCGTCGAGCGCGTAGTGCACTTCCTTACCGACGTCGATGCGGTACAGCGGCGGCATCGCGACGAACACATGCCCGGCTTCGACGAGCGGACCGAAATGTTTCAGGAACAGCGCGCACAGAAGAGTCGCGATGTGCTGGCCGTCGGAATCCGCGTCGGCCAGAATGCAGACCTTGTGATAGCGCAGACCGTCGAGGTTCGTCGAACCTGGGTCAACGCCGAGCGCGATGCTGATGTTGTGCACTTCCTGCGAGGCCAGCAGCTCGGCCGGGTCCACTTCCCATGTGTTCAGGATCTTGCCGCGCAGCGGCATCACCGCCTGAGTTTCGCGGTCGCGCGCTTGCTTTGCGGACCCGCCGGCGGAATCGCCCTCGACGAGGAACAGTTCCGCGAGGCTCGGCTCCTGAATCGTGCAGTCGGCCAGCTTGCCGGGCAACGCAGGACCCGCGACCACGCGCTTGCGGATTACGGTCTTGGCGGCCTTCAGCCGATGCTGCGCGTTCTCGATCGCGAACTGTGCGATGGCGTCACCGGTCTCGGGATGCTGGTTCAGCCACAACGCGAAATGGTCCTTGATGAGGCCGCCGACCAGCGCCGCGCACTCGCGCGACGAGAGTCGCTCTTTGGTCTGGCCCGAGAACTGCGGCTCCTCGATCTTGACCGAGAGCACGAAGCTCACGCCTTCCCAGACGTCCTCCGGCGCGAGCTTGATACCGCGTGGCATTAGATTACGGATCTCGCAGAATTCACGCAGCGCATCGGTCAGGCCCGTACGCAGGCCGTTGACGTGCGTTCCGCCTTGCGGCGTCGGAATCAAGTTCACGTAGCTCTCGAGCAGAGCTTCGGCACCATCGCGGCGCCACACGAGCGCCCACTCCACGGCTTCACGCTTGCCGGCGAGCTTGCCTGCAAATGGTTGGTCCGGAATCCAGTCGCCGTCGCCTAGCGACTCCCGTAAGTACTGCTCGAGACCGCCGGTGTAAATCCAGCGCTCGGTCTCCTTCGGCTTCTCGACATCTAGCGTGACCTCGAGCCCGGGGCACAGCACGGCTTTCGCGCGCAACACGTGTTTCAAACGCGGCAGGGAGAACTGCGGCGTGTCGAAATACTTCGGATTAGGCCAGAACCGGACGGTCGTGCCGGTCGTAGCCTTTGCAACCTTGCCCACGACGTCGAGCTTGCCGCTGCGCTCCCCGTCGACGAAGCTCATGTTGTATTCCTTGCCGTCGCGACGAACCCACACCTCGAGGTTCTTCGACAAGGCGTTCACGACGGAGACGCCGACGCCATGCAAGCCGCCGGAAAACTGGTAATTCTTGTTCGAAAACTTGCCGCCCGCGTGCAGGCGCGTGAGGATCAGCTCGACGCCGGGCACCTTCTCTTCGGGGTGGATGTCGACGGGCATGCCGCGGCCGTCGTCGGCCACTTGCAGCGAACCGTCGGCGAACAGCGTCACGTCGATTTTCTTGCAGTGGCCGGAGACCGCCTCGTCGACACTGTTGTCGACGACCTCGTGGGCGAGGTGATTCGGCCGGCTCGTGTCCGTGTACATGCCGGGGCGCCGGCGTACAGGTTCGAGACCGCTCAGAACTTCTATGTCGGCAGCGCGATAGTTACTACTCATTGGCCCGGTCACGGCGAAAGCCGGCGCGATTGTAACGCGTTCGAGCGCTCGTGCGACAAATGCGTTTCGGAAGAATCAGTCGAGATCTGCAGTGAGCGACGCACGAACTGCGGCGGACGTCTCGGCCTCGTGCAGATATCGCGCGTGTTCGACGCCGAACTTCAGCGCTGCGCCGCCTTTGAGCGCGGCGCACATCGCCGACTCGAGTTCGAAACGCAGGAAGTGAACGGCCGCTGTCTTGTCGGCTTCGGTACGTGGCAGATCCTCGTCGGCAAGCGCAAACACCCGCCCGAGCGCGCCAACTTCGACGTAGGTGACGTTTTCGATGCCACCGAGTTGCGCGAGCGCCGCCCGGCGCTCGGCCGCGTCGGGGTATTCGAGCATCATCGTTGCCTTCAAGTTCGTTCCGTCCGGAATCAACGGGTTGTAAGCCTCGAGCTCCTCCGCGATGGCCTCGGTCTCGAAGATGCGCTCGACACGCAGCATCTCCTGGACCTGGTAGCGCATCGTGAGCCGGTCCTCGAAATACAGGGTGACATTTGGGCCGATCCCGACCTGCCGATTGCGTTTGTGGGCCAACACCTCGGCACGCAAGCGTGCGCGGTCCTTGTGGTAGGCCTCGAGAGAGAGCAGGTCTGCGGGAGTCAGCTTTTTCATGGGACTCCCGCGCGCGCGTCACACGCCGTATGCACGGCGCAGCAACTGAATGGGGTGCGTCGGCTCTACATTGGATTCGGCGACGGTGGCAATTTGCTCGGCCGCCATCGGGCAATCGCTCGTGAAGTGCTGCGCTGCCGCGGTGTCGACCTGCCGCGCAACCGGCCGCGCGATCTTGCGCGAAACGGCGGCGTATTCCTTCTTCACGCCGTAGGTGCCATCGTGACCGGAGCAGCGTTCGATCGCCTGCACTTCGGTGCCGGGCACGAGCTGGAGCACATCACGCGTCTTCAACCCGATGTTCTGGACCCGCAGATGGCAGGGCACCTGGTAGCTGACCTTACCGAGGCTCACCGTAAAGTCGGTCTTCAGCGTGCCGGCGCGGTGCCGCAGCATCAGGTACTCGAATGGGTCGTAAAACGCGTTCGCGACGCGTTGCACGCGTTCGTCGTTGGGAAAAAGCAGCGGCAACTCCTGCTTGAACATCAGCACGCACGACGGCACGACGGCAGTGAGATCCCATCCGTCGCGAGCGTAGGCGTCGAGTTGGTCGATGTTCGCGTCTTTCAGTTTCTCGATCGATTCGAGATCGCCGAGCTCGAGCTTCGGCATGCCGCAGCAGCGTTCACTCGCCGTCAACGCCGTGGCGATACTGTTGTGGTCGAACACCGCAACGAGATCTTCGACGAGGCCCGGGTGGTTACGGTTGCCATAGCAGGTCGCGAACACGGCCACCCTGCCCTGCGTCTCGCCAGCCGGGCTCGTATCGGCCGCGCGGCCGATTCGATCCTTGAGCCGTTTGCGCGCGCTGCGCGAGTGATACTTCGGGACTGGCGACTCGGGATCGATGCCCAATACTTTCTCGAGCACACTGCGACCGACGGCCGACGCGTTGAACGCGTTCACGACTTCCGCCACGACGGGAATACCCGCTAGCGTGCCGACGGCGTCGGTCGAGCTCAACACCTTGTCGCGCAGACTCGCCTTGCCGTCCTTAAAGCTCTTGGCCTTGGCCCGCAACATCAAGTGCGGGAAATCGACGTTCCACGGGTGCGGCGGCACGTAGGGGCACTTGGTCATGTAGCACATGTCGCAGAGATAACAGTGCTCGACCACCTGCCAATAGGCGGTCTTCGGTACTTCGTGAACTTCGCCGGCGGCCGTAGCATCCACGGCGTCGAACAGGGTAGGGAATGAATTGCAGAGGCTGAAGCAGCGTCGACAGCCGTGGCAAATATCGAAAACGCGTTCGAGCTCGGCGTCGAGCGCCGCCGGATCACCGAATGCAGGCGAGCGCCAATCGATCGGATGGCGCGTGGGAGCTTCCAAGCTCCCTTCGCGACGCGGGCCGGGTGTGTCGGTCATTACGGTGCGCTACACGCTGCCCGGAATCTCCAGGCAGCGCGTCGCGACGAATTACTTGCCGTTACTGACCGAGCGTATCGAAGGCCTTCTGGAAGCGGTTCGCATGTGAGCGCTCCGCTTTCGCGAGCGTCTCGAACCAGTCGGCAATCTCCTCGAAGCCTTCAGTGCGCGCCTGCTTCGCCATGCCGGGATACATGTCGGTGTACTCGTGCGTTTCACCGGCGATGGCCGCCTTCAGATTCGAGCCCGTGGGACCGATCGGCAACCCTGTCGCCGGATCGCCAACGACCGCGAGGTAATCCAAGTGTCCGTGCGCATGACCGGTTTCGCCCTCGGCGGTCGAGCGGAAGACAACGGCCACATCGTTGTAGCCCTCGACGTCGGCGCGATTTGCGAAGTACAGATAGCGGCGATTCGCCTGGGACTCGCCCGCGAACGCGTCCTTTAAATTCTGTTCCGTCTTACTGCCTTTGAGCTGCATGAATCCTCCGAAAACCTAGTCGTTGCATAGGTCGCCCGCCTTAAACGGCGATTTTTAGACTTTGTCTAACAGACGCTTGCAATCTATTCCCGGCCTAACTACCTGTCAACCGCGGCACGTTTGACCGTCGTCGGCACGCTGTGTACCGTGACGCCTCCCTGGTCGGTCCCACCCGCATGAGCACATCCGAAAGCACCAGCTTGGGCGGCCTCGAAAAATCTCTCGAGGAGCTCGAAGCGCTGGTCACGCGCATGGAAAGCGGCGATCTGCCGCTCGAGCAGGCGCTGAAAGAGTTCGAGCGTGGTGTGAAGCTCACGCGCCAGTGTCAGGCCGCGCTACAGGAAGCCGAGCAGAAGGTGGAAATCCTCCTGCGTAAGAGCGAGCAGGCCGAGCCGAGCCCGTTCACGCCGTCGACCGACGGCGAGTGATCCTCAGGTCGCGGCGGTCGCGACGCCTTGCAGCCGCTCGATCAGCGAGCGCAGGAACACCTTGTTGAAGCGTAGCTGGCATGCCGAAGAGGCTTGCTCGAGTAGCGTCGAGCTCACGCGCACGAGCATGACCGGCATCGTCGCTTTGATCGTGGCCGTGCGCCGCGCACCACGCACGTAGCTTGTCTCTCCGAAACAATCACCCTCGCCCAGTTCACCGATCTGGCGACGACCGGACTGCACGCTGACCGTACCGTTCACGATGATGTAGAACCTGTCGTCGAGCTCGCCCTCGCGGATGATCTCGTCGTCCATCGAATAATTGCACCATTCGCTCGCGCGCAGCACTTCCCAGATCTCGGCGTGCGAAAAATCATGGAAGAAGCGCAAACTGCGCAACTGATCGAACTGTTCCTGCTGGTCGACTTTTTCATCCGCGCTGCGCAGTTTTTGATGCAGCTTGGTCAACGCACCAGCGAAGTCGACGGCGTTGTTGTACCGGTTCTCCGGCTCCTTACGCAGCGCAGTCATGACGACTTCCTCGAGCTCCTCGGGAATGCCGGCACGCAGCGTGTGAATCGGCGGCGGCGTAGCGTAGACGATCTGGTGCAGCAACTTGCTCAAACTATTAGCGCGGAACGGTCGATATCCGGTAAGGAGTTCATACATCACAGCGCCGAGCGAGTAGATGTCAGAGCGATGCGTGATCTCCGCTGACTGCACCTGCTCGGGCGACATGTAGCTCGGGCTGCCCGCGATGCCTTCGATTCTCGAAATGTCGGAATCCTTGATGAGCGCGATCCCGAAATCGATTACGCGGACGTCGTTGTCGAGCGTCAGCATGATGTTGCTCGGCTTGATGTCGCGGTGGATCACTCCACGGCCGTGAGCGTAGTGCAGGCCCTTGGCGCACTTGAACATGATCTCGACAACGTCGTCGATACGCAGCAGGTTGTCCGGCCGGCAATACGCGGCCAACGTGCGCGCGCCATGCACGTGCTCGGTTACGACGTAGTAGCTGCCGTTCTCGTCGCCTGCATCGTAGATCGGCAGAATGTTCGGGTGCTGGAGGCGCCCCATCATCTGCGCCTCGTTGAAGAACATCTTGCGAGTGACGCGCGCTTTCTGCTCGTCTTCCTCGTTCTCGATGTTGTAGAGCTTGATCGCGACGTCGCGGCCGTAGTACGGATCGTGCGACAGGAACACACGGCCGGTACTACCCTGCCCGACCTCATTGATGATCACGTACTTACCGATTCTGCTCGGTATGACTTGGGTGCCGCGCTTCTCGGGCGCGGGTTGAGCTTTGGGCTGCACCATGCTGGCTAGATTGTCGGCAACAGAGCTCGGATTATTGCGAGACCAACCGCGGCGTAGAACGCGGCCATCAGGTCGTCAAGCATAATTCCGAGCCCACCGCCCAATCTGTGATCCACATCGCGGATCGGCCAGGGCTTGAAGATATCGAAAATCCGAAACAAAACAAAAACCAAGAAAAACCCCAACACGCTGCGTTCGGGCAACACGAGAGCCGTCGCGAGCACTGCGACGATCTCGTCGAGCACGATGCCCGGATGGTCGTGTGCGTTCAGGCGCCGCGCACTCTCGCCGCAGACCCAGATGCCGGCTGCAAACGCGACGAGAACGATGGCGGCTCGCACGTACAACGGCAGGGGCATGAGCCACCAGGCGATCACGATACCGACGACGCTACCCGCGGTCCCCGGCGCACGCGGAGCAAGGCCGGCGCCGAAGCCGAACGCGACGAAGTGGACGGGGTCGAGCAGCGTTCTTGCGGTGACGCGCAAAGGCGTCAGCTCAGAAGTGCCGGTAGCCATGTGCGGCCGGCTCATACAACTCACCGTCGCGCCGACAGGTGACTGATTGGCCCGGCACGAGCTGGCCCACGCGCCGCGCGAGCGTGCCGGATGCCTCGAGCGCGGCTTCGATGGCGTCGGCCTGCGACGGCGGTGCCGTGAAACACAGCTCGTAGTCGTCACCGCCGCCGAGTGCGTGCGCAAGCGCGTCCTGTGGCGGAAACAACGACAGCACCTCCGCCGAGAGCGGCACACGCTCGACGTCGATCACCGCCCCGCAGCCGCTTTTTTCGCAGATGTGCCCGAGATCGGCCAGCAAGCCATCCGAGACGTCAATGGCGGCGGAAGCAATACCGCGGAGCGCAAGCCCCGCGCCCACGCGTGGAACCGGCCTATAGAACCGCTGCTCGAGCGCAGCTACGGCGGAGCCGGCGGGCGCGGCGACGCGCTCCATGATCAGCGCGATACCGGCCGAGCTGTCGCCCAGAGTGCCGGTCACGTAAACGTCGTCGCCGACGTTGCCGCCGCTGCGTGTCAATGCGCGCCCGTGTTCCACACGCCCGATCAGTTGCAACGTTGCGGTCAACGGCCCGCGCGTGAGATCGCCGCCCACTAGGCTCACGCCGTAGCGCTCGGCGAGCTCGAACAGACCGCGACTGAAGCCTTCGAGCCAAGCTTCGTCGGCCGAGGGCAACGTCAGCGCCAACGTGCACCAGCGCGGTTGCGCGCCCATCGCGGCGAGGTCACTCAAATTCACGGCCATGAGCCGGTAGCCCAAGTGATGGGCGGCCATGCCGTCCGGAAAATGCACGCCGGCCACCAGCGTATCCACGGTCACGGCGGCGAGGCCGTCGATCTTCAGTAGCGCCGCATCGTCGCCGACGCCGAGCACGATATCCGGATCGCCGCCGCTGCGCGTGAAATAGCGCGCGATGATGTCGAACTCGCCCATCACGACTGCGTCTCGCGCGCTTTCAACTCGCTGCGGATGTCGCGGGCACATTTGTCGAGCACCGCATTCACGAATTTGTGACTGTCGGTGTTGCCATAGCGTTTCGTGAGCTCGATGGCTTCGTTGATCACGACCCGGGTAGGAACGTCGGCCCGATGCTTGAGCTCGGCGATACCGAGCCACAGCACGGCGTGACCCACCGCGTCGAGCTGCTCGATGGGACGCACGGCGTAACGGACGATCAATTCGTCGAGGGTCGGCGCCTCAGCGATGATCGTCGTCAGCAGTTCTCCGAAGTAGTCGCTATCGCAGCGTTCGTAGTCTTCTGCCGCGGAGAATTGCGCTTTGAGTTCCTGAACGCGGTGCCCGGCGAGCTGCCACTGATACAGCGCCTTGACGAGCAATTCCCGCGCGAGGTGACGCGCCCGTGTCGCGCGGTCGCGAGCCAAAGTCTATTGCTCCAGCTGGCGCAGAACGTTCGCCATCTGGATCGCCGCGAGCGCTGCGTCGACGCCCTTGTTGCCGGCCTTCGTACCCGCCCGCTCGATCGCTTGCTCGATCGTGTCGACCGTCAGGATGCCGAAACCGACAGGGATCTCCTCCGTCAGACTCACGTGCGAGATGCCGCGGCTCGCTTCACCAGCCACATAGTCGAAATGCGCCGTTGCGCCGCGGATCACGCAGCCGAGGGCGATCAGCGCCTGATAGCGGCGGCTCGCCGCAAGCTTCTTGATGGCGAGTGGCGTTTCGAACGCGCCAGGCACACGCACGATCTCGATATCGGCCGGCGCGACGCCGTGCTTGGTCAGAGTGGCAATTGCCGCGTCGAGTAACCGGTCGACGATGAAATCGTTGAACCGCGCCGCGACGATTCCGAAGCGCAGCCCACGTGCGGTGAAATCGCCTTCTATCGTCTTGATGCGGTCATCCATGAACGTTCCCCCGCTCGGCCGGAGGATCCGCCGACACATATTCCGTAATCTCGAGGCCGAATCCCGATAGCGCATGCAACTGCTTCGGCGCGCCGAGCACGCGCATCCTGCGAACACCGAGCGCGCGGAGTATCTGAGCGCCGATGCCGAACATCCGGAAATCCATCTGGCGGTCGCGGCACTTGTCGGGCTCGGGAACGGTATTGCTCAGCGATTGCACCGCGTGCATGAGGTCGCGCGCCGACTCCTCGAGCCGCAGCAGGACGACCACGCCACATTCCTGCGCCGCAATCACTGCGAGCGCGTCGCGCAGCGGGCGATGCAGGGAAGGATCCTGCATGCCGATGACGTCGGCCAGCGTATCTTGCCGATGCACGCGCACTAGAGTCGGCGTCTTTGGGTCGATCTTGCCCCGCACCAATGCGAGATGCACCGCGTTATTCACGTGGTCCTCGAGGCACACGAGCCGGAACTCGCCGAACTGGGTCGTGGCCGTCGATTCGCTGATGATCTCTACCGACTGCTCCGTGCGCAGGCGGTACTCGATGAGATCGGCGATCGTGCCGATCTTCAGCTTATGGCGGCGTGCGAACTTCAGAAGATCGTCGCGCCGGGCCATGCCACCGTCGTCATTCAGAATCTCGACGATGACCGCGGCGGGCTCGAGACCTGCGAGCCGCGCAAGATCACAACCAGCCTCGGTGTGTCCGGCTCGCGTCAGGACGCCGCCGGGCTGAGCCATCAACGGAAAGATGTGCCCAGGCTGGCGCAAGTCGTCGGGCCGCGCTTGCGCAGCCACGGCTGCTTGGATGGTGCGCGCGCGATCGTGCGCCGAGATGCCGGTCGTAACGCCTTCGGCCGCTTCGATCGAGACCGTGAAGTTGGTGGTGCGCCGCACGTCGGTGTTGCTGACCATCAGCGGCAACCGCAGCTGCTCACAGCGCTGCCTTGTCAACGTGAGGCAGATCAGGCCGCGCCCATAGCGCGCCATGAAGTTGACGTCCTCGGCCTGCACCTTGGAGGCGGCCATGATCAGGTCGCCTTCGTTCTCGCGATCCTCGTCGTCGAGGATCACGACCATCTCGCCGGCACCAATAGCCGTGACGATGTCGTCGATCGAATCGAGCCCAGACCAGGCCGTGTCAGTCGTTACGCGCGTAACCATGTTTTTTCAGGAAATCCAAATCGATGCTCTCGCCGCCTCGTGCCTCCAGCAACCGCTCCAGATAGCGGGCCAGCAGGTCCACCTCAATATTAACAGCGGTGCCGGCCTTGTAGTCGCCGATCACCGTCTTCTCCTGCGTATGCGGGATGACGTTGACCGCAAAACGCGCGCCGCGCACCGAGTTCACGGTCAGGCTCACGCCGTCCACGGCCACAGAGCCCTTCGTGGCGACATAGCGTGCGAGCGCCTCCGGCACATCGATCGTGACGGTGAGCGAGCGGCCGGCGGACTCCACGGCGGCGACCTCACCGACGCCGTCGACGTGACCGCTCACGATATGCCCGTCCAGCGGGTCGCCCGCGCGCAGCGGCGATTCGAGATTCACGCGCGAGCTGGCCGTAAGGCGGCCCAGCGTCGTGACGGCCAGCGTCTCCCCCGACACGTCGGCCGTGAACCGGTCGCCTGCCGCGGTGACAACCGTGAGGCAAACGCCATTCACGGCGATGCTCGCGCCGACGACGAGCGGCGGCAACGCGGCGCTACCGACCTCGATCGTGAAACGTTGATCTTTGCCGAGATCGTTGCGGGATGCGACTCGACCGACACCTTTGACTAAGCCAGAGAACACGCTTCCGCCTCGCTCGGTGTCTAGTGGCCTGCGACAGGCCCCTCAGCGCTCGCCACCCTACTGACCCGTGCCGTGATCCGCAAGTCGGGGCCGACACGGCTGATGTCGTCGAACGTCAGGCTCCAGCCCGTCTCAAGCTCAGTGAGCGGCGGGACGCTGAACATTCCGCGGGCGGAGTCACCCAGCAACCGCGGCGCCATATAGATGATGAGTTCGTCGATCAGCCCGGCCCTCAGCATCGCGCCGTTGAAGCCTGCGCCGGCTTCGACCCACACGTCATTGATCTCCTGCTCTGCGAGCCGTACGAGCACCGCGCGCAGGTCGCAGTGCTCGGCGTCGCCGGCAACGGTCTCGACGCGGGCACCCGCTTTGCGAAGGGCAACGGCAGCCGGATCATCGACACTGCGACTCGTCAGCACGAGCACTTCACCCGGCAAGCGCAGCGTCTTAGCGGTCACGGGAGTGCGCAGACGCGCATCGACGATCGCTCGCAGCGGCTGCTTGATGCCTACGCCGATGTCGATGCCGGCTTCATCGCGGCGCGCGTTCAACGACGGATCGTCGTCGACGATCGTGCCGCTCCCGGTCAGTATTGCGCTCGATCGCGCCCGCCACCGGTGCACGTCGCTGCGCGCCTCCACGCTCGTGATCCATTGGCTCACGCCGTTCGCGAGGGCAGTTCGCCCATCGAGAGACACCGCGAGCTTGCTGCGAACCCACGGCAGCCCTGTGCGCATGCGCGTGAAGAAGCCGCGGTTCAACGGCTCGGCAGTCTGCTCGAGCACGCCGCCTTCGACCGCGATACCTGCAGCGGCGAGCTCTTTCCCGCCGCCGCCGTTTACGCGCGGATTCGGATCGTGGCCGGCGAACACCACGCGCGCGACACCCGCCTCGATCAGCGCACGCGTGCACGGACCCGTACGACCCGTGTGACAACACGGCTCGAGCGTCGCGTATGCGGTCGCACCGCGCGCTTGCGCACCCGCGGCCGCGAGCGCGACGCGCTCTGCGTGCGGCCCGCCGGCGGGCGCGGTCCAACCGGTGCCTACCACCTGGCCGTCCTTCACGAGCACGCAGCCCACCGCGGGATTGGGCGCGGTATCGTACTGACCGTTCGCCGCAAGGCGCAGCGCTTCGGCCATGTAGCGGTGATCGTCGGCGCTAGCCACGCGACGCACTCCCTCGCAGGATCATTTCTTTTTCGTCTCGTCGATCGGCAAGGACATCTGCTCGCGGCTCGCACGCGGGTCCGGCATGGCCTGCAGCCGTTCGATCTCCTGCTGAAACTCGGTGACGTCCTGAAAACTGCGGTACACGGACGCGAACCGTACATACGCGACTTCGTCGAGTCGGCGCAACTCCTCCATCACGAGGTCGCCGACGAGCCGGCTCAGCACTTCGCGCTCACCCAGCGTCTGGAGCGCATGCACGACGTGCTCGATGCTGCGTTCAATGTCCTCGCGCTGCACGGGACGCTTCTGCAGGGCGTTCAGAAACCCGTTGCGCAGCTTGTTCTCGTCGAACGGCTCGCGGCGATCGTCGCGCTTGACGACGTACGGCATGACAAGCTCGGGCTGCTCGAAGGTGGTGAAGCGTTCGCCACACGACAGGCACTCGCGACGTCGGCGCACTTGGCGACCTTCGCCGGCCAAACGCGAGTCGATGACTTTGGTGTCTTCGAAGCTGCAAAACGGGCAATGCACGTGGGGATTCTACCTTGCGGCGTTTGACCGCGTGCCAGTTGAGTCCCGAGTCGGCGCCTGGTGTGGGCCGCTATCCTTTTTGTTGGGGGGAGTAGACCGGGAAGGCGGCGCAGAGATCGAGGACCTGCGCACGAACGCGCGCCACTGCAGCGTCGCTGCCACGAGCGTCGAAGAGGTCGGCGATCCAACCGGCGAGATCGCGGGTTTCGCGGGCGCCGAGCCCGCGGGTCGTGATAGCCGGCGTGCCGAGGCGCAAGCCGCCGTTGCCTTGTGTCGGCTCGCTACCGATCTCGCCAGGCAACGAAGCGCGGTTCACGGCGATGTGAGCGGCGTGCAGCGCACGCTCCGCGCGCATTGCGTCGAGCGGCGCGCGGCGCAGATCGACGAGCAGCATGTGGTTGTCGGTGCCCCCTGTCAGCACGGGGTAGCCGCGCTCGATCAGCACCGCGGAAAGCAGCCGCGAATTCGCGAGCACCTGCCGCTGGTACGCCGCGAATTCGGGTTCCAGGGCTTCGGCGAACGCCACTGCCTTCGCCGCAATGATGTGCATCAGAGGCCCGCCTTGCGTGCCCGGAAAGACGGCTGCGTCGACGCGCTCGGTGAGTTCCGATCTGCGAGCCGCGAGGATCATTCCGCCACGCGGCCCACGCAACGTCTTGTGCGTAGTCGTGGTTACGAGATCGGCGAGCGGCACGGGGTTCGGATAGAGCTCAGCCGCGACGAGCCCGGCGACATGCGCGATGTCGGCCAAGAGCAGAGCGCCGACATCGTCAGCGATCGTACGAAACCGTGCCCAGTCGACGACTCGCGAATACGCCGAAAAACCGGCAACGATGAGCTTCGGCGGATGAGCGCGAGCGAGGGCGGCTACCTGTTCGTAGTCGATCAGAGCCGTGGTGGCATCGACGTCGTACAGCACGACGTTGTAGAGACTGCCGGATTGATTGTCGGCGGCGCCATGCGTGCGATGGCCACCGTGCGCCGGACGCATGCCGAGCAGCGTGTCGCCGGGCGCGAGCAATGCGAGATACGCCGCGAGATTCGCTTGCGAGCCCGAATACGGCTGAACGTTCGCGTAACCTGCGCCGAACAATCGCCCCGCTCTTTCGATTGCAAGGGACTCGGCGACATCGGCCTGTTCGCACCCCGCGTAGTGACGATCGCCGACGTAGCCATCGGCGTATTTGTTCGTCAGCAGCGAGCCCTGCGCCTCGAGCACGCGCGGGCTTACGTAATTTTCCGAGGCGATCAGCTCGAGGTAGCTTTCCTGCCGCACGCGCTCGGCCTTCAGCGCGTCGGCAAGCTGCGGGTCGAGAGCGGCGAGGCTGCGTGCGTCGAACATGCTCAACCCGCCAGCTCTTCCACCACGCGCGTCCATGCACGCGCGAGATTCGCGCGGTTGTAACCGCCGCCCCCCATACCGAGCACGCGACCACCGGCATGCCGTTCCGCGAGCACGCCGAGCCGGCGGGCCGCGTGCGCATGAGCTTCGGCCGTGAGCTTGAGGTGCGTGATGGGATCACCGCCGAGCGAATCGGCGCCGCATTGCAGCAGAATCAACTCGGGTTTCGCGGCATCGAGATACTCCTCGACCTCGTCCCATGCCTTCAGAAACGTCGCATCGTCGGCGCCAGGCGGCAGCGGAATGTTCAACTTCGTGCCTTGGGCCCGTCCTCGACCGGTTTCGCTGCGATTGCCGGTGCCGGGATACAGGAACCGTCCGTCCTCGTGCAAATCGGCGTCGAGCACATCCGGATCTTCCTCGAACGCATAGAACACGCCGTCGCCATGATGGGCATCGATATCGACGTAGGCCACGCGGCGAATCCCGTGCAGTCGGCGTGCGGCCTCGATTGCGATGCCGCAGTCGTTGAACACGCAAAAGCCCGCGGCGCTATCGCGCGTGGCGTGATGCAAGCCGCCGATCGGGATGAACGCGTGCCGCACGGGCCCGGCGATGATCGCGGCAAGCGCTTCGAGCGTGCCGCCCACGACGGTCGCGGCCGCTTCGTAAACGCCGGGAAATGCCGGCGTGTCTCCGGCATCGAGCAAGCCGGTGCCGAGCTTCGACAACCGGATCACGCGGTCGACGTATTGCGGCGCGTGGAAATACTCGATCTCGGCGCGCGTGGCACGGCGGGGTGCACGACGTTCGAGCTTCGGCCCGACGGCGGAGCGCTCGAGCTCCGTCATGAACGCCGCGTAGCGATCCGTTCCGAACGGATGGCCGTTGGGAAATCCGTAGTCGGCTAGCTCGGGCGCGGCAATGAGTACGACGGAGGCTGACATGGTGCGATAGCCGAAGGGGGCGCCGCATACCTATATCACGAACCGCCCGGCGGAGACGCCCCCGACGCGCCCCCGCGGGGCTCGTTTGAACTGCACGTGTAGGCATTGGCTCACCCTCGCGAACGCAGGTGTCTGACGGCGACCCTCAAACGAGGCGCCTAGCCTTGGAGGCTCACCATCACAGCAAGAAGGATCCACGCATGAACACTGGCAAATACATTGCGCTGGCCGGCGTGATAGGCGCGTTCGCGGTCGCCACGGCGGAAGCACAACGCCAGAGTAGTGACGACACACCAGACACGACAGTGCCTTCGCACGAGCACCAGTCATCGGCACATAAATACGAGGCAATAGTGGGCGACAACAGCAGCACTGCCCCGGCCATGTTCGTCAAGATGGCCGCTCTGGACGGCATGACGGAGGTGGAACTCGGCAAGCTCGCGCAAACCATGGCCAACGACCCGAACGTTCGCAAGTTCGGCGAGGAGATGATGAAAGATCACAGCAAGGCGAATACCGAGCTCGCCGCGCTGGCAAAGACGAAGGGTCTGGCAGTGCCGAGCACTTTGGACAGTGAGCACACCGCCATTGTTCAGAAGCTCGGCTCCAAATCCGGCGTCGACTTCGATGCCGCGTACTCGAAGCAGATGATGGAGGATCACGACAAGGCGATCGCCCTGTTCGAAGGCGCGGCCAAGTCCTCGGACAGCGACATCGCCGCGTTCGCGCGGAAAACTCTGCCGACCCTCAAGCGACACAAGGAGATGGCGGATTCGCTCCCGACTTCATAGCGAGAGACGGCTGGCAGGCCGAAGCGCAATGGCTCCGGTGGCGTGAAGACACGCTTCACGCCACTTCCTTCGGGAGGAAGACTACATGGCTACCTGTGAAGTGTGTGGCAACGACTACGACAAGAGCTTCGAGATCGTACGGGCGGGACGCTCGCACGTCTTCGACAGCTTCGAGTGCGCGATTCACGCTCTGGCGCCGACGTGCGCGCACTGCGAATGCCGGATCATCGGCCACGGACTCGAAGCTGGCGAACATTTCTTCTGCTGCGCCACCTGCGCGAAGCACTACGGAGTGCAGGGATTGAAGGATCGAGCACCGAACGCGACCGCTTGATGCGGCGTCGCGTGCAATGAAGGCTAGGCATGTTTCCGCGACCGCAAAAGGAGCAATCAATGAGCCTCTCGAGCCTCGCGGCGCGAAAAACCCTCGCGCGGGAAATGAATGTTCGTGCGGGGGCTGACGTCAGTGCAGAGCAGAACATCGCGCTGTCGAAGGCGGTAATGCGAAAGCTCGCGGAGAACTGCGGAAGAGTGCCTGACAGCTTGAAGAGCTGAAGGGTTCTTAGACGTAGCTCGGCCCCACCAATACGGAGTTAACCATGGGTATTATTTGGACGATCATCGTTGGGTTCGTCGCTGGCGTGATCGCCAAATTCATCATGCCGGGCAGCAACGAGCCCTCGGGTTTCGTATTGACGGCCCTTCTCGGTGTCGTGGGAGCGGTCGTCGCGAGCTATCTAGGGCAAGCGCTTGGATGGTATGCGCCGGGAGAGGGTGCCGGACTCATCGGTGCAGTCGTCGGGGCCATTGTCGTTCTCTTCTTCTGGAGCGTCATCGCCAAGCGGCGCGTGTAAAACCATGACCCTGTTCCACTTACCGAGGAGAATGAAATGAGCCGTGGAATGCCATCTATGGTCGCCCTTTTGGGACTTCTTGCTGTCGCCGGTTACAAGAACCGCGACAAGATCGCCGAAGCGCTCGCAGGACGAAAGCAGGCTCCACTCGGCGGACCCGATCAACCTGATCAGCAAGGCAGTGTTCTCGCCAAGCTGGGCGGACTACTCGGCGGTGGGAGCGCCGGCAGCATCGTGAGCGGCGGCCTTCGCGACCTGATCGAGCGCTTTCGGCAGAACGGCCAAGGCCACGCCGCGGATTCGTGGGTGAGTACCGGCCCCAATCAACAACTGCGCTCCGAGCAGATCGAACAAGCGATCGGCCCCGAAGTGCTGGACACGCTTTCGCACCGCACCGGACTCTCGAGGGAGGACCTGCTGTCGAGGCTCACGCAGGATTTACCCGCAGCGGTGGACAAATTTACGCCGGCGGGGCGACTGCCGACCGAAGACGAGGCGGCGGGACTGATCTAGCGATCGGGTCGGAGAAAATCAGCAGCCGGCGGCGTTCGATTTCGAGCGCGAACAACGCGCTCACGTGCGAGCGGGGTGGCGATCTCGCGGCTTCGGTGGCGCGGGCTTTTCACGCGATTTCCCGGCGCGCGACCCGACTTCGTTCGCATACACCCATGTGAACTCGGCGCCCAAAAAGAAGCTCTGCGCCGAGTAATAGACCCAGAAGAGCAGCACAGTGAACGACCCCGCGGCACCGAATCCCGATGCGACTCCGCGGCGCCCCATGTAGAGGCCGATGAGCAGCTTACCGACCGTGAAGAGCGCCGCGGTGACTACGGCACCGATCCAAACGTCCCGCCAAGCGATGTCCGCTCGCGGCAACATCTTGTACATCACCGCGAACAACGTGGTCGTCACCGCGAACGACACCGTGAAGTTCAGCGCCTCGAGCAGGAGTGCCCAACCTTCGAACCAACCGCCCCACCACTTGCCGAGCGCGGCCAACGCGCTGCTCACGACCAGAGAGACGAGCAGCAAAAACCCCATCGCGAGAATCATGCCGAACGAGAGCAGGCGGGCACGTAACAGCGCCCACAGGCCGCCGATCGTCGTCGCAGGCGCCCGCCAGATGCGATCGAGATCGGCCTGCAACTCCGCAAATACCGTCGTCGCGCCGATGATCAACAGAGCTATTCCGCTGATGGTTGCAATGAGGCCCTGTGTGGGCTCGCTTGCGCGCTTCAGCAGGCCTTGTACCGCGGCTGCGCCGTCGTCGCCAAGCATTCCCCTGACCTGCGCCATGATTTCGCGGCGCGCAGCCTCATCGCCGAGAAAGAAGCCCGCGACAGCGATGACGATGACGAGGATCGGCGCGATCGAGAGCAGCGTGTAATACGCGAGCGCACCGCCCATGCTCGAGGCATGGTCGTGGGACCATGAGCCGATCGACTTTTTGACCAAGCTCCAGATTTTTCCGGTCGTCACCTCGCCCGTCATCGATCGCTCCCGGCGAATTCGGTCAATCGAGAAGACGGCTCCGGGCGACGCGGCTGCATCGCCGAACCTTCGCGGATAGTACGGATAAACGCGGTTCTGTTCATTGGTCCTGATCTGTGCTCGGGCCAGTGTCGTGCTCAAGCTCGCGCCCGACCATGACGGTCGGCACGGTCTAGTTGCCGATGCGCAGCCTGGCCCCGATAATTCACGCCCCGTTTGTGAGCCCAGGACCGATGGCCCAATACATCTTCACAATGAACCGCGTCGGCAAGATCGTCCCGCCGAAGCGGTTCATCCTGCGCGACATCAGCTTGAGCTTCTTCCCCGGCGCGAAGATCGGCGTCCTAGGCTTGAACGGCTCGGGCAAATCCACGCTACTCAAGATCATGGCCGGCGTCGACACGGAGTTCGAAGGCGAAGCGCGGCCCCAGGCGGGCATCAAGATCGGGTACCTCGAGCAGGAGCCCGCGCTCGATGCAACCAAGAACGTGCGCGCGATCGTCGAGGAAGCCGTGTCCGACCAGTTGAAGCTCATACAACGCTTCAACGAGATCAGCGACAAGTTCGCCCAGCCGCTCGAAGACGACGAGATGAATCGGCTGCTCGAGGAGCAAGGCAAGCTGCAGGACGCGATTGATTCCACGGGCGGTTGGGAGATCGAGCGCAAGCTCGACGTTGCGGCCGACGCCCTGCGGCTGCCGCCTTGGGATTCGAATGTGCAAACCTTGTCAGGCGGCGAGCGCCGCCGCGTCGCGCTGTGCCGGCTGCTGCTGTCGAACCCCGACATGCTGCTGCTCGATGAGCCCACGAACCATCTCGATGCGGAATCCGTCGCGTGGCTCGAACGATTTCTCAAGGAATTCCCCGGCACCGTGATCGCCGTGACTCACGATCGCTATTTCCTCGACAACGTGGCGGGCTGGATCCTGGAACTCGACCGCGGCCACGGTATTCCCTGGCAAGGCAACTACACCTCCTGGCTCGAGCAGAAGGACGAGCGGCTCCGGCTCGAGGAAAAGCAGGAAGCCTCGCGCCAGCGCACGATCAAGACCGAGCTCGAGTGGGTGCGCACCAATCCGGGGGCACGCCGCGCCAAGGCGAAAGCACGACTGGCGCGTTTCGATGAGCTCACGTCGAAGGAATTCCAGACGCGCAACGAGACGAACGAAATCTACATTCCGCCCGGCCCGCGGTTGGGGGAGCTCGTGATCGAAGCCGACAATATCGGCAAAGCGTTCGGCGAGCGCGTGCTGTTCGAGAACTTGTCGTTCAGACTGCCGACGGGGGGTATCGTCGGCGTGATCGGCCCAAACGGCGCGGGCAAGACCACCTTGTTCCGAATGATGGCCAGCCAGGAGAAACCCGGCTCAGGCTCGCTACGCACCGGCGACACGGTGCAACTCGCCTACGTCGACCAGAGCCGCGACACGTTGAACAACGACAAAACCGTGTGGGAAGAGATTAGCGAAGGCCAGGACATTCTGAAGATCGGCACCTATGAGACGCCATCGCGCGCGTACTGCGGGCGCTTCAACTTCCGCGGCACGGACCAGCAGAAGAAGATCGGCATGTTGTCCGGTGGCGAGCGCAACCGCGTACACCTCGCGAAAGTGCTGCGCGCGGGCGGCAACGTGCTCCTGCTGGACGAGCCAACGAACGATCTCGACGTGGAAACGCTGCGCGCGCTCGAAGATGCATTACTGGCGTTCCCTGGCAGTGCGGTGGTGATCTCGCACGATCGCTGGTTCCTCGACCGCATCGCGACCCACATCTTGGCGTTCGAGGGCAACAGCGAAGTCCTGTTCTTTCAGGGCAACTACGCCGACTACGCCGAGGACCTGCGCCGACGCAAAGGCGACGATGCCGACCAACCGCACCGCATCCGCTACAAAAAACTCGGTTGACGGCGCTGTCACGCGCGCCAGCGTTTAGCGCCGGCGAACATGACATCGGCGCCACAGAGCTCCTCGCGGGACACGCCGGAAATCGCATCCCTGCGGCTCGGCTGCGCACATCCATGTGCGCAGACGGTCCCGCGAGGGGCTCTGCAGCACCGACGTCATTTCGAGCGCAGCGGGCTGGCTCGTCTTGGCGACGCGGTGTGGTGCGGTTGGGGTAGACTAAAAAGAAAGGTACGACGTGGCGATTTATGTAAACAAGACCGGGGGCTTCGAGCAGGCGGAGCCCGTTGCGCGCGAATGCCCGCACTGTGGCGCGCACGCCCAACTGCTGCCCGTCGCTCTGCCCTCGTTTGCCGAGATCGCTCGCACTGAACCCAAGAACGTAGGCCTCGTGTTCCGCTGCGCCGCGTGCGGCGAGCCGCGATTCGTGCGCGTCGGCGTGCGTTCCATCGGCGCCGAGCGAGTCGAGCTCGCCGACCATATGATCGAGATCGAGCGGCCGCGCGAGCGCTTCCAGTTCGGCTATCTGCCGACCAGCGTCGAGCAGCTGCTGCGCGAGACGCTGGACTGCTACACCGCCGGCACCCACAACGCATTCGCATCGATGTGCCGGCGCACCGTAAACGCGGCGCTAACGCTAGCCGACGAGGAAACGCCGCGACGCTGGCGCGACACCGTTGCCGACGTGCTGCGTCTCGCCGATATCGATGCCGGCACGACGGACACGATCTTGGAAGTGCTGTTCGGCGACCACGGTGAGCCGCCCACGATCGGGGCCGATCAATCCGCGGTGCTAATCGAGATAGTCAAAGATCTGTTCTACCAGCACTACGTGCGAACCACGAAGCTGCGCGCCGCACTGAAAATGCGGCGGTACTTTGCCGGCGAGAGCAACGTCACCCCCATCGATCGCGGACGCCGCGAGCAGGCCTGACGCGCTACTTTTGCTCGGGCGGCGTAAGCCCGCTCGAGTAGGTGACCTTGCCGTTCGACTCGACGATGATCGTTTCGTACTCCGGGTAGCGCTTGATCAGCTTCATGCCCTCTTCCACGCCGAGCACGAAGATGGCCGTATCGAGACCGTCGGTCATAGTGCCGCTCGGGCCAATGACTGTCACGGTCAAGATACCTTCCGTTGGTTCGCCCGTGCGGGGATTGATGACGTGGTGATAGCGACGACCGTTCTCTTCGAAGAACCGCTCGTAGTCACCGGCGGTCGAAATCGCTTCGTCGACCAACGGTAGCCTCGTGACGATCTCGCCCGCCACACGCGGATTGCGGATGCCGACAATCCACGGCTGACCGCGCCGGTCGCCGATGACGCGCGTATCGCCGCCGGCATTCAACAATGCGTGCTCCACGCCCTGCGCGCGTAACATGTCGGCCGCATGCTGAACCAAGTAGCCCTTCGCGATACCGCCGACGTTGATCTTCACGCCGGGCACGGTGAAGTAGATCGTGTGCTTCTCGGCGTCGAGCACGACGTGCCGGTAGCTGACGGCGGGTAGGTGCTCTTTGATCTGCGCGTCCGTCGGGTGCTGGCGCGCGTGGAAGTCGTAGAGATAGCCGATACTCTCATAAGTGATGTCGAACGCCCCATGGCTCGCGGCGGAAATCTCCTGCGACGCCTGCACCACGTCGAAGAGCTCATCGCTGACGCGCATCGGCGCCTCGTGAGCGTGCGCATTGATGCGCGAGATCTCGCTGTCGGGTTTGTACGTGCTCATCATTTCATCGACGTGCCGGTAATAGGTCATGACTTGCGCGACAAGATCATGGCCACGCAGCTCGTCGTCGGCCCAAAGGTCGACGGACACACGCGTGCCCATCATGTCGGTGACTTCGCCGAGCCAGTCAGCCCGTGCAGGCGTCGCGAACAGCGCGGCGGCGACGACACACGCCGCGGCAACCCCTAGCGCTACGCAATGGCGCGCCGCGAACTGCGGGCGTATTCTCCGCAGGCCCGCGTCCAGAAGGAGTCTGTCGATGGGAACGATCATCACGCTCGTCATTGTTGCCGCCGTCGTGTTGTACGTGATTGCCATGTACAACAATCTCGTGAGCTCGCGCAACCGCGTGCGTAACGCTTTCTCGCAAATCGACGTGCAGCTCACGCGCCGCTACGACCTGATCCCGAATCTGATCGAAGCCGTCAAAGGCTACATGAGCCACGAGCGCGGCACGCTCGAAGCGGTGATCACCGCCCGTAACAGCGCGCAGGCGGGCCTCAAACGCGCTGCCGCAGACCCATCCGACGCGGAAGCCATCAAGGCCCTCGCCGCAGCCGAAACGACTCTCGGCGGCACGCTCGGCCGACTCTTTGCGCTCGCGGAAGCGTATCCGGACCTGAAAGCCAGCCAAAACATGCAGCAGTTCCAAGAGGAGCTCACGTCCACCGAGAACAAGGTCGCGTTCGCGCGCCAGGCGTTCAACGATGCCGTGCTCGGCTACAACAACTCTTCGCAGAGCTTCCCGGCCAATTTGATCGCGAACAATTTCGGCTTCAAGCCGGCGGAATACCTCGAGATCGAGCAGCCCGAAAAACGCGCGGTGCCGAAGGTCTCCTTCACCTGACCGACTCCTAGCCGGTGGATTTCTTCGCGCGCCAGGAGCAGTCGCGGCGAACGAGCCGGGTGCTCGTAGCGCTGTTCTTACTCGCGTTCCTTGCGTGTGCTGTCGCTACCACCGTCGTCGTGGGCGCGGCGCTGCGCCTGTACCTGAACAGCAACGCAGTGTTCCTGGGCGACCAGAGCTGGCAGCAGTGGGTCGGTACGCACGCGGGCTTCGTGGCCATGATGGTGGGCGGCACGCTGGCGGCCATGGGTCTCGCGAGTCTGTATCGGGCAGCGACCATCGCGCGCGGCGGCGGGCAAGTCGCGCGCCTGCTCGGCGCCACGGAAGTCAGCGGCGAAGGCGCAGACCCGCTGCAACGGCGGCTCGTAAACGTGGTGGAAGAAATGGCGTTGGCGGCGGGCCTGCCGGTGCCGGAGATATACATTCTCGAGCAGGAAGCCGGCATCAACGCGTTCGCCGCAGGCATGTCGCCCGCGAACGCAGCGATCACGGTCACGCGAGGCGCGCTCGAGCGCCTCGATCGTGCGGAGCTGCAAGGCGTCATCGCGCACGAGTTCAGCCATGTCCTGAACGGCGACATGCGCCTGAATCAGCAGTTGATGGGGCTCTCCTTTGGAATTCTCGTGCTGTCGATCGCCGGACGCTGGTTGCTGCGAAGCGCCCGCTACACGCGCCGCGACAAGAACGGCGGCCAGGCCGCGGCGCTCGGGATTGGCCTTGCGCTGGTGGTCATCGGCGCGATGGGCGTGCTCTGCAGCCGCCTGATCAAAGCCGCCGTCGCGCGCCAGCGCGAGCGTCTGGCCGATGCATCGGCCGTGCAATTCACGCGCGAACCCGAGGGCCTCGCGGGAGCTTTGAAGAAGATCGCCGGCTACGGCGCGCGCATCGACTCGGTCGATACCGAGGAAGTCGCGCACATGTTGTTCGAGCACAGCGCGAGCGCGTTCACCGGCTGGTTCGCAACCCACCCTCCGCTGCTCGAGCGCATCCGCGCACTCGAGCCGAATTTCGACCCGCGCGACCTGCCGGAGCCGTCGCGCCTACCGCCCGACCCGAGCTCGATCCCAGCGTCGGCAAACGCGCTGCGCGCCGACTTCGGCCAGACACCGCTCGCGGCAGCGCCGTTGCTCGACCGCGCCGGCCACATCGACGCGCCAGAGGTCGGCAGCGCACTACGCGACGCCGTGCCTGCCGAGGTGGCCGCGGCCGCTCGTTCGCGCGACTCGAGCCTGTTGCTCGTGCTCGCGCTCGCGCTGTCGCCCGACGAATCGGCGCGCCAACGGCAGATGAGCTTCCTCGAGCAGCAACTCGGTGCAACCCGCGCCGGCCTGTGCCACCGCTTGGCGGCCGAACTTGCGCCTATCGATCACGGCTTGTATCTGCCGATCGTAGAGCTCACGGTCCCGGCGCTGAAGCGGCGGCCCGCCGAGGAGCTGACCTATATGTTCGAGCTCCTGACGCGGCTCGACGCGCTCAACCCGGAGCCGCAGCTGTTTGGCTTCGTGCTACTGCACGCGCTGCGTGCGTTCCTACGCGGAACACCGGTCGCATCACCGCCACGCGCTGTCACACCCATGGACGTGCGCGCCGCAATCCGTGCGCTCCTCGCAAACATCGCCGCGTACGGCAACGACGACGCGGCAAGCGCGCGGGCGGCCTACGCCGCGGGACTCGCGAGCCTCGGTTGGCAAGCCGGCGAACGCGATCCGTCGTTCGATCCGCTGACGGCTGCGCGCGATCTCGCCACGCTCGACTCGGCGCTCCTGTCGCTCACGGGGTTACGCCCGCGCTCGAAACAACGGCTGCTGCACGGCGTGCTCGCATGCATTCAAGCCGACGGCACGATTACCGCGGCGGAACGCGAGCTGTTCCGCATGCTCTCCGCGACGCTCGATACGCCGCTGCCGCCCGGCGGCCCGTGAACCCCGCGCCGGCGGCGGCGTCAAACGGGTTAAGATGCTGCTCCGCAGCCCAAGACGAGGCCGTCATGCGCAATACAGGTCCGGTTCGCTCTACTTCCTTCGCAGTGTTGGCAATGCTGGCTGCGCTCGCTTCGACACAGGCGCAAGCCCGCCGGCACGACGACGCCGACAAGCTGGCGGACGCCGCACGCGTTCTCGAAACATTTTCGACCGACGAACAGCACGGAATTCCCGTGCAGATACTCGAGGAGGCGCGCGGCATCGTCGTGATCCCCGGCGTATTCCGCGGCGGCATCATGATCGGGGGAAGGCGCGGCCGCGGCGTCATCGCGATCCGTTCTCCGAGCGGCGCATGGAGCAACCCGGCGTTCATCACACTCACGGGCGGCAGCCTGGGTGCGCAGTTCGGCGCGGAAAAAGCGGATGTCGTCCTGGTGTTCGCGAACGAACGCTCCCTTCGCAACATCCAAGCCGGCAAGTTCACGCTCGGCGCCGACGCGAGCGCGATCGGCGGACCGATGGGGCGACGCACGTCGGGTGTCGTGACCGGCAAAGCCGAGGTGTATGCGTATCAACATAGCCGCGGGCTGTTCGCGGGGGCGACGTTCGAAGGAATACGCCTCGACGTCGACGAGGACGCCGACGATACGTTCTACGGGAATAGCGGCGCAAAGGCGTTCGGCGAACAAGGCGTCGCCACGCCTCGCAGCGCGTTACCGTTCCTCCACGCGCTGCGTAGATCTGCGGAGCTTGCGCCACCGCTAGGTGGGCCGCCCGGAGGCGCAACGGGTCAGACGCCTTCGAGCAATGAAGGCGCACAGACGTTTCCGTTGGATGCGGCGCCGCGGTAGCGGACGCGCTAGTTCGTCGTTGCGGTCAGGCGCGCGGGGCGAACGTATTCCGGCTCGAGCGTCGGCGGCACGATTTCAACTTCGCTCGACGGCGGCGCAATCTCACCGACCTCGAAAGTCGGGCGGCCCGGGAATTGAACATCGTAGGGATCCGATCCCGCGTCGCTCATAGAAGGCATTACACCGCCGAGCGGCGCACCGAACGCGGGCACAGCCGGCGCAGGTGCCGGCTTGTCGCTCTGTTCTTGTCGCGCAGAGCGGTCGCGCAACGCAACTAGCTTGCGCTCGGACTGACGGCCGAGACCGTCCGCGCGCGCGCGTTCCTGCTCGATCGCGACGGCGGACGCAGCACGCCGCGCGGCGATGCACTCGAGGTCTGCCGCTGTCGTATTCGGAGCCTTGTCACAGCGGGAGAGAACGCCATCCCTGGCGACGCCGTCTTCCATGAAGTCGTAAAAAGTACGCCCTCCCGACTGGGAACCCTGGCACGCAACCACCAGCCCCGCGAGCACCATCACGGCGCCCACGGCGAGGAGCCGTACGACCGGCCCGCGCTGACCTGCTTGTGCAAGAGCTAGTGACACGTTTGAAATAATCCCACAGGGTAAACCCGAGCAGCGGAACGATAGCGCGCGATCAGCCGGCGTACCCGCCGTACAGTTCACAGATTCAGGGAAAAAAGGCGCTTCCTAGGGGTCGAACGGCGCTGGCTGACCCTGGTCGTCGAGCGTGATCCCCAACGCGGCGGGCCAGTCGTGACGTTCCGGACTCGCCTCCGCGGCCGGCGGCGACGCGAGATCGAATCGCGTGACGGCCACCGTGCCATCGGCACCCATTTCCGCGGAGCGCAGCTGCATCCTCTCCCCCGCCACTAACACATGTGTGGCGAGTCGCCGCGGTGCGAACCGGGTCGCGAGCGGCTCGAGCGTCGCATCGGCACGCAGCGCGTGCAACCAATCAGCTGTCGCGAGCAGCAAGACGCTGCCGTCGGCGTCGAAGTCGAGCGAGAGGGTTTTCTGCGGCAGATTCCGCGGTGCGCCTACCGCCGTGCCATCGGCAGGACGCAGCAGACGCAGCGCGCCCGTCGCGTCGGCCGCCGCGAGCGCCGTGCCTCCCGGCGCGAACGCGAGCGCGGTGACCGCGCCCGTCACCTGCGTCGTAACCTCGCGGCCCGCACCGTCGAGCCGCACGATCGTCACCATGCCGGTCGTATCGCCAATTGCGAGCGTTGCACCATCGGGCGCGAACGCGAATGCGGTGACGACACCACCGAAGGCGCGCTCGAAAACGGCCGCGCCGTCCACGGCATTCGTAACGCGAACCTGCGCGCCCGACGCACTCGCAACCCACCGTGCATCAGGCGCGAGGGCAACCACGCCGATCGATGCCGCCGCTGCCTCACTCCCCACTGCCGTCGGCATGCCACTCGCAAGATCCCACGTGCGTACGATGCCGTCGGCACCGCCCGTCACGGCGAGCTCGTGTTCCACGTTCACGGCTACTGCAGTCACCTCACCGCGATGTCCGAAGTACTTGAGCGTTTCCGCGGCCGGTGCCGTCGACGGGACCGCGTCCAGCGCGAGCTGACCGTTCGCGAGCCCAAACGCGAGTCGCCCGGTGACTCGATCGAGCGCGAGAGCGGTTGACTCCGCGGCGCGCGCGACACGCGGCTGCGTGCCACCGGCGGGAAGATTCCAGAGTCGCAGTTGCGCGCCGCTCGCCGTCACGAGCTTCTCGCCATCGTCGGCAAGCTGCGTGGTCGCCGGCAGCACACCCCCGCCTCGCAGCCGGACAACCTCGGCGCCCGTAGCAACATCGACCACGAGGACCGCGGCGTCCGCGGTCGCAAAACACAGCCGGCTGCCGCCGGCGGCCAGGCCGACGCTCGCCGCGGCAGCGGTCGTGCCGAGCGACCTTGGCGGCGGCGCAGCCGGCAGAAGGGACCAGGCGGAGATCGCGCCGCCGCTGCCGACCGTCAGCAGCGTCGCACCGTCGGGCGGCGACAGCACACGGGCCACATCGGTGCGAGGCGAGAGCATCCGCAACACCTCGCCACGCCGTGCGCCGAGCACGTGAATGGAACGATCCGCTAACTGCAACGCCAGATAACGCGCGCCGGGGCCAAGCCACCAGCGCTGCACGTCGCTCACGCCCTCGAAGCTACTCACGAGCGAGCCATCGCGCGTGCGCAGCACGCTGTACAGCGGCTTCCCGTCCTCGACGCGCTCGGCAATCGCGAAGTAGCCGCCGTCCGTGGAGCCCACGGGCGGCAACACGAACTCGGTGTCCGTCTCCAGACGTGCCACCAGCGTGCCGTCGCTCGTGTTCCAGACGGTCACGAGCTTGTCGGTCGCGGCGATCAACCGGCCGCCGCCCGCGTTCACGGCCAGATACTTCGGGACGACGGGCAGTGGAAAGTCCCTCTGGAATTTTCGAGTCGCGATGTTCCACAGAGCGACAGTGCCGATCGCACCGTTCGTCTCCGGCCTCGCAAGCGCCTGGTCGCCTTCGGTCGTGACGACTACGGCATCGGTGCGCAACGGATCGGGGATCGCGACCGGCTCGGAAGGGTCATCGCGCGAGGTGTCATCGGCGAACCGCAACGCCCAACCCACGAGTGTTCCGGCGTTCTCCGCGCGTCGGTCGACGAGCGTGAGCCGCCATACGCCGCGGCGACCTTGGTCCGCCAGTGCCTCGAGCGGCGTGCCGTGCGCCGCATTGAACGTCAAGGTTCCGGCCGCGCCATCGTCACGGTGCGGCACGGCCACGGACGCCTGCACGCCACTCGGCGCAGTCAACGTCAGCAGCAGCTCCTCGGCCGCCGGGTGATCGAGGTCGAGCGTGAGGTCGAATGCGCCCGCAGTGCCCTCGCCATCGACGGCAAGGTCGCGCGTGATCGCAACATACTGCAATGCCGTCAGATGAACCGGCGCGCTGTTGGTGGCGTTCCCATCGCCCGCGTCCCCGAACGGGACGCGTTGTAATTGCTTGTCGGCGTCGAGCGCCACCAAAGTCGACTCGCCGAACTGCATGCGCCACGCGACCGGTGCAGCACCCAGATGCAGCGTACGTTCGAGGTGCGGGTAGTCGTCGCCGACGAGCTCGGCCAGTGTGCCGCCCGCGGACGCGGGCGCCGCCGGCACGTCCGCCGCCCGCTGGGCGAGCAGCAACGCCGCGTCGCGTTGCTCGGCGTGCGACGCTTCAGTTGCCCGCCGCAGCCAGAACGCGGCCAATAGGCCGTCGGCTGTTTCGTCTTGACCGGTCAAGCCACGCAGTCGGGTGTCGATCGCGTCGATTTCCGCCACAGTGCGCGCCGCTGCGCTCTGACGGGCGAGCGCCGTCGCGAACAAACGATCGGCCCGCTCGGCGAAACCTGGCAGCGCGTGCAACCTTGCATACGCGGTATCGACAGAGCGGAGATCCGCGCTTGCTCTCTCCAGCGTCGCAATATCAGCCGTCGGTAGATACTGGACGTACCAATAGCCGGCCGCTGCGGCGACCAGCAATAGCAAGACAGCGGAGGTCGCTAGCCGCCAGCCCCGGCCCGCACCCTTGACCCACTGGCCCACGAGCTCGCGGAAAATCCGGTTGCGAAATTCGAGCCGGCGGTGCTCGTCGATCGCCACGACGCCGGACAGCTGCAACCGCTCCTGCACCGCGAGATCCGCCGGCGCGGTGACTGTGCCGCCACGCGCGAGCCGGCGTAGAAGCTTTGCGGCTCGGCGCGCTCCAGGCGCCTTCGCCGTTAGCCAGGCGCGCACGTGGCTCAGTAGCGGATCGGATTCCGCTAGCCCCGGCGCGAGCAACTGGTCGCGCACCACGCGTTCGACGTCCTCGAGCTTGCCGCCTTTGCGGACCACGGCGCGGGCGACCTTCTGGGTCAGATACGGGTGGCCGCCCGTCCATGCGGTCACGCGATCCATCAGGGCCAGAGCGACTTCCGGTTCGCCCTCAAAGCCGGCCGCGAGCGTATACGACTCGGCTTCGGAGAAATCGTCGAGCTCGATGACGTCGGCCGCAGCCCATGGCGAGCTGTTTTCGCTGCCGGCCAAGACACGGCGCGAAGTGCTGCCGACCAGGACAGCACTCAAGCGTTTGAAATCCGGCTCCGCCGACCGGCGCGCGTAGCAGCTCTGCAGAGCGGCAAGCAGGTCGCGCACGAACGGCGGCTCCGTCGTAGCGCCAAGGCCGTCGAAGCACACGGTGATCGGCGCAGTGGTGTTGGCGAGCACCACTCGCCAGAGGAACTCTGCGAGGTGTTCGCTCTCGTCTTTCTTGTTCGCGCGCCACCACGGACCGACGTCGGCGTCGAGCTCGAGCTCGTGCGCGACGCGCTCGGCGACCGCCATGCCCCAGCCGTGGCCCGAACCGCGTTCCGTCAGCGCGCCGATTTGCGCGAGATCGACAACAGCAACGAGGTCTCCCGACTCTCGGAGCCGGCGCGCGACGCGCTGCACGAGGCTCGATTTGCCGATACCGCGCGGGCCTAGCACGCAGCACAGGTGGCGAGCTCGAATGGCAGACGCCAGTGCAGCGTCCGCGGCGCGTTCGACGTAGCAGGAACGATCCGGGCGGACGGGACCGCCGACCACGTAAAATTCAGTCCCGTGGATCGCTTTCGACATGCAGTACGATTGTAGCAGCGCAACCCATTCTGGCCGGACGAATGCCGCCACGAGAGCTCAAGCACGACGACGGCGCCATAACTGCGATCGAGCGTGACACGCGTACCGCGCGGCTCGGTATGCGCTGGCTCGCACGGTGGCTCGCGGCGCGCGAAGCGTCGGCGCTGCTCGCGCTGCGAACCGTGTCCATAGACGTGCCGCGGCTGATCGCCTTTGACGGTCACGTGCTGCGGCGTAGCGCACTGCCCGGTGAGCCTCTGTTTGCGGGCCCACCCCCGTCGCGGGACTTCTTCGTGCGAGCCCTGCGGCTCGTTGGCGCGCTCCACCACGCGGGCGTCACACACAACGATGTCGCGAAGGAAGCGAACTGGCTCCGCGCTGCACGCGACGTGCCCGGTCTCGTGGATTTTCAGCTCGCCGTGCGGTCACGCAAGCGCGGCTTCTGGTTTCGCTATCTCGCACACGAGGACTTGCGGCACCTGCTGAAACACAAGCGGACGTATCTTCCCGGCAGCCTCACGGCGCGGCAGCGGCGCCTGCTTGCGACCCGGCTGTGGCCCACACGGCTTTGGCGCATGGGGTGGAAGCCTGCGTACCACGCACTCACGCGAGGCGTGCTCGGTTGGCGCGACCGCACCGGGCCGATAGAACGATAGGGAGCACCTCGGCTAAGATCTCGCGATGGATATTTGCCACGCTCACAACCTAGCCCAACCGCTTGACGTGCCGAGGCCCTTCGGGATTCGCGTCAGTATTCGCGCAACGGACACATTCGCCCGCCTGATCGGCAACGCGTGGGAACGTCACCACTGGTTCGCCACGCCCCAGGAACGCGACAAGACCCTGGCCGATATGGCGAGCGAGCATCTGTATTCGCGCAGCGGCGATCGGCCGACGCTCAAGTTCGAGGCGGTCGAGCAGAAGAACTGATCCGCAAAGCTGCGGTCCCTTCAGCCACCCCTGCAAACGCCGCGGCAGGAACTAAGCGCCGAGTTGTCGGAAGGTATCCGAGATTCGTTGAACGGCGTGACGCCCGAGATCACGCTGCCCCCGGTCGACGTCCAACCGCCTTCGCCGGTCACGATCGGCGGCTAGGCCGCGGCGAGCGTCGACGCCGCGACGCGATGACGCACGGCGAGCGCGTGATAGGCGTCGAGCTCTGCCGCCGCGCTCGCCGCGTCCCAGATTCCGAGTCGCACGAGCGCCGCGGCAGCGCCGCGAGCCGTGCCGAGACCGAAATCGGCGCCCAATCCCGCCATGCAGCGCCGCTGCAGCAGGTCGTCGAGCGTAACGGCCCATTCCCGCTCCAACGCGTAAATCAGCTCGGCGGCGAGCACACCGCTGGTTGCGTCGATCTGCGCAGCGAGATCTCCACGCATTGCGAGCGCGGCGACCTCTGCGGCAGCGCCGCCGTACACGTTCCACATGCGCTGCGCCTGGGCCGATCCAAACCGCGCGCCGAGATCCGCCAGTAGCGCGTCGCGCTCCAGTACATCGAGCGCGCCCGGCAATGGGCGCGTGCGCGTCGGGTGTCCGGCGATGGGTCGTGGCAACTCGCGACGCACCTTGCGCAGCACATCCTCGGCCAGCGCGCGATGCGTCGTGAGCTTGCCGCCGACCACCGAATACAGGCCGCGCGCCGCACGATGCCGTCGAATCACGTGGCTACGCGTGATCGCGGCCGTCGCGCCGCGCGGTTGCCACGGCAGCGGTCGAATCCCGGTGTGCGTGTACAGCACACGATCCGCGAGGCCTGCCACACCGGGAAACTTGCGCTCCGTCTCGGTCGTGAGATACGCGATCTCGCGGGAATCGATTGTCGCAGCGCCCGCATCGCCTTCGAAGCGCTCGTCCGTGGTGCCGATCAGGAGCAAATCGTTCCACGGCAGGATGAAGAACGGCCGCCCATCCGCAGCCGCTTCCACATACACCCCTGTACGCGGCGCGCCGGGAAACGTCGGCACGATCACGTGACTGCCTTTGGTGCCGCCGAGTAGACGCGTGTGCTGGATGGGTCCGAGCACTTCGTCGACCCACGGGCCCGCCGCGTTCACGATCAGCGGCGCCGTCGCGTCGCCCGTCGCACCGTCCGCTGCGCGCCATTCGATGCCGACCGCGCGGCCACCGACGACGCGCACGCGAGTGGCGCGCGTCCTTGTCTTGAGCACGGCACCGTTTGCTACCGCGTCGCGCAAATTCTCCACGACGAGCCGCTCGGGATAACGCGCTTGGGCGTCGTAGTAGCTGGCGCCACCCACGAGCTCGCGCGGATTCAACCCGGGTATGCGCGCGAGCAGCTCGTCGCGATCGAGCAGCGTTCGCCCCGGCACCGAACGCCCGATCGAGAGCAGGTCGTATACCGCGAGCCCGATCGCGATCTGCCACCGCGGACGGCGCGCGCCGCGGTACACCGGAATCACCAGCTCGAGCGGCTTCACCAGATGCGGCGCGTGGCGCAGCAACCTCTCACGCTCGTGCAACGACTCGTATACGAGCCCGAGCTCGCCATACTCGAGATAGCGCAGTCCGCCGTGGATCAACCGCGAGGACGCGCTGCTGGTACCCGCGCCGATGTCGTCGCGCTCGACCACGAGCACCTTCAACCCCGCAAGCGCGGCCTCGCGCGCGATTGCCGCGCCGTTGATTCCGGCGCCGATCACGATCAGCTCGAACGGAGCGCTAAGGTCGGATCTGGCCTGTGCCGCGGACGACATACTTATAGCTTGTCAGCTCCGCGGCGCCGACGGGACCGCGCGCATGGATCTTCCCGGTGGCGATGCCGATCTCGGCGCCCATTCCGAACTCGCCGCCGTCGGCGAATTGCGTCGACGCGTTGTGCAACACGATCGCGCTGTCGAGCTCGTTCAGGAACCGTTCCGCAGCAGCGGCGTCGCTCGTGATGATTGCGTCCGTGTGCCCCGACCCGTAACGCCGAATGTGCGCGAGGGCATCGTCGAGGCCATCGACCAAGCGGATCGCGACGATCGCGTCGAGGAATTCCTGACCCCAGTCGCTATCGACCGCCGCCTTCACGCGCCGGTCGCTGGCCTGCGTCGGCACGTCACCGCGTACTTCGCACCCTTTGTCGAGTAAGTCACCGACGATCGGCGCGAGGTGCGTGGCCGCGCACGCGCGATCAATCAGCACCGTCTCGGTCGCCCCGCATACACCGGTGCGGCGCAACTTCGCGTTCAGGACGATCTTGCGCGCCATCGCGAGGTCCGCGCCGGCATGGACGTAGGTGTGGCAGATGCCCTCGAGGTGGGCCATCACGGGCACGCGCGCATCCTGCTGGACACGCGCGACGAGGCCTTTGCCGCCGCGCGGCACGATCACGTCGATGTAGGCCGCCATGTCGCGCAGCATGATCCCGACTGCGTCGCGATCCTGCGTCGGCACCATCTGGATTGCCGTTTCGGGCAACCCGTGTTGCACCAGCGCGCGGCGCAAACACGCATGAATCGCCGCGCTGGAACGCGCGCTCTCCGAGCCGCCGCGCAGGATGGCCGCGTTGCCGCTCTTCAGGCACAACGCCGCGGCATCGGCCGTCACGTTGGGCCGGCTCTCGTAGATGATGCCGATCACGCCGAGCGGCACGCGCACGCGCGAGATCGCAAGGCCGTTCGGCCGCTCCCATGCGGCGATGACTTGACCGACCGGATCTTCGAGCGCGGCGACGGTCTCGAGACCGGCCGCGGTGGCCTCGAGGCGTTTGTCGTCGAGCGTTAGCCGATCGATCATCGCACTCGACAGTCCGGCCGCGTTCGCTTCCGCGACGTCGTCGGCATTCGCGCGCAATACGGCTGCACGCGAGGCGCGCAATTCGCGCGCCGCGGTCTCGAGCGCAGCGCGCTTGACACCTGCCGGCGCCTGCGCAAGCTGTGTCGTGGCCGCACGCGCGGCTCGCCCGACGTCGAGCATCTGCTCGAGAAGGCTGCGGGGAATCGTTCGCTCAGCGGTGCTCATGACTGCTTACCAGCCCCCAAAAGAACCATGTCGTCGCGGTGAATAATCTCATCGCGGCCGCTGTACCCCAAGACCTGCGCGATGTCGCCCGATTTACGACCCGCGATCGACCGCGCCTCGTCCCCGGAATACGCCACGAGACCTCGCGCGAGCTCGCGACCGTCGGCCGCGAGCACGCTCACAGCGTCGCCGCGCTCGAACTGGCCGTCGACGCCCGTGACGCCGGCCGGCAGCAGGCTACGGCCGCCGAGCAGCGCGCGTTCCGCGCCCGCGTCGACGCGCACGGCGCCTTTCGGTTTCAACGTGCCCGCGATCCACTGCTTGCGCGCGGCGCCAGGAGTCGCGCTCGGCAGGAACCACGTGGCCTTGCCGCCGCCGAGTAGCACGCTGATGGGCCGCGCAACGCGGCCTGTCGCGATGCACATACGGCAGCCGGCGCCCATTGCGATGCGTGCCGCTTCGATCTTCGTACGCATACCGCCGGAACCATGGCTCGAGCCAGGTCCGCCGGCCATGTCGACGAGCTCGCGCGTGAACTCCGTGACTTCTTCGACGTAGCGCGCATTCGCGTCGTGGCGCGGATCGGAGGTGTAGAGACCATCGACGTCAGACAACAACACCAGGCAATCGGCGCTCACCATCTGCGCAACGCGCGCCGCAAGTCGGTCGTTGTCGCCATAGCGCAACTCTTGCGTGGCGACGGTGTCGTTCTCGTTCACGACGGGAACGGCTCCGTAGCCGAGCAGCGTGGACAGCGTTGCGCTCGCGTTCAAGTAGCGGCGACGGCTTTCGCTGTCGTCGATCGTCAGCAATACCTGCGCCGCCGTGACGCCGAAGCTGCGAAGTATTTCGAGGTACGCGTGGGCGAGAAGGATCTGGCCGGTGGCGGCAGCAGCCTGTTTCTCCTCGAGGCGCCGCGGATCGATCTTGAGCTCGCGACGTCCGAGCGCGACGGCGCCGGACGACACGATGATGACCTCCTTCCCGCTGCGCTTGAGATCGGCCACGTCCGCGCAGACACCTTCGAGCCACGCACGATCAAGCGCACCGGTCTGCTGGTCCACGAACAGGGCTGAGCCGATCTTGATGACGACCCTGCGTGCGTTGGCGAGCCGTTCCGCGTGTGTGATGGAGGCTGCGGTGCTCATCGCATTAATGGCCTTGCCGCGCGAGCGCCGGCGCCTGTCAGCCTCGCTGGAGCACGGAGGCGCCGCGCGAAACGGCCATCGCACCGCTGCGCACCAATGTGATGACGTCTGTGATTCCGGCTAGGCGTTTCAGAAACCGGTCGATCTCCTGGCTGCCGCCGACGATCTGAACCGTGTACTGATCTTGCGTGTCGCTCAGCACGCGAGCATCGAACTGCTCGAGCACGCTCGTGAGCTTGGCGGCGTCGCCGTTCACGACGCGCAGCTTGAACAGCGCAAGCTCGCGCTCGATATGATCGGCGCCCGTCATGTCCGCGATCTCGACGACGTCAACCAACTTGCCGAGCTGCTTCGTGATCTGCTCGATGACCTGCTCCGCGCCAGTCGTCACGAGCGTCAAACGCGATACCGATGCGTCCGCCGTCGGTGCAACGTTCAGGCTCTCGATGTTGTATCCGCGCGAAGAGAATAGGTTCGCGACGCGCGCGAGCGCCCCCGCCTCGTTCTGCAGAAGAATGGAAATGATGTGTCGCATGATCGGTCGACGAGCTCGATCGCATGGGAGCCCTCCATGTTGGCGCAGAACAACAGCTATTGCAATGCATGATCTTTTCGTCAAAACTCCGGAGGCGGTTTCTTTTTTCGCCGCGTGAAGACCCCCGGCTACAACACCATGGACACCCTGACTCAACCCAAGATTGCCCCGTCGCATCTACTGGCCGGCACGGCCATGACTGGCGCGGACATGATCGTCCAGGTATTGGCCGACGAGGGCGTCGACACGATCTTCGGCTACAGCGGCGGCGCGATCCTGCCGACGTACGACGCCGTGTTCCGCTACAACGAGGACAACCGTCGCAACGGCGTCGAGCCGATGCCGCTAATCGTCCCCGCCAACGAGCAAGGCGCAGGTTTCATGGCGGCCGGCTACGCACGCGCAAGCGGCCGCGTCGGCGTCGTGATCGTCACGTCCGGCCCCGGCGCCACGAACTGCGTGACGCCGGTCCGCGACTGCATGGCGGACTCGATCCCGATCGTCGTGATCTGCGGTCAGGTCTCGACCGGCGCGATCGGCAGCGACGCGTTCCAAGAAGCACCGGTCATGGCCATCATGGGCTCCGTGGCCAAACATGTGTTCCTCGTGACGGAACCAACGCGTCTGGAGGCCACGATTCGGACGGCGTTCGACATCGCACGCACGGGCCGCCCCGGGCCCGTCGTGGTCGACGTGCCGAAAGACGTACAGAACTGGAATGGCACGTTCCGCGGCGACGGCCATTTGCCGATTGCCGGTTACCGGCAACGGCAGGTCGAGGTCGAGAGCAACGTTCTGACCGAAGCTCGCTGCCAGCAATTTTTCAGCATGTTGGCCGAGAGCAAACGGCCTCTGATCTACGCCGGCGGCGGCGTCATCAACGGCAACGCAAGCGCGGCGCTGCGGGCCTTCGCCAACACCTACAAGATTCCGGTTGCCAGCACGCTGATGGGCCTCGGCGGCTTCGACACGAAACACCCGCTGTCGCTGCACATGCTCGGCATGCACGGCGCGGCGAGCGCGAACTACGCGGTCGACGACTGTGACCTGTTGATCGCCATCGGTGCGCGATTCGACGATCGCGTGGCCGGCGCACCGCCAAAGTTCGCGCCGAACGCGAAACGCGTGGTGCACTTCGACATCGATCCGTCGGAGATCCACAAGGTCAAACGCGCCGACTGGCATCATGTGGGCCTGCTGCCGAACGCACTCGACGCGCTCGTCGCGTATGGCCGTCGCAGCGGCTTCAGCGCGCCGTTCGACCAGTGGCACGCCGAGGTCGCGCAGCTGAAGGCAACGTACGGCTTCAACTACGACCGCGCGAGCAAGTTGATTCAGCCGCAATACGTCATCGAGACGATGAACCGCATCACGCAGGGCGAAGCCATCATCACGAGCGGCGTCGGTCAGCACCAGATGTGGGCCGCGCAGTATTGCGATTTTCGCGAGCCCCGCCAGTGGCTCACGTCCGGCAGTATGGGCACGATGGGCTTTGGCCTGCCCGCGGCGATCGGTGCGCAGTTCGCGCGCCGTGACAAACTCGTCATCGACGTCGACGGCGATGCGAGCGTCCGCATGAATCTCGGTGAGCTCGAGACCGTCACCACTTACGGCCTGCCGATCAAGATCATGGTGCTGAACAATTTCGGCGATGGCATGGTCATGCAGTGGCAGCGGCTGTTCCACGGAGGCCGTCTTGCCTCGAGTGACAAGTCGCTGCGCAAGAAAGACTTCGTCAAGGCGGCGCAGGCAGATGGCTTCGGATTTGCGAAACGCCTCGAAGTGAAGGCCGATGTGCCGCGCGTCGTCGAAGAATTCCTGAGCTTCGAGGGTCCGGCGTTCCTCGAGGTCGTGATCGATCCCGAAGCCGGCGTATACCCGATGGTGGGCCCGGGCCTCTCGTATCGAGAGATGATCACCGGTGACTTCATCCCGAACCGGTATGCGGATCTCGGCAAGCCGCCGGCGCCGAACAGCTCGGGGTTCTAAAGCTCGCCGGCGGCGGACGCCTCGACCAGCACCTCGTAGACGGCGGCGATAAGCCGCTCGAGATCGTCGGTACCAATCACGAGCGGCGGCATCAGATACACGACGTCGCCGAACGGCCGCACCCATACGCCGTGCGCCACGAATCGCTGCCGCAGTGCCTCGAGCTGCGGCGCTCTTTCGAGCTGCACGACACCGATTGCGCCCTTCACGCGCACATCACGCACTCCGGTCAACCGACGACACACCTCGAGGCCCGCAGCAAGCTGCGCGGCAATCACCACCACCTGTTGCAGCCGCGGCTCGGTCTCGAATAGATCGAGCGAGGCGTTGGCCGCGGCGCACGCGAGCGCGTTGCCGGCGTACGTCGGGCCATGCATCAGCGCTCGGCTGACGTCGTCCGAGAGAAATGCTTCGTACACCGTCGTGCTCGCGACAGTGGCCGCGAGCGGCAACGTGCCGCCCGTCAGTGCCTTCGACAGCGTGATGATGTCCGGCGCGATTCCGGCCTGCTCGCACGCGAACATCGTGCCGGTACGAGCGAACCCCGTGGCGATCTCGTCTAGGATCAACAATAGGCCGAAACGGCGCGCGACTTCCGCGATCTGCGCCACCGTCTCGGCCGAATGGAACTTCATACCGCCGGCCGCCTGCACGAGGGGCTCGACAATCAACGCCGTGAGTTCGTGCGCGTGTGCGGCAATTGCGCTCTCGAACTCGGCTGCGAGCGCGGGCGTCGTGGGCAGCGGCAGGACGAGTTGGCGCGGCAGCACCTCGCCGAACAGTTGGTGCATGCCCTCCTCGGGGTCGCACACCGACATGGTCATGAACGTGTCGCCGTGATAGCCGTGCTGAAAGCTGCCGAAGCGCGTGCGCGCGGGCTCGCCGCGATTGAATCTGTACTGCAGCGCGATCTTCATGGCGACTTCGACGGCGACGGACCCCGACTCCGAGAAGAACACGTGATCGAGCTCGCCCGGCAACAGCGCCGCGAGCCGGCGCGCGAGATCGGCAGCGGGGGCATGCACGAGACCGCCGAGCATCACGTGCGGCATGCGCCTGAGCTGCTCCGTGACGGCGGCGCGAATATGCGGATGGTTGTATCCGTGGCACGCCGTCCACCACGACGCGATGCCATCGATGAGCTCCCCCCCGTCCGCGAGGTACAGACGCACGCCGTCCGTGCGCGCCACCATTTGCGGTGCTGGCGCCGTCTTCATTTGCCGGTACGGCAACCACAAGTGAGAGGTCATGCGTGCTCAACGAACGGAGGGTTGGTCTTCGGAACCAATGATTGCATACCCCCGACCGCACTGCCGACGATCGGCACGAGAGCTGCTGACACCGATCGTATTTCGTGCGCTAGCGTACGGAGCAGCCGCGGCGTTACCGCTAAATTCAGTCATCGACATTTGATTCGGAGTCGAACATGAGCTTGGGCGCGATACTGTTGATTGTCCTGGTGCTGCTCCTCGTCGGCGTCAACCCACGCTGGCCGCACAGTCGGTCTTGGGGATACGGGCCAAGCGGGCTGCTCGGAGTCGTCGTGGTGGTGCTCGTGGTGTTGCTGCTGGCCGGACGGATCTAGCCAACGGTTAGTCAGCTCCGTCAGCGCGTTTGCCGCGCGTCGGCCGGCCGTGCAAACGGACCCGGCCTGCCCCGCTGGGTATACTGATCCGTATCCGCACCAGGGCAGGTAGAAATGAAGAGGATCGACTGTTTCAAGGCGTACGACGTGCGCGGCCGCGTTCCCGAGGAGCTAGACGAGGACATCGCCTACCGCATCGGTCGCGGTTACGCCGCGTTCGTCAAGCCGCGTACGGTGGCCGTCGGCCGCGACATCCGGCTGTCGAGCCCCGCGATCATGACGGCCGTCGTCAAAGGACTCACGGATTCAGGCGTAGACGTGCTCGACTTCGGCGTCGGCGGTACCGAGCTTTCGTACTTCGCCACGTTCAGTCGCAAGCTCGACGGCGGAATCATGGTCACCGCGAGCCACAACCCGCCGAATTACAACGGCATGAAGTTCGTCCGCGAGGAATCGCGACCGATCAGCGCCGACACCGGCCTTCAAGACATCAAAGCGCTTGCCGAGCGCAATGAATTCGCGGCGCCAGCCAAACGCGGCAGCGTGCGCCAGATCGACATTTTGCCGGACTACATCGAGCACTTGCTGTCGTATGTCGATCTGAACGCTCTTGCACCGCTCAAGATCGTCGTCAACGCAGGTAACGGCGGCGCAGGCCCGATCATCGATCTGCTCGAGCCGCACTTGCCGTTCAAGTTCATCAAAGTATTCCACGAGCCCGATGGCACGTTCCCCAACGGCGTACCGAATCCGATGATCGAGGCGAACCGCAAGGTGACGACGGATCGCATTCGCGCTGAAAAAGCGGATCTCGGCATCGCCTGGGACGGCGACTACGACCGCTGCTTCTTCTTCGACGAGCACGGCCAGTTCATCGAGGGCTACTACATCGTCGGCTTGCTCGCGAAAACCTTCCTCGAGAAAGCGCGCGGCGAGCGGATCGTCCACGACCCGAGGCTCACCTGGAATACGCTCGACCTCGTCGCCGAGGGCGGCGGTGAAGCCGTGCAAAGCAAGTCGGGTCATGCCTTCATCAAGCAGAGGATGCGTGAAGTGGACGCCGTGTACGGCGGTGAGATGAGCGCGCATCACTACTTCCGCAAGTTCTCCTATGCCGACAGCGGCATGATTCCGTGGCTGTCGATCGCCGAGCTCATGAGCCAGACCAAGAAATCGCTGTCAGCGCTCGTCGGCGAGCGCATGCGCGCCTACCCCGCGAGCGGCGAAATCAATCGTAAAGTGCAAGACGCACGCAAGGTCATCGCCACCGTCGAAGCCAGGTACACACCGTCCGCCATCGCGGTCGACCGCGTCGACGGGTTGAGCGTGGAATACAAGGATTGGCGCTTCAATCTTCGTTCGTCGAATACGGAGCCGCTGCTGCGCCTGAACGTCGAAAGCCGCGGCGACGACGCGTTGATGCGCGCGAAAACGGCGGAGCTGCTCGACGTGCTCGGTGGAGAACCGGGCTAGACGAGCGGGCTAGACGAGAGTGAAACGCGCGGGCTCACGACGAAGGGCGGCGACGGGGCGATCTCTCCCCACCGCGCTCCTGAGCCCCGCGTGCTACGACCACGACGTCGGCAAGATCGCTCTCGCCGAAACGCACATATCGTGGGTGTTCCTCACCGGCCGTTACGCCTACAAGGTCAAGAAGCCGGTCAAGCTTCCCTTCCTCGACTTCCGCACGCTACAGCAGCGTTTGCACTTCTGCCGCGAGGAGCTGCGGTTGAACCGGCGTTCGGCGCGCGAGCTGTATCTCGGCGTCGTACCCATCGGCGGCTCGCCCAGTTCACCGCGCGTCGGCAAGAAGCCGGCGTTCGAGTACGCGGTGAAGATGCGGCAGTTCGCGCCCGACGCGCGCCTCGACCAGCGGCTCGCGAACAACGCCGTGACGCGCGCGGCAGTCACGGAATTCGCGACGCAGCTCGCGAAGTTCCACGGTAGGCTTCCGCCGCTGAATGCCGACCCGGCCGGCGAGGCGGCGCAAGCTGCCGCACGCGCGAATGTCACCGCGCTGGCGCAGTACGCTCGCGGCCGCCAGCGCCGCGAGCTCGACACGCTGCGCTCCTGGACCGACCACGAATGCGCAGCGCTCGCCGGGATTTTCGTACAACGCACGGCAGCCGGCGCCGAACGCGAATGTCACGGCGATCTGCATCTTAAAAACCTGCTGTGGCACCGCGGCTCGATCGTCGCCTACGACGCTCTCGAGTTCGACCCGTCGCTACGCAAGATCGACGTCGTGAGCGAAGTGAGCTTCCTCGCGATGGATCTCATCGCACACGGCCGGGCGGACCTCGCCTACGACTTTCTGAATCGCTACTTCGAGACCAGCGGCGACTACGCCGGCATCGACGTGTTGCGTTTTTACCTCGTGCATCGCGCGCTGGTACGCGCCAAAGTCGGCGCGATCGCGGCGGCGCAAGCCGGTCACGGAATGCACGCGGATCCGTACCTCGAAACGGCGCACGAGCTCTGCCGGCCCGCGAGGCCGCTGCTGCTGATCACCCACGGCCTCTCGGGCAGCAGCAAGACCACGATCACGGACGAGCTCGTCGGCCACTTGCGCGCGCTGCGCGTGCGCTCCGATCTCGAACGCAAGCGGCTGCACGGCCTCGCGGCTGCGGCGCGCACCGGCTCCGGCGTCGGCGAAGGGCTGTATGTCGCGGGCACCACGCGCCGGACCTACGAACGGCTAGCCGAGATCGCGGACCGAGCTCTACGTCGCGGCTTCAGCGCCATCGTCGACGCCACGTTTTTGCGCCGCGCGGAGCGCTGGAACTTTCGGCAGATTGCCGCGTTCCATGGCGCCAGATTCGCCATTCTCGACTGCACGGCACCCACCGCCGAGCTCAAACGGCGGGTCCTCGAGCGTTACACGGCCGGCCGCGACGCTTCGGAGGCCACGCTCGCAGTGCTCGAGCAGCAACTGGCCGCGCACGAGCCGCTCGACCGCGCCGAGCAGCGCTCGGCGATCCATGTCGATACCAGCCGCTCGATCCGTTACGGCGCTGTAACCGCGGCTCTGGTAAGACGTTAGTCGCGTCCCCATAACGTGGATTGTCGGTCCGGTCTTCTGCGCGGATGCGCCCAACGAGGCTACCGCTTGAAGCCGCGCCCGACGGCCCCCAGATAGTCACGTACTACGCGACTCCCCTCGTCGAGGTCGAAAATGTACGAAGAAAACCGCCTTCCCGTTACCAACGATCACGGCCCCTCCCTGCCGGCAGACGTGCTGCTGATCGTGCCCGTGCGCAACGTCGTGATGTTCCCTGGCGCCGTCACCCAGGTGGCGCTCGGCCGTGACATATCGATGCGCGCGGCCCAGGAAGCCGTCACGCACGGATATAAGCTCGGCATTGTTCTACAGAAAGACCCGAGTGTGGACCTGCCCGGAGCCGAGGACCTGCACAAGATCGGCACGACCGTGAGCGTCGTGCGGTACATCCGCGCGCCGAACGGCGTGCACCACCTGATCTGCCAAGGCGAGCAGCGCTTCCGCACGCTCGACTACCTCTCCGGCCTGCCGTTCCTGGCGGCGAGGTACGACTTGATTCCGGACCAGACGTCGGACGACGCCGGCGTCGAGGCGCGCGCGGCGCTGCTGAAGCAGAAGGCCGCCGAGGCCGTCGAGCTGTTGCCTCAGGTGCCGCCGGAAATCGCCGCGGCTCTCGAAGGAATCGACTCCGCGGGCGCGCTCGCCGATACGGTGGCTGGCCTGATCGACATCAAGCCCGCCGACAAGCAAGCGATCCTGGAATCGCTGAAAGTGCGCGACCGCCTCGACCGCGTGATCGAGTTCCTGACGCACCGCGTCGAGGTGCTGAAGCTGTCGAAGGAGATCGGCGAGCAGACGCAAGGCAAGCTCGACGAGCGACAGCGCGAGTACGTGCTGCGCGAGCAGATGAAGACCATCAAGAAGGAGCTTGGCGAGGACGAGACGCAGAGCGAGATCGACGAACTGAAGAAGGCGCTCGCCGACGCGAAGATGCCCGAGGAGGTCGAGAAGCAGGCGCAGAAGGAGCTGCGCCGCCTGGAGGGCATGCCCGAGGCCTCCACCGAGCACTCGATGGTGCGCACGTACCTCGACTGGCTCGTCGCACTCCCGTGGTCGAAGGGTGACGCGGAGAACATCGACATCGCGAAGGCGCGCGAGATCCTCGACACCGATCACTACGGTCTCGACAAGGTCAAGCGGCGCATCCTCGAGTACCTCGCCGTGCGCAAGCTGAACGCGAACGGCCGCAGCCCGATCCTGTGCTTCGTCGGTCCACCCGGCGTCGGCAAGACCTCGCTCGGCCAGAGTATCGCGCGCGCGCTCGGCCTCAAGTTCGTGCGTGCGAGCCTTGGCGGCATCCACGACGAAGCCGAGATCCGCGGCCACCGACGCACGTACATCGGTTCGATGCCCGGCAAGATCGTGCAGAGCCTGCGCAAGGCCGGCACCAACAACCCGGTATTCATGCTCGACGAGATGGACAAGCTCGGCGTGGGATTCCACGGCGATCCGTCCGCAGCGCTGCTCGAGGTGCTCGACCCGGAGCAGAACTCGACGTTCGCGGACCACTACCTCGACGTGCCGTTCGATCTCTCGAAAGTGCTGTTCGTGGCGACGGCGAACGTGCTCGAGAACATTCCCGGGCCGCTCCGCGACCGAATGGAGATCATCGAGCTGCCCGGCTATACGGCCGACGAGAAGCTCGCGATCGCGCAGCGCTATCTCGTGCAACGCCAGTTGAAGGCGAACGGGTTAGCGGCCGAGCAGGCGAGCGTCAGCGAGACCGCGTTGAAGACCGTGATCGACGGTTACACGCGTGAAGCCGGCGTGCGCAATCTCGAACGCGAGATCGGTGCCCTGCTGCGGCGTGCTGCGATGAAGATTGCCGAAGGCACGGCGAAGAACGTCGCGATCGACGCGGACGACGTGCCGTCGATTCTTGGCGCGCGCCACTTCGAGAACGAGGTCAAGCTGCGCACGAGTGTGCCGGGCGTGGCGACCGGCCTCGCGTGGACGCCCGTTGGCGGCGACATCCTATTCATCGAGGCCAGCCTCGTGCCAGGCAAGGGTCAACTGATCCTGACGGGACAGCTCGGCGACGTCATGAAGGAGAGCGCACAGGCGGCCGTGAGTCTCGCGAAGATGCGGCTCGAGAAGCTCGGCGTGGAGCGCGAGCTGCTCGAGAAGAACGACCTGCACATCCACCTGCCGGCGGGCGCTATCCCGAAGGACGGCCCAAGCGCGGGCGTAGCGATGTTCCTCGCGGTCGCGTCGCTGCTGTCGGGGCGCACCGTGCGCAACGACATCGCGATGACGGGCGAGATCAGCCTGCGCGGGCTAGTGCTACCGATCGGCGGCGTGAAGGAGAAGACTCTCGCTGCGTTGCGCGCAGGCATCGAGACGGTGCTGCTACCGGCGCGCAACAAGAAGGACCTCGAGGAGATTCCCGAGCCAGCGCGGAACAAGCTGAAGTTCGTGTGGCTCGACAACATCGACGACGCGCTCGCGGCGGGCTTCGACCCGCCGCAGGACGCCGCGGCCGGGCAAAGCCACCTGAACGCTGCCTGAGGTCTGACCGAAGCCCATGTGACAGGGCCCGAGCCGCCTGCTCGCGCGGCTCGAGTGCTTCCATCGAGCACAACGTGTCGGTGAGAATGCCGGCATGCGGCCTACGAGCGACCCCTTGTGAGCGTCCCCCACCCCGACGGTGATCCGTCGAGATCTCTTGACGACATCGCTCGCGAGAAGCTTGCCGCGCTCGAACGCCGCCAACTGCGCAGGCGCCTCGTGACCACCGATCGCTCCGGCGCGGTCGATGCGGAGCGAGACGGCGCCCCGCTCGTGTCCTTCTCGTGCAACGACTACCTGGGGCTCACGCATCACCCTGACGTCATCGCGGCGAGTGTGGAGGCCACGCAGCGTTACGGCGCAGGCGCGGGCTCGTCGCGGCTCGTGAACGGCAACCACCCGCTGTACGCCGAGCTCGAGCGCAAGCTCGCCGCTCTGAAAGGCGCCGAAGACGCCGTCGTATTCGGCAGCGGGTACCTGACGAACTTGGGCGTCGTTCCGGCGCTCGTCGGCCGTACGGACCTGGTGCTACTCGACGAGCTCAGTCACAGCTGTCTTTTGGCCGGCGCGGATCTATCACACGCGCGCGTCCTCGAGTTTCGCCACAACGATGTAGGCCACGCCGCCGAGCTTCTCGAACGGGAGCGGCGGCAGCATCGGCATTGCCTCGTCCTGACGGACGGCGTATTCAGCATGGAAGGCGATCTCGCTCCGCTGGCCGAGCTCGCGCCGCTCGCCGCGCAGCACGACGCCTGGCTCATGACGGACGACGCACATGGAGTCGGCGTGGTGGGCGACGGCCGCGGCTCGAGCTTTGCGCATGGCGCGCCCGTCAGCGTGCCTTTGCAGATGGGCACGCTGTCGAAAGCCGTGGGCGCATACGGGGGCTACCTCTGCGCGAGCCGCAGCGTCTGCGAGCTCGTGCGCAACCGCGCACGGACCTTGGTGTATTCGACCGGCCTGCCGCCCGGAGTCGTCGCTGCCGCGAACCGTGCACTCGATCTGATCGCAACCAATCGCGATCTCGTGCGCCGGCCCCTGAAGCTCGCCCGCGAATTCACAAGCGCGCTCGGCCTGCCGCCGGCGGCAAGCCCGATCGTCTCGCTCGTGCAAGGCAGCGCCGAGAACGCGCTCGCCGCGGGCGACTCGCTGCGCGCGGCAGGGTTCCTCGTCGCAGCGATCCGCCCGCCGACGGTACCGTCAGGCACGTCGCGGTTGCGCGTGACGTTCTCGGCCGAGCACTCGAGCGAGCAGGTAGCGGCGCTCGCAAACGCGGTGCGGCCGTTGCTGCGCTCATGACTACGTTGTTCGTGACGGCGTCGGGCACCGATGTCGGCAAGACTTTCGTCACTCTGCGACTCATCGACGAGCTGACCGCCGCGGGCTACCGCGTCCGCGCGTTGAAGCCGGTGGCCTCGGGATTCGACGCAGCGAATCCGAACGCCGGCGACACGGGCGCGCTGCTGCGCGCGCAGGGCCTCGAGCCGAGCTCGACGAACCTCGACGCCGTGACGCCATGGCGATTCGCGGCGCCGCTATCCCCCGACATGGCCGCGGCGCGCGAACGGCGCGCCCTTCCGTTCGCAGCGCTCGTCGATTTCTGCCGCGCGCCGCGCGACGCAGACGTCACGCTGATCGAAGGCATCGGCGGCGTCATGGTGCCACTCGATGACCATCACACGGTGCTCGACTGGATCATGGCGCTCGATGCGCCCGCGCTGCTCGTCGTCGGCAGCTACCTGGGCACGTTGAGCCACAGCCTCACGGCAGCAGCGGCGTTGAAATCGCGAGGCGCGCGCGTCGCCAGCGTTGTCGTCAGCGAATCGGAGGAGCGACCCGTGTCGGCCGCCGAGACGGCCACGGTTCTCGCACGATTCCTGAAGCCGACGCCCGTGCAAGTGCTGCCGCGTCACGCGGCCCGCGACGCCACACCCCTGCTACCGCTGCTAGCCCCCCATCTACGCTGATCGCAACCGCTCAGCACAACCGTGAACGCGATACCGACCGCGCGGTCGACCTCGGGTCGCAGGAGAGCCGCGGTCATTGGGACGAAAACTCGGCCGAAAACGTGAGCGCCACCGGAGATGGATCCCCGCTCGGCTGCGAAAGCCAGAGGTTCAGCGTGTCGTAGTCATCCCAATAGTCCAAAATTTGCATCGCGAGACCCTCGAAGCTGCCATTCAAGGAGGCGTAAACCGAATCGCAACTACCGATGACGAGGCTCACGTCGTAGATGTTGATCTGTCCTCCGACGCGCGTCGCAAGGGTGCCGTTGCCCGTACAGCCGGCGGACGGACTCTGGAAAAACAGCCGGCCGGCAGCATCGATGCTCATGATTACGTCTTTGTCCTGAGCAAACTCCGCCAGGAAGACCTTCCACAGGCCGTCCGTCGACACGTCCTTGTCGCTGTTGCCACCGACACCCGACTGCAGGAGTCCGTCCAACGACCAGATCTCTTCCCCGCCACTCGTCGTGACTTGGACGACTCCTCGCAGGGCTATAGACCCCCGCAAAGAGGTCGAGGAGAGGAGCCCATTGATCTGCGCAGGTGCGGCCACGCCGCAAAAACGGCCAAGGGGCCCACTCGCACAACCCTCTCCAACCACGACGCCGCTGCCGACACCGCTAGCGTCCAGCGCTCCGATGAATTGCTGCGACTCAGCCACCGGATTCGCGGGGTCCGAACCGACGACGTCGACGCGTACAAGGCCGTCAGAAGTGATGACGCCGTAAGCAGTGAACTCTCCCGCCGGCATGCGGACCGTTCCCGAAAAAAAGCCGACCCCGTCGCTCAAGGCATAGGGCAACCACACGCCGAACCGGGGAAGCGGGTACGACGCCACTTCGGACGCAGGCGAAGGCCCGCCACCTCCACAACCATTCAGGGCAACCGTGAATGCGATGCAAGCCACAATGCGCATCAGCGCTAATAGTCCCAAGCCCCAGCCCCGCCGACGGGTGTGGCCAGCAAGGTGAGCGCCACTGAAACTCCCGCTGCCGCCGGCCGTGAAAGCCAAACCAGCCACGCGTCGTCGCGGCCGTAGTCCCAGGGCTGCAGGACATTGGTCGTCGCTAGACCCTCGAAACCACCGTTCAAATAGGCGTGCGCCGAGTTGCAGCTGTCTATGACGAGGCTCACGTCGTAGGCGTTGAACTGCCCGTCGAGATGAGGCATGAACGTGCCGTTACCGGTGCAGCCCGTGGACGGACTCTGGAAGAACAGCCGCCCAGCATCGTCCACGCTCATGACCACGTTATTGTCGGCAGCGAACTCCGCAAGGAGGACGTCGTATGACTCACCTGGCGAACGGAGGTGCGCCGGCGTCCAGTAACGGTCGTTGAACCAATAGAGGTCGAGCGCCCAAGTCTCGCCGCCGCCGCTCGTGGCGACTTGGATTCCGGCGGTCCCAGGGAACAACACGGTGGGGAGGGTGATCCGGGCGGGCGTGGCTGTCCCGCAAAAGCGCCCAGGCGTGGGGCCCGCACAGGCTTGTCCGATCAGGACGCCGCTGGCGTGGGTGCGATCGCTGGCCGTATCGAGGCTACCGATGAATTGCACGGAACCGGTCGGGTCGTGTGCCGCAGCATCCGGACCACCGATATCGATGCGCACAGCACCGTCAGCCGTGATCAGCCCGAGCGCAGCGAACTGGCCGGCGGGCATGCGGACGACACCGCTGAGGAGAAACCCAGCCGCGGTGTCTGGCGTCGACAGGGGTGGAGGTGGCGACGCAACGGACGGTGACGGCGCAACAGCTGGGGCGCTGGGCGGCGAAGCCCCGCCGCCGCAACCCCACAGGACACAGGCAATCAAGATGAACGCGGTGATGCGCATAGACCGTTGTCTACGCCGGATTCCGCAGCGCGTCCCGACCGAAACCCGAGAGAACTACGAGCACGGCGCGCGCGAACTCCGAGCGCTGGAGAGCCGATGCTAGAATCCCAGCCAATGGCGCCGAACGGCCTTTCCAATCGGGACTTCTGGGTTGGCGAGTGGCGCGTCGAACCGCACCTCTCGACGATTCAGCGCGGCGACGAGACCGTTCATGTCACGCCGCGTGCCATGGCCGTGTTGGTCTATCTGGCCGACGCGGCCGGCAACGTCGTATCGAGAAACGCCATTCTCGACGCAGTCTGGCCGCGAATGGTCGTCAGCCAGGATGCCCTGACTCAATGCCTCGTCGAGCTGCGCAAAGCGTTCGGCGATAGCCCAAAAACTCCGCAAGTACTCCAAACGATTCCGAAGGTGGGCGTCCGTTTGATGGCGCCCGTTGCGAACACGCCGCCCGCCGAGCCGGTCACGGCCGCGCCGGGAAGTATCGGTGCGTCACCTGAGAACGCCGGTGCTGATCACGCGCCGAATACGGCTGGCCCCGCGGAACAACACTACCGACGCCGACCGGCATTCAACTCAGTTCGCGCCGCCATGATCGCGCTCTTCGTTGTCGCCGCGTCGTTCGGCGCCGCCGCCTGGGTCGTAGGGCGTGGACACGGAGCCGACTCGCCTGTGCCGCGCGTCGACCGACGCACGATCGCGGCGCTCCCCTTCGCCGCCGACAGCGTGGGAGACGACCGCGCGCAGTTCATCGCGGACGGCCTTCACGATGAGTTGCTCGGCAGACTCGAGAGAATCGGCACGCTGAGCAAGGTTATTTCGCGCACGTCGGTCATGGCCTATCGCGACACGAAGAAAAGCATTCGCGAGATCGGCCACGAGTTGGGCGTTGCGACGATTCTCGAAACTCGGCTACAGCGCATCGGCGATGCGCTGCGTATCAACACGGAGCTCGTGGATACCGAGACTGAGCAAATGATCTGGAGCGAGACCTACGCTCGATCGTTGACCGCGGAGAATATCTTCGCCGTGCAGAGCGAGCTCGCGATCGCTATAGCGAGAACGCTGGAAGCCGCGTTGACTGAGACCGATCTGGCTCGCCTGCGCAACGTGCCGACGAGAGATGCCGCGGCTCGCGACTTTTACCTGAGCGGCGTTGAGTACGCGCGGCGCACGAATCGCGCCGACGCTCTACCGCATGCGGAGCGACTCTTCAGCCAGGCGACGGAGGCAGACCCCGGATTCGCGCTCGCGTGGGTGCATCTCGGCAGCACGCACACCGGAATGTACTGGTACAACCTCGACCACACGCCGGCGCGGCTCGCACTGGCCGAGCAGTCGATACGGCACGCGTTCCAGCTCGAGCCCGATCTGCCGGAAGCTCACGTCGCAATGGCGGACTTTCTCTACCATGGCTCCAACGATTTCGAGCACGCGCTGGCAGAGCTGTCGTTGGCCGAGAGATCCATTCCGCAGAGCGCCGATCTGCGTTTCTTCCGTGGATCCATCTATCGGCGTATCGGCAATTGGCAACGCGCGACGGAAGATTTCGCGAAAGCGGTTGAGCTCGATCCGAGAAATACCGTCTATCTCCGGCAGCAACACATTACTTACGAGTTCATGCGCGACTATGCCAATGCCGGGCATTCTCTCGACCGACTTCTCGCTGTAACCCCCGACGACGCGACGGCCTATGTCGACAAGGTGATTCTCGCTTTGTGCAAGGACGGCGATACCGCCCTGGCTCGTCGGTTCGCAGACGCGCCGCCAACGCCCAGCTATGCGCAAGGGCTTGCCCACACCTACACCGTCTGGCTCGCGGCGATCTTCGATCGCGACTACCCGCGTGCGCGTGCGATTCTCGACGCTACGTCGGAGGAGTCGATCTTCGATGGTGACCTGCGCAACTCGTACAGCCCCAAGGCCATGTTCTACGCACGGACCTACTGGCTCGCAGGCGATCGAGATCGAGCTCGCGACTACTATCGAACGGCTGCGCACGAAGTGAGCGCACAGCTGCAGGCAGCCAGCAAGAAGGACGCAATCGTAACCGCTTACGAGCGGATTGCCCTTGCAGAAACCGCGGCCGCGCTCGGCGAGCCGGCAGCCGCACTCGAATCCGCGCGGCAAGCAGCCAATCTGTTGCCAAAGAAAACCGACGCAATCGCGGGTTCGGGTCTACAGATCGCAGCGGTGATCCGCGTGCTGGTGCTAGCAGGCGACATGGATGAAGCGGTGCGCGAGCTCGATGACTACTTGAGCGGACCCGGGCATTGGTCGACAGAGGGCTTGTTGGCCGATCCACGCATCGATCCAATTCGCAACGACCCGCGTTTCATGGCTGTCGTTGCGCGCCATCGGCGTGGTTAACAAGGTGTGGCCGGAAGCCGCTACCGCATTCCACGGCGGCAACTTCCGGCCACTCGAGCGAAGCAGAGCTCACGCTACTGCGCGGTCTGCGCGACGCGACTCGCGTCGTCCAGCCCGACAACGCTCATCTTCACGCGTCGATCGAGCGCCATACCGTCGACGTCGGTATCCGTTGCCTGCGAATCGGCTTTTCCGGCCGCACTCACGAGGATCCGCTCGGGCGGCATGCCTGCACGAATCAACGCATCGCGCACAGAATCGGCGCGAGCTGTCGCCAACGCGTCGTTGTAGTGGTCCGTGCCGCGCACGTCGGTGTGGCCCTCGAGGCGAATCACTGCCCCGTCGAGCGGCAAGATCATCGCCACGAGCTTTGCAAGACGCTCCTCGGTGGGCGCAGCGATGCCGCTGCCTTCCGTGCGGAATAACACTTCTATCGACAATGCCTCCTCGATGTCACGGCGGTGTTGCGTGCGCTCCCCGCCGAGCGCGGCGGTCGCCTGGGCCGCGGCGCTCTCACTGGCTGCGAGCCGCGTTTCGATCGTCTTGTTGCGCGAGGCCGCTAGCTCGCCGCTCTGCTCCGCCGCGAGCCGCGCGTCGTGCTCGTGATGAAATCGATCGCCGATCCAGCTACCGAACGCGGCGCCGAGAATGAGGCCGACGGGGCCGCCGGCCATCGCGCCGATCGCGGCACCGCCGCCAAGGCCGATCGATTCGTGCTTCGCCGCGGGTTCCTGGTGCCGCGCCGCGCGCTCCGCTTTGTGCAGGCGATGACGCTCGCCTGCGGAGGCGGATGTCGCAAGCGCAGTGCCGACCAACAGAACAACGAATTTCCTGTACATGATTTGCTCCTCGAACGTGAGTGATTACACGGGGAGCTATTGCAGCGAACGCAGGTGGCGCCGCGGTGATGAATTGCGGCGTCTTGAAGGCGGGAATCTGACGAATTATGACGCGCCGCCGGACGGCGACGCGTCAATGGCGGTCGCCGCGCCTCAGGCGCTGTGCAGACGGCTCACGAGTTCCTCGTCGACGTAATTTTCGGAATCGAGCACGAGCCGCTCTTGCGCGAGTTGAAGCTCGTGCAGGAGGTACATCAGGAAAATGCTGAGCGTGAGCGCGACCAACGTCGAGTTGAACGAGATACCGAGACCGCCGGTGACGGCCGCCGTGTCGCCTTTGACGGCGAGCTCCGCACCCTGCAGCGCGAGGCCGATACCGCGCACAGTGCCTACGAAACCGAGCGCGGGCGCGACCCATACGCTGAAGCGCAGGATGGAAAGTTCGGCATCGAGCCGCGTACTCTCGCTCTCGCACACGTTGTGAACCGTCTGCGAGGCGTCCTGCACGTTGCCCGTGGCGCCAAAGCGTTTCAGTGCCGCCGCGAGCACGCGCGGTAGCACGGAATCGCGTTTAGCCGGAGGCAGCTGCTCGAATTGCCGCAGATATTCCCGCGCGTCGCTCGGCAGGATCACGATGCCGGGATCGAGCTTCATGTAACCAGCGTCGAGTAAATTGCGTTGCTGGCGGATCTCGCGGAACCGCAGCATCGCGAGAATGACGGCCCAGATCGCCACAATGATCGTGGCTTCCTGCTCGGGGTCCTGGATGATCACCCAGATCGACCGCTGCGGCACGTAACCCGGCGTTCGCGCTGCGATCGCCCGCTGCTCCGCGCGCCACTCCTGGGCCGTTGGCCGTACGTAGGCGGCAAACGCGAGCTGGGTGACGAGCGCAATCGCCACGAGGATGCCGAGCTTCGATGCCCGATCGCGCACATAACTCTGATAAACGGCCATTCAAACCCTCCAGGAACAAAACCGACACCGCACGATCCCACCTGCACAATCGCGCGTCGTCATGACACTCACTTATCTCGCGCGCGTCGCGCGTCGTGTTGCAGCGGCAGTGCCACGAAGGTGCCGCCGTTACGCTGGCAAATGACGCGCAGCAAGGTCGCAAAATCGGCGGCCGTATAAAGCTGCCCGCCGGTCGCCTGATAAATCGTCGGGAACATTACCGCATGAATTCGCACCAGGCGCTTGCCACTCTTGTCCGCCGTATTGCGGCGATCTACCTCGCGGACGGTGGCATTGATGGTGCCCACTGCGAAATCGTCGCCGAAGATGTAGAAGGAAATTTTCTTGTTGGGATCGTAGTAGTTGTCCAAAGCGGACAAGATGCCGTTACGCGGGCTCGACGCCGAGTAGGCGTCCCAAGTCCGCATCGCGTCGAGGATCGCCTTGCGGCGCGCCGGCGTATCCGGAATCCATTCGTTACGATAACTCTGGAACATCGGCGAACCCTGGTCGTTCATGACCTGGATGCCTTTGACCGTGGGATACACCTCGAGCGTCTGGCGCAACTCGTCGATCGCGTAGTCCCACGCGTAGTTCTTCATGCTGCCGGACGTGTCGATGATGAAGATGATGTACTCGCTGTCGACCGGAATGCCGCCCACCTTGTATTCGCCGATCGGCGGCTTGTAGTCGGCAAGCAGGCTCTTCATCTCGTCGGTAAGGCTCTGCTTCGCGACCGCGAGCTTGCCCTGGATGTCGTTCGAGACCTTCGAATCCTGCACGGTGGCGAGCACTTCCTGGCGGATTCTCTCGAGCTCCGTGCGTATCGCTTCTACGCTCTTCGCATCGGCCTTGTAATCGCTGGCCGTCGTGGACACGTCGCGACGGAGCTTGTCGGTTTCGCCGAGAATTTCGTTCAGCTCCTGCTCGTACTGCGCAATCACGCCGTTTAGATCGGTCTTGCTCTCCTCGAGCTTGGCCGGCTCGCTCACACGCGTGACGATGAACAGCAGGATCATCGCGCCGAAGCCGCAGCAGATCGCATCCAGGAACGACATGGTGAAGATTTCGAACTCGCGTCGGCGCCTCATGGCCAATCCTCCGACGGTGCGAGCATCGAACCGCCGGTGCGCAGCGCGAGTACCCAGTAGGCGGGCGCGGCCTGCGGATCGCCTTCCATCGCAAACAGGATGATGTTCACGGGTACGCCAGGGGGTAACTGACGAACGGCGCGATTGAAGTGATCGAGCCGCTCCCCGGCACTGACACCCGCGCGCGTGGGCACCACCTCGCCCATCGTCGGCAGGCCATCTGTCAACAAATAGACGTTATCGGGCTTCGGATCCATGGTGCGCAACGCCGCGAACGCGGCGTGCAGGCTCGTAGGCCCCTTCGGGTATTCCGCACGCAACGCGGTGACGGCCGCGTCGACTTCCTTGCCGTCGGTGATGGTCACCCACTTGCCGTTGCTGCCGGGCAGCAAGGAAACCGCTTTGTCCGTGAAGCCGAAGATTTGGACTTGTGTGCCCTGCTCGATCTGCGTCGTGATCCAGTCGAGGGTGTTCACGACTTGCTTCCACTTCGGCGCCTGCCGCTGCTGCTCGGGCGACATGTTACGACGACGGATGATGTTCACGATCGTGCGATCGAGCATGCTGGTCGACGTATCGACCAGGATGACGACATGCTTGCCGCCCATACGTAAGCCCGTCAGATACTGCCGGTTGCCCTCGCCCGTGAACGACCGCAGCGCGTTGCCGTCTGGCACCGGCTTCTTGGCCGAGGCGGTCAGGGCCTCCGTCTGCTTGTCGAGCGCCGCAAGATCGGCGCGCAGCTTCGCGACCGCCGCCTTGCGCGCCTCGGAGTCTTGCGTCTCCGTGGCGAGTTTTGTTCTTGTGTCCTCGACCTCGCTAACGAGATTCGCACGCAGGGCTTTCAACGCGGTCCACTGCTGTAGTTGCTGTTGCAGCTGATCCTTCATCTGCACGAGATTCTTCTGCCCGGTGAGCACCTTGAGTTCCCAGCGCGCCGCCTCCGCCGACAAGTCCTCGACCACCGTGCGGCTCTCGAACAGCGCGTTCTGACTCACGAGCATGAACAGCAGCACGACGCAGCCGAACCCCGCGGTGATCGCGTCGAGGAACGACATCGTGAAGACGTTGATCTCTCGGCTGCGCCTTCTCATTCAGCAGCCTCTACAACAACTGCTCGCAACTCGATGCCGGGCGAGCCCACGCGCACGACGTCGCCCGGTTGCAGCACGACTTCTCCCGCCACCTTCTTCTCGTTTACGTACGTGCCATAACGGCTCAAGTCACGCACCTTCAGCTCGCCGTCGCGGAGTTGTAACTCCGCATGCACGCGCGACACGCCGCTATGGTTGTCGGGCACCATGATCGTGCGCCGCGCCGCATCTATTTCACGGCCGACGACGAGACCGCCGGCTCCGACGCGATACGCCGTGCCCCCGTGCACGACGTGCGTCGCGCGTGATTGGCTCGCAGCGGCCGACGGCAACGGAGCACGGCCCGCGGCGGCCTCGACCAGCGCCGGCGCCGCGCGCCACGGCAACCGCTTCAATAGCTTCACCTCCGCGCCATTGGCCTGCGGCGTGGCGAGCAAGGCACTGCGCGCGGCGTGGCCTTTCTCGAGAACTTCGATCCGCGCGTCGTCGATTCGAGCGAGCTCACCGACGAGGCCAGGAAGGCGCGCCAAGCGATCCGACACCAAGACGACGAGGCCGCGATCAGACTCGCGACTCTGGGCCACGAGCTGCGCGACGCCGCGATAGAAGCCCGCCGCCACACGGAGAACCTCTTCGCGCTCGACGGTTACGCGCGCATCATCGCCCCCATACGGCAACTTGAGCTCGAGCTGTTCCTCGCTGCACCACGCATCGAGCCAGCCGGGCAAGCGATCGTAAAGGGCCTGCTCCGTCTCAGCGTCGCGGAACGGGTTGAACCGCGTGGCGCGAACGAAGGCGTCCGCGATGCGTCGCGCGAACGCGTCCATCAGGCCGTTGAGCCCAGACTGCAGCAATGCATGTTCGGCGCGCACTGCAACGTCGGCGCCCTGCTCGAGCACCGTGGCCGTCACGCGATACAAGCCGGCATCGAGGTATACGAGCTCACGGTCCAAGTACGGTCGATGGCCGGCGGCCGCGGCAACGTCAACGAGCGCGCGCACCGGCATACCGCACTCCTGCGCGAGCCCGAGCAGCATGCCCAACTGCTCGGAGCGGTAACCCGCCGGCACCACGAGCAAGACGTCGGTCCGACCTTGCCCCGTCTTCTGCCAAATCGCCGCGAGCTGCGCGTGGGCGAGCTCCGCGGCGCTCGGCAAATCGGCGCCGGCGGATCCGGACTCGAGACTCAATGAGTTCCAGAAGCGATTGCTGGCCTGGCGCGGACGCAAACGCGCCAGCGCGACTGCTTCATCGCCTGTGAGGATGCGGCCGCGATCGACGACGGCGAAGCCAGGCTCGACGCCGAGCACGCCCGTGGCGTCCGCTACGGCGATACCTGCATCGTTGATGTCGATCGCGAGGGCGGTCACGGAATCAGATGCCCACCGGGAATGTGACGCCCTCGTCGGGCGGGATGTCTTGCGTTGGAATGAACTCGTCACCCTTGAGCACGCCGCGTTGCTCGCTCGGCGGCGGTGGCGGCGATTCGGCGGCGGCCGGGGCTTGCGCGGCGGCCGGCGGAGCGGCCGCGGGTGGAGCGGCCGGCGGTGTGGCTTCCTTCTTCTCCTGACCGAAAGAAGACGCGCACATCACTAGAAGTGCCGCTGCCAGCGCGGCGGTTCGAATTCTATTCATGACTACCTCTCAAGGCACTCTCGACCGCGAGATTAGACTGTGGCGACACTCGCTCATTCAAATCTCACTGCAAATTGCGGGCTAACCGAAAACCAAGATCGTCGCGAGCGTTGGCTTCGTAGCTGCGTGCAGCCACGCGCAGATCGGTCAACGTGGCACTGCGCCAGCTGGCCCCGCGCACGCCGTGAAAACGACCCACTTCCGGCCCCAACGGATCGTCGACCCGCTGCGTCGAATCGACGGCGTCGAGCGAGTAGTAGTCCTGCACCCACTCCGACACGTTGCCGCCGAGATCCTGGAGCCCATAACTATTCGCCGCGAATGTCCCGACCGGAGCGCTGACGGGGAAGCCATCGTTGTAGGTGATCAACGTGGTCTGCAAAATCTTGGCGGCGGCGAGATCGGCGTAGTTGCCCGCGCGCTCCGGCGGCGGCAGATTGGCACCCCACGCATACAGCAACCCCGCTTGCTGCCCCGCGAATCGCGCGGACCATTCCCATTCGGCTTCGCTCGGCAAGCGATAGCCGCTGCGCAGCGGTCGAACCGGCGTCCAGGTGCCAGCGCGCTCCTCGTAGACCGGCTGCAAGCCGTCCTTGATGCTGAGCCAGTTCAGATACTGCACCGCTTCGTCCCACGTCACGTTGGCGACGGGCTGAGCATCGTCGTTCAATGTCAGTCCGCCAAACGAGCCCGAGGTGTGTTCCGGCTTGAACTTGCGGAAGTCGGCATTCGTGATTTCGTGCGCACCGAGATAGAACGCGTGCGTGACGCGCACGGGCCGCAATGTTTCGTTCGAACGTCTGCCCACTTCGCGTCGCGACGAGCCCATCGTGAACTGCCCGGCAGGAACGAGCCTCAAGTCCTGACCCGTGGCCGTTCGCAGCGTCGACGGAAACCCGCTGCCCGAGCTCGTGTCGAGCGTAAGTAACACGCGCTCGATCTTCTGCGGAAACCCCGGCCGCGGCATCAGGTCCAAACGTTCCGGCGCGAACCCCGACTGTTGGATCTCGATCACGTGACTGACGGCTGTCAGCTGCAACGTCGCGGGTGTCACTCCCTTCTGCTGACCATCGACCATGATCGCCGCATTCGAGGGCGTGCTCACGAATTCGACGGCACCGTATTGCGGCGTCAGCTCGAGCATCAACCGCCGGCCGCTATCGGCCGCCACGGACAGCTCGTTCGTCACCGTCTCGTACCCAGGCTTCGTCAGCGTGAGCTTGTGCGGGCGCCCCGGTGCCAGCTTCAACTGCAAAGGCGTGCGGCCGCGAAACTCGCCGTCGATGCTGATACTGGCTTCGGTCGGTGCGCTTGCGATCTCCACGCGACCGTCAGCCGGCGCGAGCTTCACGTCCGGCAGTTCGAGCGGCAGGTTTGCCACGACCTGCACCTTGCCATTCCAAGCATTGAAGCCCGCGAGGCGCACCTCGAGCGCGCGCTCGCCGGCCGCGAGCTCGAGCGTCGCAGGCGTGGCCCCGACCACGGCGCCGTCGACGACGACAGTCGCGCCCGGCGGTTCGGTGCGCAAGCGCACGGGGGCCCAATCCGGCGTGAGCTTGGCCTCGAGCTGTTGCCGCTCGCCGCCGCCGGTGACCTCGAGCTCACGCACTTCGGAAAGATATCGGTCGGCTCGAAACTCGATGCGGTGCAACCCCGGAGTGAGCTCGGCATCGGCAAGCGGCGTCGCGCCGAGCATCGCACCGTCGACGAACACCTGCGCTTTGGCCTCGGGCTCGGTGGTCAACGTGATCTTGCCCGGTAGTCTGGTGAATGCGAGCGGGAAAGCTTGCTCGGCCGACTTGCCCGAAACCTCGATCGACGTATCGAGCGGGTAGTAACCGGCAAGCTCCGCGGTCACATGGTGAGTGCCCGGTTGCAGCAGATAGCGCTCGCCAAGCCGTACCTTGAAGAAAGTTCCTGGAACACTCACGCGTTGCGGCGCCGGATCGATGTTCAGTTCGATCGACTTTGCCGTGAACGTAAACCATGCAATCACGACCGCCACGGCAGCCGCGGCCGCAACGCCAATCGACGACGAGCGTGGCGCCCGCCAACCCGCGGCTGCGACACGGGCCGTCGGCTTGAACGCAATCGGCGTGATCGTGACGGCGCCCGCGGCCTCGCGCGTGCGCGCAACTTCCTCGAGATCCGGTGGGGCGGTGTCGCCGGCCGTCACCTGTAGTTGTACCGCGATCGTCAAAGCGCCGTTCTTGACGCGGCACTCGAGCCGCACGCGATCGATGGCGACGACGTCGCTGTCGCGCAACTCGCCGGAGCCTGCGACGGTTTGACCGTTCACGCGCACATTGCGCGTGCCTCTGCCGGCCTGCACGAAGAACACTTCGCCGAGCTTGCCGATTTGCAGCGTGCCGGGCACGCCGGGGAAGCCTACGTCCGCACCGACACCGCCGAACGACACTGGCAGCTCTGCCTGGTCGAACTCACGCCGTCGACCCGATTCATCGACTGCTATGACCCAGTTACGTGCGTTTCTGCCATCGCCCATGATCGTCCCTATCGTCAGATCGGCTCCTTGCAGACCACGCTGATCGAAGCCGGTTCCCGCCCGGGCACGATCGTGAAGGTTCGTCGCACGTCGCGGTAGCCGTCGCGGCTGCCGATCGCAGTGTAAGTGCCGGGCCGCAACTCGACATCTTTCCTCGAGAACGCGCCGAGGGCGCCGACGCGGTACAACGTGACGTCGGTCAGAAGATCGGATTCGAGGCGGATGCGGATGGGCTGCGTCGCGAGCGCCACCAGAACGTTCAGATCCTTGATCTGGCCTTCGATCCTAGGGCCTCGATCATCGATTTCCCCGGCCACTCCGAGTAATTCGCGCGCGGCCGCCAACGCTTGGTCGCCGAACAGCAGCGTTGGGTTTTCGATCAAGTTCGCGAGCTTGGCATCGAGCCCGGCGCGCGCCGTGGCGCGGCCTAACCCGCTCTGCGCGAACACCAACGTCGAGTCGGTCTTGAGCACCTGCCGGTACAAGGCGACTGCCTGGTCCCACAACTCGCGCTTCTCGAAGGCTGCCGCACGCGCTTCGGAGAGGGCGATCTTGCCGAGCTTGTCGCCTTCCTCCGCCTGCGTCAGCCCCTCCTGGGATTCCCGCGCGCCGGGCCGCACGGCAAGAGCCGCACGAAACTCTTGCTCCGCGTCGCCGAATTTCTCGACCGCGAGCGCGCTTGCACCGGCCGACATGTGTTGCTCGAACTCGTTGTCCTTGAGCGTCTTCGTGATCTCGGTAATGGCAGTACGCGCCGGCTCCCACCCCGAATCGACGGCGAGCGCCTCACGATAGCTTGCGATCGCCAGCTTCAGCTCACCGTGAGCACGCTGGTCGTCGGCGCGCCCCGCAACCGCGAGCACTTCCGGCAATCGTTCCGCACGAGCGCGGCCCGCTTTGGCGGCCGCATGCTCGGGGTCGATGGCGAGCACGATGTCGTACTGCCGCAGCGCGAGATCGACGTTGCCCGCCGCGAACGCGGCAGCAGCCGCGGCGAGCGCGCCATCGACCGTTTGCACGGCACGCGCGAGTAGCTCGTCACCGAGCGCGCTCGCGTCCTTGTAGTTCGTGACGGCAGCGCGAAAGTCTTTGGCCAGGAACGCGTCCTCGCCCATGCGCTGCGATGACTCGTAGCGATGCCACGAATCACCGCCCCAACTCTCGACGTTTTGCGCGCTCAGGCGCTGCTGCTGCGTGAGCAGACCTGCGAGGAGAGTCTCGCCTTCCGCCCTGAGCCGCTCCGCTTCCTCCGGCGACAGCGGTTCGACGGTCGCCGCCGCGACAGTCGCAGCGACCGGTGTCGCACCCGCCTGCTCTCGCGCCGCCTTGGCGTCGGCGAGATGGCGCGGCAACCAAACGAATGCGACTGCCGCCAAGCCGAGCACCACGAGCCCGCCAGCGACGGTGATCAACGTACCGGTTCGCGAGGCAGCTGCGGGACGCTGCCCAGCTCCGCCCGCGGCCGCGATCAGCTTCGCCCCGCCGAGAGGCAGACGGACCGGAACGATCGTTTCGTCGTGTTTTGGGAGAGTCGGATCCACGAGGTTACTTCAGCAACAAGCCTTGAACGCAGATTCTATGTCATCGGCAAACACGGACAGACCCTCGTGAACGCGGCCGCTGGCGCGCAGCACGTCCGCGGCAAGCCCCAACAATGGCGACTGTGCTGCGAGCTGAATCGCTCCCGGCACCTCGCCCTGCCAGCGCGCGCCCGTGGGGCCGTAAGGCAGACGCCCGGTCGCGAGCTCGTAGACCAGCGCCGCGAACGCGAAACAGTCGGCAGACTGGCTGGGGGTCGAAGCTCCAGCGGGCGTGCATGCAGCGGTGGCGATGCCGCGCCGCAGTGGCGCGTCGAGCGGTCTCGCGGCGGCGAAGTCGATCAAACGCGGGCTATCGTCCACGGCGAACAACACGTTGCGCGCTTTCACGTCGCAATGCGCATAGCCGTGCGCATGTAGCTCGCGTAGCGCAGCGTAAACACCGCGCAGCGGGAGTAGCCAGTGTTGCGGCGGGGCGCCTGCCAGCGCCACTAGGTCGCCGCCCGGCAAGTATTCGAGCACGAGCGCAGTGTGTGCGCGGAAAGACACGACGCCGAATGTCGCGACAATATTGGCGTGGCGGAGTGCCGCTAGCAGCGAGTGCTCGTAGCGCAGCGAATCGGCCGCGTGCGTGTTTGGAATTTTTAGCGCGGCGACGCGGCCCTCCCCGTCAACGGCGCGCCACACGCACGCGCTACCGCCGCGTCCGAGTCGCTCACGCAGTTGCCAGCCCCCGACATCGGCGCCACACGCGACAGGGCTGTCGGTGACGACTAGTTCAGACTCCGCCGGCCGCCGTCGCGCTTGCATCCGAACTGCCTTCCGTCGTGGCTTCGCCGCTGGGCGCGGCGGGATCTCCTTCCGGCGCGGATGCAGGGGTCACCACCGGCACCGGCGGCAACTCGACGGGTGCCTCGGGCTCCGTCTCGGTATAGATCGTGACGTCCTCGGGCTTGAGGCCCGATTCCGTTGCAAAGATCTGCTGCAGCAGCTCCCGCCACTCCTGATACTGCGCATCCGCCGTGCCCGTGAGTCGATGTTGCGTGCCTTGGATCTCGACGACCATGGGCTTCATCTTGGTTTCGAAGCTCGACGAGAGTTCGTTGAGCGCGTCGGTGTGAACCTTCTTCTCCTGCTTGCGCACCTGACTCGTGCGGATCATGTCGAAGCCGACGTACATCATCGCGTCACGGATGACGCGGTCGGCGAAACTGCCATCGCTCTTTTGGCCGTACACCACAGACGCGACGATCGTCGCGATGCCCAAACCCGTGCGCCAGTGCGCCTGCTTCGTGAGCTCGTGGACTTCGATCGCTTCTTCGCGGGAGTTCTCGCGCCAGCTGTTGTACGAATCCCCGGCGTCTGCGTAAAACTTCTCATAGTGCTCATCGAGAGTATCGAGGAACAACCGCTCGCGCTGACGCACGCTTTGCGTGCGGTCGTACATTGGGTCGTCAGTGGCTGGCAAACGATTCAGCGTGTAGCGCCCTTTGCCATCGTCGACCACGTAGCCCTTGAACGCCTCGGGACTCACGTCCGCGGCATAGCGCATTCCGGACACGCCGCGGAGTTCGCGACGCTGGGCCGTGGTGAGCTTGTCGCGCGCCGCAGCAAGGTCGTTCGCGATCTCGTTGAATACATCCTGATACGGATCGAGATTCGGATAACGCTTCCGATTGAATGCGCCGGCGGCCGTGGCCATTTCGTAGTTCTTGCTGAGCCACACGCGCCCAGTCGCGTCTTTGGCGACGACGTGCAACCGCACCTGATCGCCATCGGAATGCAGAATCTTCGCCGTCACCGCGAGATCCGCTACCGTGGTTTCCTTCGGCATGACCCACACCGAGCCCCAGTTGCCGGACTTCTGCAACGTGTTGCGCAACACGACGGCCATGTAGAGCGATTCGCTGCGCCGGATCTGCACGAACGTGCCTTCCTTGATCAGCGCCTCGATGACTTCCTTATCGACTTCGCCTTCGGGCACGCCGGACTCGAAGACCTTGATGCCGACGTCGAGCAGCTCGGCTTCGGGTGCATCCGCGGTGGCTTTCGTGAGCGCTACCGAGTGCGCGACCAGCACCTCAGAGGTGCTGCAACCCGTCACCCACCAGAAGGCGAGTAACAGCAGCCCGATACGCCCCATGACGAACCCCCTACGCTGACGCTACTGCCGCGCCAGAATTTTCTTGTACTGGTTGTACTCGTCCCACAACGCCGCCCGCAGAAAAGGATCCTTCTCCTGCGTGGCCGCTTCGCACAGCTGGCGCGCAACCTTGTCCGGCTCGCCGCAACCTTTTACCGCTGCGACAGCCGATTCCGGCGGGTTGCTCGGCGGAGCGCTCGAGCCCGCCTGCCCGCTGGCGCCACCGGGAGTGCCACTGCCGCCAGCTCCGCCGGCCGCGCTACCCGCTCCGGCCTTGCCCGAAGCATCGGTACCACCGCCTTGACCTGCGGCGCCCCCCTGCGCGGAGCCGCCCTGGCCGGCGCCGCCTAGTTCGGCGTCCGCCCCAGCGCCACCGCCGCCGTTCTTTGCGACCTTGTCCCGCTCGGAGCTCATGACGGCGTCGAAGTCGCCGAGCGAACGTTTGAATTCCTCATCGCCGCCTTGGCCCGTCGCGTCGCCGCCGTTCCCGTCGCCAAACGGACTGTCGCCGTTGCCGTTGCCTTGCGTGCCCTTGCCGCCGGCGCCCGTACCCTGCCCCCCCGCACCGCCACCGTTTTGGGCCGTCCGCGGGTCGCCACCGCCGCCGCCTGCGCCTTGCTCGTTCCCGCCGCCACCGCCGCCGGCACCCGCTTGCCCGGATGAACCGCCCGCACTGGCGCTGCTACCGCCGGCCCCGCCGCTGCCGCCTGCGGCGCCGCCGGTGCCATTTGAACCGCTCCCGGCGCCCGCTCCGCCGCTGCCTGCTGTCGCGCCGCCGCTGGCCGCCGAACCCTGGCCCGCACTGGAACCCCCTGCGCCGCTCGCGCCCGAACCGCTGCGCGAGCTACCGCCTGCGCCGGAACCGCTGTCCGCGGTGCCCTGCCCTTGGGAGCCACTGTTGCCCGGAAGACCGATCGAGCCACCACCGGGCAAACCGACGGACGCGCCACCCGAGGAACCACCGCCGGCCGCACCACCGCCGCTGGAGCCGGGCAGCCCACCCCCGCTCGAGCCCGGCAAACCGCCGGACGAGCCAAGGCCTCCGCCCGACGAACCTCCGCCACCCGCTGAACCGCCACCCGACGACCCGAGGCCACCGCCTGAGGATCCGGGCAGCCCGCCGCCGGAGGATCCGCCACGAGAGGACCCACCCCCCCCCGACGCACCACCGCCCGAAGAACCACCGCCGGACGAGCCCCCACCTGCAGAGGCGCCGCCGCCGGACGAGCCACCGCCCGCCGACGTGCCACCCCCCGAAGAGCCGCCCCCGGAGGACCCGCCACCTGAAGCGCCCGACGAACCGGACGAGCCGCCAGAAGAGCCGGACGGCATGGACACGCCACCGGAAGACCCGCCGAGCGTTTGCTGGCTGCTACACGCGAGAATGCCCGCGAACAAGCCGCCGAGCAGCGCTGCGCGCACAAGCGTTTGTCCCATGAGTCACCTCGATGAAAGTTCTCTGCCGATCGACAACCCAGTGCAGGTTGCGGATGGCGGCAGGATGTTTGTTAGTAACGCGGGGCCACACCTAAGTTCACTGTAAACACGGCGGCAGGCCAACGGCAGAAAATATTGCATAACGCTCAGCGGCGCGTTCGCGTTGACGGCCCCTGGCTCCTGTTAAGATTCGCGGCGCACCTCGAAGACCAACCACATCGCAACAGGGGCGACCACCGTGCGCAAGATAACATCGTTCTGCGGCCTCCTTCTATTAGCTCTTCCGGCCTTCGGTCCCGCCCAGGAAACGGCGCCGGCCGCCCTCCCGCGCACGGCGTCGCCCGATGGCGCGATGGTCTATTTCCTGGCGCCGGCGAATGGCGCGACCGTGACCTCTCCTGTCACTGTCCGATTCGGCCTGCGTGGCATGGGAGTGGCACCCGCCGGCGTGACGGCCGCGAACACGGGCCATCATCACCTGCTGATCGACGTGACCGAGCTGCCCCCGGACAACTTGCCCATTCCGAACGACGCCACGCACAAGCACTTCGGCGCCGGCCAGACCGAAACCGAGCTCACGCTCGAGCCCGGCAAGCACACGCTGCAGCTCGTGCTCGGCGACGCGGCGCACATCCCCCATCAGCCCCCGGTGCGCTCGGAGAAGATCACGATCACCGTAGCCGCCAAGTGACGTTGCGCTGAGCTGGGACGTATGGACATCCGTAACGACTTCGTCGACGCCGTCGGCAATACACCGCTGATCAAGCTCAAGCGGGCATCGGAGCTGACCGGCTGCACCATCCTGGGCAAAGCCGAATTCCTGAATCCCGGCGGCTCAGTCAAGGACCGGGCGGCGAAGTTCATGGTACTCGACGCCGAGCGGCGCGGCGTGCTCGAGCCCGGCGGACTCATTGTCGAGGGCACGGCGGGCAATACGGGCATAGGCCTGGCCCTCGTCGGGCGCTCCCGCGGCTACCGCACGCTAATCCTGATGCCGAACACGCAGTCGCAGGAAAAGAAAGACATGCTGCGACTATGCGGCGCCGAGCTGCGCGAAGTGCCAGCAGTGCCGTACAAGGATCCCAACAACTACGTGCATATCGCCGCGCGCACGGCCGAGGAGCTCAAGGCCAGCGAGCCGCACGGCGTTCTGTACGCGAACCAGTGGGACAATCACGCGAACCGCGACGGCCACACGGCCAGCACGGGTCCCGAGATCTGGGAGCAGACGGATGGCAAGGTCGACGGCTTCATCTGCGCGGTCGGTACCGGCGGCACGCTCGCCGGCGTCAGCGCTTACTTGAAGCAACGCAATCCACGCGTGGTGACGGCGGCCGCTGACCCGCTCGGCGCAGCTGTCTACAACTGGATCAAGACCGGCGAGGTCAAGGCGTCGACGGGCAGCTCTGTCAGCGAAGGCATCGGCCAGGGACGAATCACGGGGAACCTGGACGGCGCAAAGATCGACGACGCCATCCAGATCCCAGACAGCGAAATGCTGCCGGTGCTCTACGACCTGTTGCAGCACGAAGGCCTATTGCTCGGCGGCTCCACCGGCATCAACGTGGCGGGCGCAATCCGTTTAGCGCAGCAGCTTGGCCCGGGTAAGACGATCGTGACCGTGCTGTGCGACTCCGGGTCGCGCTATCAGTCGAAGCTGTTCAATCCCGAGTTCCTGAAGGCGAAGGGACTGCCTCCTCCGCCCTGGCTCGTTTAGCTTCGTCACGTACTCCGTTTTTTTTGAGCTGCGCCGTCGACGGCGCGCTCGCAGACGAGGGTACGCGGCGCGAATTCAGGATGAATTCAGCTAGCACGCGCGAGGATGGTCTCCATGCTCCGCACGACCGCAAATCTCAAGCTCATCGTTGTGCTCGCCACGGCCGCTGCCCTGACCGGGTGTGCCGGCGCGCCGCAACACGCCGTGACGCCGACACCTGCCCTCGCAGTGGCCCCTGCGCGGGCCATCGTCGAACCGCGCTCGGCCGAAACGTACGTCGGTAGTGCAATCGCGGAGCTCGCACGCAACCTCGTCGGCGCGCAGTACCGCTACGGCGGCGCAAAACCGGACGAAGGCTTCGACTGCAGCGGTCTCGTGTTCTATACGTACGGCAAAGCCGGCTACCGAGTGCCGCGTACCTCGCAGGAACTGTTCCGCGCCTCGCGCAAGATCGCGCTCAGTAGCGCTGGCGCCGGCGATCTGATGTTCTTCCAAGACGAAGCGAAGTTGTCGCACGTCGGCATTTATTTGGGCGGCGGTTGGTTCGTGCATGCGCCGGCCAGCGGCCAGCACGTCGCGGTCGCGAACCTCGACTCTGCTTACTATCGGCAGCACCTCGTCGCCGTGGGTCGGCTGTTACCGCCCTAAGGTCGAGTCGCCTGCCACGCATCGAGCGTTGCCACACTCGCGCGCACCGTTCGCTCACACCCAGGCGCACTGCGCGCCGCCGTGGACCGCTGCGACAAGCTCAACTGCCGCTCGTCGCGGCGCGCCGTGGCGAGTTCGTTCAAAGCGGCGCACGCGTCGAGCAACGACTGCTCGGCGGCGGTGACGGCGGACGGCGCATCGCGCACAGCCTCGAGCGCGAACGCGAATTGGTCGGCCACTCGGTTCTGCTCCCTAAACACTCGTTCGACGTAGGCGCGGAACTCAGGCGAGGTTAGCCCGAGCCGTTCGCCATCGGCCGTCAGCACGGCGCAACCGGCCAGAATCGTGGTCGCGACGCACAGCACAGCGGCACGCAGTAACAGCATCGAAATCTCGGTAAAGGGTGATTTGGGATGCTCTGCGATTCGCTGTCGAGCCGCAAGCCGCCGGGTAGAAACGACCCTCCGGCGGGCCTGTGCGATAATGGCCCGGTCACTTTCTCCACCCCCGGGTATGGCCGTTTCAGCTCCCCGCGCCCTCGAGCAACCTGCACAACAGATCGACGCCTCGATTGCCAAGGCCATCGCGTGGCTCGATCGCGAGCAGCTGCCCGACGGGTTCTGGGTCGGAATGCTCGAGTCCAACTACTCGATGGAAGCCGAGTGGCTGCTCGCGATGCACTTCTTGGGGTACCCCCACCCGCGCCAGCAGGACATCGTGGCCACTCTGCTGCGGGCACAAAGGCCCGACGGCTCGTGGGAAAGTTACTATCAGGCGCCGCAGGGCGACATCAACAGCACCGTCGAGTGCTATGCGGCGCTGCGCAGCGTCGGCATGCAGCCCGACGACGAGCCCCTCGCGCGCGCCCGCCGCTGGATTTTCGAGCACGGCGGCCTGCGCGGGATTCGCGTGTTCACGCGGTACTGGCTCGCGCTACTCGGCGAGTGGCCATGGAGCACGACGCCGAACCTGCCCCCTGAGGTCATCGCGAACCCGCCGTGGTACTTCAACATCTACAACTTCGCGAGCTGGGCGCGTGCGACTCTGCTGCCGCTCGCCGTATTGTCCGCGCGCCGCGCGGTGCGACCGCTGCCACCTGACCGGAAACTCGACGAGCTCTTCCCCGATGGCCGCGAGCGCATGGACTACAGTTTGCCGCGACGCAACTCGTGGCTGTCGTGGCGCCGGCTGTTCCTCGTCTCGGATCGGTTCCTGCACTTCTATCAGAAGCTGGGATTCACGCCGGGGCGCGAGATGGCGATCAACGCGTGCCTGGGGTGGATCGTGCGCCACCAAGACGCGGACGGCGCCTGGGGCGGAATCCAGCCGCCATGGATCTACAGCCTCATGGCGCTGAACGTCGAGGGCTATACGCTCCAGCATCCGGTCGTCTCGAAGGGGCTCGCGGCGCTCGACACTCATTGGTCGTACGAGCGCGGCGGCACGTTGCACATCCAAGCCAGCGAGTCCCCGGTGTGGGATACGTTGCTGGTGTTGCTCGCGATGCAGGACTGCGATCGCGAACTCACGCCGAACATGCAGGTGGCGCTCGAATGGGTTCTCAAGAATGAGGTCCGTTACCACGGCGACTGGTCGAAAAAGGTCAAAGGTGTAGAGCCGAGCGGCTGGGCATTCGAGCGGGCGAATCTGAACTACCCGGACATCGACGATACCGCCGTGGCACTGATCGTGCTCGCGCGCCTGCCGCGCACGCTGCTCGACGAGCCGCGAATCCGAGCCGTGATCGATCGCGCGCTAGGCTGGACACTCGCAATGCAGTCGAGCAACGGCGGTTGGGCCGCATTCGACAAAGACAACGACCACCGAATTCTGACGAAGATTCCGTTTTGCGATTTCGGTGAGGCGCTCGATCCCCCCTCCGCCGACGTGACCGCACACGTGCTCGAAGCGCTCGGCCTGCTCGGTTTCGACCGCCAGCACCCGGCCGTCGCGCGCGGCTATAAGTTCTTGCGCTCCGAGCAGGAGATCGACGGCAGCTGGTTCGGCCGCTGGGGCGTGAATCACGTCTACGGCACGGCCGCGGTGCTACCGGCTCTCGCCGCGATCGGCGAAGACATGTCGCAGTCGTACGTGCGCAACGCAGCTGATTGGCTGGTCGCTCACCAGAACTCGGATGGCGGCTGGGGCGAGACATGCGCGTCGTACATGGACGACAGCTTGCGCGGTAAGGGGCCGAGCACGGCTTCGCAAACGGGTTGGGCGTTGCTCGCGCTAGTCGCCACACGCAGTCGCGACTACGAGCGCACGATTCGCCGCGGCATCGGTTTCCTGACCGACACTCAGCGCGACGACGGCACTTGGGATGAACCGTACTACACGGGCACGGGGTTTCCAGGATACGGCTTCGGCGCGCGTATGGACTTCCGCGACAAGAAGACGCGCGAGCGCATCGCCCAGGGCACGGAGCTGCAGCGCGGCTTCATGATCAACTACAACCTGTACCGCCACTACTTCCCGCTGATGGCACTCGGCCGAGCGCGCAAGTTCCTCGCCGCGTAGCGGCCTATTCTTCGTCACCTCACTGGCACATCGCCTAGCTGCGAGCGGTCGTGCGTGTGACGGGTGGTCTCGCGAGACCGTCCGCGCACAGGGACGTGCGCGGACGAGCCGCAGGGATGCGATTTCCGGCGTGTCTCGCGAGACCACCCGTCACACGCACGACCGCTCGCAGCCCACGCCGCATCGCACGCGCTCGCGGCCGCACGATCACCGCAACTGCGGCTTCGTCACCGCTGAGGAAAAAAGAGGCGCAGCACACAACGCTCGCGCCCCGGTGGTGGCTTGGTCGTGGCCCGCAGATGGGTGCGTCGGCAGCGTCAGCGCCATGGACGGCGCTGACGCAGCCTACAGGGACGTACTTGC
>JBDTOT010000014.1:0-100435 GCA_039933105.1 Gammaproteobacteria bacterium | reverse complement strand
AAGATTTATTCTACGCAGCAGACAGGGTTTTCACACAGCCTGGACCCGAAGCGGCTACGCGGGGTGTCCGGTTTGCTCTCTGCAATATACGAGCGTATGCGATACCCGAATCAAGCTGTGGCGCGGTTTTGCGAGGCGACTACCTTGCGTTCCGAGGCCCGCACTTCTGTCGTATATTTCAAAGTTAGGCGGCTAGCGCGCTAGGCTCAAACGTCATTGGTCAGCTGAGGTAGAACACATGGAACTGAAGGTCACGACTAGCCACTTCAAAGACAAACGTGAAGCTATCCGAGAAATATCGGACGCTGGTTGGTGGCCGATCTCGTGGCGAGATGCTCCAGGAGAGGTCTATGAAACGCATAAGCATGATGCGGATCAGACTCTCTACCTAGTTGAGGGCTTCATGGAGTTGGGGGTTGGCGCCAACACTTATCGCCTAAACCCCGGAGACAAGCTGGACCTTCCTGCGTTCACGGTGCATTCGGCCAAGGCTCCGAGCGGCGCCACCTATATTATCGGCATGCCCAAGGTAGACCTCCTGTCGGAGCACATGCTTGCGCCTGATGCGTAAATGACGTCCGCCGCCTAACAAGCGACTGTGATCCCGAGTCAAACGATTTAGTTCGGAACGATGAGGATGTGAACGAGCCCGGTTGCGTCGTACGTCCGCTGTTGGGCGGTTGCCGCTGTTGTACGTGCGCGTTTGAAGGTCTCTGCTTCTGCTTCCGCGGAAGCGGTCCTTCGCGGGTAGAATCGCCAAGGCGACCTATCGACCCGTTAGGAACACAAAGATCGTATGCGCCACGCTAGAACGTCATGACAGCTGATCTGTGGGCGCTGGCCGCGGCCATGTTGCTGGCAGTCATTCAGCTCACGCTATCCAGTGTGCTGACACTCCGTCAGCTAGGGGGCGCTTGGGTCGCAGGGCCTCGCGACGAACCGCGCGAGGTTACAGGTGTCAGCGGGCGCTTTGTTCGGGCGCACCGCAACCTGCTCGAGATATTTCCACAGTTCGTCGCCGCCTTATTCTTGGTGCACGCAGCTCATGTTGCCGGCTCGCTGACGATAATTGGGGCTTGGGTATTCGTCGCGGCCCGGATCCTTTACGTTCCCGCCTACGCGTTCGCTCCCCCAGGCGTGCGGCCAATCTTCTGGCTCGTCGCACAATTCGGGATTTTCACAATAGTGGTCGACCTGTTTGTCTGAAAAGCCGGGTAAGCGCGGGCTACGCAGCCGAACGTCCGCTAGTGGCCGGTCTGCGCCCTCGAGCGTGAGCGTTTGAATATTGCGGCCGCGGAGAAAGCGGCTGTTCCTTAAGGTTCGTGGTAACTTCGCTGCTTGAGCTTTTTCGGCGACGGCCCTGGAGGATCCACAGCTTAATGGACGTCATTACGCGACGTGGCTTTCTGGTCGGGGGCGCCGTTCTCGCGGCCGGCTACGCATACGCTCAGGCAGACGACGTCTTCGCGGCAATCGAGAGCCGATTGGCGGGGCGCATAGGCTTCAGCGCGCTCGATACGCACAGCGGACAGCGCATTCGTTGGCGTGCCGACGAGCGCTTCGCGATGTGCTCTACGTTCAAGGTGGCACTGGCGGCCGCCGTGCTGGCGCGCATCGACCGCAGAGATGTGCTGCCCAATCAAATGTTGACCTCGATCCGGTGAACCTTCTTGGCGCGGCCCGTGCGTCGGCGCAGCATCCGGACGGCCGCATTAGCGTGATCGAGGCTTGCGAGGGCGTGATCACCGTGAGCGACAACACGGCAGAGAACGCGCTGTTGGATCTGATCGGCGGGCCAGCGGTGATGACGAAGTTCTTGCGCAGTTTGGGTGACCAGGTCACGCGGCTGGACGGCCATGAAATGGAGCTAAACTCGAACGTCGAGGGTGACGTCCGCGACACCACGACGCCAGACGCGATGCTGGACACTTTGCGGACGCTCTTGCTCGGAAATGTGCTGGGCGACGCGTCTCGCGGCCGTTTGACGGAGTGGATGCTGAACGAGCAGAACGGCAGGTCGCGCGTACGTGCTGGGTTACCTGCCTCGTGGCGAGTGGCTGACAAACCTGGTACCAGCGCGAACGGTGCCGTCAACGACATCGGCGTTGCGTGGCCTCCTCAGGGCCAGCCAATGATTGTGGCCGCTTACACGAACGCGCCGCGCACCAAGATCGCGGAGGGTGAGGCTGGCGGCGCAGAAGTTCAACCTGAAATGAACGCGGCGGCCGGTTGGGTGCGCCGCGCGAGTTCGTGACGCGGAGGGGCGCCGGTGTTTGCGACGTGATGGACGTCTGCTCCTGGCCGAGCGCCGGCATTCCGCATGCGCGCATGAACGTCTCGGCTACCGCGAAAGCGGTCGTTCGCGGGTAGAATCGCCAAGGCGATCTATCGACCCGCTGCGGTCGTCCGAATGAGCTTTCGTCGAAGGGGTAAGAATGTGCCGGCAGAGGATGACCCATCGGCGGACATTCAAGCCGCGTGAGCCAGCCGCGAGATCGCAGTTCAATAGGCCGACAATCCTCGCTGCGAACGAACGAGACTCACAAGGGCGCTAAACGTGATGGACTCTTTCAAATCGACTTCCGCGAACAAGTCGTCGCCGCGATCCATCGTAAAGTCATCCACGTTTATGTGTTTCCGAATCGAGTCTCCTACGAGTGCCGATACATCCGTATTCGGTCTCAGCTCAGAAATGCCTTCGCCGACATAGTATCTTGCGAGATATTCCGCGAGCTGCTGGGCTACCTTCTGCTCCCCACCAAAAAAGTAGTCGCGAATGAAGGCGCAACGGGGCCACCAGTCTGGCGTTGGTCGCATCGGAGTCTCCTGTCTGCCAGCTAGAGAACGGCGTTTTTCGATTGCTATCCGCAAACTAAGCCGCTCTTGTGTCCCTTTCTGCGATTTGTGTCTCAATTGCACCGTCGCGTGTGTCTTCTTCTGAGCGAGGGCCGCTGAAGGGCGTGGGCGTTTGAAGTCTCTGCTTCCGCGGAAGCGGCCCTTCGCGAGTAGAGTCGCTAAGACGACCTATCGACGCGCTCCGGTCATTCCATCGTTTCGAGTGGGAGCTAATGAACGGTATCCACGACTTAGGCGGTATGACCTGTTTCGGGCCGGTCCACCGAGAGAACGACGAGCCGATATTCCACACGGATTGGGAGCGACGCGTTTTCGCGATGAATTTTGTGGCTCTTGCGTTTCTCGGACCGGTGGACCGTCTCCGACACGCAATCGAGCGCATGGATCCGGTCGATTACCTGACGACCACGTACTACGAGCACTGGCTTGATGGGCTACTGAGGGTGGCGAAGGATCTCGGTTACCTGACGGACGAGGAGATCGAGACTGGGCATATCGTCAGCATCAAGCCAACACCGCATCCGCCGCCGAATGCCGAAATGGCTGAGGGTCTGGTGCGTGGGGGCATGCCGGCAACTCGCGACGGAGGCAGAAGCGAGCCCATCTTCAAACCCGGCGACAAAGTACGCGCACGCAATATCGAGACCACGGGGCACAGTAGGCTTGCAAGATGCGTCAAGGGCAAAGTGGGCGTCGTCACAGCACACCATGGCTCACACGTCTTTCCGGACACTGCCGCGCACGATCGGGGAGAAAGTCCGCAGCCTCTGTATACGATCAGATTTGAGGCGAGAGAATTGTGGGGTGATAACGTCGATCGGCGAGACTGCGTCCACATCGATTTGTGGGAAGACTACCTGGAGCCGGAGAAAACGGAGGCTACGCGATCATGAGCGACCATCGCCATCAGCACGATTCACCACCGAGCCCGTACCACCGCAGCGACCGCACGGAGGCTCGCAACAAAGAGTTGGCCGCACGTGTCGAGAAGATCGAATCGTTGCTGATCGAGAAAGGATTGGTGGCCAAAGATGCGCTGGACAGGATCGTTGATATATACGAGCACGACCTCGGCCCGATGAATGGTGCCAAGGTCGTCGCCCGTGCCTGGGTTGATCCGGATTTCAAAGGACGCTTGCTCGAGGATGCGACGGCGGCCATCGCGGAGCTTGGGTTCGGAGGTTTGCAGGGAGAACACATGGTCGTCGTAGAAAACACGCCACGTGTTCACAATGTGGTCGTCTGCACGTTGTGCTCGTGTTATCCCTGGCCCGTCCTCGGACTTCCACCTGCTTGGTACAAGGACCCGGCCTATCGATCGCGAGTGGTGATCGACCCTCGCAGTGTATTGGCTGAGTTTGGTACTGCAGTCCATGACGACGTGGAAGTCCGCGTGTGGGACAGCAGCGCTGAGGTCCGTTATCTGGTTCTCCCGGAGCGCCCATCAGGCACAGAGCGCCTAAGCGAGGACGAGCTTGCCAAATTGATCGATCGGGATTCGATGATTGGTGTGACGACGGTGGCGGTGCGATGAGTGAAGAACGACGGGCTCGCCCCGACATCGCGGAAATGAGCGGGCGGCCGTCTCTTCCGCGCAAGAGCGGCGAATTGGTGTTCGGGAACGATTGGGAGCGTCGGGCGTTCGCGATAGCTGTCTGCCTGGCAGAGCAGGGTATGTTCGACTGGAGTGAGTTTCAGCAGCAACTGATCGAGTCAGTTGGCGAGGCGGAGCGCGGCGATCCTCAGAATCCTGAGCGCGGTTACTACGAGAGCTGGCTCATGTCACTCGAAAGGTTGCTCGCAAGAAAGCAGCTCCTAGCCCGTCCAGCCCCCTGATTAATAGGTCGACAAGTCGGACAACGCGAACGACCGCAGCCGGGCCGGAAGCGGCTACCTATCCAAGCGTTGACGTCCGCTTTCCGCAGAAAAGTCCCGCAGATGATTCGCGTGGAGCCGATGGCTCACAACTGCGGCGACTCACGTTACATCCGCACGACCACCTTGCCGATCATCGCGTTCGATTCGAAGTAGGCGAGCGCAGCAGGAATCTCGCCGAACGCAAACACGCGGTCGACCGCGGGCTCGAGCCGTCCATCGGCGAAGTAGGGCAGGAAATCACGCTCCAAGCCGCGCACCGACTCCGCTCTCTGCGCGGGCGAGCGCAGCTTGTTGCTGACACCGAAGAGCTGCAGGCGCTTCGCGTGCAAAGCCGCGAGATCGATCTCTGCCGTGAGCGTCTGGTCGAGGTAGCCGACGGTCGCGAGGCGCCCTTCGTACGCGAGGCAGCGGACGCACTCGGCGAAGACCGTGCCGCCGACGTTGTTCACGACCAGGTTCACGCCCTTGCCGCCGGTCGCCTCCCAGGCCCGCTCGTAAAACCCTGCGCCGCGCGTCCTGACGCCGGCATCGAGGCCCAGCTGCTCGAGCCTCGAAAGCTTCTCCGCAGATCCCGATGTGCCGATGACCTTCGCCCCGAACAGCTTTGCGATCTGCAGCGCGGCAACACCCACGCCGGACGACACGCCGGTGACCAGCAGCCATTCGCCGGACTTGAGATGGCCGTGCGTCACGAGCATGTCGTGCACGACCATGAACGAAAGCGGAATCGCGGCGGCCTGTTCCCACGAGAGCCGCGCTGGAACTCGCAGCGCCTCGCGAGCATCCATCGTCGCGTAGTCGGCGAAGCCGCCTGTGCAGCGGCCCATCACGCGCTCACCGACTGTGAACCCCGTGACGCCGGGGCCAACGGCGGCGATCTCGCCCGCGCAGTCGCCGCCGGCCGTCTTGGCCGCGGGTGCGTGGGTGCCGCGGCCGACGATCATCTCGCCGCGGTTGAAGGACGAGGCGTGGACGCGGACGAGCAGCTGGCCCTCTTTCGGTTCCGGCCGCGGAACGTCGCGCCGCTCGAGCGCGACGCCGGCGGCCGTGGGCACGATCCAATAGGACTGCATGCCGAGCGAGTGCTGTGTGCCGTCGGCGCTTACTTGAATTCGTTGATGAGTCCGTCGAGCGCCATCTGCACGTGGAAGTCTTCCCACGCGAACTGGCCGCGCACGACCTTCTCGATGTCCGCCTTCGTTTTGCCCTGCTTCACGAGCTGGCTCAGCGTGTCGCTGAAGCTCTGCGTGCGTACGCGGTAGTCCTGGAGGTCCTTCTTCGTGGACACGAGCCCGTGGCCCGGGATCACCGTGTCGAAGTCGAGCTTGAGCGCCGCATCGACGGCCTTCGGCCATTCCTTCGCGCTGCCGCCGCCCGGATAGTCGACGAGCTCGGCCGAGGTGCCGGGGCCGTTGGCGAAGATGTCACCGGAGGACAGCACGCGCTGCTGGGGGAACAGCACCACCACATCGCCGTTCGTGTGTGCGCGGGCGCCGACGCCGTAAATCTCCACCGTCTTGCCACCCAGGTGGATCGTCGAGCGATCGCTGAACGTGATGTTCGGCTGGCCGGGTTGGTTCGTGGCAACCATGCGCGCACGCGCGTTGTCCGAGGCCACGGCGAGCGTGCCTTCCGCCTGCAGTTTCGCGTTGCCGCCGCTGTGATCGGCGTGATAGTGCGTGTTGATCACGTACTTGACGGGCTGGTTCGTCACCGTCTTCAACGCCTTCATGATGTTGTCGTGATCGGCTTCGAACTTGTCGTCGACGAGCAGAACACCCTCGTTCGTGATCAGTGCGGTGGTGAGCCCCGGCACGGCGACGTTGCTGATGACGTAAATGTCGTCGCGCACTTTTATGACGTCGAGCTTGGCGGGCTGCGCGCCGAGTTGCGCGTGCGCGAACGGAGCGCCGAACGCCAACGCGGCGCTGAAGAGACCGACGATGCTGTGTTTGCTCATGGGTGTAACGTTCTCCGAAGAATGATGTCGTATGGGCCGCGCGCAAACGGCGGCGCCGCGCAAGTCTACGCGAGCCCGTCAGTGCTTGCGCGCGAGATAGGCGCCGAGCGCCGTCAGGTCGTCGTTGCTGAGTTCGGTCGGGCGATAGAACGGCATCGAGTTCAAACCGCCGCGCACGATGGCGGCGACGAACGCGGGCGTGAGATCGGTGCGCTGCTCGAGCTCCGCGGGCTTCGCGTCTTTGTAGCGCGCACCGAGCGCCTGCGTGCCGGCCATCTGCGGCATGTATGGCGGGCCGATCATGTCTTTCAGGATAGGCCCATGACACGCGGCGCAACGTTGCGCGAACACTTCCTGGCCGCGCCGCTCGCGGGCGTCCGTCGGTGTCTGCGCTGCGACTTTCGTCAGTGGTGCCCACGCCGTCTCTTTCGAGGTCACGGGATCGGCGTGGGCCACTCCGATGCCGACGAGGCTCGCGAGGCCGACGATCGCGATAGCCGATGACCAGCGTGCGTTGCTCATGCGCGCCCCTTTCGCAGTTGTTTCGGCCAGATGCCGTAGCGCCCGGCGGAGAGAATGCCGTTCGGATCGAGTGCGTCCTTCAACGTTTCGTTCATGCGCATCAACGCATGATCATTGAACGAATAGCGATCCATGACCGCGTCCATGAACGCGGCATGGGCGCGGTAGATGCCCCAGCCGTGATCGGACGCCACTTTTATGATCTGCTCGTACAGTCCTCGCGCTTTCGCGTTCTCCGCGGGGTCGCGCGACAGGTTGATGCCCTGGAACATGATGAACGCGCGCCAGTGGTAGCTCATGGCGAAGCCGAGCGTCAGCGGAATCCCGGCGTCGCGAAACAGCTTCAGGAACACCTTGTGCGCCTGCAGCAGTGTCTCGCCGGAATAGGGCAGCATCGGCGACGCGTCGAGATGGCCTGACGTGCCGGCCAGCGTCGAGAACACGTTCAGGCTCGGTACGCCGAGCGCCGTGGGATCGTTGAGCTTGGTGACTTGCTCGTCGGTCAGCGGGAAGTGCATGACGGCGCCGTCGTTGAACTTCGCGCCGTTGATCGCCGCGAGTTGCTCCTTCACGTGCTCCCACTGCGCCTGGATGACTTTCAGCGGGCCGTAGAAGCGCAGATCGCTCGTCCAGAACGGCCGGTTCTTCGACGCCGCGTAGCGATCCCACTCGGCCGCGGAACCACCTCCGGGGCGATCGAGCAGCGCGGATTTTTCCGCGTCGAGCGGGCCGCCGAACACCGGGCTCGGCAGCGAGAACACGCAGTTCACCACGCCCTGGAACGCGAGCCTCCCCAAGATGCGCACGAGCTGAATGATGTCGTCGTGCTTCGGCACGCTGATCTGGCCCGTCATCGTCGCTTCGGGTTCCGGCAACAGCCAGAAGCCCATCTTCGTGACTATTCCTAAGTTCGATTGTGCGAATAGCCCGTCGGCCGATGGGCCGGCGCCGTATTGGAAGTGCTGCCACGCTTTCGATTCCGGCAGCGCGCCCATGCCGGTGCGCACCACGTCGCCGTTACCGAGCACGACCTCCATGCCGCAATGGGCGCCGAAATGGTCGCGGTAGGGCAACGGCGTGCGCCCGGCGCCGTGGTCGAGTGCATTGCCGATCAGGCTGCCCCAGCCCGGGTCGGGGCAGTCGATCCACAGCTTCAACTTGCGGTCGCGAATGTTGCGATACAGATCGAAGTAGCTGACGCCGGGCTCGACGAGCGCGTACGCCTGATCTTCATTCAGATCGAGAATCTTGTTCATGCGCTTCAAGTCGAGCACGACGCTGCCGGAGTGCACGGGTGCTGAGCCGCCATAGGCGAGGTTACGGCCGGTGGAGATCGTGTACAGCGGAACCGAGTATTGGTTCGCGACGCGCACGATCTTCTGAACTTGCTCGACTGTTTCCGGTGCCACGGCGGCGGAAGCGATGCGCTCGCCCTTTTCGCCCCAGAAAGGCGAGTACGCGTCGCGGTAGGTGTTCACGTCGTCGTCGCTCGTGAATACCCATTGCGCCCCGACGGCATCGGAGAATTGCTTGAGCGCTTTTTCGAAGTCGGCGGCGCTGACTCCGGGCGGGGTTCTCATGGGTTTTCTCCTGGCGCGTTGCGCACATTGATAGTACCGCGCCGTTTCGCCGAACGGTAACCCGTGCGCCGCTCGAAGGGCTGAGCTTTAGCGCAACGCCTCGGCGAGGCGTTCCTTCAGGTCCGGCAAAATCGCAAACAGATCGCCGACGAGGCCAATGTCCGCCACCTCGAAGATCGGCGCTTCCGCGTCTTTGTTGATTGCGACGATCGTGCGTGCGTCCTTGATGCCCGTGAGGTGCTGGATCGCACCCGAAATACCGACGGCTATGTAAAGCTCCGGCGCAATGATCTTGCCGGTCTGTCCGACCTGTAGCTCGTTCGGGGCGAAGCCGGAATCCACTGCGGCGCGCGAAGCACCGACGGCTGCGCCGAGCAGGGCGGCGAGCTCGTCGATGCGCTTGAAGTTTTCCGCGCTGCCGAGCCCGCGGCCGCCTGACACCACGCGGCGTGCCGACTGGAGATCCGGTCGGTCGCCGGCCGCCACGGTCTGCGACACGAAGCGGGTATGGGTTGGCAGTGCAGCCGCGGGTGTCACGCGTTCAATCGACGCGCGCGATGAGCCCGCGGACACGGCCGCGAACGAAGCGATGCGTACGGTGGCCACCACGGGTAGCGTGTCCACTTCCACGGTGGCAACGGCGTTGCCGGCGTAGATCGGGCGGCGAAAGCGTGTGGCCGTTTCGACCGCCATGACGTCGCTGACCTGCGCCGTGCCGAGCAGCGCCGCGACGCGCGGCAGCAGATCCTTGCCGAACGTCGTGGCCGGTGCGAGCACGTGCGTGTAGCCGGCGGCGAGCTCCGCGAGTTGCGGCGCGATGAGCGCAGCGAGCGGATGCGCGTGCGCCGCGTCGTGGACGAGTAACACGCGCCGCACGCCATCGAGCGCGGCGATCTGTTCCGCGAGCTCGGCGCCGTCTGCCGCGAACACGACGACCGCGATCTCGGCGTGGGGAATGGCGGCAGCGCAGCGCGCCGCGCGCGCCGTGGCGGACGAAACAGTGCGGCCGTCGTGCTCGGCGACCACGAGTACGTTCGTCACAGCAACCCCTTGGCTTTCAGCGCGGCCACGAGCTCCGCGGCGCTTTTCACTACGATGCCTTTATGGCGCTGTGGCGGCGGCTCGACCTTCACGACGCGCAGCATCGGCTGCAGCGCAACGCCGAGCTCGGCCGGCGTCAGCGACACAAGCGGTTTGGTCTTGGCTTTCAGAATATCGGGCAGCTTTACGTAGCGAGGTTGGTTCAGGCGCAGGTCCGTTGTCACGACGGCCGGCAGGTCCACGTCGATGATCTCGAGCCCCGCGTCGACTTCGCGCGTGACGCGTGCGCTCGTGTCGCCGATCTCGAGCTTCGACGCATACGTCGCCTGCGGCCGCCCCCATAGCGCCGCGAGCATCTGGCCGGTCTGGCCGTTGTCGTCGTCGATGGCCTGCTTGCCGAGCACCACGAGCGTCGGCGTCTCCCGCTGCACGAGTTCGTGCAGCAAACGCGCGACATAGAGCGGCTCGAGCGCTTCGTCGGTCACGACGTGCAGGGCGCGATTCGCGCCGAGCGCCAGCGCTGTCCGCAGCTGTTGCTGGCAGTCTCGCGGGCCGATCGTGGCGACCACCACCTCGTCTGCCTGGCCGCGCTCGCGGATCCGCAGCGCTTCCTCTACGGCAATCTCATCGAACGGGTTGATCGACAGCTTCACGCCTTCGGTAGCGACCCCGGTGCCGTCCGGTTTCACGCGAATCCGGACGTTGTAGTCGACGACGCGTTTTAGGGTGACGAGGATGCGCTTCATAATGGTGGGCGAGTCTACTGCAACGTGGGTAGCGGACGATCTTCGATCGCCCGCCTACCTATCCGGACCACGTGACATAAAGATGTCACCCGATAGTGGCGAACCTGATCGCGACCCCGGCCGAAGTGGCCGGCGTCAACCTTGGCGGGCCGCTCGAGCGTGTGACAGGTCGCGTTTACCTGTAGTTGAGGCCTAGAATGCACTGGCTGATATCGCGAAGCGGTCCCGCTCAACCGAGGAGAGTACTGATATGGGCGCCTTGAATTCTAGATCCGTTCGACCGCACGTGCGCGCGGCGGTGTTCCTCGGTCTGCTGTCGAGTCTCGGTGCGTCGCAAGCTGCCGTCACGAGCGTAGCGACGGCCGCACGCGGCGCAGATCTGCGCGCGGTTCGCGCCCAACTCGCAGCCGGTGCTGACGTGAACGTCCCCGAGAGCGATGGTACGTCGGCGTTGCTCTGGGCGGCATACCACTCCTCTCCGGAAATGATTGCCGCGTTGCTGAAGGCGGGCGCCGACCCGAACTCGGCCAATCAGTTCGGGGTCACCCCACTGCTGCAGGCGAGCCGTTACGGTGATGCTGCCACGATCCGCGTTCTGTTGGCCGCCGGCGCGACTCCGAGCGGTGCCGAGCGCGACGGCGAGACGCCGCTCATGGCGGCCGCGCGCACGGGAGACGTGGACTCCCTACGCCTTCTCCTCGACGCTGGGGCCGACGTGAACGCGGTCGACGGTCTGCAGCAGGAAACCGCGCTGATGTGGGCGACTGCCGAAGGCCACGCGGCCGCCGTCGATTTGCTGCTGAAGGCTCATGCAGATCCGAATTTGAAGGCGCGCGTCTCCGAGCTCACGAAACGTAGTATGCGAACTGATTTCCCGAGCGGCGGGTTCACGGCAGTGATGTGGGCGGCGCGTAACGGTAACGACGCGATGGTGCGGCGTCTCATCGACGGCGGCGCGGACATCAAGCTCACCAATGGCGACGGCGCGACCCCCATGATGTTGGCGATCGTGAACAGTCGCTTCGACATGGCCGCAGCACTGCTCGCGCTCGGCGCCGACGCGAACGACGGCTCTCTCTACTATGCGATCACGATGCGCGATGCGCCGACCGATTGGCGAGCGCGCGACGGCTCCCGCCTGCGCGCCCAGCATCCGAACAAGCTCACAGCCCTCGACTTGGTCGGGCGATTGTTGGAGGCGGGGGCCGATCCCAACAAGCCCTTCACCGGCCAGATGCACTCGAGCTCCATGTGTTGCGATGACAAGGGCTCTGGCACGCCATTCTTCCGTGCGGCGGTCGCTGCCGATGTCGAGTCGATGAAGCTGATGATCGCGCGCGGCGCCGATCTCGAGTGGGCTCCAAAGCCCGTGGAAGGCATGCCCGCGATGCCGTTTGGCGACAACACGGGTTTGACGCCGCTGATGGTCGCCGTCAACGGCGGCAAAGGCCAGTTGATGGCGGGAGGCCCCGGCGACATTCGCGAGGGCACGATCGGTATCTTTCGTGAGCCGGGCGACCGCAACCCGGCCGACGCCGTCGCCTTGTTGTTGAAGGCCGGCGCCAACCCCAATGCGAAGAGCTCGCATGGCGACACCGCGCTGCACATCGCCGCCTACGGCGGGCGCTTGGAACCGATACGCCAGCTCGTCGCCGGCGGCGCGCAGGTTGATGTGCGCGACGCGAAAGGCCTCACCGCGTTGCAAGTTGTCGAAAAAATGCAGCCGCGAAAATTAGATCCGATCGCCGAGATGATCGGCCTGTTCGACGATGGTGCGCAGCCGAAGGAGACCGCCGCGTTCCTGCGCCAAGTCATCGCAGAACACTCGGCTGCAGCTCACAAGCATTAGCGCTGAGCCGCTCGGTGCGCTGACCGTGTGTCGGTAGCGTCAGGTCGCGCCGAAGCGGAAGCTCGAGACCGTGACGCCGCCGAATACTTCGGCTTCGCGATACGGGCAGTCGCCCGCATCGTCGTGCGCGGCACCGACCGCCACCAGCAACGGCAGCAGGTGATCCTCGCGCGGATGCGCGAGGCGCGCGGCGGGAGCTTCAGGCCACCGGAGGAGTCGCGCTTCGCGCTCCGCGGGTGAGCTTGCGGTCAGGGTCTGTTGCAGCCAGTCGTCGAATGCTTGCGACGGCTCGCGCGCCTCGGGACCCATCATTCGCAGGTTGTGCCAGCTCAGGCCGCTACCGACGATCAGCACGCCGGAGTCGCGCAGCGGCGCGAGTGCGCGGCCAAGCATCAGATGCACGGCCGGATCGAAATCTGCGCGCAGCGACAGCTGCACGAGCGGCATGTCGGCTTCGGGCCATAGCAACGCCATTGGCACGAACGCGCCGTGGTCGAAGCCGCGTGCCGAATCGAGCGTGACCGGCATATCGGCCATGGCGATCAGCTCGCGCACCTCGGCGGCGAGCTCCGGTGAACCGGGCGCCGGGTAGCGCACGCGGTATGTCTCGGCAGGAAAGCCGTAGTAGTCGTACAGCATCGGCGGTTGCGCATGGCTCATGACCGCGAATGCGGGGCTCTCCCAGTGCCCTGAAATCATCAGCACGGCGCGCGGCCGCTGCGGCAACGTGGCCGGCAGCTCGCGCAGCGAGTGCTCGAGCCCGGCCATCATCGGGCGCATCTCGTCCATCCACGGCCAAGGGCCGCCGCCGTGCGATAGGAACCAGGTGGGGAGTCGGGGTGCGCCGGCCACGAGGTTAGCCGCGTTCGGCGAGCGGCACGAACGCGCGGTTTTCGGGCCCCACGTAGTTCGCGCTCGGGCGGATGATCTTGCCGTCGGCGCGTTGCTCGATCACGTGCGCCGCCCAGCCCGTAGTACGTGCGATCACGAACAGCGGCGTGAACATCGCTGTCGGCACGCCCATGTCGTGGTAGGCGACGGCGGAGAACCAGTCGAGGTTCGCGAACATCTTTTTCAGACGCGCCATCTCCGCCTCGATCGCATCCGCGATCGCGAAGCCCGTGAGATCGCCGGACTCGGTGGAGAGCCGTCTTGCGACGTCTTTGATCACGCGGTTGCGCGGATCGGCCACGGTGTACACGGGATGACCGAAGCCGATCACGACTTCTTTGCGTTCGACGCGTGCGCGGATGTCGGCCACGGCTTGGTCCGGTGTGCGGTAGCGCTGCTGGATCTCGAGCGCGACTTCATTGGCGCCGCCGTGCTTCGGCCCGCGCAGCGCGCCGATGCCACCCGTAATGCACGAGTACAGATCCGAGCCGGTGCCGGCGATCACGCGCGTGGTGAACGTCGAAGCGTTGAACTCGTGCTCCGCGTACAGCACCAGCGACGTGTGCATGGCGCGCACCCAGGACGCGGGCGGCGGCTTGCCATGCAGCAGGTGCAGGAAGTGGCCGCCGACGGAGTCGTCGTCGGATTCGACATCGATCCGTTCGCCCGAGTTCGCGAAGTGATACCAGTACAGCAGTATGCCGCCGAGCGACGCGATCAAACGATCGGCAATGTCGCGTGCGCGCTCCGGCGACTGATCGCGTTCCGGTTCCACGCAGCCGAGTGCGGACACGCCGGTCCGCATCACGTCCATGGGATGCGAGGTCGCCGGCAGCGCCTCGAGCACCTTGCGAACGCGGTCGGGCAGGCTGCGCAGGGAGATCAGCTTGGCGCGATACGCGGCGAGCTCGGAGCGCGTGGGTAAGCGTTCGTGCACCAGCAGGTGGGAGATTTCCTCGAACTCGCAGGCCTCGGCCACTTCGAGGATGTCGTAGCCGCGATAGTGCAGGTCGTTGCCTGTGCGGCCCACTGTGCAGAGCGCGGTATTGCCCGCGACGACGCCGGACAACGCGACTGATTTCTTTTTCGGGGGCGACGCGGGAGATTCATCCATCATTTGAGTCCTTTCACAAAAAAGCCGCGGCCATCACCGGGCCGCGGCTTCTGTTTTCTACGTGCGACGGTCGGCTATTGCTCGGGACGCTCGTCGGGAGCACCCGTGCCTGAAGAGCCGACGAACAGCTTCTTGCCGTCGGCGAACGTGATGTCGCGGCCGTTGGCGCGGAACGAGCCGTCCTTCGCCTGGAAGCCGAGCACCAAGATCTTGGTACCGGCCGGCAGCGACGTGCGGTTCCAACCGCGACGCAGCAGCGCATTCGGCGCGCCGCCTTCGATCATCCATTCCACTTTCTGGCCCTTCGCGTCGGTCACTTCGAGATGGATCCACGAGTGCGGGTTGATCCAGTCCATCTTCGTGACGACGCCTTCGAGCTTCACGGGTTTGTTCGCATCGAACTCGGCAGCAAACGAATGATGCGCGAGCGCGACGCCGCCGTGTGCGGCCAACCAAGCACCGGCGGCGAGACTGATGAGTCTGTTACGCATAGCGGTCGTCTCCGTGCTAAATCGATGAATTCACTCTACTCGTATTCTACTTCTTCGTCAGATCGCCGTAGAGCAACTCTTCGGCAAACTCCACGCATTTGAATTCCAGCAGCTGGGCGTTCGGCTCGAGCCTGCGGTACAGCGGCAACGAGATCTTCCAAGGTTGCGAGAACGTCTCCGGGTCTTCGATCGTGGCCTCGTATTGAAGGTGGTCGTTGCCCTTGCGCGTATAGCGCTCCGTCACCTTCATCGACGCGCTGTGATAGTTGCCCGCGCGATCGAACCAGGTCTGATCGTTGTTGCCAGTGACTTCGATCACGAGTGTGTCGCCGTCCCAATGACCGTTCGACCAGCCCATCCAACTGTCGACCGGCGGCTCCTGGTGATTCGACATGTGCACCATGCGATTCGCGCTCGCGAACTCGTAGACGAACAGGATGTCGCCATCACCTTGCACGATGCGAAAGGGGAAGGGCATGTACGTGGCGCGTGGAATCCCGGGCATGTAGCACTTCGCCTCGGGATCGGTCTTCGGCCAGCCCGCGCGGTTCGCATCGCGCTGCGCGATGGCCTCGGGCTTGTACGGAATCGTGCCGCCCTCGACGATGCTCTGGCCGGCTGGAATCGCGGCGATGGCGCCCAGCTGCCAGAACTGGCCGATGCCCGACGCCGAATGATCTTCGAGATTCCAGTAGGAGCTGCTGACCGCCTCCCACACGCCGTTCAGGTCGGGGTGGCCGTTGAGCATGCCCGCGCCGGTCGCGGCGGCCGCAGGTGTCTTCGGCGCGCTCGCCGGTTGGCAACCCGCCAGTGCAGTCGCGAGAACCGCGACCGTGACGGCGACCCAGCGCCGCGAGCGTGAGTTCAGATCCGTTGTGCTCATCTATTAGCCCCGCCCTGCAGAAGTTGTTGATAGACCCGCACCATTCGGATCGCCGGTGCGCGCGAAGTTAATCCAGTACGACGACAGCGTGGCGCCGCGCGACGGCCGGTCGGGCAGGGTAGGCGGCACGGCTTCGTCGCGGAACGAGTCGAGGTACGCTCGCGCAAACGCGGCCGGTACCACCGCCGCAAGCGCGGCGGTCCACAGCAGATATCTCATGGTTCCCCCCAAACCCTCACTCCGGCCGAACCCACGGCGTGCCGAAGGTGAGCCGACTGTTCTCGTGTGCGGCTTAGGCTCGTTCTAGTCGAACGGATCGCGGTTGTCAAAAGCCGGGACGCTGCATCTCTTCGGCGTGTTAGACGGCTTCCTGCTCGAGCAACAGCGGTATGACCAGATCTTCCTCATCGTTCAAATGCTGGCTGATTCCCAGACACAACTGACTCGCCGTCGTGACGAACTGCTGCGCGGCCAGCTCGGCCGTTGCACCGACGTTGGTTTCGGCGAGCGCCGCTCGCAACTCGCGTAGCGCATTGCGCGCCGCGAGCGCGTCCTCGTCGAGATCGGTGTGATCGTGCTCGAGCAGGTCGATGCCCACGGCGAGCTGCGGCGCAAGCCGGCGAAATGCGGGGAAGTAGTGGAAGTCCTCCACCTGGTGATGGCCACGCAGGTCGGTCAGAAGGCCGGACAGCCTTGGCGCGGCAACAATGGCGAGCTCATGGACCGGCAACCGCTGCTGACGATAATCGTCGGCAACGGCTTGCAGGGCTGCGCACTCGTGGCGGAACCGGCGGTGGACCTCGAGCCAGAACGCGACATCGAGCGAAGCGTTCGCCCCCCAGCTCTCGCGCGGGTGACGCTTCAGCAGTACGTCGCGTTCTGCTGGCCAGTGACGTTGCAGCTCGGAATTGGCGCCCACGCCGCGATTGTGGCAGCGATCGGCGGGGTGTGGCGAGGGGGCGGGGAGAAGTAGTGGGCAGAAGCGGCCGCGCAGCGGGTGAAATCGTTGGGGGGGAGGCGATTCGTGCACTGTCGCGGCCGGCCCTGCCCGCGTAGTACTTAGCAAGGGGCGTGCCAGGTCTGGAGCCCGCGATTTGTCTCAGTCGAGCCGCCGCCGCACAGCAAGTTGCACCATCGCGGGGCAGTGCGAAGGACCAATTGCACCGCTACGGTGTGGACGGCGTCATGAACCCGCGGCGGCGGCGACTGCGATCTCGTCGAGCTCGAGCGGGCCGCCGTCCTGCCAGCGTCGTGACGACCCCATTGACCTGAGGCCACCAGTCGTCCGTTACCAGCGCGAGCTTCATACGCAGATTGTTAGCACGCGTTCTTTAGAGTTTCGTTACGCTCTGTTACTTAACCTACTGCCGCTGAAAGAAAAACTTCACACAACGGCCATCGAGCATTCATGCGCGGAGCCGAAGCTGCGAGCCTCGGACGGGTGGTTGGGTGCCACATGGAACGACGCTGTCGCGCTCGCGGCAGGCAGCCTGCTGCTCGGGCAGTCGCTCTTGAACTGAGTGGCCGCGAGTCAGACCGACGTCCAGCGCGACCAGCCGATCAGTCCCCACACTACGAGCACGAGCAAGAGAGTCATGAAAACTGCCGCCGAGCCCAAATCCTTCGCCTGGCCCGAGAGACGGTGGTGGTCGGTGCCCACGCGATCGACGACGTGCTCGACCGCGGTGTTCAGCAGCTCCACGATCAGCACCAGCAGGCACGAGCCGAGCAGCAGAGCGCGTTCGACAGCGTTCTGGCCGAGCCAGACCCCGGCGGGCATCAGAACCACGCACAGAAGGCACTCCTGACGGAACGCGGCTTCGTTCTGCCAGGCGGTCTTCAGGCCGGCGAACGAGAAGAACGCGGCGTTCACTATCCGGCGCACGCCGGTGTTCCCCGGTTTTCCCATCGTATGACTCGTGGTGCGCGAGCGACCGCGCATGGTAGCAAAACGCTGCCGGCCCGCTGGCCTCGGTCCCAGCGCCGCGGCGTCAGGTCGCGAACGAAGGTCTCGCGAGCAACGTGTTGTTCGTCGGTTATTGATCGCGGCGCCGAGCTTCGCGATGGTTCGCGGCGGCGGTTACGCGCGTGCTGACGCAGTCCAATGTGCGCGCGACGTTGGCGGCCGTTGGCGCGACGACTCGTGCGCCTCTATGCAGATGTTCGCGGCGTTAACGCCGCGGCTGGGCGTGCGGTCGCACGCGCAGATGCCGCAGTTCGAGCGCGCGGTGAAACGCTTCGCGATCCAGGCGGTCGATGAGATCGGTCAACGATTCTTTGTTCGACTCGTCACGCCGTTGCGTGGGAGGGACTGCCGGGCCGCTCTGGGGTTCCTTGTGCATTCCGCGTTCCCTTGTTCTTCCGCCGGCCGATAGTAGCGGCGGTTAGTCGCGGCGACAATCGCACTGACGCGCATAGCTGTCATCGGTCCATAACATCTGCGTGTACGTCATTGACTCTGCAGCGCACGCGGTTCCTGCTCGCTGCGCAGTTGCGGTCGATCGAATGGAAACACCTCGTCACGCACGCGCGGATCCACGAGCGCTCTCGTGAGAAACTCACGAATGTCGGCTTCGTCTACCTGACTCACGTTGAATGCGTAAATACCGAAGCCCGGAATGTCGCTGCGCTCTGGCAGCGGAATGCTGTTCTGATAAAAACGAATCGCGGAGCCGAGATTCGTGAACTCGCCTGTGTGCATGAAGCGCGCTTGAAGTGCCGCGTTGCGCAAGCTCGGCACCTTCATGCGGCCCGCATCTTTCGGATCGTGCGTCACGCTCTCGCGACCGCGATCGAAATCGACTTTGCGCAATCCGATCTGAAAGAACCTGTTGCTCGTGAACAGCGGTGGCGTGTGGCAGGCCGTGCAGTGAAACGCTTGCATCGCGCGCCACCCCGCCACGGCGCGGCCGGGCAAGGCATCGGCATCGCCGGCGTCGTAGCGGTCCCACGCAGTTTGATCGGCGACGAGCGTACGTTCGTACGTCGCGATCGCGAATGCGACGCGCACCGGCGTCACGCTCGAATCGCCGAACGCGTTGGCGAACAGTTTCGCGTATGTCGGCGCGGCGGTAATTGCCGCGGCAACGTCGGCCGGTAGGGCGGTCGCGAACGCGAGCGGCCGTGCGTTCGTCACATCATTGATGAGGTCGGTCCACGTGCGGCCGGTCTTCGCCATCTCGCCCGAGTTCACGAGCGCCGACAGCACCTGATTCTCGAGCGCGCCGCCGTGCCTGATAGCGATCTCGCCGCTCACGGGATCCGTTACGGTGGGGCCAGCGCGGCCGTCCCAGAACACCTGCTCCGCCCATAGCGCGCCGAAGTTCGATGGCGCGAGGCGCGGCGTGACCTGCGGGTCGCTGCCGTACACCGGGTGTGGTTGCGGTTTGCCTGCGCGGTCGAGGAACACGATTCCGGGTGACCCGCGTACGTCGTCGATCGTGCCTTTGTCCGTGCCGGGGTTGCGGCCCGCGCGCGGGTCCGCGCCGCCGAACGCCGGCTGGTGGCACGTGCCGCAGGCGACCGTGCCGTTGGTCGACAGTTGCTCGTCCCAGAACAGCATTTTGCCGAGCACGCGCTTGGGCTCGGTAATCGGGTTCTCGGCGGGCACGGGTACGGGCGGGAGCGCGGCGAGCGTGCGCTGCGTGAGGCACAGGAGTGCGAGTGCTGCGAGACGGTGAACACGCATGGCTGCAATTCTAACGACGCGGCGCCGGTAAGTGCGGATGTGACGTCAGTGCCGCTCGGGTAGACTACGCCCCCCGAGGCGGCCGCCCGGCTGCCACGACGCGAAATTTCGAGGTTTCGAATGTCCGACATGCCTGCGCTGCGCGCAACCGACCCCGAGATCTACGACCTCATCGCCCTCGAGACCAAGCGGCAGAATGACTTCCTTCGGCTGATTCCCTCGGAGAACTACGCGTCCACGGCCGTCATGGAAGCGACCGGGTCGATCCTCACCAACAAATATTCCGAGGGTTACCCCGGCAAGCGCTACTACGAAGGCCAGGACTACATCGACAAGATCGAGACGCTGGCGATCGAGCGTGCCAAGAACCTGTTCGGCATGCAGCACGCGAACGTGCAGCCTTACTCGGGCTCGCCGGCGAACCAGGCCGTGTACTTGGCGCTCGCGAAGCCGGGCGATCCCGTCATGGGGCTCGGCCTGCCGTTCGGCGGCCATTTGACGCACGGCTGGGGCGTGAACTTCTCGGGCATGGTCTACCGCTCATCGCAATACGACGTGGACCCGGAGACTCATCAAGTCGACCTTAATCGCGTCGAGACGCTGGCGAAACAGATTCGGCCGAAGCTGATTTTCTGCGGTGGCACTGCGTATCCACGCGTGTGGGACTACGCGGGCTTCGCTTCGATTGCGAAATCGGTAGGCGCCGTGCTCGTCGCCGACATTGCGCACATCGCGGGTCTGATCGTTGCGGGCGCACATCCGCATCCGTATCCGCATGCGACGATCATCACCACCACGACGCACAAAACGTTGCGCGGCCCGCGCGGCGGCATGATCATGTGCGACACGGCGCACGCGAAAGACATCGACCGCGCCGTGTTTCCGGGCTTGCAGGGCGGCCCGCACAATCACACGACGGCCGCGATCGCGGTCGCGCTGAAGGAAGCGAACACCGCCGACTTCCGCAGTTATGGGCAACAGATCGTGAAAAACGCGAAAGCCCTTGCCACGTTGCTCACCGCTCGCGGCTTCCGCCTGATCTCCGGCGGCACCGACAATCATCTGATTCTGATCGACGTGACGCCGCGCGGCATTACGGGCAAGCCGGCCGCACGTGCGCTGCACGAAGCCGGCATCGAGTGCAACTACAACACGATCCCATTCGACCCGCGCAAGCCGTTCGATCCGAGCGGGCTCCGCATCGGCACGCCGTCGATCACTTCGCGCGGCATGCAAGAGAAAGACATGGAGCCCATCGCCGCGTGGATCGACCGCGTGCTGCGCGTGGCGGACGACACGCAGAAGCTGCACGCGATTCGTTCCGAGATCGGCGAGTTCTGCAAAGCGTTTCCCGCGCCCGGTATTCGCATCTAGCTGCGAAGCTGCGGCGGTTTGCGTCAACGGTTCACGACGACGTCGAGCTTGCCCGCGCGGCGCTCGATGGCGACTCCGACTCCGCCTCCGCCCGGCTGACGCTTCAGCGTGAGATCGATGGAGGCGTCGCCTACACCGATGTCGCGAAGGTGGAGCTCGTCGATCGACGCGGGCAAGAGCGGGTGATCGACCGTCACGAGACGCTTGCGAGCGTCGATCGACATTCCGAGGCAGGCCTCAATCAGCATGAAGATCGAACCCGCGGCCCAGGCTTGCGGTGAGCAGGCCACCGGGTAGCGCGTCGGGGCTTCGCCTTCGCGCCGACGGAATCCGCAGAAGAGCTCCGGCAGGCGATACAGACTGAAATACGTCGCCGCCTCGAACTGGTTTTCGAGTAGCTGCGCAGTGAGGGCCTTTGCGCCGTAGCGCGCCGCGCCCGCTGCGGCGATCGCGGTGTCGTGAGGCCACACTGAGCCGTTGTGATACGCCATCGGGCTGTAGCGCGCCTCGTTCTCGGCCACCGTGCGCAACCCCCATCCGGAGTTCATCTGCTCGCGCTCGAATCCTGCGAGCACGGCCCGCGCACGCTCGGCGGACGCGATGCCGGTGAACAGGCAATGGCCCGGATTGGACGTGACGACTGCGCAGCGACGCTTTTCGCCATCGAGCGCGATCGCGTAAGTCGCGATGTCGTCGCACCAGAATCGCTCCTCGAAGAGCGCGCGGATCTCGTCGGCCGCCGCTTCGAGCTCCTTCGCGAATGCCGTGTGCCCCAGGGCGTGCGCGAGCTCGGCCGCCGCGACGCGCGCCGCATGAACGTAGCCCTGCACCTCGCACAGTGCGATCGGCCCCACCGCAAGCGACCCATCGGCGTGGAAGATGGCGTCGTGCGAGTCCTTCCAGCCCTGGTGCACGAGGCCGGTATCGGACTGACGCGCGTATTCGATGAACCCGTCACGATCGACGTCGCCGAAGCGGTCGATCCAGTCGAGTGCGGCGGTGAGGTGCGGCCACAGCTGCTCCACGAATTCGAGATCGTTCGTGCGCCGCCAATAAGCGCCTGCGAGCATTACGAAAAGCGGCGTGGCGTCGACGCTGCCGTAGTAACGGCCGAATGGGATTTCGCCCAGCGCCGCCATCTCGCCTTTGCGCGCTTCGTGCAGGATCTTGCCGGGCTCCGAATCGCGTTGCGCCGAGGTTTCCGTCGCCTGCGTCGCGGCGAGGAAGCTCAGAACGCCGCGGCTGACATCGGGCCACAGCCACAGCGTCTGCAGTGCAGTCCAAATGCCGTCGCGCCCGAACGTCGTATCGAACCACGGCACGCCCGCATACGGATACAAGCCGTGGTCGGTGGGCGTCAGCAGCATGCCGAGGTCGGCCGACGACGAGCGCACCCACGCGTCGAATTGCGGATTAGAGGATTCGAGTCGCTGACCTAGATGGGTGAGCGCCGGCGATGTCATGGTCGCCTGCGTGAGCGCTTTGTCGTAGGCAGTGGGCGCCGGACGGGCCGCGTCGCTCTCGCACGCCATCGTCAACAGGATCGACTTCTCCGCGCGGCTGCCGAGGATGAGATCAAAGTGCAACTGACAGTTCTCGACGTGATCCGCCGGCGGCTGGCACGTAATCGCGGTGCGGCGGACGAGCGAATCGAGGCCTCTATACGCGAGCAGGAGCCCGTCGTGTGTGCACTGCGCGAGCTGTTGCTCGCCGCGCGCGGACCGCACCTCGCCGCGCACCTCGAAAATGTCCGCGAAGTCTGCATCGAAGTGCAGGGCAACATCGATCGCGACGGTCGCGAGCGAAAAATTGCGGATACGAATGAGCTCGTAGCAGCAGTCCTCCCACAGAAATCGGCTGCGATTGATGTGCAGTGTGCCGCGGGCAAGCGCGTGCCGGCCGCCGGTGTAGAGATCCGGGTTCGTGAGGTCGACCGTCATGACCGCGTTGTCCCGCCGAACGGTGGAACTCAGGAGTAACGGCCGGTGCGATCCGAGCGTGAGCTGCAGGCGCGAGAGGTAACGCGTACCGGCATGGTAAAGGCCCTCGCGTCCGTGCGGGCGGCCCTCGATGTCGCCGAAATCGTCGAACACGGCGAAGGTTTCGCCACGTTTCAGAACGTGCGCGCGTACAACGTCGGGACTCTCTGTCGCGACGATGTAGTACTGCTGGCGTGGCTCGCTCAACCGCTCTGCGACCACTGGCGTTTCCGCAGATTTTCGTAGACCTTCGTGTAGTTCAGCGCCATGCGCTGTGCAGTGAACCGCTGCTCGAAGGCGGCCCGGCAAACGCGCCGGTCCCACGTGGCCATCTCGGCGACTCGTGCCACCGCGTCGTCCACGCTATCGACGATGCGACCCGTCACGCCGTCCTCGATGACTTCGGGAACCGAGCCGGCGTTGAACGCGATGACAGGCGTACCGCACGCCATGGCTTCGATCATCACGAGCCCGAAGGGCTCCGGCCAGTCGATGGGAAAGAGTAGGGCGCGCGCGCCGCGAAGAAATTCGCCTTTGCGCGCATCCGACATCTCGCCGTCGAAACGAATGAAGTCTCCGTCGATGTGCCGCGCAATCTCGCTTTCGTAGTAGCGCTGATCGGCGCGGTCCACCTTGGCGGCAATCCGTAACGGGATGCCGCTGCGATGCGCGATGGCGATCGCTCGGTCGGGCCGCTTCTCCGGAGAGATCCGGCCGAGAAAGGCGAGGTAGTCGCCGGGCGTGTAGCTCGGCCGCAGCAGATCGGTGGGTAGGCCGTGATACACCGTGTCGGCCCACGCGGCCGTCGGCATGTGTGAACGCTGGTGGTTCGAAATGGAGACTAGTGGCATGTCCTGATATTCGTCGTACAGCTCCTTCATGCCGGGCAGGTCGAGGCGGCCGTGCAACGTCGTGACGACGGGTGTGCTTTGACGCCTCGCGAGCGGCAGTTGCATGGCGTCGATGTGGAAGTGAATGACGTCGAAGTCCCACGAGGGCCGGAACGCTGCCTCGATCTCGAGCACGTGAAGCGAAACCGGTTCCGGTTCGCTGCGGTCGAGTCGCAGCGCTGTCGGCCAGACGCTCACGAGTTTCGCGCTGGTCTCGGAGTCGCCGCTCGCGAACAGCGTTACGTGATGACCTTGCTGGTGGAGCTCTTCGGTCAGGTAGGAAACGATGCGCTCCGTCCCTCCATATAGCTTCGGCGGTACGCTTTCGAACAGAGGTGCAACTTGCGCTATACGCACGAGTACGATCAGAACCGATTTCGCGGCGCTTGTTGATCGGGTGTTTTCCGAATCGACATAACGCGGTTTGACGCTATAAAGGAAATTCCATCCCACGGAGTTGGTGAGCATGGACCGCTTACCCGCAGTCATCGTCTCTGCAAGCCTGCTGCCCGTCGTATGCGGCTGCGGTGATACCGCAACGCTGCCGGCAGGCGCCGGCGTCGGGGAACGGCCTGCGATCCCGGCACCCGTCCGCTCCATATTCCCAACCGTGCACATCGCCACTGCCAAAGGTTGGGCAAACGGCTCAACCCCCCGGGCCGCGGAAGGACTCTCCGTGCACGCGTTCGCCGAGGGGCTCGATCATCCGCGCTGGCTCTATGTTCTTCCCAACGGCGACGTGCTGGTTGCCGAAACCAACGCGCCGCCGAGGCCGGAGGACGGCAAAGGGATCATGGGCTGGTTCGTGAAGCAGGCGCAGGCCAGGGCAGGGGCCGGCGTGCCGAGCGCGGATCGAATCACGTTACTGCGTGATGACGACGGGGACGGCGTTGCCGAAACTCGTACGGTGTTTTTGGCTGGACTCTATTCGCCGTTCGGCATGGCCCTCGTCGGCGACACTTTCTACGTCGCGAACTCGAACGCGGTGGTCCGTTTTCCGTACAGAGCTGGCGCGACGAAGATCAGCGCGGTGGGCACCGTGGCGGCCGAGCTTCCCGCGGGACCGATCAATCACCACTGGACGAAAAACATCATCGCGAGCGCGGATGGCAAACGTCTGTATGCGACGGTGGGTTCGAACAGCAACGCGGGAGAGAGAGGCGTCGATAAAGAGGAGCGGCGGGCGGCGATACTAGAGATCGATCTCGCCACGGGCGCGTCGCGCGTTTTCGCCTCGGGGCTGCGCAATCCGAACGGGCTAGGCTGGGACCGTACGACCGGAGCGCTATGGACGGTCGTCAACGAGCGCGACGAACTCGGTAGCGATCTCGTTCCCGATTACCTGACCTCGGTCAAAGACAGTGCGTTCTATGGCTGGCCGTACAGCTACTACGGACAGCACATGGACGAGCGCGTGAAACCGCCGCGACCGGACCTGGTCGAGACCGCAGTCGCTCCCGATTACGCGCTCGGTGCGCACGTCGCGCCCCTCGGCATGGTGTTCGCCGCCGGCAAAGGGTTGCCCCCGCGCTTTTCCGAGGGCGTGTTCGTCGGCCAGCACGGTTCCTGGAATCGGCAGCCGTTCAACGGCTACAACGTCGTGTTCGTGCCGTTCTCCGGTGGTCGCCCCGCGGGCAAGCCGGTGGAAGTCTTGAGCGGATTCATCGATTCGAACGACGAAGCGCTCGGCCGGCCCGTGGGCGTGGCCGTCGACGCGACCGGTGCACTGCTGGTCGCGGACGATGTCGGCAATACCATCTGGCGGGTCGAGATGGATCCCAGCGTGCAGGTCTCGAGCACCGCGGGCCCGAGCGGCTAGCGCCGCCCCCCGTTCGCGCGTCTGAATGGCGGCCTCCGTCGCGGCACCTTGTCGCGTCTCGATCAGTTGGCTAAGTTGCGACTTTGCCATTCCGATCGCGCCAAGCTAGAGGACGGATGTGACGTCAACGCTCTCCGAACTGTCGATTGACGAGGTCCGCGCTCGCTATGCACGCACCGACGTGCCGGTGACCCCGCAGGCGCTGAACAAGCTCAAGCGTGATCCGCGCTCGGGTGTACGCCAGATCTACGAGTCGCTGAAGAAACGCTACGAGCGCGATACTGCGGAGCGCACGCGGCTCGATGCGATGTTGAACTTCGAGCGCGTGCTCTGGCGCGCCGGCGTGTTGCACATTGCGGGCGTCGACGAGGTGGGCATGGGTCCGCTTGCGGGGCCGGTGATCGCGGCGGCGGTCATCTTTCCGCCGCACGCCGAGCTTGCCGGCATCGACGATTCGAAGCGGCTCGATCTCGCGCAGCGGCTCGAGGCCGAACAGGGGATCCGAGCCGTGGCGACCGCCATCGGCATCGGCATCGCGGAAGTCGGTGAGATCGACACCGTGAACATCTACCAGGCCGGGTTGCTCGCGATGCGTCGCGCCGTCGAAGCGCTGGCGATTCGGCCCCAGCATGTGCTGGTCGATGCGCGCACCATCCCGGACGTCGACCTGCCGCAGAACTCTTTCAACAAAGGCGACGGCATCGACTTCTCGATCGCGGCCGCCTCGATCGTCGCGAAGACCCACCGCGACCGCCTCATGGACGAGCTCGCGATGCAGTTCCCGGCGTATGGCTTCGAGCGCCACAAGGGTTACAGCACGCCGGAGCACCAGGCTGCGATCCGCAGGCACGGCCCGTGCGCAATCCATCGCAAGTCGTTCACGTTCATTCGCGAGCTGTGCGGCGAGTACTCCAAGTTGTTCTACGAATTGAAGAGCCGGCTCGACGTTGCGGCGGCACGTGCGGAGCTCGAGGCGCTCGACGGCGAGCTCACGGCGTGCGCAGGCGCCCTGGCGGAGAACGAGCAGCGCAAGCTGAAGCTCGTACTGTCGCGGCGCTGGAAGGCGCTATAAGAGGCGTCGTTCGAGCCACGGGCGTCGCAGGCCGAAGGACGGCCGTGGCGTCATCGGCGCACGTTTTCTCGCCGACGCCTTACAATGCCGCCGTGAAATCAGCCGATCCGGTTCCGCAGGACGCAACGCTGTCCGACGCTGACGTCGAGGCGTGCGTGCGAGTGTTGCGCGCCATCGACGAGGATCGCTCGCATCTCACGCGGTTGACGCGCGAGCTGCGTCGCGAGCTGCTAACGCTCGCAGGTCTCGTTGCGAAACCCGAGCGCCACGACCTTGTGCGAATGGCCAAGGCGTTCAGGCGCGCCGAGCGCGAAGCGGCGCAGGCTCGCGACCGCGATCTGATCGACCGAGCGGTGCTGAGAGTCCAAAGGCGCTCCCCGGTCTATGCGCCATTGCGGCTCGAGCCGCCGCCGATCGAGCAGCGCGCCGAGCTGAATCGCGAGCTCGCGTGCTACGTGTGCAAGCAGCCGTTCACGAAGCTGCACCACTACTACGATTCGCTGTGCGAGGCGTGCGGCGATTTCAACTACGCGAAACGGGATCAGAGCGCGGACTTGGCCGGGCACTACGCGCTCGTCACTGGCGCGCGCGTGAAGATCGGGTACCAAACCGCGCTGAAGCTGTTGCGGGCCGGTGCGCATGTCGCCGTCACGACGCGGTTTCCGGTCGATGCCGCGAGCCGCTACGCGAAGGAGCCGGACTTCACCGAGTTTCGCGACCGTCTGCAGATCTTCGGGCTCGATCTGCGCCACACACCGAGCGTCGATCTATTCACACGGTTCTTGAGTGAGCGCCTGCCGCGGCTCGACTACGTATTAAACAACGCGTGCCAGACCGTGCGGCGTCCGGCCGGGTTCTTCCAGCACTTGCTCGAGGCCGAGGCCACGCGGTTCGCAGCGTTGCCTTTCGAGTGGCGCGGCGTGCTCACCGAACATGACGAGATCTGCCGCACCTTGGCCGCGCCGGCAGAACCTCGCGCTCGCGCGCTGGTGGGTGCGGCGACGGGGCAGGGTGAAGGCCTCGTGCATAGCGCGGCACTCTCGCAACGGCGCTATCTCGACGAGGACTATCGCGCCGGCGAAGCGCTGTTTCCCGCGCAGCGCTACGACGAGGACCTGCAGCAGGTCGACCTGCGCGAGGTCAACAGCTGGCGGCTGCGGCTGCACGAGGTGCAAACGCCCGAGCTGCTCGAAGTGCACCTCGTGAACGCGATCGCGCCCTATATTCTGAACGCCAGGCTGAAGCCGCTGCTGCTCGCGACCACCGGACGACACAAGCACATCGTCAACGTCAGCGCGATGGAAGGGCAGTTCTATCGCACGACGAAGACGGACAAGCATCCGCACACGAACATGGCGAAGGCCGCGCTCAACATGATGACGCGCACGAGTGCGCCGGACTTCGTGAAGGACGGCATTCACATGAACGCCGTCGACACGGGCTGGGTGACAGACGAAGACCCCGCCGCGCATGCCGCGCGCAAAGCGGAGCTCGGGTTCTCGCCGCCGCTCGACATCATCGATGGTGCCGCCCGCATCGTCGACCCGATCTTCGTCGGCGCGTTGACGGGTGAGCACGTGTGGGGACAGTTCCTCAAAGACTACAAGCCGGCGCCGTGGTAGCAGCGATCGAGTCGGCACTCGGGTGCCCTGCGCTCTCGTTCGACGCGACTGACTATGACGGCGTCGTGGTTCCGGATGCGGTGGTTGCGTTGTTCGCGCTCAATGTATGCTCGTGCGCGAGGCCGGTGTTTTGGAGCCGGTCGCGCCCGTCCATTCGACCGTTAGATTGTCATACGTCTGTGTGACGTTCCACGCCAGCGTCGCAGGGGTGGCGGGGTTCCGCGCCGTGAACGTGAAGCAAACGGTGCTCTTCGGAGGCAGTGACCCGGTCCACGTGGCGTGTGTGATCCGTCCCTCCGGTTCACGTTCCACCGTCAGCCGCCAGCCGTCCTGCTCGTTGACCGTCGTGACGTCGATGTCCGCCGGAAACAGCAACCTCACGCGGGTGGTCGGAACGCCTTTTTCGTTCGGGACGTGCAACGTGTACTGCTGCGTTTGACCTAGACTCGACTCTGCGGGTGTAACGACCGCGTGGCTGAGCGCGAGCGCGGGGATGGCAGCGAACAGCAGGACTAAGGCGCGTGGGGTCATATATCCGACTATAAGCGCGCGCATGGGCGGTGCCGCTGCGGCGAATTGTCGCGGTCCAAGACGGTACAGGTCTACGATTTTGCCGATGCTCGAGCGTTGCTCGGTCCGCTGCAAATGAAAAGGGCCGTCACCGCGAGGCGACGGCCCTTTCGTTTTGGATGACCGACAGCTACTGCTTCAGATCGAGCTTGATCTCGACCGCCACGTCTTGCGCGACCCAGCTCGTGTCGTTCCAGCCTTCGCCGATGTTGAAGTCGAAGCGGTTGATCTGCAGCGTACCTGCGAACTGCGCCGTGGCGCCGCTGCCTTTCAGCGTGAACTTCATGATGGCCGGTTTCGTTTGGCCTTTCATCGTGAGCTTGCCCGACGCCTGGTAGGAACCGTCCGCCGCCTTCTCGATCTTCTGCGACTCGAACTTCGCATCCGGGAATTGCTTCGTGTCGAACCAATCCTTATCGAGCAGGGAGGAGTCGCGGTCGTGGTCGCGAGTGTTGACGGAGTCGACCTTCACCGTGCCGACGATGCTGCCCTTCGTGGGATCCGCGGCGTCGAGGTCGATTTCCGCAGTGAACGTTTGGAACCGGCCGTTGAACTTCGTGCCCTGTTGCATGCCGACGAAGCCCACGGAACTCGTTTCCGGCACGACGTTCCATTTGGCGGCGAACGCGCCGGTGCTGAGCACGAGGCCGGTCGCAAGGATCAGCGGTTTCAGATGCAGCGATTTGATCATGTGTGGGTCCTGACATCGCGAACAGTGCGGGTGTCAGGAATTGTATTCGATGCGTTCCTCGTGCCGCAAAGCGGTCGGTTCCGCCTTCAGTTAACTACAGGCGCTGAATTCAGCCGCAGTTCAGTGCCGGTCAGTTCGATTAGAATCGTTTGTCCAGGGCGGAACGGGAGTCGTGCATGCGCAGGCTGGCGTGTCTTGCCGCCAGCGTGCTGGCGGCGTGCAGCGGACCGTCCCCGCAACCCCAGCCGCCGGCGGTCGCTGCTTCGGCCGAGTTCGAGGTGGCGGCAGACTGGCCGAGTTACGGCCGCGACTTGGGCGGCCGCCGCTACTCCGCGCTGAAACAGATCAACACCGGCAATGTAGGCGACCTGCGCCAGGCGTGGTCGTATCCGCTCGACGCTGACGCCAACGCCGCGGCCGAAACGTCGCCGGCGGTGTGGGAGGTCACGCCGCTGGTCGTCGGCGGCGTGCTGTACACCACGGCCACGGGGCGCATCGTTGCGCTCAAAGCGGACACGGGCGCCGAGATCTGGCGTCAGTCGCTCGAGCCCGGCGCCGCAGCGCCACGGCGCGGCCTCGCGTATTGGCCCGGCGAGCGTGGTCAGCCCGCGCGAATTCTTTGCATCGTGGGCCGGCGGCTCGTGGCGCTCGATGCCGCGAGCGGCCGCAAGTTGCCGACCTTCGGGGTGAGCGGCGAAGTCGAGATGCCGGTCACCTTTCACTCGGCGCCGTTACTGTTCGAGGATCGCCTGATCGTGGGATCGACGACCGGCCCGGGCAGCGTGCGTGCCTACGACGTGCGTAGCGGTGCACAAATGTGGGTGTTTGCCGCCGTGCCCCCCGGTACCGAGAGCGCGGCCGGCGCGGTTCGCACCACTGCGTCGTTCACGCTCGACGCGGATCGTGCGCTGCTGTATGCCGCGTTCGCGAGCGCGAGCGCCGACCCGCGCGTCGACGGGCAGCCCGAGAATCCGCTCGGCAGCGCCGTGGTCGCGCTCGACGCGCGCACGGGAGCGCGCCGGTGGCAGTTCCAGACCGTGCATCACGACGTGTGGGGCTACGACGTCGCGGCGCCGCCAAATCTCACGGACATCGTCGCGGCCGATGGCTCGCATGTGCCGGCTCTGGCCCTCGCGGCCGAGACGGGCTACGTGTATCTCTTGAACCGTGTCACAGGAGAGCCCCTGCTCGGGATGACAGAGACGCCGGTGTCGAAGTCCGAAGTTCCGGCGGAGCAGAGTGCCGCAACGCAGCCCATACCGACGAAGCCCGTCGCGCTCGCGCGCGTCGCGTTTGCTGCCGAGGATCTCGTCACCGCGCAGGACACCAACGACGAGCACGCGAACTTCTGTCGCGAGCTGCGTGACGCCAGCGGCGGCTTGCAGAACTTGGGGCCGTTCACGCCGTTTCGCTTTCGTGCACCGAACGCTCCACCACGATCTACGCTGGTGTTCCCTGGTGCGGGCGGCGGCATGGGTTGGGGCGGCACGGCTGCTGATCCTCTGCTCGGTTTCGTGTACGCGAACGTCACGAATATCGGGGGGCTCGGTTGGGTCGAACCGAACGCGGAAGAGGCCGCCGCCGCCGAGGCCGGTGGAGCTCCGCGGCCGGACGCGCTGCCATACCGGCGTGGCAGCGTTGCAGGCGAGCCGCATCAGTTCGCCTGGAACGGCGCTCCCGGTGGCGTGCCGTGGCCCTGCCAGAAGCCGCCATGGGGTCAGCTCGTGGCCGTGAACGCGGCGAGTGGCGAGATCGCGTGGTCGGTGCCGCTCGGCATCACCGCGGACCTTGCCGAAGCGCGGCAGCACACGGGCCGGCCGAACGTAGGTGGGCCGATCGTGACCGCGGGCGGCCTCGTGTTCATCGGCGCGACGGACGATCGCAAGCTGCGCGCTTTCGATTCGCGGACGGGGGACGAGCTGTGGGTAACGCCCCTGCCGCAACCGGGGCAGGCCGTGCCGGTCACGTACATGGGGCGCAACGGCAAGCAGTACGTCGCGATCGTTGCCGGCGGTGGCGCCATGGCCGATAGTGCCAGCGGAGCCGGTCGACCGGGGTTGGTTGCTTTTGCGCTGCCGTAGCGAGGTTTAGCAGTGACCGCGAGCCGAACCCAAGTCGGCATCATCGGCGCCGGCCCGTCGGGGCTGCTGCTCTCGCAGCTACTCGATCTCGGGGGCGTCGACAGCGTCGTGCTCGAGCGTCGCAGCCGCGACTACGTGCTCGCGCGCGTGCGGGCCGGCGTCCTCGAGCAGGGCGTGGTCGAGATCCTGCGTGCAGCCGGCGTCGGTGCGCGCCTGGATCGCGAAGGGCTCGTGCATCGGGGCGTCGCGATCACCGCCGGCGAAGAGCGCTATCACATCGATTTCGCAGCCCACGGCGCGAGCTTGACGGTGTACGGCCAGACGGAGCTCACGAAGGATCTCGTCGAAGCGCGCGAGGCGCGCGGCAGCACGCTGGTGTACGAAGCTGAAGACCTCGCGATCGAGGGCGTCGACGGTAAACAGCCTCGACTTCACTACCACAAAGGCGGTGCCGAGCACGTGCTGGAGTGCGACTTCGTGGCGGGCTGCGACGGCTTCCACGGCGTGAGCCGCAAGTCGATTCCTGCAAGCGTGCTGAAGACGCACGAGCGTGTGTATCCGTTCGGCTGGCTCGGCGTGCTGGCCGATGTGCCGCCCGTTAGCCCCGAGTTGGTCTACGCGAGTCACGAGAGCGGTTTCGCTCTGTGCAGCATGCGCTCCGCCACGCGCAGCCGCTGCTACGTGCAGTGCTCACTCGACGACACTGTGGAGCAATGGAGCGACGCTCGGTTCTGGGACGAGCTGTGTGCGCGGCTGCCGGCCGAGGTCGCCCGTGGACTACGCTCGGCGCCTTCGATCGAGAAGAGCATCGCGCCGCTGCGCAGCTTCGTGGCGGAGCCGTTGCGTCACGGCCGGCTGCTGCTCGCGGGCGACGCGGCCCACATCGTGCCGCCGACCGGCGCCAAGGGTCTGAACCTCGCGGTGCGCGACGTCGACCAGCTCGCCGCCGCGTTGATCGCGCACTACCGCGAGCATAGCGATGCGCTGCTAGACGGGTACTCGGCCACGGCATTGCGTAGAATCTGGAAGGCGGAGCGATTCTCCGCCTGGTTGACGTCCGTGCTGCACCTGTTTCCGGGCCGCAGCTCGTTCGACCGCCGCATGCAACTGGCCGAGCTCGACCAGCTTGCGAGCTCGGCGGCCGCGCGCGCCGCGTTCGTCGAGAGCTACACCGGGGCGGCGCCACTCTAAGGGAGCAAGCATGTCGCAGTTGAAGAACAAGATCCGCGCAGGCGAGTTCGTGATCACGGCGGAGATCGTGCCGCCGCTGTCCGCCGGTCCCGCCAAGCTGCTGCAAGAGGCCAGTCACCTCAAGGGCAAGGTGGACGGCATCAATCTCACCGACGCCGCCGCCGGCAAGACCTCGATGAGCAGCTTCGCCGCTGCGGCACTTCTGGTCGCGAACGGCCACGAGCCGGTGCTCCAGGTCACGTGCCGCGACCGCAACCGCATTGCGCTCGCGGGCGACCTGATCGGCGCGGCGGCACAGGGCGTGGAGAACCTGCTGATGTTGCGCGGCGACGATCCCAAGGGCGGCGATCAGCCGGACGCGAAGCCCGTGTTCGATTTCGAGTCGATCGACCTGCTCAAGCTCGCCCGCGACATGCGCGACAAAGGCGAGCTGCCCTCGGCGCGCAAGATCGACTCGCCGCCGAAGTTCTTCATTGGCGGCGCCGAGGTGCCGCGCCGCCCCGATGCGAAATGGTCGCCCGTGGGGTTGCAGAAGAAGATCGAGGCGGGTGCGGACTTCGTGCAAACGCAATTCGGGTTCGATCTCGACGTCGTGCGCGCGTACATCGAGCAGCTGCGCAAAGACGGAATCCTCGAGAAGCTCGCGGTGATCATCGGCGTGGGTCCGATTCGCTCGGTGAAATCCGCGCGCTGGATGAATGAGAACCTGTTCGGCGTGAGTGTGCCCGAGCCGATCATCGCTCGGCTCGAAGCCGCGACGGATCAGGCGGCCGAAGGCCGGCGCGTGTGCGCGGAGCTGATCAAGGGCCTGCAGGTGATTCCCGGCGTAGCCGGCGCGCACGTGATGGCGCCTGCGCAAGGCCCGGACGCGATCGCTGCCGTGCTCGATTCACTCGGCCGCTGATCGATCGCAGCGGCGTTTTTTCCGACGGTCGAGTCAGCTATGCTCGGGACAATCGTTCGAGCGAGTCGAGCGTGTGCCGGGCGAATGCCCGGGGGGGCGGGGGGAGTGAATCAACGACGGTGGGCTACGGCGGCAGCGCTGGTCGTCTGTCTGTGCTTGTCGCGGGGCGCCGGCGCCCAGCTGAATCTCGTCGGCTACTGGGACCCGATCTTCCACGAGGACGTAGAGGAGCGCATCCCGGGCCCCTCGATCGGCGACTACTTGGGCCTCCCCATCAGTGACGCCGCGCGCTGGCGCGCCGAGAGCTGGGACGCATCGCTGCTATCGCTGCCCGAGCATCAATGCAAGCCGCATCCGTCCACCTACGGTTTTCGCGGCGTCGGCACGCTGCGGATGTGGGAGGAGCGCGACCCCGCGAGCCAGGAGCTCGTGAAGATCCACACGTGGATTCAGTGGCAGTCGCAGCATCGCGAGATCTGGATGGACGGCCGCCCGCATCCACCCGAATACGCGCCGCACACGTGGCAGGGGTTCTCGACCGGCCACTTCGAAGGCGACGTGCTCGTCGTCCACACCACGCACTTGAAAGCAGGCTGGATGCGGCGCAACGGGCTGCCGCTCAGCGACCGCGCGACGATGACGGATCGCTTCTACCGGCATGGCGACGTGCTGACGCACGTGTCGATCGTCGAAGATCCGGTGTACCTGACGGAGCCGCTCGTGAAGACGAACGGCTTCCTCCTGTCGCAGAACGGCACGATGACACCGTATCCGTGCGAAACCGTGATCGAGATCGTGCGCCCGCCAGGCTACGTGCCGAACTACTTGCCCGGCAAGAATCCGTTCCTGACGGAGTTCGCGACGCAGCACCACTTGCCGGTCGAAGCCACGCGCGGCGGTGCCGCGACGGCGTTGCCCGAATTCGCGGAGAAGCTGAAGTGAGCGCAGCCGCGTCATACCTGCGTTGCACGGTCGCCGCGCTCGCGCTGTTTGCCGCCGTGGCGGTCTACGCGCAGCCGCCGGCGCGTGCCCGACCGGAGCCGCCGAAAAGCGCGCGCGAATCCGCAGCGATCGATCTCACGGGCCAGTGGGTCAGCATCGTGAATGAGGACTGGCGCTGGCGCATGGTCACGCCGCCGAAGGGCGACTACACGAGCGTGCAACCGCTGAACGCCGCGGGCAAAGCGGTGGCGGACAAGTGGGACCCGAGCGAGGACGGCTCGTGCCGCGCTTACGGAGCCGCTGGTTTGATGCGCATGCCCACGCGGCTGCGAATCGAGTGGGACGGCGACGCCGTGCTTGCTGTGCGCACGGATGCCGGCGCGCAACTGCGGCGCTTCGAATTCACGCCGCAAAACGACGACGGGGCACCGTCGCTGCAGGGCCGCTCCATCGCGAGCTGGCAGCGCACCGTGCCGCCGCCTGGGCCGCCGCGCGGCGCCGCTCCGCCAGGCGGATCGCTGAAGGTAGTCACTAACAAGCTTGTGGCCGGTTGGCTGCGCAAGAACGGCGTTCCCTACAGTGCCGACACGATGCTGACGGAGTACTACGACCGTTTCCCGGGGCCGAACGGCGATGAGTGGCTCGTTGTGACCACGATCGTCGAGGACCCGCAGTATCTGAGCGGTCGCTTCATCACGAGCTCGCACTTCAGGCGCGAGACGGATCGCTCGAAATGGAACGCCAAGCCATGCCGACCTCTGTAAATCGCATCGCCACGTTCGCGCTGCTGCTCGCGCTCGGTGCGCCCGCGCACGCGCAGACACCTGCGGCCAAGCGCAACACCGCCCCTGCCGCGCCGCCGCCCACCATCGACGTCTGGCCCGTGCGCGACAACGTCTACATGCTCGTAGGGGCGGGCGGCAACACCACGGTGCAGGTGGGGCCGGAGGGCATGCTGGTCGTCGACACGAAGCTCGCGGCCGGCAGCGACGCGCTGCTGACGGCGCTGCGCAAGATCTCGAACGCGCCGATCCGCTATGTCGTCAACACGCATCATCACGGTGATCACGTCGGCGGCAACGCGGTGATCGCAGGGGCCGGCAGCACGGTCGCGGGCGGCAACGTGTCGGGCACGATCGGCGACGCGAGCAAGGGCGCAGCCGTGATCGCGCAGGAGAACGTGCTGGCGCGCACGGTAGCCGCGATGCCGCAGCCGCCGTTCGCCGCATGGCCCACGGATACGTACATCGACGGACACAAGGATCTGTACTTCAACGGCGAGGCCGTGCAGGTCATCTACCAGCCGAAGGCGCACACCGACAGCGACAGCATGGTGTTCTTCCGCAAGTCGGACGTGATTGCCACGGGCGACGTGTTCACCACCACGAGCTACCCGGTGCTGCTTGCGGCCGACGGCGGCAGTATTCAGGGCGTTATCGCCGCGTTGAACCACATCATCGATCTGACGGTGCCGGCGGAAAAACAGGAAGGCGGCACGCTGGTGATTCCAGGTCACGGCCGGCTCGCGGACGAGGCCGACGTGGTTGAGTACCGCGACATGCTGACGATCATCCGCGATCGCGTGAAGAGCATGGTTGCGATGCGCATGACGTTGCAGCAGGTGCAAGCCGCGCAGCCGACGCGCGATTACGACGGGCGCTACGGCGCCACGACAGGATTCTGGACGACGACCCAGTTCGTCGAAGCCGTATATCGAAATCTGATGGAGGAGAAGAATGGTGGCTAAACGCTCAGCTGCGCCATCGCCGGATGACATCGGCGCGGTGCGCTACGACCGTCCGCAGAACGGCAAGGAGTATCTCGAGTCGCTGCGTGACGGGCGCGAGGTGTATGTGTATGGCGATCGCGTCGACGACGTCACCACACATCCCGCGTTTCGCAACACGGCGCGCATGACGGCGCGTTTGTTCGACGCGCTGCACGATCCTGCGCGCCAGGACAAGCTGTTGTTGCCGACCGACGTCGAAGGCAAGAGCAAAGGCAAGACTCACGCATTCTTCCGCGCGCCGAAGACGGTCGAGGAGTCGATCGCGGGCAGGAACGCGATCGCCGAGTGGCAGCGCATCACCTACGGCTGGATGGGCCGCGCGCCGGACTACAAGGCCGCGTTCTTGGGAACGCTCGGCGCGAACGCGGAGTTCTATGCGCCGTTCGAAGCGAACGCGAAGCGCTGGTACACGTACAGCCAGGAGCGTGTGCCGTTCGTCAATCATGCGATCATTCATCCGCCCGTGGATCGGGACAAGCCGCCGGACAAAGTGGCGGATGTTTGCGTCCACGTGGAGAAGGAAACCGATGGTGGACTGATCGTGTCGGGCGCGAAGGTGGTGGCCACGGGCTCCGTTCTGACGAACTACACGTTCATTGCGCACCACGGTCTGCTGCCGCTGCAGGACAAGAACTACGCGCTCGTGTTCATGTTGCCGACGAACGCGAAGGGCGTGAAGTTCATCTGCCGCACGTCGTACGAGATGACCGCTTCCGTGATGTCGAGTCCGTTCGACCAGCCGCTCTCGTCGCGTCTCGACGAGAACGACGCCGTGTTCATCATGGACAAGGTGTTCGTGCCGTGGGAGAACGTGTTCGTGTGGGGCGACGTGGAGAAGGCCAACAACTTCTTCCCGCGCACTGGCTTCCTGCCGCGCTTCGTCGTGCACGGCTGCACGCGCCTGGCCGTGAAGCTCGACTTCATCGCAGGCTTGCTGCTGAAGGCAGTGGAGGCCTCGGGCACGAAGGATTACCGCGGTGTGCAGGCGAACGTGGGCGAAGTGATCGCGTGGCGCAACATGTTCTGGGCGCTGACCGAGGCGATGGTGCGCGACCCGCGGCCGTGGAAGGGTCAGTATTTGCTGCCGAACAACGACGCCGGCAGCGCTTATCAGGTGCTCGCGACGATCGCGTACACGAAGATCAAATACCTGATCGAGCAGACCGTCGCTTCCGGTCTCATCTATCTGAACTCGCACTCGCGCGATTTCGGTAACCCCGAGATCCGCCCGTACATCGACAAGTACATGCGCGGCTCGAACGGCTACACGGCCGAGCAGCGAATCAAGCTCATGAAGCTGCTGTGGGACTGCATCGGCACCGAGTTTGGCGGGCGTCACGAGCTCTACGAGATCAACTACAGCGGCAGCACGGAAGAGATTCGCCGCTACGCGCTGTTCGGTGCGATGGGCAACGGCAATGCCGCGAAGTTCAAAGGCTTCGCGGAGCAGTGCATGGCCGAGTACGACCTGGACGGCTGGACCGTGCCGGATCTGATCAACCCCGACGATTTTTCCGTGCACAAGAAGCGCCGGAGCGCGGCCAAGGGTAAATCTGCCAGCGCAGCGGCTCCTGCTGCTGCCGCCAAGAAGAAGGCCAGGAAGCGAAGCTGACGTCTTAGCGCCGGCGGGTGAGTGGCCATTGTCGCGGTTCTTTCCTCGCGAACGGGCCTGATTGGACGTGGAAACGTGATCCGTTTCCCGGAGTTCCGTGCCGTGGCACGGCTACGATTGTCGTCCGTTCAGTTGGAGACGCCGCTGCGGCGCTCACCGTATGAAGAACGCCGCGCCGGCCGAAGTACTGACTCTCCGCGACCGCACCGTCGTTCCAGACGACGAACCGGCCAACAATCCCGCGTACGAGGAATACCTACGCGGATTCGACGATGTTCCCGTCCTTCAAGACGCGGTGCGGATACCCCCTCCGAGGAGCCCGCAACCGGACTTTCGTCGCGGCGAACGTCGCAATGCGCGCCAAGAGCAACGACCCGACGCGTACTCGCTCCGCGAGACGACGTCGGCCGAACTCGCGTTCCTGTACCACGAGTACACGGAGCCAGCGCCGATAGCGCCTCACCCGAAACGCAAGAAGCGGCAGAAGCGCGCGACCAAGACCGGGAAAAGCCCGACCAAGAGCAAGACTAAGAAACCGTAGCGCCGGACCTCCAAAAATATGCGATTCTTTCGCGATTCGAACCGCGGGAGAGACCTGTGAGCGAATCCATCGCAGTCGTTTCGAACGGCGTTTCGAGCGGCGTTTCGACGTGGCGAGAGGTCTTGATCAAGCGCTACTTCCTAGCCGCGTCGATCGTGATGCTCGCAATCCTCGTGGTTGGTTTCGCTCCGACGCTGTTGTTCAGGCCGGCGTTCAAGGTTCCGCCCATTCCGATGTACCTGTTCGTGCACGGAGCCGTGCTGTTTGCTTGGTTTGTTTGGTTCTTCTTTCAGACTGCTCTCGTTGCCATTCACCGTACCGACTTGCATCGGCGCTCGGGAATCGTGGGTGTTTTGATAGCCACGTGTGTCGTTGCCGTGAGCGTGTTCACGATCGTGAGCTATCTCCCTCGCATGCGGGAGATGGGGACGGATTTCGCAGCGGAGGGCACTCGGTTGGCTGCGGGAATCGTTGGCGATTGTTTGATGCTCGTCCAGTTCATCCCGATAGTCGCGCGGGCTGTCCTGTGGCGCAGTCGCCCGGAAATTCACAAGCGACTGATGTTCTTGGCATCGCTTGCGATCTTGGGACCGGCCGGCTCGCGGCTGCCGGCCACTTTCGGTGCGCTCGGGTTGACTCCAGTGGCGGCACCGTTCGTTGCGTTCATCGTTTTCACCGTCGGCGCGCCGATCGTATACGACGTGCTGACGCGCAGACGCCTGCATATCGCGACGATCGTCTGCGTGCTCGCTAACGTGGGCGGCGTAGTTGCGGGCTTCATGATTGCGGGCAATCAGACTGCACGCGAGTTCATCCTGAATGCCCTTTGACACCTGACGTCGTCATCGATTGGTCGGTAACCCCTCGAGCCGACGTACGACGAGCTGAACGTCGACTCACCGGTGAAAACGTGATCGGTTTCCCGGTGCCCCGCGCGGAGCCGAGGATACGATGATCCTCCGTTCCCCTGAGGCGCCGTTGCGGCGCTCACTGCATGAAGAACGCTGCGCTCACCCAAGCGCCGATCCTCCCAGGCCGCGTCGTCGCGGCCGACGAGGAACCCGGTAACGCGGCGGCCTACGACGAATACCTACGCGGGTTCGACGACATTCCCGTGCTACAGGATGCGGTAAAAATACCACCGCCGCGACGCCGGCAACCGGAGTTTCGCTGGGGCGAGCGTCGAGAGGCGCGCCAGGAACAACGACCGGATGCCTACTCGCTTCGCGAAGCGACGTCGGCCGAGTTCGACTTCCTATACCGCGAATACGCGGAGCCAGGGCCGGTCGCGCGCTTGCCGAAGCGCAAGAAGGCGCCGAAGCGCAAGGCCACGACAAAGAGCAAGACGAAGAGCAAGACGAAGAGCAAGAAGCGCTAACTACGCATCGGCAGTCCTGCGACGGTCAACTTCTCTTGCCGGTATAAAACAAGAGTCCGCCACCTACGAGGATGGCTACGACGCCGGCCGAGGGAGTATGTACGCTCGCGTACGGAACTACGTGCGCAAAGGCCGCAGAGTGCGACTGCTACCGGAGTGCCTATATGAAACGATCCCTGAAATCGGCGCTTTGCATGGGCGCGATTCTTCTTGCCGCGCAGGCAGTGCAGGCCGCGCAAATCACCTTCTACGAAGGCGAGGGCTTCCGCGGACGTGCCTTCACGACGAAACGCCCCGTCACCAACTTCAAGCAAGATGGTTTCAACGACCGCGCGTCATCGGTCGTCGTGGACAGTGGCGACTGGGTCGTGTGCGACGACTCGGAATACAGGGGCCGCTGCATGCTCCTGCGCCGCGGCGCTTACGACTCGCTGCGTGGATTGGGCGTCGACAACCGCATCAGTTCCGTACGCCAAGCCAATCGCCGTCAGGGCGACTACGCGGAAGCGCCAGCGCCACTTGCGGCTCCTACCTATGAGTATCGACGCCGCGCGTATGAACCCGTGGACGAAGCGCGTGTGACTTCGGTGCGCGCCGTGCTGCGCGACAGGGATCGCCACTGCTGGATAGAGCGCGAGCAAGTTGAGGAACGTGGTGGGGCCAACGTGGGTGGTGCCGTCGCCGGCGCGGTCATCGGAGGCGTTATCGGACATCAGATCGGCAGCGGGCGTAGTCGAGACGTGGCGACACTCGGTGGTGCTGCTGCGGGTGCTGCTGTGGGTGCGAATGTCGGCCGAGACGACGACCGGTACGACCGAGACGTGCGCCGTTGCGAGAGCCGTTCAGACGGCGCGCCCGAGTATTGGAACGTCACTTACGAGTATCGTGGTATCGAACACTACGTAAAGATGACGGCGCCTCCGGGGCGGACACTCCTGGTCAACCGCAACGGCGAACCGCGGCAATAGGCCGAACGCGGACGTTGATTTGTCCTACGCCGCGACGCTCGTCGGTCCTACCACACCGGCATACGCAACGCTCGCATACTGAAACCCTCCCGCAGATTTTCGAGGAGACGACCATGAACAGACATCTGACATCCGTGTTTTGCGTCGGCGCGTTATTTCTCGCCGCGCAGGCAGTGCAAGCGGCGCAAATCACGCTTTACGCAGGCGAAGGTTTTCGCGGGCGTGCGTTCACCACGAAGCGTTCCGTCGGGGACTTCAGGGACGATGGCTTCAACGATCGAGCGTCGTCGGTAGTCGTCGACAACGGCAATTGGGTCGTATGCGACGACGTTGGTTACAGGGGCCGTTGCGTCATGCTGCGCCCCGGCGCCTACGACTCGCTGCGCCGGTTGGGCATCAACGATCGAATCAGCTCGGTGCAACGAGCGGACCAAGGCCAAGGCCGCCGCCGCGACATGGACAGACCGGAACCCGTCGGGCGTGCCGACTACGAGTATCGGCGGCGTCCGAATGAACCGGTGGACGAAGCGCGGGTGACATCGGTGCGCGCGGTGGTTCGCGACCGCGATCGCCACTGCTGGGTAGAGCGCGAGCAAGTCGAGGAGCGGGGCCCCGCGAACGTCGGTGGGGCCGTTGCAGGCGCCATCATCGGCGGCATCATCGGCCATCAGATTGGCGGTGGCCGCGGTAAGGACCTGGCCACCGCGGGCGGCGTGGCCGCCGGTGCGGCCATCGGCGCGAATGCCGGCCGCGATCGAGGCGCCGACGCCTACGACCGCGACGTGCGCCACTGCGAGAGCCGTGCGGACGGTGCGCCCGAGTATTGGGACGTCACTTACGACTACCGCGGTGTCGAGCACTACGTGAAGATGACCGCGCCTCCGGGCCGGACCATCTTGGTCAATCGCAACGGTGAACCGCGGCAGTAATTGTCGTTACCTCGGGCGGCGCTACTTCGGTGGCGCCGCTCCCGCGCACAGCACTTGCCACTGGATCGCCAGCGATTCTCCGGCATTGGGCTCGAGCGCCAGCTGAAAGATCGAGGTCGAGCCGCTCGCCGGTTGCTGCTCGAAGATGCGGCCGCCGACTTCGCTCATCGAACCTACGAACTTGGGTTTGCCCGCGCCGCGGCCCTCGGCCCAGGTGCCGACATAGGTATAGGAGCGACCGTCGACTGCAGTCAGTTTTCCCGTCGTGCAGTTGGCGGTCGCTTTGAAATCATTGGCCCGGAATTTGGCGCCGCCCGCCGTGCCACCCTGCGCGAGTTGGTCTTCGAGACACCCCTTGTAGCCCGCGTTGAACTGCGCGCACCACGCGGTCGCGTCCTCCTGCGTCACTTTCGCTTGGGCTACGGCATTCGCGGTCCCAACGCCCGAGGTCGACAGGATGCGTGGGTTCAAGCAGCGCGCGAGTAGACACACGGGTAAAAACTGACCGTTGGCCTGCGCAACCGGCTGTGATGCCGCGGGTTGCTGCGTCGCGACGGGCGCACGCGGCGCCGTGGCGGGTGTCGGCGCCGGTGGCACAGCTCGCGTCGCCGGGGGCGTGCGAGGCGCGGCGTTAGCCGCCGCGCCCTGAGCGTTGGCGCCCACGACGTAGATCAGCTGTTTGCCGGTGCCGGGGTCTTTGATGATTGCGCCGGCCTTGTCCGCGGCCGCGAGCGCGTAGTAGCCGTTGAGTTTCTCGTTCGTGATCGCGAGCCTGCCGGCTACCTTGCGCGCGAAGATCGGCGCGGCACGGCCGGCGTTGTCCTCGATCACCACCACCGGGCAACCCGCGCCGTCGCACGCGAGTGAGACCACGACGATCTCGGCCTTGCCATCGCCGTTCAAGTCGGCGGAGCCGAGGCCGAACTGACCTTTGATGAGCTCTGCGAGACCGGGCATGCGCGAGAGAACGGCGCGCTCACGGTCGCCGCCGGGTGAGAATTGGACGATCGCCTTCGGTGTGAACGTTTGCGGCGCCTGGGCAGACACGAGCGGCGCGAGGCCGATCAAGGCGACGAGAAAAGGCCTAAATGACGTGTGGCGTTGCAGAGTCGGCATGGATCGCCCTCGCTGGGCCGGAACGGTTCGATGAGCGGATAGTGTTTTCAAACGACCCGTATTGCAACGCGTGCGCGCCGGTTCGCGCCAGGGCTAGACTCTGCCGCGTCGCCTCCAACGCAGCGGCTAGACATGCGCATCGAACAAGACGATCTCCGCCGGCACGAAGTCGTCGCATTGCTTCGCGAACACCTCACGAACATGTACCAGCTTTCGCCGCCGGAGAGCGTGCACGCGTTGGATATCTCTGGGTTGCAAAGTCCCGACGTGACGTTCTGGACTGTGTGGGAAGGATCGCTGCTGATGGCGTGCGGTGCTCTAAAGGAGTTGGACGCCACGCATGGGGAGGTAAAGTCGATGCGCACGCCCGCGCAACGTCGACGCCGCGGAGCGGGGCGAGCGGTTCTCTCCCACATCGTCGCCGAGGCGAGGGCGCGCGGGTACCAGCGCCTGAGCCTCGAGACGGGCTCCATGGATGCGTTCAAGCCGGCGCAGAGGTTGTATGAGAGCTTCGGGTTCGTGTACTGCGGACCGTTCGGATCGTACGAGCTCGACCCGTACAGCACATTCATGTCGCTTGAGCTGAAGTAGCGCCGCGACTTAGTCTTTCGCTCCACGATTGAGTGGCCGCGCGACGGCCAGCAGAAGAGGCCGGCAAGTGTCCCGTACGTCCCCTCGACAGCTACTACGCAGCGCAGGCGCGCTTCTATTCGGCCTGTTCGTCGTGGTGTTCTTGTCTCTCGCCGCGGATCAAGTGGCTCGCATGCTCGGTTTGCTGCCGCGGCTGGATCAACCTGCGCCGGAAGCGGGCGCGTTGGTGCCGCCGTTCACGTATCGAAGCGTGATCGTCGTGCTTGGTGCCTACGTCGTCGCGCGCTTTGCGCCCTACGCACCGATGGGCCATGCGCTCGTCTCGGGCGTCTTGGGTCTCGTGCTGAGCATCTTGGGCGCGATTGCGCAATGGGATTTGGGCTCGCACTGGTACCCGGTTGCGATCGTGCTCACGGCCGTGCCGTATTCCTGGCTCGGCGGGCTCATCCACCGGCAGCTGCACTCCGCATGATTCTCGAAGTCGCTGCGCTACAGATCCGCCCCGGCCAGTCCGCGGAGTTCGAGGCCGCTTTTCGCACCGCGCAGCCGCTCATCGCATCGATCCCAGGCTACATCTCGCACGAATTGCGGTGTTGCGTTGAGCGGCGCGACGAGTATCTGCTGCTCGTGAAGTGGCAAACGCTCGAGGCTCACGAAGTGGGGTTCCGTCAATCCGCGCAGTACCAGACGTGGAAGCGTTTGCTGCATCACTTCTACGATCCGTTTCCTACCGTGTCGCACTACGAAGAGGTGACGCAGTGAGTGCTACGCCAACCTTCTGGTTCCCCGTGAAGAAGTACGGGTGGGGTTGGGGCTTACCGGTGCGATGGCAGGGCTGGGTGGTATTCGTTGCGTACCTGGTTCTGATTCTGTTTGGCATGTATCACTTTTTGCCGGAGCGCAACGCATTGGCTCTGTTCGCCTACATCTGCGGTATGACAGTGCTGTTGACGGCGATTGTCGTGGTGAAGGGCGAGCGGCCCGTGGCGTGGCGTTGGGGTGGGAAATGAAGCGAGCCGCGCCGCCGAGCAATATCGACGAGTACATCGCGGCGGCGCCCGCGAAGGTGCGTCCCTTCCTGCGCGAAATACGCCGCGTGATCCGCGCCGAGGCGCCGAAAGCCACTGAAGTCATCAGCTACCGCATGGCCGCGTTCAGACAGCGAGGCGTTCTCGTGTACTTCGCGGCGTTCAAGGACCACATCGGCGTGTACCCACCCGTGCGTGGCGACGCGAAACTCCTGAAGGCGCTCGAACCTTATGCGGGCCCCAAGGGTAATCTCAGGTTCCCGCTCGATCGCCCGGTTCCGTACGCCTTAATAAGGAGAGTCGTGCGGCTGAGAGTAAAGCAGGATTCCGCCCGGCAACGCGCGAATGTGGCGAAACGCCGCGCGACGAGCAAAGCGGTGCGCGCATGAGCGAAATACCCAGCGGCACCGAGCTCGCGCGCCCGTTCATGCCGGCACGGGACTTCGATGTGTCCAAGCGCTTCTACGAAGCGTTGGGGTTCACCAAGGTTCTCGACAGTGAAGTGGCGATCTTCAACGCCGGCTCCGGCGGTTTCATCCTCCAGCGCTACTACCAAAAGGACTGGGCGGAGAACTTCATGATGCAGCTCATCGTCGACGATCTCGACGCGTGGTGGGTGCACCTCCAGAGTCTCGATCTGCCACAACGCTTCGGTGTACCGGCGCCGAAGGCACCGAGCATGCAGCCGTGGGGGTTGCGCGTGGCGTACATCGTCGATCCCTCTGGCGTGCTATGGCATGTCGCCCAACGGCGCGCGGGCAAGGTGCAGGACTGATCGCCAGGAGCGCACCACTGCTACCGTACGTGATCAACACGCGTCGCCTTGTGCTGCGGCCCCTCGAGTTCGGCGACGTGGACGACATCCTCGCGTACGCCACCGACGAGGAATGGAGCCGCTATCTCTCGGGGACGCCGCAGCCATATCGGCGCGAGGACGCCGTGCAGTTCGTCGCACGGCAGGCGCTCACGGATCGCGTGACGCATCCGGCGTGGGCGGTTGTTCACGACGGCACCGCCGTGGGCGGTATCAACATCCGGTTCTACTATGAGCACGTAGTGGCGGAGGTGGGCTGGTCCATGCATCGGCGTCTGTGGGGCCAAGGGTTGGCGACCGAGGCCGCGCGAGCCGTCGTCGACGCGGCTTTCGCCACGTATCCTCGGTTGCGCCGTGTCGGCGCGCGCGCCGACACGCGCAATGTCGCTTCACATCGCGTCATGGAGAAGCTCGGCATGCGCAACGAAGGCACGCTGCGTCAGGCGCGAGTTGTGCGTGGCGAGTGCATCGACGAAGTGCACTACGGGCTGCTGCGGCTAGAATGGGAAGAGCACGAGCAAAGGAATCGCGGATGATCATCGACAAGGAATGGGCTCAACAGTTCGCAGAAGAGTGGGTCGCGGCCTGGAACAGCCACGATCTCGAGCGCATATTTTCGCACTACACGGACGATTTCGAGATGTGCTCGCCGCACATCGTCGAACGCATGCGCGAGCCGACCGGCATCCTGCGCGGCAAGGCGGCGATTCTGCCGTATTGGTCACCGGCGCTGAAGGCGCAGCCGCCCATCAAGTTCGAACTGATTGCCGTATACGCGGGCGCCGATCGCCTCGCGATCCACTATCACAGCGTCCGTCGGGCCCTCGTAGTGGAGGTGCTCACGTTCAACGCGCAGCGCCAGGCTACCCACGGGATGGCACTCTACAGGGACGCCGATTAGCGCTTTGGAAGCCCGGCAAGCGCGGCACCCGGGCCAGAGTTACGATACGACCTGATCGCCATGGCCGAGGGGGCTCTCGTGCAACCGATGTCGTATCCCAAAGAGCAGATGCACCGCATCGCTTACTCGAAGCTCGCCCCGCAGCAGATCGCGGTGAAGCTGGCGGCTAACGCGGGCCCTTCAAGCGCGGCCCCGACTTCCGATGCATTCGCCGGCAAGACCCTCAAGATCGTGACCGACAAGGGGCCTACGCTCGACTACACGTTCGCGAGCCACAATCGCCTGCACGTGACGGAGAACGACGGCACTGCCGTCGACGCCGCCTACGGCGCGCTGACACTCGGCGACGTGGCGATGTTCACGCACCTGGTTCCCGGCACACAGCGCGGTTACCACGTGGTCATCGATCAGAGCACCCGGCTCGCCACGGTATTCGAAGTCTGGTTCAGCGGCTTCTCGGACAATCGCGAAGTGCAACGCGAGATTTACTTCGGCTACGTGGCGGCGCCAAGCAAGGAAGCGCCGAAAGAGCGGCACGCTGCCACGAACCGCATCGAAGGCAAGGGGTTCCACTGGCGGCAAGACAACGGCGTCGAAACGCTCGAGTTCTATCCGTCGACGTTCTATTCGAACTTCGTGGAGCTCACGCGTCTTGGCGGCGAGCTCGGTTTTTGCGCGCCATCGGACTACATCAAGGTCGACGACGACGTCTACGTCTACTCGCGCGTGGAGTGCGAGTTCTCGGGCGTGCAGACGCTATATGTGCTCGACGCGAATCGCGCCGAACAGGCCGGTGTGCGACTCGGCTTCGACAAGAATGACGCCCTCGAGTATTACGTGTTCACAGGCCGCGGCGAGTGGCTGGGGCAGATCGCCCAGTTCGAGAAGTTCGGCGAGGTCGAGCCTGCGCCCGCGCCGGCCCCTGCGGCAGCGGCAGGATCCGCAACTGCCGCAGTGCCGCCGCAGAAGGGCGCACGCCGCGTCTACCGGCCCATGCGCAACAAGTGGACGTTGACCAAGGCGGAGGTCGCCGCGCTGAAGAAGACGGACGTTTTTTCGGGCCCCAACCCGATGGCCGGCAACCGACTACCGTCGAGTAGCTTCCTGGTTGGCAAAGAACTCACCGTGCGGTTCGATCACGGCCTTGCGGTGGACTATCAGTTTCCTTCGATGAACAAGCTGCGCTGGCGCCGGACGGGCCAGAGCGCGTGGCACGACGAGCGTTACGAAGCGTGGGAGAGTGCTCCGGGCGTGATCATGTTCGGTCATCTGCTCTCGAGCGCGGAGAATCACGATTGCTACAAGATCGTGGCCGACTTCGACCACGGGCTCGCCACTTGCATCCACGGCACGATCGGTACGCGGTACATCGCGAATGAAGCGCAGGCGGAGACGTGGTTTGGCGTGATCGAAACTGCGGGCACCACGCCGCCGAAGTATCGTCGCCACGGGTTCACGGACGAGCTCGTTGGCCGCGCGATCACGTGGAACTACTCGCCGGGCCTCACGTCGATGCACCTGTACACCACGCCGCATTCGTTGTCGTGGATCATCTTCGGCAACGACGGCGCCGGCGGCATGGAGTGGAGCGGCCCGGCCTCGTACGTGAAGATTCGCGATGGCCTCTACCTCGCGTATTGGCTCGAAGAAGCGTGCAACGGCACGCTCGGCACGATCCTGGTCAACATGCGCACGATGCACGACGTGGGCATCGGCTATCACTGCAGCAAAGAGGGTGTGCGGTTGAACGCAATGGGCGCGCACGCGCGCCACGCGGGCCGATTCGACATCAATCGTTTCTATACCGTTCGAACCTGAGCAGACGGCAATGAGTAGAAAAGAAGTCTCGACTCGGCGGTGCTTCTTGGGCCACGCCGGCGCAGCATTGGCGGCACCCTTGACGGCCACTGCGGCGCTGGCGCACCCCGCCAGCAGGGATGAGTCAGCCAGGCGACTCGCGATGCTGGAGGCGGCGAGCGCGATTCGTGCGCTCCAGCGCGAGTACGCACGCTGCGTGAACGCGGGTGCACATGCCGCGGCGGCGCGTTTGTTCGTGGACCCCGCTGTAGCGCCTGTCGACGCAAGTCTCCGCCGGCTCGCGGCGGACCGTTTTGCGACTCATGACGTGATCGAAGTGGCGCCCGACGGCGCGACCGCCACGGCGTCCTTCGAATGCATGGTCGAGACGGAGGCCCCCATCGCCGGCAGCTATACGCTGATCCACATGCTGCACGAGCAAGGTGATGCCGCGCTGCGATCAGTCGAGCGCCGCGGGCTCGAAAGCGTTTACGCGAGGCAGGGAACGGAGTGGAAGATCGTGAGCCTCGTGCTCCGGAGGGCATAGAGCGCCGTTTGCGTAACCGCGCATACTGACGACAAAACCACGTTGCGGCCGTTTGCAAAAAGCAGGGGAATAGACCAATGAACCACATGACCACAGGACTGACGTTGCTGGCCGTGGGTTGCTGCGCGCGACTTGCTGCGGCCGCGGAGCCGCCCGCGCTCGAGGAGATAGTGGTCACCGCCACGAAACGCGAGTCGACCCTGCAGGACGTTCCCGTGGCCGTGTCGGTGACCAGCGCCGAGACGCTGAAGCAAGCGCGCATCCTCGACCTGCTCGAACTGCAATCGGTGGTCCCTTCGTTGCGGGTGTCGCAACTGCAGACCTCGACGCAGACCAATTTCATCATCCGCGGTTTCGGCAACGGCGCCAACAACCCGGGAATCGAGTCCTCAGTCGGCCTGTTCATCGATGGCGTGTATCGTTCGCGCTCAGCCGCCGCCATCGGCGACTTCGCGGACGTCGAGCGCGTCGAGGTGCTGCGCGGACCGCAGAGCACGTTGTTTGGCCAGAACGCTTCGGCCGGCGTAATCAGCGTCACGTCGCGCAAGCCGCAGTTCACGACCCAGGGCAACTGGGAAGTAGGGCTCGGAGAACAAAGTCAAAAGCTGCTGCGCGGCTACGTCACTGGCCCCATCAGCGATTCTGTTGCGTACAGCGTCACCGCAGGCATCAACCAGCGCGACGGTTACTTCAAGAATCTGGCCAACGGCACCGAGATCAATGACCGCGACCGGACGGACGTGCGGTTTCAGTTGTTGGATGATGTTTCCGACAAGCTGTCCCTGCGCTTCATGGCAGATGTCGGGCGCATCGACGAAGCCTGCTGCGGCGTGGTCAACCTGCTGAACGGCCCGACCGGCGCACTGATCCAGGCCGTCGGCGGCCGGATCTACACCGGTAACCCGTTTGACGACAGCGCCTATCTGAATGCGGACCCGGTCAACAAGGTCGACAACGACGGCATGTCCTTCCACCTTGACTGGAAGAGTTCGGGCATGACCATCAGTTCGATCACGGCGCTGCGCCGACAGCAGGCGTATTTCGATTACGACTCTGATTTTACGAGTGCCGACCTCGTACCGACGAACACCAACGACCAGGACATCCGTACGCTGACGCAAGAGGTTCGGTTCGTGTTCGACCACGGGGGGCCCGTGTCGGGCATGGTCGGTCTGTACTATCTCGACGAGAGCGTCAAACTCAAGAACGACATCCGCTTCGGCGCCGCGTTCCGTGGCTACGCCACGGGGCTCGTGGTGGCGGGCGGTGGCAGCCCCGCCACGTTCGGCCAGATCGAGGCAGCGATCGGGTTGCCGGCGAATACCTTCTTCGCCGCGGGGACCGGCAGCTTCATCGATACTCGCCAGGACAACCGCGCGTCCACGCTATTCGGGCAGATCGACTGGAGAGCCACCAAGAAACTCACGGCCACCTTCGGCCTCTCCTCGACCAACAGCGACAAAGACGTATCGATCTCGCAAACCAACACGGACGCTTTCGGACAGGTCAACCTCGTGCAGGTCGGGTTTGCCGGCGCCTTCCAAGCGCTGACCGGGCAACCTGCGACGCCCGCGAATCTCGGCAACCCGGCGTTCGCTGGGGCGGCCGCGGCCGCCGATGCGATCAGCGTTACCGCCTGTTCCGCAGCGTCGCCGCCCCCGGCCTGCAATTCCGCTCTCGCCCTGTACTCGTTGCAGCTGCTCTACCCGGTGGTCCCGTTCACCGATGGTCGTAGCCGTGACGACGAGGTGACGTACACCTTCCGCGTCGCGTACGACGCCAGCGATTTCGTGCGGCTGTACGGTGGCGTGTCGACGGGCTTCAAGCCGACGTCGTGGAATCTCTCCCGCGATTCCCGGCCTTTCCCGAACGCGATCGGCGACCGATCGCCGCTCGGTACGCGCGCCAACCCGTACTACGGCCGTTACGGGACTCGCTATGCGGATCCCGAGAAGTCGCGCGTGGTGGAGTTTGGACTCAAGGCGAAGTGGGATCGCACGTCGCTGAACGTGGCTTTGTTCGACCAGGAGATCAAGGGCTTCCAGTCCAATCTTTTCGTCGGCACGGGCTTCGTGCTCGGCAACGCTGGCAGGGAGAGCACCAAGGGCTTGGAGGTCGAGTCACTCTTCGCGTTGACGAGCGCGTTGACGCTGCAGGTGGGAGTGACGTTGCTGGATCCGTTGTACGACAGTTTCCCGGGCGCGCAGGGCGTGCTGCCGAGCGGGCAGGTGGGCGTCGTCGATTTGTCCGGCACGAAGCCGTCGGGGGTCAGCGAAACCAGTCTCGTCGCGGGCATCACCTACCGCCATAGCGTGGGCTCGTTCGCGAGCGTCATTCGTGCCGATTACCGTTACGACAGCAACGTACAGGTCGTCGAGAACGTGCCTGCCCAGTACGCTTCGCGCGACGTAGGTACGCTGAATGCCAGCGTGTCGTTCGAACGCAATAGCTGGGAGCTGCAAATTTGGGGCCGCAATTTGAATGATGACCGCTATTTGATTAGTGCGTTTCCGTCCGTCGCTCAAACCGGCAGTTTGTCGGGCTATACGAACCAGCCGCGCCAGATCGGCGTAACGCTGCGCAAATCATTCTGAGCTTGTCTCGACGACGCCACGCGTTTGCATGGACGAAGAACATGCTTCGTCCCCACGAAAGAAGCGCTGCGCAATCAAGCGCACATTAGCCGCGTCCCGCGCGGCTCGTACGCCGTGCAGGGGGCATAGCTGTTCTTTGGTCGTCGGAGGGGAAAATGTACGGACACATGTGTGACAAAAACAACGGTTCCTTGCGTCGCGGCTGGCTGCTGGCAGTTACGTTAGCCGCGCCAATGCTTGCGGTGGGTCTCGTGCCCCGCAGCGTGCTCGGTCAAGAGTCGGGCGGTCAGGGCCAACTCGAAGAAATCATCGTCACGGCCACCAAACAGGCCGCGGGCCAGGACGTGTCCAAGGTCCCCATCAGCATCACGGCATTCGACAGCAAGACGATCGATACCCTGGGCGCTAAGGACTTGAGCGCTCTAACTGCAATCACGCCCGGAGTTGTCCTGACGACCACCCAGACGTTCGGCCTGTCGGTCACCGGCATCCAAATCCGTGGCGTTTCTTCGCGAACGAGTGAGCCGACGACGGGCATGTACGTGAACGATATTCCGTTCACGACAATCGGCAACAACACGAACATCGGCGGCTCTACGGCCCTACCCGTCGTGTTCGACCTCCAGCGCGTCGAAGTGCTGCGCGGTCCGCAGGGGACCTTGTTCGGTTCGACCTCGGAAGGCGGCGCGATCCGCTACATCCCGAACGCTCCCAGCTTGACCGATTACACACACTACACGCGTGTCGAGAGCAGCAGCACGGCGCACGGCGATCCCAGCTACGAGCTCGGTTACGCCATGGGCGGGCCGATCAAAGAAGACAAGCTGGGCTTCCGGTTCAGCACCTGGTATCGCGAGGATGGCGGCTGGATCGATCACTGCCAACCGGCTGTAGCGGTAGCAGGGTGCCAGTACGTTATCGAGAAGAATGCAAATTCGACGACGACGGCCGCGGCGCGCTTCGCGCTGCTTTGGAAGCCGAACGACGTTCTCACCGTCGAGCCTTCGGTCTCGATGCAGAGCGTCCGCAACCACGACCCCGTGGGTTACGAGGTGCTCGCGTCCGATCCGTCGCGCAACATCTGGAACGCGGACCACTCGACCGACGAGCGGTCCAACGATCCCATCACGACGGCAAGCGTGAAGCTCGAGTGGCAACTGAAGGACCTGGTGTTGACCTCGGTAACGTCGTTCGTCTCGCGGTACTACAGCTTCCATGCGGACTACACCCAGTTTCAGGACTGGAACTTCTTCGGGAATCCGTATCCGCTCACCGGTCTGGCCGATGACTTCGGTTTTGGTTACTACGGTATCAACCAGCACGATCTCTACGAGGAATTCCGGGTTGCTTCCGCGAAGTCGTCGAGCCGCTGGAACTGGGTCGCCGGTGTCTTCATGTCCGATCAGAAGCAGTACGACTTCGCCCACGTGATTCATCCGAACCTCCCCGATCTCGTGCTCTCGAGGTTCGGTGTGACCATCGACAAGGTTCTCGGTTCGTTCCCCTACCTTGGCCAGTGGGTTGCGTTCAACGACGTGAACACGAACAGCAAGGAGTTCGCGCTGTTCGGCAACGTCGATTTCCAGATCACGGACAAGATGCGCCTGACCATGGCCGGCCGGACGACGCAGTACGATCAGCATTTCACGAGCTTCACCGCGGGTCCGTTCAACGGCACTCCGACGTTCTACGCGTTCGAGGCCAAAGGCACGCCGTTCACGCCGAAGGTTGCGCTCTCGTATCAAGCCAACGACCGCACCATGTATTACATCAACGCGGCAAAGGGCTTCAGGATCGGTGGCGTGAATCCGCAGATCGACAACGTGCAGGCTGCGTGTCAGGCGACCAAAGCCAGCCTGATCGCGCAAGGTCTGACTTTCAATCATCAGTTCGAGCCCGATTCGCTCTGGAGCTATGAAGCGGGCATGAAGACGCGCCTGCTCGACAATCGGCTCTCGCTCGATGTGTCTGCCTTCCATGTCGATTGGAAGGACATCCAGAACCCGCAGGGCGTGCCTGGGTGCGGCTTCTCCGTAATCTTCAATCTCGGTACCGCGAGCTCCAACGGGTTCGATATCGGCCTGTCGGCTTTGATCGGGGATCACATCAAGCTCGATACGGCGATCGGCCACACGAGCGCCCGCTACACCACGGCGGTGACGCCGCTCGTTACGGCGGGTGAGCAGATCACGGGCCCGGGTGCTGCCACACCGCCGTGGACGGCGACCGTCGGCGCGGAGTTCGACTTCAAGACGGGCCGTCACGACGCCTACGCTTGGATCCAGAACGTCTACCACAGCATGAACGACGGGCGGTTCGGGTCGCAGACGCCTGCAGACACCGCCGCCTTCAATCCGTTGTTGGCGGTTAACCCCGAGACCAAAATGTGGAACTTGCGGCTTGGGATGCGGTTGCAGAAGGTCGATGCCTCGATCTTCGTCCAAAATGCGACCGACGAGCATCCCCAGCTGAGTGTCGCGGACGCGGGCGTCAGGCAGGGGGTTCCTGACCCGCGCCTCATCGCAGGCACGTGGCGGCCGAGAACATTCGGGATCAACGCTACCTTCCGTTACTGATTCGTCAATCACTTACGGACTATTGTTCCCGGGCGCGCTTGAGTTTGAGCGCGCTCGGGGACAAGCTACCCTGCGAAGCTCGGGTACATGAGCTGCTAGTAGGGGGAGTTGGACCGTGTCGGTTGCCATTGAACCGGGCCAGCGCGCTGCGCAGTGGGACGAATTTACGTCCAATGTCAGCTCGCAGTTTTCCACGCGCTTCGAATTCACCCCGCTCACGCCGGATCCGTTCGGCCCCGAGATGGAGTTTCACGCCGGTGATGGGGTGGCCGTCTCGTGCGGCCTGATGCCGGCGCTACGGCTCACGAACTACGGTAGCTCCTGGCCCGATCCGTTCTTTCAGGTCAGTCGTGCGGACCAGGCGTCCGTGCTGACCCTGGAAGGCTATGGCACGCTGCGGCTAGCGCCCGGCGAATTGGTCATCTTGAGACCGGAGGTCGCCGGCGAGTGGACGATCGATCGCCCCTACACCACGTCGGCGATCCATATCGAAGAGAGTCTGCTGCGCAAGCACATCCCGGATCCCACGGACATCGTCGGCCGGCCCCTCGAATTGTCTCCCGCGCTGAACGATATCCTGGGGCGGATCTTGGACGCGTCCATCGCGGAGGCGCGGAGTGGGCGGTTTGGCACGGCGGGGCGCAACCTGGGCTGCTCGTTTCTACACATGCTTGCGCTCACGCCGCGAGTTCAAGCGCCGGAAGATCGCACCGAGCGTTACGCCGTTGAGCTTAGGCGCGCGCAGATCAAAACGTTCATCCAGGAGAACTACGCCAAACTGGGGCTCTCGACCGAGGACATCGCCAATCATCTCGCGATCACGCCGCGCTACGTGCAGATGGCGCTCGCACCCGAGGGGTTGACGCCTACGGAGTATCTTCGGGTATGCCGGCTGGAGGCCGCGCGTCGATTGCTCTCGTCCTCGGCCTTCGCGAGCCACAGCATCACGGAGATCGCGTTCGAATGTGGGTTCGCGAGCTCGGCGCATTTTTCGACCGAGTTCAGAAAACGCTTCGGCCGAAGCCCGCGCAGCTACCGCCAGTCTACGCCGGCGCTGCGGGGCCCTTAACCTCTCACCGCGAGCGTCCGTCGCAAGGCGAATAACCGTGCGGGGGGGCGCGGCCTACCCGACGCCCGATATCGAGTGACAGAATGGCTAGCGGGATAGGCCGTTCGGTAGGGGTGTAGCCGCCTGCTTTTGCGATGCGGTGCGTTGCATGGGTGGTAACGTGGCCAGTCCTGGCAGGGGTGCACGAGGCGAGGGGTGCTCGGGCGGTGAAGAGTCCACAAGATCAATCGCAGACGCCCGCGGTGGAAGACCCGCTCAGCGCCCCAGGCACGGGAGTCCATGAGCGCGAAGCGCGATTTCGTGCGTTCCTCACTGCGACGTCGCACGTGCTCTATACCATGAGCCCCGATTGGCGCGTCATGCGCCGCGCAGAAAGCGGCAATTTCGTTGCGGCCACGACCCAGCCCGATGAGCATTGGCTGGCAAAGTACATACCCCAGGACTCACACGGGTTGGTGCTTGCGGCCATCGAGGCCGCGATTCGGACCCAAAGCACCTTTGAGCTGGAACATCGGGTCTTTCGCGCCGATGAAACCATCGGCTGGACGCTCTCCTGTGCAGTACCGATCCGAGACGCCCGGGGTGACATCGTCGAATGGTTCGGGGCGGCCCGCGAAATCACCGCGCAGAAGCAAATAGAGGAAGCCGTCACACTCCAGACCCAGCAGTACCAGGAGCTGCTCAAAGCGGCGCTTGCCAATGAGCAACAAGCGCGACTAGACGCCGAAAGCGCCAATCGCCTCAAGGACGAATTCCTTGCGAAGGTCTCTCACGAGTTGCGCACTCCCCTGAACGCAATCATGGGTTGGACTGAGCTTCTGCAGACGCACGATCTCGATGAGGAGACGTCTGCCCGAGCTCTGGAAACGATCGACAGAAACGTTCGAATTCAAGGCCAGCTGATCGAGGACCTGCTCGACGTTTCCAAGATCATCATGGGAAAACTGCGGCTCGACGTCACCCAGGTAGACGTCATTGCCGTGACCGAGGCAGCCATGGAGGGAGTGCGCAGGGCGGCCAAGAACAAAGAGATTCACCTGGACGCGATCATCGATAGACCGCTGAGGCCGGTCACAGGGGACTCAGTGCGGATTCAACAGATCGTCTGGAACTTGCTATCGAACGCGATCAAGTTCACGCCGAAGGGCGGTCGAGTGGGTGTACAGCTGAAGCGGGTAAATTCTCACGTCGAGCTCACTGTTGCGGACAACGGCGCCGGTATTCAGCAGGACTTCCTGCCGTTTATCTTCAACCGCTTTCGTCAGGTGGATAGCGCCCCTTCGCAAGCCCACGGCGGATTGGGCCTGGGGCTCGCGATCGTGCGGCACCTGACGGAGCTCCACGGCGGAACGGTACGCGTCGAGAGCGCGGGCGAGGGCAAGGGCACGACGTTCACCGTGTGTCTTCCATTGGCGACAACCACTTAGGAAACCTGCTCGTCCCGGGCCGGGGTGTGCAATCATCGGAACACGATCCACAAGCTCATGATCCCAACTCAATCGATGCCCGCCGCAAACGTTGGTAGCAAGCACTTGATCCTTATCGTCGAAGACGACGTGGATGCGCGCGAGGCGTACGACCGTTTTCTGTCGCTGAACGGTTTTCGCACGGCCGTTGCGAGCGATGGGCGGGAAGCGCTGCGCAAGATGGCGACCTTGCAACCAGATCTGGTCGTCATGGATCTGGCCATGCCCACACTGAACGGCAGAGAGGCGATACAGGCCATGCGCGAGTCCAGCACCATCGGCCGAATCCCGGTGCTGGTGTTGACCGCGCATGGACGGGAGGGCTCGGAGACCGTCCGCACCTTGGATTGCGAGGGGTTTCTGATCAAACCCTGCCCGCCGAGCGAGCTGTTGGCGGAAGTGAACCGCGTGCTTCAGCGCGCCGGAAAGTTAAGCCTCACCGACTAGGGGAGTGCGAACACGTACAGCGCGTTCTGTGCACCGGCTCGCTGATCGGGCGTCAGAGCCGCGAGTCCGAACGTATTCAGCGACCCGCCTGTGCTCACCGCGATGTACTGCTTGCCATTCACCGCGTACGTGGCCGGGTAGCCCGTGATCTGCGAGCCCAGGTTCACATCCCACAGCACGGCGCCGCTCTCGGGATCGAACGCGCGGAAGTGACCGTTCGTGTCGCCGCCGAACAGTAGTCCACCGCCGGTGACCATCAGTGACGTCTGGCCTGCGCGCTGCTCGCGCTTCCACACGGTCTTGCCGGTCTCGACAGAGATCGCTTCGATCGTGCCGACGTTCTCCGTGCCGGGTGCGATCACGTTCTTCATGCGGATCGCGTATAGGTCGTCGAGACTCGGTTTGGCCGAGGTCGACGTCGCCGTCATGCAGGTGTTCTGCAGCGGGAAGTACATCAGCTTCGTGATCGGGCTGTAGGCGCCGGAATGGAAGTTCTTGCCGCCGAGAGCGCTAGGACAGACGAAGATGTCCTGGTTCGGCGCGGTGAACATCTTCTCCTTGGCGATGTTGCCAAAACCCGATTCGACGTTCACGGACTCGATGACGTTTTGTTCCACCGTGGGCCGAGCCCACAGAAACTGCCCGGTTTCCCGGTCGATGGTGTAGACGATGCCGGTCTTGCCCGGAATGCCCGTGATGACTTTGTAGTTCTGGCCCGTGCGCACGCGTGGATTGATCCACTTCACCGACTTCGGATCTGGAGCAACGACCGTGTCGACGATCATGCGCTCGAACGGATGGTCGAAGTCCCAGTGATCGACAGCGTGCTGGAGGTACCAGACGATCTTGCCCGTGTCGGCGTCGAGTGCGAGCGTGCTGTTGTGATACAGATACTGCTTGTCGTTGCCAGCCAGCATGAACTTCGGCGCGGGCGAGGTGACCGACGTACCGATGTATATGCGGTTAAGGTCCGGATCGTAGCTCGGCACCATCCACGTGCCGACGTGCCGGCGCTCCTCGTAAGGGATGTTGCCCCAGGTTTCGTTGCCGGGCTCGCCGGGCTTCGGGATCGTGCGCGTGCGCCACAATTCCTTGCCCGTCTGTGCGTCGAACGCCGTGATCACGCACGCCTCCGGGCCACCTTCTGGCTCGCAGCCGCGGCCCGAGATCACCTTGCCCTTCGCGACGACGGGGCCGGACGTGTGCTGCGCGCCGTGCTTGTAGTCGAGCACCTTCGTTTCCCACGCGAGCTTGCCCGTGCGCGCATCGATCGCGTACGCGTACTGATCGTTGCCGTTGTCGAAGATGAAATTGCCGTAGATCGCGAGACTGCGGTTGATGGCCGGAAACGGGATGTAGTCGCCCAAGTCTTCCGGATACGTGCGGCGGTACTCCCAGATCAGATCGCCCGTGACGCCATCGATAGCTTGCGTGAGATCGCTCGGGTTCGGGAAGAACAGCACGCCGTCGTGCACGAGCGGTGTGCCTTCCTGCACGCCTTGGCCGAGCGGCCGCGTCCACACGAGCCGCAATTGCGCAACGTTGCGTTTCGTCACCTGGTCGAGCGGGCTGTAGGCCCAGTGATTGCGCGTGCGCCGCCACGACAGCCAATCGCTGGGATCGGGATTCGCGAGCATCGCTTCGGTCACTGGTCGAAGCGTGCGCGCCGGCGCGGACTGCTGGGCGGCCGCGGTGTGCAGTTGCGAAGCGACGAGTGCCGCGAGCGCCGCGGCTAGAGGGCTGGCTCGCATAGAGATTCTCCGTGCAGGGTCAAACGCGCTGTGGCGCTGTAGCGGTGCCGGCGGCGGGTGGTGCCGCCTCGGCGCCGACGTTGAAGCGATACTTTGGCAGGAAGGCCATCACGAGCGCCGACGCGATCAGAATGCCGGCCGCGACGTACAGGCCGTCGTGGTAGGTGTGATCGGCGGAGAGCTCCCGAATCTTCGGCAGGGCCCAGATGCCGATGCCTGACCCGAGGTAAAACAGCCCGAAGATGACGCCGTAGATGCGGCCATACGCCATATTGCCGTAGTAGCGTTTGATCAAGAACGCAAGCACGTCGAACTCTGCGCCGAGCAGAAAGCCGATCAGCAACGCGCTGACGTAGCCGTAATCCGGAACTGTCGCGTACAGGATGCAGGCGACCGCGCCGCCGATCGAGACGGTCGTCAACACGCGTGGCGCAAAGATGTGGTCGATGACGTAGCCGATGGCCACGCGCGCGAACAGCAAACCGAAACCAAACGTCGTTTGCAGCTGCGCAGTCTGCGCTGGCGTCCAGCCGGCGTCCTGAAGGAGCGGCGCCTGCTGCGTGACGAGACTCGTTGCCGTGATGCCCATCAAAAAGAACCCGATGTTCAGCATCCAGAACGTCGGCTCGCGCATCGATTGCTGGAACGACAGGCCGAAAGCTTTCATGCTGTTCTTGCGGGCCGCGATTTCCGCGGCCGAGGGCTCACGCAGGCAATACGCGACGATGGGCCAGCTCACGAACAGCACGAGCCCCGCGAGTGTCAGCACGGCGCTGCGCCAACCATATGCGCGGATCATCGGGCCCAGCACGAGCATCGGCAGCAGCGTGCTGCCCACACCGATGCCGGCGTTCGCGCAGCCGAGCGCGAGCCCGAGCTTGCGATCGAACCACGGCGTTACCGCCTGTAGATAGCCGAGCGGCCAGAGGCCGATGGCGGCGATCGGCACGAGCGCCCACAGCAGGTAGTAGACGTACATGTTCGCGGGCGTGAAGTAGATCGCCGCGAGGCTCAAGGCGAACAGGGGAATCGAAGTCAGCACTACGCGCCGTGCCCCGAAACGGTCGACGAGCAGGCCCTGCAGAGGCGACATCAGCACGATCATGTAGGCCACGATCGTGAACGCGAACGACACGTCGACCCGACTCCAACCGAGCTCTTTCTCGATCGGCGTGATGTAAGCGGTAACCGTGAGGTTGGCGATGACGCTCGGGCCGAGCGCGAGGCCGATCATGGCCCCAAACGCGGTCAGCATGCCGTTTCGCGAGGCTTCGGATGTGTTCGCGGTCGTCATCGTGTGGAGTCCCCCCGGACGCTAGTTATTCTTGTCGTCGGTCACCGCGGCGGTCGTCGCGCGATCGGCCCTCCCTTTACGGGAGGGCGAACACGAAGAGCTGGTTGCCGGAGCCCGGGTGCAGCTCGGGCGCCAGGCGACTGAGCCCGAACGCGAGACCCGATCCGCCCGTGCTGACGGCGATGTATTGCTTGCCACCGACCGCGAACGTAGCCGGGTAACCGTTAACCGGCGCGCCCAGGTTCACGTCCCACAGGATCTGGCCCGTCTTCTGATCGTACGCCCGGAAGTGGCCGTTCACGTCGCCGCCGAACAGTAGGCCGCCGGCCGTCGACATCAGACTCAACATGCCCGCGCGCTGCTCGAGCTTCCATTCTGTTTTGCCGGTTGCGACGGAGATGGCCTGGAGCGTGCCCACGTTTTTCTCGCCCGGGGTGATCACGATCTTCGACGAGAACCGGTAGAGGCCGTTCTCGTTCGGATCGAGCGTGCGCTCACCGGAGGTCTCTTCCATGCAGGTGTTCTGCAGCGGGAAGAACATAAGGCCTGTCTGCGGACTGTAGGTGCCTGACGGGTAGTTCTTGCCGCCCGACGTACTTGGACAGATCAGCTTCGTCTGATTGGGCGCGGTGAACTCTGCCTCGGGGTTGACCGTTGCAGCGCCCGACTCTTTGTTGATGTCGGAGATCACGTTCTGATGCGTGGTCTCGCGCGCCCACAGGAACTTGCCTGTAGCGGCATCGAGCGTATACACGAGCCCGGTCTTGCCTGGAATGCCCGTGATCACGCGATGTTTCTCGCCGTGCACGCTGGGGTTGGCCCATTTCACCGCTGAGGGATCGGGCGCCACGTCCGTGTCGACGATCAGCCGCTCGAACGGATGATCGAGATCCCAGCTGTCGACGACGTGCTGGAAGTACCAACGCATGTCGCCGGTGTTCACGTCGAGCGCCAGCGTGCTGTTGTGGTACAGGTACTGGTTCTTGTTGCCGGCCAGCATGAACTTCGGCGCTGGTGCGGTGACCGACGTGCCGACATACACGAGCTTGGTCTCGGGATCGTAGCTCGGCACCATCCACATGCCGACGTGCCAGCGTTGCTCGTACGGAATGTTGCCCCACGATTCATTGCCGGGTTCACCGGGCTTTGGAATCGTGCGGTGGCGCCAGACCTCTTTGCCCGTCTTTGCGTCGAACGCCGTGATCACGCACGCCTCGGGGCCACCCTCCGGCTCGCAGCTGCGGCCCGAGATGACTTTGCCGTCAGCTACGATTGGACCCGAGCTGTTCTTCGCGCCATGGTGGTAATCCAGGATCAGCGTTTCCCAGGCCAGCTTGCCGGTCTTCGCGTCCATCGCGTAGGCATAGCCGTCGGCGCCGTTGTCTAGGATCAGGTTGTCGTAGATCGCGAGATTGCGGTTCGTCGTAGCGGCCGGAAAAAATTCGCCCACGTCGGACGGCATCGAGCGGCGGTACTCCCAGAGGAACTCGCCGGTCGCGGCGACAAATGCCTGCGTCACGTCGCCGGGGTTCGGGAAGTACAGGATGCCGTCGTGGATGAGCGGGGTGCCCTCTTGGTCGCCATTCGTCAACGGCCGCGTCCACACCATGCGCAACTGCGCTACGTTACGGCGGCTGACCTGGTCGAGAGGACTGTAGCCCCAGTTGTTCAGCGTGCGCCGCCACATGGGCCAGTCGCCGTCGTCGGGCTTCGCCAACATGGCGTCGGTGACGGGGCGGAAATTCTTGAACGCGTCCTGACCGTGAACGGGCAAGGCGAAAGGTAAGGTCACGGCACCAAGGACGGCAACGAGACCGGCAACGCGGGTCATTCTAAGAATCCCCCAGAAGTTGGTAGTAGCGTCTCGAATCTTACCCCAAAGTCAGCGAATGCTGGCTCTGTTGCATGCCTGGAGCTCCGGGTTTAGCGTGTCTCCAGCACTTTTCGGGGAAATTCGATGCGCGCAACGGTTAATCGGTGTCTCGTGGGCCAGTGGCTATTTGGACTCGCGCTCGCCGTATTCGCGCCCCGGCTTTTCGCGCAATCGCCCGGTGTCGAACTCGTGCCGATGCAGCGCGACGCCAAAGTGGCGCTCGGTAAGCAGCACGCGACGGCCGCAGAGCTCTACGCAGCGCTGAAGAAACAGGCGAACGGGGGCGTGCCCCTATCGCCAACGACCATGCCGGACTGGACGGGGCTGTGGCAGCGTGTCGGCGCACCGTTCTTCGATCCCACGCAGAAGCGCGAGCAACTGACGACCGCGAAACTCAAGCCCGAGCCGCTCGCGGAGCTCAAGCATCGCCGTGAGCAATCGGCGAAGGGCGTCGAGTACGACCCCATTAGCGACTGCGGGCCACCGGGTTTTCCACGCTGGCTCGCGATTCCGTTCCTGCGGGAATTCATCGTCACGCCGACGCAGACGTATTTGTTCTCCGAGACCGTCAACAACTTGCGTCGCGTATACACCGATGGCCGTGAGCATCCACCGGCCGCCGACGCTTACCCGTTGCACTACGGCGATTCGATCGGGTTTTGGTCTGGCCAGACGCTCGTGATTCACACGGCGCAAGTGCGAGCCGGCGTCTACCATCGCAACGATCCACAGTACTCGGAGCGGCTCGAAACGGTCGAGGTGTGGCGCAAGGCCGACGCGACGACCGTGCTTGTCGACGTGTGGGCATACGACCCCGTCAATCTCGAGGAGCCGTGGTACGTACAGCAAACCTACAAGCAGGTGCCGAACCCGGACGGTGCGGTGCGCATCGGCTACTGGTACTGCGGCGAGAATCCGAACAACACCATCGTCAAGACGGGCGAGGGCAGCTCGCAGTTCTCCGACTTCACGTTCCAGAAGAAATAGGGCACCGCGCTGTATAGCGGGCCGCGGACGAGCCACCCTCGCGCGCGATGTAAAACGCAGCGCCTGATTCAGTCGTCGATGGGGGTGCCGAAGTCGGCGTAGGCCGGGTGAAAGCCACGCGCTGCGAGCCAGTCGCGAAGGGCGGGGCCGGTCCCGCGTGGCCAGGGCTTCAGTTTCGCGAACGGCACTTCTTTGTAGGCGTCGAGTTCGGAGGTGTCGAGCTTGATTGCGCCCGGGCCACAGCGCACGTGGTACGCGAAGATGATTTGATTGAACAGCTCGAACGGATAGATGCCGATACAGCTCTCGAGCTTGGCGGGAATGCCGAGTTCCTCGTCCACCTCGCGCAATACCGCGGCCTGCGGATGCTCGCCCTGCTCGAGGAATCCGGCGACCAGCCCGAACCACGTCGGCGGCCGCCCGATGCTGTGCACGAGGATCACGTGACCCTCGCGCTCGACGACCGCGGCGACGACGGGTACCGGGTTACGCCACTGCACGAATCCGCACTCGGGGCACTCGAGCCGCGCTTTGCCGCCGCGTTCGGCGGTCGTCAGTTCAGTGCGGCACAGAGGGCAGTAGCGATAGGCCTTATCGTTCATCCAGCTACACTATAGACAAACGTATGCTCGACCTCGATGCCTATTTTCGCCGCATCGCCTACCGCGGTGAGCGCGCGCCGACACTATCGACCCTGCGAGCGTTGCAGGCACAACATCTGCTCGCCGTCGCGTTCGAAAACCTCGATACGCTCGCCGGCCGAACCGTACGGCTCGATGCCGAGTCCTTGCAGCACAAGCTCGTCGCGGCGGGTCGCGGCGGCTACTGCTTCGAGCACAACCTGCTGTTCTCGCATGTGCTGCGCATGCTTGGCTTTACGGTCACGGCGCTCGCAGCGCGAGTCGTGTGGGAGCGCCCGGCCGACATGCTCCGCGCGCGCACTCATATGCTGCTGCTCGCGGATTTGGACGGTGAGCGGTATCTATGCGACGTGGGCTTCGGCGGTCTAACACCCACGGCGCCGTTGTGCCTCGTGCCTGGCGCCGAGCAGGCCACATCGCACGAAACATTTCGCGTGCTTCATGAGCCGCCCGAGTTCGTCGTGCAGGCGCGTGTCGGCGGCGAATGGAAGCCGCTGTACCGATTCGATTTGCAGCCGCAGCAACAGGTCGACATCGAAGTCTTGAACTTCTACGTTGCGGAGCATGAGGACTCGCCGATGCGCGGCCGCCTGGTCGCGGCGCGTGTCGCGCCGGATCGGCGTTTCGCGCTGCGCGACGGCACGTTCAGCGTGTATTACGCGGACGGCCAACGCGAGCAACGTGAGCTCGTGACCCTTCACGAGCTGCGCGACGTGCTCGGTGACATCTTCGGTATAGCGGTGCCGACGGATGCCGGCCTCGACGCGGCACTGCGCGCGCTGCTTCCCTAGCGGCCTGCTGCGCCGTCGGCTGCCGGTCGGCGCAATCGGTGCGAAAAATAGCGCGTCTGGCCGGCTTCGAAGCGCGCGAATGCGCGATAGCCGATGACGCCGGCCCAGTGCTTGTATTCTTCGCGCAGTTTGCTGTCGGGTAGGCCATCGAAAAGCGTCTCACGCCGCGCGCTATCGCGCCGCAGCGCTCGCACCACGTTCGCGGTGATCTCGGTGCGATCGAGCAGATCGAAGCCGGCGTCCAGCAGGTCCTCGGTGCAGTCGTCGTCGGCCCAACAACCGTCCGTGTAGCAGAAGACGCCGCCTGGCCGCAGCACGCGCCGCGTTTCGGCGAAGAACCGGGTGCGGTCGTCGTACAGGTGCGATGCGCCGATGTTGATGACGGTATCAAACGACTGATCGGCAAATTCGAGCCGCTCCGCGTTGCCGACGAGGAACTCGACTCCGGGGAATGCGGCGCGCGAACGCGCGAGGCGAATGTTCTCCGGGCTCAAGTCGATGCCGACGAGCCGCTGCGGTGCATAGGTGCGCTGCACGAAGTTCGCGCCGCCGCCGCGGCCGCAGCTGACCTCGAGCACCTCGCGGCCATCGAGCGCGGTGCCGCCGAGCGCATGCTCGTACAGTCGCAGGCAGTAGAACTCGGGCTCTTCGCTCGAGATGCGGGTGTTCTCGGGCTCGCTGCTGAACCCGTAGTTCAACACTGTAAACTCAGGAATGACGCCGGCCGCGCGATCGAAGTAATCGCGCGAGCCCGGGCTTCGTGGTGGTCGTTGCTCGGCCATGGTCGTCCCTCGTGCGCTGCGAAGTGACTGTCCCAGTGCCCGGTCATTTCTAGACGCCGCCGCGGAGGGTGTCAAGCACGGGCCGGGTATACTGCCGGCGCTGTGGCGGCATGCCGCTCGTGAACGCCAAGGAAAATCCATGATCATCGATTGCCACGGCCACTACACGACCACGCCGAAGGAACTCGGCGATTATCGCGACCAGCAGAAGGCGGATCTGAAGAAGAATCCGCAGCATCAGGCAGCGAAGGGCACGCTGAAGATCAGCGACGACCAGCTCCGCGCCAGCGTCGAGGGCGCGCAATTGAAGCTGCAACGGGAGCGTGGCACGGACGTCACGATCTTCAGCCCGCGTGCGAGCTGGATGGGCCACCATCTCGGCAACGCCTCGACGAGCAAGGCGTGGAGCGAGCACTGCAACGATCTGATCTATCGGCTGACGAAGCTATATCCGCAAAACTTCGTCGGCGTTGCGCAACTGCCGCAGTCGCCGGGTGCGCCCATCGAGGGTTCGGTGCGCGAGCTGGAACGTTGCATCAATGAGTTCAGTTTCGTCGGTTGTAACTTGAATCCGGACACGAGCGGCGGTTTTTTCAACGGCCCTGGGCTCGCGGATAAGCACTTCTATCCGTTGTACGAGAAGATGTGTGAGCTTCGCGTGCCCGCAATGATCCACGTGAGCGAAGCGTGCAACACACCGTACTTTCAGACAACCGGCTCGTACTACCTCGCTGCCGACACTGTCGCTTTCATGCAGCTCATGACGTCGGACCTCTTCAAGGATTTCCCGGACTTGAAGCTGATCATTCCGCACGGCGGGGGCGCGGTGCCGTTCCACTGGGGCCGGTTTCGCGGTCTGGCCGACATGTTGAAGCGACCGCCGCTGAAAGAGTCGGTGCTGAACAATGTGTACTTCGATACATGCGTGTATCACCAGCCTGGCATCGACCTGCTACTGAGCGTGATACCGATCGACAACATTCTTTTCGCTTCGGAGATGGTGGGCGCCGTGCGCGGCATCGACCCGGAGACGGGCCACTACTTCGACGACACGAAACGCTACATCGACGGCAGCGCGAAGTTGAGCGCAGCCGATCGTGCCGCCATCTTCGAGGGCAACGCGCGGCGCGTCTTTCCTCGTTTCCCTGCGTCCTTGTAAAAAAACAGCGGTCGCGCGCGTTTGCGGTGTGCCAGACCTGACGCCGGCGTAAGAGGCCCCTCGCGGGACACGCCGGAAATCGCATCCCTGCGGCTCGGCTGCGCACATCCCTATGCGCAGACGGTCCCGCGAGGGGCCTCTTACACCGACGTCACTCGCGATGCGCACTGCATGCGCGCGGCTCTGCGTATGGAGCCCGCGCACGATTGGCACCGTCGCTCGTCGCGGGCGTGGTCAGCGCGCCGAAGAGTCGATGTCGTGCGGCTTAGGATTTGCGGTGGGAACAGCGCCAGTCGGCTGCGGATTGGCCCCAGAGATCGACGATCGTGTCGGCATGCGGGACGGGTAACGAGCCGCGGCCGCGGTTGCGTGAGCCGAGTTTGCGCGCGACCGCCTGGGACGGTGCGTTGGTCGGGGCGATCACGTGGATGATGTCCGTCCAGCCGAGTGCGTCGATCGCCCAGTCGATCGCGGCCGTCGCCGCTTCCGTCGCGTAGCCGCGCCCCCAGCACTCCTGCACGATGCCCCAGCCGACCTCCGTCCCGGGCCAACCTTCGGGGCGCCACGGGCCCACTCGCCCGATCCAACGTCCGGTGCTCTTTTCGATGACGGAGAACATGGCGAAGCCGTGCAGCGACCACGCCCCCGCCAGCGACGTGAAGCTCCGCCACGCCACCGACCGCGGCTGTACGCCGCCGATCGGCTCGGCCGTCGCCGGGTTGGCCATGAATGCGGCGTATGCGTCGAAGTCCCCGGCATCGGGCGGACGCAACGTAAGGCGCAACGTATTCAGGCGCGGTGGAGCAGTGGCCATGGGGTTATCTTGCGCGTGCGATCCAGAATCGTCGACCGCTGCGGAGGCGGTATACTCGCTCGCCATTTGCCGTGGTGATTCGGGAAGCGGAGGTCGATGAAGACCACCAGGGTGCCGGTGCTAGTCGTCGGGGCGGGTGCCGCGGGGTCGATGCTGACGCTCGAACTTGCGCGCCGCGGCGTCCGCGTTCGCACTATCGATCGGCTGCCGAGAGCGTCTGACACGTCGCGCGCCATCACCGTCCACGCGCGCACGATGGAAATTTTCGAGCGCATCGACAAACGTCTGATCGAGCGCTATCTAGATCGCGGCATACACAACCACGGTTACGTGCTGCACTTCGTCGACGCTAACGACAAACGCAGCGAAGTGCGGCCGGGAATCGACTTCTCGACGCTCGACTGCCGTTATCCATACATTCTCGTGAGTCGGCAAAGCGAGACCGAGCTGTATCTGCGCGAGTACACAGGCGCGCATTACGGCGTGTCGCCCGACTGGAATACGACATGCGTCGATGTGAAGCAGGACGCCGATGGCGTCACGGCCACGCTCGACGCCGGTGGCGTGCAGGAGCAGGTGCGGTGCGACTATCTGGTCGCGGCCGATGGTCCGGGCTCGCGTTTGCGCAAAACTATCGGGCTCGAGCAGACCGAGAGTGACTACGCCGGCACGCAACTTCAGAACCTCGACGCACACTTGAACGATTTCCCGGACGATGACGAGTACGTGCATTACTGCGCGGGCACCGATCACTTCATCATGATCGTGAAGCTCCCGGGGGGCTTCTATCGAATGCTGCTCAGCGACCGCGGCGAGGCCGCGCGTCCCGGGGTGGCTCCGGAAGACGCTTTCATGCGCCTCGTCGACAGACACTTCGATGGCGTGACGCTCGGCAAGGTCGTGTGGCACTCGAAGTGGCAGAGCTACGTGCGACTCGCAGATTCCTACCGGCAGGGGCGAGTGTTTCTGGCAGGCGATGCGGCGCATGTGCATTCCACGACGGGTGGACAGGGCCTGAACTGCTGCATGCAGGACGCGTACAACCTCGGTTGGAAGCTTGCGTTCGTCGTCAAAGGGCTCGCACGCGCGTCGCTGCTCGATACGTATGAGGCGGAGCGCCGGCCCATCGCGGAGCAGGTCATCTGGGCGGCGTCGTCACTGCACGAGATCTTCATGGGCCACGGCAAGGACATCGCCGAACGCGCGCAGAAGATGCGCGACGCGGCGTTCCTCGAGGCCGTCGTCGGGCGCTGCTCAGGCATTTCATATACGTATCGCGATCAGGCGGAGAAGGGCGACGCGCTGTCATCGAGCGAGGGTCCCATGCCTGGCGACCGCGCTCCCGACGTCGATGTCGGGGGCGGGCGCACGCTGTTCAGCCTCACACGCCATCCCCGTTACACGCTGCTCGCACTACCCGCCAACGAAAAGGGCGGGGGCAAGCTCGATCTCGAGCTGAAGCCGCTCGTGCATCGGTTCAAGCAGGTCATGGAGTTTCACGTGGTCCCGCCCACCGAAGAGTTCACGCGCCACTACGGTACGAGCACGCGCGACCGGCTCTTGCTGTTGCGGCCGGACGGCTATGTCGCATTCCGCTGCCTCGCCTCGGACGCGCACCGCCTCGAGTTCCACCTCACAGAGCGTTTCATTCTGTAGCGCCGCGCCTGCGGCACCCAGCGGCCGGCGTGTCAAGCTGGCGGTCGCGCAGCCGGCTCATTATCGTAGCGGGCCTGCGTCACCTTGGATGAGGATTGCTCGGAATGGACTTCATCTTCTTTCTCGGCCGGCTCCACGTGCTGGTTCTGCACTTGCCGATCGGCATCATCGTCGCGTTATTCGTCTTAGAGTGGTTGAGCCGCAAAGAGAAGTACCGCTACCTGCAAGTGGCGGCGCCGTTCCTTTGGGGAGCGATGGGACTGACCGCGGTTGCTACCGTGGTGCTCGGGTACTTGCACTTCTCCGAAGGCAGCTTCTCGGGGCTGTCCGCCGATCAGCACCGGTTCTTCGGCACCGTGACGGCGGTGGTCGCCGCGGGCGTTGCGCTGCTGCGCGTCGGCAGTTTCGCCGAGAGCTATAAGCCGTTGTTCTTCCCGTCGGCGTCGGTGCTGCTCGTGCTGATCTCGATCACGGGGCATTACGGCGGCAATCTGACGCACGGATCGACCTACCTGGTCGAATACGCGCCGCAGCCGCTGCGCTCGCTCGCGGGGCTCGCCCCTAAGCGCAAGCTGACGAGCGTCAGGGAGGCGGATCCGTTCGTCGACGTCGTGGGCCCAATACTCCGCGAGCACTGCCAGGGGTGCCACAACGAAGACAAGAAGGAGAACAGCCTCGTTTTGACCACCTACGCAGGGGTCATGCGCGGCGGTGAGAGCGGTAAGGTCGTCGTCGCCGGCAACACCGAGCTGTCCGAGCTGCTGCGGCGAATTTCGCTCGACCCTGCCGACGACGAGTTCATGCCGGCCGAAGGCAAACCGCCGCTGAGTGCCCAGCAGCGCGACATCATTCGTTGGTGGATCGCCGCGGGTACAAAGAACGGCGGCACCGTCGGCGATCTCGAGGTGCCGCCTGAGATTGAGAAGGCGTTGTCGGCGGAGCTCGGCGTCAGCTTCTAACGTTCGGTCGGGGCGCTTAACGCTCGCGCGATTCTCCGCCGCGACCACCGCCGCCGCTGCGGCCGCCGCCGTTGCCGCGGCCACCGTGCTGCTGCGGCGCGCGGTCGCCACCGCCGCGGGATGAGCCGCCCTCGTTACGGGGCGCGCTACGCGCCTCGCCACGATTCGGCGCGGCGGTGACGCTCTCGGAGCGGGGCGGCGCCGATCGCGCTGCGGGTGCGGCGCGCGAAGCGCTGCTCATGCCGCGGTACTCACGTTGAGGACTCGGAGCAGCCGACTGCGGTTGCCGCTCCGGCGCCGTCGGAATCCGATAGCGCGGTGCCGCTGTGTTGGCGCGCGACTCGGTCTGCGGCGCCGGAGTGGCACGCGGAGGCTGCGTCATGAACCGCTGGCTGGTGTCGTTCTGACGTGACGATTGCGACATGCCGCCGCCGGAGCGGTACTCACGGGTACGGGTCGGCGGAACGCCCCGATTGGCGCCACCCGCGTCCGCTGCATCGCGGTTTGGCTGCGGCGTGGCGGCATTCGGCGCAGCATTCTGCTGCGGCGGGCGGTAGCGTGACGCCGAGCCCGCGACACCGCCGGCACGCGGCGCTGTCGTGACGGGCGCGCCACTGCGGTTGGCGTTGGGTGCAGCATTGCGATAGCGCGAAGCCGAGCCGCCGACGCCGTTCCCGTAGTGCGGCTCCGGGCGCGAATCCGCCACGCGGCCGTCGCGACCCCGCACGCTGGGCACGTTCGGCCGGTCGCCGTAGCGACGCCGCGGTTCCCACACCGAGCCGCCGCGCGGCACGTTGACATTCACATTGATGTAGCTACGCGCGTAATACGGGGCGTAGTAGTTCCAGCCGAAGTACGGGAAGTCGTCGTGACCCCAGTAATGCACGTTCAAGAGGTGCGAGTGCCAGCCGATGCTGAAGTAGCTCGTCACGCCCCAGAACGAGCCGGTGCGAAACCTGTAACCGGCAGGATACGGGTAGTAGTACACGGGGTAGGCCCACGGGTAATACGAGTAGACCGGCTCCGACTGATATACGACCACGCGCTCCGGCTCGTAGTACGGAACGTAAATGACCTGCGGGTCAGCCGGCGCGATCGCGATGCTGCCGTCCGTTTGCGTCGTGATGGTTTGATGATCGTCCGTGCGCAGATTGCCGGCGCCGCGGGCGCGAGTGCGGAACGACTGAATCGCGTCGAGCACGTCGCCGCGCTGGTTCAGCACGGCCGTGCCCAGGTCCCACGTCCAGTCGAGGTCGTCGCTGAGCAAGTGGACGGCCTCCGGGTAGTTCAGCAGCGCGACAACCGAGTCATCCCACTCGTGGCTCGGCTGCAGGCTCGGGTCTTGCTTGCGTTTCTCGATGAACCGCTCGGCTTCGACGACTTGCAGGGGATATGTCGATGCCGGCAACACGATGCCGATCAGGTCATCGGGGTAGAGAGCGATTGGACCGACGACATTTTGGAGGTCGGCGGGCGCGAGGATTTTGTCCGCGGCCGGCTGTTGTGCCGCCACTGGCTTGACGACCGCCGCGCCGAAGGCCAGCACCAATGCGGCAGCGAGCCACCACACGTGCGGGCGGCGGCGAGCAAGGGTCAATGACAATGTGCGATGGTTCGTTTCCATGAGGGGCCCCCTTGGCTAGGCTTCGAGGCGGATCCGCACTCCATGCCTAGCGTGAGCGACAAGCCTACGCCCCGGACCTGAACGCTGCCTTAATGTTGAGGCGACGACCGCGTGCCGGACTCGTCCGACTCCGGGTGCGCCGAACGGGCTACTCATCCCGGCTGGACGCCCAATGCTCGACGATCTTGCCGCCGGCGATCCGCAGCATGTCAAAGGAGGTCGTCGTGTAGGTCTGGCCTTCGTGCTCGAGATCGGGGAGCACGCGACGGAAAGCGAGCACGACGAGATCGCGCTCGGCCACGATACTGACGAGGTCGTCGACGGTGGCTTTGACGGGCAGCGGTGGGCGGCGACCGACGGTCGCTACCAATGCGTCGCGGCCGTTGCTGCCGACGTCGTGTTCGACATAAGCGTCGCCGACATAGGTGCTCGCCTTGTTCACGTTGTGCGCCTGAATCACTTCCCGCCAGTAGTCGAACGCCAGCCGCTTGTTCGTCGCGAGTTGCGTATCGGTGCTCGGCAAGAGCTCCGCCTGCTTCCGGTGAACCTCTACGGGCAATTGCGCGGTCGCGGAGCCCGCGAATAGCGCGACCGCGACGGCTGAGAGTAGGGGGCGCATGGCGTCGTTCTCCCGAGTGCCTTGCACTATAACATTCGACCCCTGCACGGCCGGTCGACGGGCGGAAGGCGTTTCGCTAGGATCAGTCGGAGTTAGGGTGGGGGTACACGTATGCGAACCGTCGTCGTCACATTGCTGGCTGGCGTTACCGCGCTCTGGCTCGCCGGGCCCGTCGCGGCGCATCACTCGTTCGCGGCGCAGTACGACCCGGAAAAGCCGGTTACGTTGACCGGCAAGGTCTCGAAGGTCGAATGGACGAACCCCCACGCGCGGTTCTACCTCGACGTGAAAGACCCGAAAGGTCAGGTCGTGACCTGGAACTTCGAGCTTGCAAGCCCGAACTACTTGAAACGCGCGGGCTGGTCCAGCACGTCGCTGAAGGAAGGCGACCAGATCACCGTCGAAGGCTCGATCGCACGCAGCGGCGCGAATATGGCCAACGCACGCAGCGTGACGTTAGCCGACGGCTCGCGCGTGTTCGCACGCTCCACGACGGAGCCGAATTGACCATGCGCCTCGCCATCGTTGTTCGAACGGGCGCGCTCGCTGGCGCCGGGCTCATTGCCGCAGCAAGCGCGCAGCAGGTGCCGAGCGCTAGCACTTCGCCGGCGGGTAGCGGCGGGGCCAACAATCCGGCGCTCGTCGCAAAGGTGGCCGACGGGCCCGCGCCGCGGTTGCAGGACGGTACGCCGGACCTCTCAGGCGTATGGGTCGGCGGTGGCCCTGTAGGCGACATCAAGGAAGGGCTCGCGCCGGGCGAGCAGATCGTCATGAAACCAGAGGCCGAGGCGCTGATGAAGAAGCGCATGGCCGCCGAGGATCCCGAGGCGCGCTGTTTGCCGACTGGTGTGCCGCGCGTGGCGCCTTACCCGTGGCGCATCGTGCAGACTCCGGCCTACGGCAAGGCCACACATTTGTTCTTCTTGTTCGAAGGCAATATTCACAGCTACCGGCAGATTTTCATGGACGGCCGCGCGCACCCCGACGATCTCGAGCCGACGTGGTACGGGCATTCCGTCGGTCACTGGGAAGGCGATACGCTCGTGATCGAGACCGTGGGCTTTAACGACAAGTTCTGGTTCGACTTCCAGGGGCATCCGCACACGACGGAGCTGCGCACGGTCGAGCGTTACACGCGCACGAGCATGGGCAAGCTGGAAAACGTCACGACCATCTACGATCCTGGCGCGTACACGAAGCCGTTCACGCTGAAGTACACGGCCACGTCGCGACCGGGCTGGGAGCTGATGGAATACATCTGCAACGAGAACAATCAGGACGTCGAGCACATCCGCGGCAAAGCTGGGCTATAGCTCTGCGCGCTCAGCGGCGAGCGTAGAGATCGGGCAGTCCCGCGCCGCGATTCTTGAATTTACGTTGCGTCCAGAAGTACTGCTCCGGACATTCGCGGATGAAGCCCTCGAGCACGGCCGTCAGGCGCCGCGTGTCCTCGCGCACATCGTCGCTCGGAAAGTTTTCCAGAGCCGCCGTGAAACGCAGCAGATAGCCCGCGCCGCCGTCCAGGCGGCGAAAGTACAACGGCACTACTGTTGCGCCGCTCAAGCGCGCGAGCCGCGAAGCGCCGGTGTTCGTCATTGCCGGTTCGCCGAAGAACGGCACCAGTTGTGCGCTGCTGCTCACATACGCGAGGTCCGGCGCATACCAGACGACTGCATTTCGCTGTAGCTGGCGCACGAGTCCGCGAATGGCTGTGCTCGGTAGCGGCACGTGGCCGGTCCGCAGCCTCCCGCGCGTCTGCATCGCATCGAGCACGGGGCTGTTGCGCGGAGTGAACATGAAGGCGAACAGCGGTATCAACGGTTTCAAGAACTGCGTCGCGATCTCGACCGACGTGAAGTGTCCCGTGAAGAGGATCACGCCCTTGCCCCGCGCGAGCGCAGCCTGCAGGTGTTCGATGCCTTCGACACGAACCGGCGGCCGGGTCCACGGCGCGGTGCCGAACCATGCGAGCGCGACTTCGCCGATGGACGCGCCGAGATTTCGAAAATGCGTGCGAGCCAACGTCTCGATCTTGGCGGGCGTGAGCTGCGGAAAACAGGCCTCGAGATTGCGCAGCATTACCCGGCGGCTACGCGGCAGCAGGTACCACAGCGCTCGGCCGAGCTGAAAATGCAGCGCCACGGTCGCGCGCCATGGCAAGAGTGCGGTGCCCTCCAGCCACAGGATGAACAGCCAGGCCGACCAATGGCGCGGCTGCCAGTAGCGGCGCAGCAGTTGCGCCGTTCCGAGCGCGGCGCTCCCGGATTCGGCTGCGGCCGCTTGCTGATCGGGAGCGCTCACCGTATCTCTGCTCCGGGCAAACCGATATTCTAGTTTGCCGGCAACATCGGGCAAAGCCGAGGAGGTTGACGCGTGGAAACCGCAGCGCCAACGAACGTCGTCGATATCGTGATTCCCGCGTACAACGAGGAAGGCAACATTGCCCGTGCCATCGAAACCCTGTTCGAGCGGCTGCAAGCGCTGCCTTACCGGTTCGAGCTGATCGTCGTCGACGACGGTAGCCACGACCGCACAGCCGAGATTGCCGCGAGCTACGCCGGCCGCTATCCGGTGCGCGTGGTGCGTTTGACGCGCAATTTCGGCAAAGAGAATGCGCTGCTCGCTGGGCTCGATCTCGCCTGCGGCGCGGCCACGATCCTGATGGACGCCGATCTGCAGCACCCCGTCGAGCTGATTCCCGAGTTCCTCGCGCGCTGGGAGCAGGGCTTCGAGGTCGTATACGCAGTCAAGGAAAGCCGGCAGGGCGAGACGCTGCTGAAGCGCCTCGCGACCGCGGCGTTCTACGCCGGAGTGAACCGCGGGGCCGACGTGGATATCCCTACTAACGCAGTGGACTTCAGGCTGCTCGACCGCGCAGCCGTCAGGGCGCTCTGCTCGATCCGCGAACGCGTGCGGTTCACCAAGGGCCTGTACGCGTGGCTCGGTTTCCGTACGGCCGAGGTGCCGTTCGTCGCGGCCGAAAGACACACGGGCAAGACCACGTTCAACCGGGGTCGCCTCGTCCGCCTCGGCTGGGATGGCCTCACGTCGTTCTCCGACTTCCCGTTGCGGGTCGCGAGCACGATCGGCGCGCTGGTCGCGTTCGCCGCGGTTCCGTATGGACTTTGGATCGCCGTTCGCACGCTCGCATATGGCGTCGATGTACCCGGCTGGGCGACGTTGACCGTCGCCGTCATGTTGCTCTCCGGCGTGCAGCTGCTCTTCCTGGGCGTGCTCGGCCAGTACATCCGCAACGTGTTCATTGAAACGAAGCAGCGGCCGAACTATCTGATCCGCGACATCATCGACGCAGACTCGGCCGCCGCATCGCAGCCCGGCGTAAACCGGGAGTCCCAACCGACGGCTGCGGTCGCGATGGTCCGTTCCGGTCGCAGCGCCGCGGTTTGAACTAGCGTGCCGCGTCTTCGCTCCGTCTGGATCGCGCTCGGCGCCGCTGCGCTGTCGCGCCTCTTGCTCGCCGCCCTCGTGCCGCTCATGGACACGACCGAGGCGCGGTACGGCGAGATGGCGCGCAAGATGGTCGAGAGCCGTGACTGGCTCGTGCCCATGCACGACTACGGCGTGCCTTACTTAGCGAAGCCACCGCTCGCGTTCTGGTTCTCCGCGGCGGGCATCGCTCTCTTCGGCCCCAGCGAGCTCGCGCCGAGAATCCTGATTCTGGTCGCCAGCGTGGGGTTCGCGGCTGCCTTCTACGTGTGCGTGCGCCGATGGATAGGCCGCGTGGCCGCGCTCATGGCGATGCTCGTGATGGCGACATCGTTGCTGTTCTTCGTCGCAGCGGCGGCCGTCATGACCGACATGCTGCTGACGATCGCGGTGAGCGTAGCTCTGGGCGCGTTCTGGGAACGCTATCGCGGCGGCAGCGGTCGCGCCGAGCTCGTGCTGTATGTCGCTCTCGGCCTCGGCTTATTGATCAAAGGGCCGCTCGCGGTAGTGCTGGCGCTCGGGCCGATCGTATTTTGGGCGCTCGCATTCCGGCACGTGGGAGAGGTGTGGCGGCGGTTCGCGTGGCTCAAGGGCGGCTTGCTCGCAATCGCGATCGCGGCGCCTTGGTACATCGCTGCCGAGCTGCGCAATCCCGGGTTTCTGAACTACTTCATCGTCGGCGAGCACATCCAGCGCTTCCTCGTTCCCGGCTGGACGGGCGACATGTATGGTCGCGCGCACAACGTGCCTCGCGGCGGCATCTGGCTGTTCTTCCTGCTTGGCGCTTTGCCGTGGAGCCTCATCGCGATCCCGTGGTTGGTCAGCGCGCGAGCGCGCGTGCGCGAGCGATGGCGAGCGCACCGCGAGCTCGTGGGGTTTTGGTTCATCAGTGCGCTCGTGCCGCTGCTGCTGTTCACGTTCGCCGGCAACATCATCTTTCCGTACGCGCTGCCAGCGCTGCCGCCCGCGGCGCTCGTGCTTGCGGTGTTGGTCAGTAACGACGATGCGCGCGCGTTGCCGCGGTTGGCCGCCGCCGCGTTCGCGATGGTCGTCGTCGTCACTGCGGCCGCGTGGGCCGCCGGCGCCTACATCGAAGACCATTCGCAACGGGCGGTTGTGCGCACAGTGACCGAACGAGCGCCGAACGCGAGAGCGCCGGTGTACTACTGGCAGACGCGGTTCTTCTCGGCCGACTACTACGGGCAGGGGCGAGTTCGCGTCATCGAAGATGCGGCGCCGCTTGCACGCGAGCTTGCCGCGCGCCACGAATTCACGTTGGTCGTGCCCGAGCTGCGGATGGGCTCACTGCCGGCGGACATCTCGCAGCGCCTGATCCGTGTCGGAGCGGTCGATTCGATGCTGTTGCTGGCGCCCGATTACTCGGCGAACGCGGCGGCTCCGCAATGAGCTTAGCTCGCAACGCTGCAACCAAGCCGGTGCGCATGCGCGAAGTCATCGCGTTCGGCGCTGTGGGCGCTACGGCGTTTCTCGTGCATTTCGCGATTGTGATGGTCACGGTGCCGCTCGGTGTCGCTCCGCTGCTCGCCAACGTGTTTGGATTTTTGGCGGCGTTCGCGGTGAGCTTCGTGGGCCACGGCCGTTGGTCGTTCCCGGCCGAGGGCCGGCCCGTCGCGCCGGCACTTCGGCGCTTCGTCGCCGTCGCGGTCAGCGGTTTCGTGTTGAATGAGATTGCTTACGCCGTCTTGCTGCGTGCGACGGCACTCGACTACCGAGTGGCGCTCTTCATAGTGCTGTGCGGCGTCGCCGGCCTCACGTGGGTCGCCGGTCGTTACTGGGCATTTGCGCATCGTTCGTAGCCGAAAGTCGACAGCCCGTTCTATTGCGGCCCATGGGACTTTCGCCCAAACTGCCGTGCTGAATGTCGAGCCCGGACAAGGCTTTCCCCGCCGGCCTTAAGACCCGAACGAGCCACACTGGTCATGTCTTCATCTGCTCCGAGCACGGCCCCGCTGCCGTTCTTGCCTTTCTCGCGCCCGTCGATCACGGCCGAGGACATCGCCGCTGTTACGAACGTACTGCAGTCGGGGTGGATCACCACCGGCGCACAGTCGGCTGAGCTCGAACGCCAGTTCGCGGCGGCGATCGGCACTCAGCACGCGGTGGCGTTGACGTCGGCCACCGCCGGCATGCACCTGCTGCTACGGGCGCTCGGCATCGGCCCGGGCGACGAGGTCGTGACGCCCTCCATGACCTGGGTGTCTACCGTCAACTTGATCGCGCTCGCCGGCGCTACGCCCGTCTTCGTCGACATCGATCGCGACACGCTGATGACAACGGCCGATCGCGTCGCGGCGGCCATCACGCCGCGCACGAAGCTGATCGTGCCAGTGCACTACGCGGGCGCCTCCCTCGACCTTCAGCCATTGCGCGAGCTTGCTGCCGCAAAGCGCATTCCGCTCGTCGAAGACGCTGCGCACGCGGCCGGCACGGAATACCGCGGGCAGCCAACCGGGAAGGGCGGCACCGCCATCTACTCGTTCCACCCGATCAAGAACCTCACGACCGGCGAAGGCGGGCTTGTGACGACCGACGACGCCGAACTCGCGGGCCGGCTTCGTCGGCTGCGCTTCCACGGTTTGGGCGCGGACGCGTTCCAGCGCGACACGCAGGGCCGCGCGCCGCAAGCCGAGGTCATCGAGCCCGGCTTCAAATACAACCTACCTGACATGAACGCCGTGCTCGGGTTGAGCCAGCTCGCGCGTCTCGCCGAAATGAATCGCAAACGCGCCGCGCTCGCAACGCGTTACACCACGCTGCTTGCGGGCGTGAAAGGCGTGCTGCCACTCGGGTTGCCGACGTACCCGCAGACGCATGCGTGGCACCTGTACATCGTGCGCGTCGATCCCGCCGCCGCCGGGCTTACGCGCGACGAGTTCATGGAACGCCTCAAAGGCCGCGGCATTGGCAGCGGTCTGCACTTCCGTGCCGCGCACACGCACAAGTACTACCGCGAGCATCACCCGCCGCGCACGCCGTTGCCGAATACGGAATGGAACTCGGACCGCGTGTGCTCGCTGCCGCTGTTTCCCGATATGCCCATCGACGATGTCGATCGCGTCGTCGACGCGATTCGTGCCGTGCTCCGGGAGAGTCGGGCATGACGCCGAACCTCGTGTCGCTCGTCATTCCGGTCTACAACGAGCAGGACAATCTGCCGGAGCTCGTACGCCGGTGTCTCGCCGTGGGGCGGCAGCTGCCGTACGCATTCGAAGTCGTGCTCGTGAACGACGGCAGTGGCGACGATTCGGCCAAGATCATCGAAGCGATGGCGGCGCGTGAGCCCGAGATCGTCGGCGTGCTGCTGAACCGCAACTATGGCCAGCACGCCGCGGTGCTCGCGGGGCTCGCCGAGGCGCGGGGCGATGTCGTCGTCACGCTGGACGCGGATCTGCAGAATCCGCCGGAGGAGATCCCGAAGCTGCTCGCAGGCATCGAGGCGGGCGCCGACGTCGTGAGTGGCGTGCGCAGCCGCCGCAAGGACACGCTGTTCCGTCGCGTCGCTTCGCGGACCATGAACAATCTCATGCTGCGTATTACGCGCGTGGATGTGGGCGACTACGGCTGCATGTTGCGCGCTTATCGCCGCGACATCGTCGACGCAGTGCTCGCGTGCGGCGATCGCAGCGCTTACGTGCCGGCGCTCGCGAATAGCTTCGCTGGCAACGTGCGAGAGATCGTAGTGGAGCACGCCGAACGCCAGGCCGGCGAGTCGAAATACAGCGTGTTGAAGCTGCTGAATCTGTACTTCGATCTCTTGGTCAGCGCCACGACGGCGCCGCTTCGGCTCATGAGCATGATCGGCGTAGCGCTCGCGGTCGCGGGGCTCGCGTTCGGCGTGCTGCTGCTCGTGCTGCGGCTCTACTACGGGCCCGATTGGGCGGCGCAGGGCGTGTTCACGATCTTCGCCGTGCTGTTCGTGTTCCTTGGCGTGCAGCTGATCGGCATGGGCCTCCTCGGCGAGTACATCGGCCGTATCTCGCGGGACGTGCAGGCACGGCCGCGCTATATCGTCGGCGCGCGCGTCGGCTCCCGAGCGGACGCGGACGCGTCTTCACTTGCGGTAGATCCGAGCCGCGTGTCCGTGCGCACAGGTACGCGGAGCGCTTCGGCATGAGCACGCGCGCTACCGCGCTCGTGCTAGGCCTGCTTCTGATCGTCTCCTTCCTCGGTGTGGGGCGCGAGCCTTGGACGCCCGATGAGCCGCGCGAAGCGGAGATCAGCCGCGAGATGTGGTTGGCTCCTGCTGTGGTGCCGTCGTTGAACGACACCGCGTTCATCGAGAAACCGCCGCTGTACTACTGGACCGTGGCCGGCGTATTCGCACTCACCGGCGGCCAATCCGCGGCCGGGGCGCGCGCAGTCAGCGCCACGGCGGCATTCCTGACGCTGCTGCTCGTATTCCTGTGGGGTCGGCGCGAGTTCTCGCCGGCCGTGGGTCTCGTCGCGGCGATTGGGCTTGCGACCAGCGTGCAGTTCATGATCTCGACGCATTGGATCGTCATTGATCCGCTGCTGATGCTGTTCACGACGCTGGCGGCGTGGGCGGGCTCCGAGCTCGTGCGGGGACGCGGCCACGCCTCGAAGGTGTTCGCGTTCTACGGTGCCCTGACGCTCGCGCTGTGGACCAAGGGGTTGATCGGCCCCGTGCTGATCGCGAGCGGGGTGCTCATGTACGCCGCTGCCCGCCGCAGCCTCGAGCCCATGTGGCGTGTGCGGCCGTTTCTCGGCGTTACCGTTCTCGTGCTCATGACCGGCGTGATCGCGGGGCTGATCTACGTGGACGCGGGCGCGGCGGCTGTTCGCGAGTGGCTCTGGGTCAATCACGTGCAACGGTTCATTCACCCCACGTACACGGGCCACGACCAACCGTTCTATTACTATCTCTCCGCGCTGCCGATCGCGTTGTTTCCGTGGTGGCTGCCGTTCGTGCTGGTGCTGCGGCCGAGCCGCTGGCGTTTCGGATCGAGCTCGCTACGCCGCAGCGCTTGGTACGAGCCGCGGCTGTACTTGGCGGCGCTATCGCTCGGCATGGTCCTGTTGCTGAGTGCGGCGTCCACGAAACGCGCGCTGTATTTGCTGCCGATGTTGCCGCCGTTGTTTTTGCTGCTGGCTACCGAAGCCGTCGACTGGTGGGAATCGCGAGCCGCCGTCGTCGGACGCAGCGCGGCCTGGTGGGTGCAAGTGTTGTTCGTCATCGCGCTCGCCATCGGCCCCACGGTATTCGCGCTGCGCTATCTGCACTCCGCGAACCCAGTCGCAATCGCGGCGCTGGTCGGCGTCGGCGCCGTGGCCGGCGCTTTGATGGTGCTCGCGTATCGAGGCCGTGAAGCGGCATCGCTCGGTGCGCTCGGCGTGCTCGCGGTGGCCAGCGTCGCGGGCCTCGTGGTGCTGGTCGTGCACCTCGCTGCGCCGGAACGCAACATGACGGCGTTCCTGCGCGACTTGGACCGCAGCATGGCGCCGGGCGAGCCTGTCTCGCTGATCGGCGACGTCGACGAGAGCATCAACGGCATCGTCCCGTTCGTGACCGGGCGCCGCGTGGTGAATACGACCGTGGCAGACCTGCCGATACGCCAACCGGAGTGCGTGCTCGTGCAGAACAACGAGGCAGGGCGCACGGCTCCCGAGCTGCCGCCGCCGTACGAACGCAAGGGAGCAAGAACATTTGGTCCAGAACGCTACATGGCGTTTTGGTGCCGGGCGGCCGATTCGCCGGCCGCCGCGTCTTTGAATGGTATCGTGCCGCTGTCGCAAATGTCGGCAGCGGCTACCTCTGAGTAGGATGGAGACAGGAATGCGTGCGATCGTCTTTGCTTATCACGAAATGGGTTGCGTCGGCATCGAGGCGCTGCTCGCGCACGGCTACGAGATCGTCGGCGTAGTCACGCACGCCGACGACGGCAACGAGAACGTGTGGTTCCGCTCGGTGGCGGAGCTCGCGGCGCGCAAGGGCCTGCCGGTCTTCGCGCCGGAGGACGTGAACCACCCGCTGTGGCTTGCGCGCATTCGTGAGCTGCAACCGGACGTGCTGTTCTCGTTCTACTACCGCAAGTTGCTGTCCGCGGACCTGCTCGCGATTCCGAGTGTCGGCAGCTTCAACCTGCACGGCTCGTTACTTCCAAAGTACCGCGGCTGCGCGCCGGCCAACTGGGCCATCCTGCACGGCGAGACGCAGACGGGCGTCACGCTGCACCACATGACGCAGAAGCCGGACGCCGGCGACATCGTGTGCCAGCATCGCGTTGTGATCGCGCTGACCGACGACGCGGCCGCGCTGAATCGCAAGCTCGCCGCCGCCGCGCGGCCGATGCTCGACGAGTGCTTGCCGCAGATCCTGCGGCGCACCGCGCCGCGTACACCGCAAGACGAAGCCGCCGCCACGTATTTCGGTCGGCGTCAGCCGAAGGACGGCGAGATCGACTGGCAGCAACCGGCCGCCGACATTGCGAATCTGGTGCGCGCCGTGACGAAGCCGTACCCCGGCGCGTTCACGCATGCGCGCTCGGCGAAAGTGTTCGTGTGGAGTGCGGACGCGTTGCCACGTACGGTCGCGGACGTGCGGCCGGGGACGATCGTGAACGCTTCGCCGCTGGAAGTCGCGTGCGGGAAGGGCACGCTGCGCATCAACTTCGCGCAGCAGGAGCGCGGGGTCTACTGCGCCGGCGCTCAGCTCGCGACCGAGCTCAATCTCGTGAAAGGACTGTACTTCACGGGCAGCCCATCGCGCCGGTCGCAACGTACGCGCAAAACGCGCGTGCTGATTCTCGGCGTCAACGGGTTCATCGGTAATTTCTTGAGCGAGCGGTTGCTCGCGGCCGGCGGCTACGAAGTCTACGGCATGGACTTGAACAACAGCGCTATCCGACGGCTGGAGTCCCACCAGGATTTCCATTTTCTCGAGGGGGACATCTCGATCCACCGCGAATGGCTCGAGTACCACATAAAGAAGTGCGACGTGATCGTGCCGCTCGTGGCCATCGCCACGCCGATCGAGTACACGCGCAATCCGTTGCGCGTGTTCGAGCTCGATTTCGAGGAGAACCTGCGAATCGTTCGCCACTGCGTGAAGTACGGCAAGCGCGTGATTTTTCCGTCGACCTCCGAGGTCTACGGAATGTGCGACGACGCCGAGTTCGACGAGGACAAGTCGAGGCTCATCTTGGGCCCCATCAATAAGCAGCGCTGGATCTACTCGGCGTCGAAGCAGTTGCTCGACCGTGTGATCTGGGCATACGGCAAGCAGGGATTGCGTTTCACGCTGTTCCGGCCGTTCAACTGGCTCGGCCCGCGACTCGATTCCCTCGAGGCCGCCCGCATCGGCAGCTCGCGCGCGATCACGCAGCTGATCCTGAATCTCGTCGAGGGCACGCCGTTGCTCCTGATCGACGGCGGCCGTCAGAAGCGCTGCTTCACGGATGTGACCGAAGGCATTGAGTGCCTGTTTCGCATCATCGAGAACAAAGACGGCAAGTGCGACGGCAAGATCTTCAACGTCGGCAACCCGCACAACGAAGCCAGCATCAAGGATCTCGCCGAGCTCTTGGTCGACAAGTTCGAGCGTCACCCGTTGCGCTCGCACTTTCCGCCGCTCGCCGGCATCAAGGAGATCGAGAGTAAGGCGTACTACGGCGACGGTTACCAGGACGTGACCCACCGCCGTCCGAGCATCCGCAACGCGAACCGGGTGCTCGGCTGGCAGCCCGTGATCACACTCGAGGAGTCGGTCGATCGCACGCTCGATTTCTTCCTGCGCGACCACCTGGCCATCAACGACGTGGATACAAGTTCTAGCGGCACGCCTGCTACTCGCCGCCTGGCCGATACGGGCGCTTGATGGTCGAGCTCGGTCTGCGGATCGACGTCGATACATTTCGCGGCACGCGCGAAGGCGTGCCCCGCCTGCTCGAGATTCTGGCGGCGCATGGCGTCAAGGGCACGTTCTTCTTCAGCGTGGGCCCCGACAACATGGGTCGCCACCTGTGGCGGCTGCTGAAGCCGCGCTTCCTCGCAAAAATGCTGCGGTCGCGCGCGGCGAGCCTGTACGGCTGGGACATCGTGCTTGCAGGCACGCTGTGGCCGGGTCGCAAGATCGCCGCGAATCTCGGTAGCGTTCTGCGTGCCGCGGCCGATGCGGGGCACGAAGTGGGGCTGCATGCGTGGGACCACCATCGCTGGCAAGCGCAGGCGCTGCGACTGCCAGTTGCCGATCTGGAGCATGAGATCGCGCTCGGCGTGGCGGCCTTCGAGAAAGCCATCGGCCGCGCGCCCGACTGCTCGGCCGCGGCCGGTTGGGTCTGCAACGAGCGCGTGCTCGAGGCGAAGCAGAAGTTCGGCTTCCGCTATAACAGCGACTGTCGCGGCCGCAGCATATTCGCGCCCGCGGCGGGGGAGCGAACACTGGCGCCGCAGATTCCGACGACGCTGCCCACGTACGACGAGGTCATCGGTCGCAACGGTATCGACGACCAGAACTATAACGACTGGCTGCTCGAACAAGTGCGACCCGGCCAACTCAATGTGCTGGCGGTGCATGCCGAGGTCGAGGGGCGCGTGTGTGCGCCGCTATTCGACCGATTCCTCGTCGCATGCAAGCAGCGCGGGATCCGGCCGGTGCCGCTGAAGGCGTTGCTCGGCGCCGCGGCGTTGCCGCGTGAGCCGATCGCTCTAGCGCCCATCGCGGGCCGCGAGGGCGACGTGTGTTGGCAACGTTCAGCGCTCGCGCACTGAGTTCGCGCGCACGATGACGGCAACGCCAGGTTCGCCTCTTGCGCTGCGCGATCCGGCCACGCAGCGTGGCGTCATCGTGCTCGTCGCTCTTTACGCGCTGTTGTATCTGCTGCCGCTGCCGGTGCGGCCGTTGGCGAGTCCGGACGAAGTGCGCTACGGCGAGATCGCGCGCGAGATGCTCGCGTCGGGCGACTGGGTTTCGCCGCACTTCAACGGCGTGCGTTATTTCGAGAAGCCGGCGCTCGGCCACTGGTTAAACGCGCTCTCGCTCGCCGCGTTCGGCGACAACGCGTTCGCGCTGCGGTTGCCCGTGGCGCTCGCAACCGGGCTCGCGGCGCTGATCGTGTTCGCGCTCGCGCGGCGGTTTTTTGGTGTGCGCACGGCAGTGCTCGCCACGGGCATTTTCCTGACGACGTTCCTGGTCGCGGGCGTCGGCACCTTCGCGTTGCTCGATGCCTTCCTCGCGCTGTTCTTGACCGCAGCGCTCGCAGCGTACTACGTGGCTCTGCGTGCAGCGTCTACGGAACGGCGCGCGGGGCTCATTGCGTGCGGCGCCGCCTGCGGCGCGGCGTTCCTGGTGAAAGGATTTCTGGCGCTCGCAATCCCGGTGATCGTCGCCGCGCCCTATCTCGCGACCACCAAGCGCTGGCGCGAACTCGCGACGTCGCCGTGGTGGCCGATTGCCGTCGCCGTCGCGGTCGCATTGCCGTGGTCCGTGCTCGTGCATCTGCGCGAGCCGGATTTCTGGCGGTACTTCTTTTGGGTGGAGCACGTACAAAGGTTCATGGCTGACGATGCGCAACACGCGGCGCCGTTCTGGTACTACGTCGCGTACTTGCCGGTGACGGGCTGGCCCTGGATCCTGCTGCTGCCGGCGGCGGCGATCGGCTTGCGACGCGGCGCCGCCGATCGCGACTTCGTCCTGTACCTGATTGTCTGGGCAGTGCTGCCGTTCCTGTTCTTCTCGGTGTCGAGGGGCAAGCTCGCGACTTACCTCTTGCCGTGCTTCGCGCCGCTGTCGATCCTGTTAGCGGCCGGGCTCGAGCGGTATCTCGCCGCGGGCTATGCGCGTGCGTGGCGTTGCGCCGCTGCCGTGGCCGCGCTCGCGTTTTTGGGGGGGCTCGCGTTGTTGCTCGCGGCGCAAACCGGCGCGTTCGGCGCAGCGCCGTTCGGCGCGGGTGAGGGAGGGCGGCTCGCGGTGTTCGTCGGCAGCCTCTTCGCGGGCGCCGCGGGCGGCATTACGGCGCTGGCGAGCCGCGAGGCGCGCACTCGGTTTGGCGGCATCTTTGTCGCCGGCATCGCGCTACTCGTACCGTTGCACTTCGCGCTGCCGCAGCAGGCGCTCGACAACTTCGCACCCGCGGGTACCGTGGCACGCTATGCCGCAGGCGCGGACGCAGTCATCGTGTCCGACGCGCCGCTGTTCGGCACCGCAGCGTGGGCGTTGAAGCGCGCGGATATCTACGTCGCGAGCCCAGGCGAGATCGACTACGGATTGTCGTATCCAGAGACCAAGCAGCGCTTGCTCGACGGCCCCGCGTTCGCCGCGTTACTAGAAGCCAATCGCGGCCGGCGCGATGTCGTGCTCGTGTGCGTGCAATCGACAGAGGACGACCTGAAACCGTGGCTCCCCCCCAACGCGCGCCGCGAACAGCGAGGCAATGTGATCGTGTGGCGGATGCCGGCGACGTGAGCATCTACGAATGAACAACGCGTTACTGTTGCTCGCCGTGCTGCTGCTCGCCAGCAGTCAGATCCTGCAGAAGGTCGGTGCCGCACGCCGTCTGCAAGGCACTCGCACGCCGCGCGAGTGGCTGCGCGCGTTGCTGTCGCCGGAACTCATCGGCGCCGTGGTTGCGATCGTGGCGGGTACCGCGCTGTGGCTCACGGTGTTGTATCGCATGGACGTGAGCCGGGCATTTCCGTTCTTGAGTGTCGGCACGGTCGCCGTCGTCGCCGCGTCCCGCCTCTGGCTTGGCGAGCGCGTGTCGGCGCGACGCTGGGCCGGCGTTGCGCTGATCACCGTCGGCATCGCACTGGTGGCGAGCACATGAGCGCCGATACGAATCGCTGGCTCGGCCGCACGCTGCTTGCAAGCTCGATCGTGCTCTCGGCCGCGGGCCAGCTCGGCATGAAGGCTGGCATGCAGGAGTTGCACGCGCTTACGACGAGCGGAGTGGTGCCGCTCGCGGCAACGTGGAGCGAGGTTGCACCCACGCTCACGTGGACGTTCGCCGGGCTCACGGCGTATGGTTTGTCGCTGCTCTGCTGGGTGGCGGTGCTCGTGCGCTATCCGTTGAGCTACGCATATCCGTTGCTTGGTCTCGCGTACGTGCTCGTGTACGCAGGCGCTGCGTTGTGGCCGCGTCTCGCGGAGCCAGCGTCGGTGTTACGCACCGGCGGCACGCTGCTGATCTTAGCGGGCGTCGCGCTCGTGACCGTCGGTGAACAGCGCCGCTAGGTGCGGCGCGCGACGGCACACACCTTGCTACTTCGGGCGCCCGCCAAATCCCTCCGCGGAGGGATTTGCGCACCGTTGTGGTGCCTCAAATGATTCCGCGGAAGCGCGGCGCCGCTAAGTTCCAGGGTGGCCCGGACTTACATCGATTCGCCCGCGCAGGCCCAGTCCCCGCAGACGACGAGGAAGAAATTCGCCTTCAGCCCGCGCGCTTTGAACAACCCTTGCACCTGCTTGCCCACGTTCGTGCGCACCTCGTCGACGGTGCGCCCGTCGATCATGCCCATGACCGCCGTCGTCGGCAGGTGAAACGTGGGCACGGCGTCGGACTTGATCGCGCGCCGTAATCCCACCGTGCCGAGATCCATGTACGCGTAGTTGTAGTCCTCGCGGCGGGCATCCTTGAGGTCGAAGATGCAAAGAACGAGGTAGGTCATGACAAGTTCCTTTTGCGCATTCGCGGACGAGCCTTCCCTGGGGCGCGAAGTCGCGGCGCGGCTATGCGGAATTGTCCGCCGAAACGCGCCGCCCGGTGTGAGGCCCGTTCGTTATTTCGCGAGCGGGTCCGGCCGCACCTGGAAGTGAACGACGAGCGGCTTCGTGCCTTTGCCGCCTTCCTTCAGCCACGGCGTGCGATCGCCGCTCGGCACCCACAGACCGCGGCCCTTCCAGCCGGCATTCGGGTCGTCGATGCGGCCTTCGAAGCCCTTCGCGTAGAAGCCGAGCGGGTACGGCAGCCGCAGCGTGACGAACTCGTCGTTGACGAGCGCGTGCACGCCGTCGAACAGATTCGCGGTCGACATCGGCACGTTCGCGCCCAACCCCGAAGTGTTGTGCTGATCGACCCAGCTGTAATAGCTCGACTCGGCGCTCTGGTCGGGCAGGTTGGCGAACCCCGGGCCGGGATACTTGTGGAAGCTCCACCCTTCGGGGCATTGATCGCCCGTGGCCTTCGGCCCGTTCAGCGGACCTTTGCATTTGCGCCGGTCAAACGCGCCGAGATGACCGCTGCCGAGCGACACCCACACGACGCCGTTGCGATCGATGTCCGCGCCGCGCGAGCCGAAGCCTGGCATCGGCACGTTGAACACTTCGGCGATCGCCGTGGCGGGCGGATTGCTGCCGGGCGCGATGCGCACGACGGAGCCGGGGTAGCCGTACGTGGAACCCCAGATCGAGCCATCGGCCGGGCTCACCATGATCGAGTAGAACGGTGCGTTGATGCGCGCGTCTTTGGTCGGGTCGAGCGGCTGGCCGGGCTCCGTGTAGCCTTCGTCGCGCTTGCCGTTGCCGTTCGTGTCGAGAACCATCGCGGTCCAACCCTGCGCCTTCTCTGCGTCGCCCGTTGCGTCGAACACTCTGCGATTCAGCCAGCCGACGACGGGGCCGCCGCCGCTCGTCCACAGCGTGTTGTTCGCGTCTTCGGCGAACTGTAAGTGATGCGTCGAGTAACACGTGTCCACGTACGTGTACTTGCCCGTCTTCGGCTCGTACACCGCAACCTGCCGACCGGATTGATTCAGCGGGAACAACTTCGCGGAAGCGTGGCTCGAGCCGGCCTTGCAGAAAGCGGGTTGCGTCTCTGGCGCGCGCACCACGGCCGTGTACCAGACGCGGCCGTTCTCATCGAGCATCGGATTGTGGGCGTTCGCCTTGCTGTCCCAGATGGCTTCGCTGCCCCAGTACGCGGAAGGCTGCAGCGCCGGAGTGCTGTGCGTCGTCGGCGTGTTCGCGTCGCGCACGGTGGCGTGGAACGAGCTGGCCGTGTTCGTCTTCGGGTCCAGGATCGGGAAGTCGTCCGTCGATAGCTCCGGCGCGCCGTACAACTTGCCGTACGCGTTCACGGTGGGGTTGCGACGATCCGTGCCGCTCAAGTCGTGCATGTAGGCCTTGTCCGTGGCCCAGTCCCACACCGTTGCGACGACGTTGCGCTCGACGCCGTGGGGTCGCGGCGGCGCGACGCGCGGGATTTCGCCCTTCTTCACGCGGTCGATCCAGTCCCCGTAGTACTTGGGGGGCACACCGCCGAGCTGATTCATGGCCGAAGCCAGCATCTGGCCGCCGGCCTGGCCTGACTGGATGCGGCGCACCCACGCTTCGTGCCCGGTCGGCAGGTTCTCGAACGCCGGCGGCAGCGTGCGCGTCGCGAGCTGGCCGATCTGGTGGCAGCCGATGCACGACAGATTTTTGATCGACGCGATGTATTGATTCAGTCCGCCGGGCAGCGATTTGACTTCGCTCGCTTCCGGCAGCTTGATCATCGAATACCAGTAGATGGCGGGGTACACCTTCGCCGCGGCCGCTGGGCTCGGGGCTGCGTTGCCAATCAACGCCAGCGTCTGGCCGGGATCCGCCTTCACCTTGGCCGAGTCCACGAGGCCGTAGCCGCGGACCCACACCTCGTAGTGGGCGGCAGGCAGGTCGGGCACCACAAAGCGCCCTTGATCGTCCGTGACGACGATCTTCGCGTAACGCGTTCCGAGATCCTTCGTCTCGGCGATGACCCACACGCCGGCTTCGGGGCCGCCCGGGCCCATTACGACGCCGCCGATGTCGTCGCGATCGATGGCGGGGGCTTGCGCCGCCGCGTGCGGCGCGACGAGCGCGAACGAGAACGCCAAACCGGCCGCCGCGAACGCTTGTCTGTGGTTGACCATGCTGTATCCCCCCAGCGTGTTATTGAGCGCCGCGTTTTGCAGCGTCGCTTCCACTATCCATGCGGCGCGAGCGAAAGCAAGGGGCCGGTTTCGGAGCGTCGCTGCCGCGGCGTATGCTTACGCGCAACGTGGGGGGTGGGGGTTCGTATGCGTGCGGTCTGGCTAGTCGTCGTGGCGGCCGCGTTGGTGCGGCCGGCCGTGGCGCATCACTCCTTCGCAGCCGAGTTCGAGGCCGACAAAACGGCGGAGCTCACCGGCAAGATCACGCAGGTTTGGTGGGCGAACCCGCACGTCCGGTATCGGCTGCACACGACGGTGGCCGGTGTCCAAGAGGACTGGGAGCTGCAGGCGTCGAGCATCACGGCGCTCATGGCCTTGGGCTGGAGCCCGAGCACGATCAAGATCGGCGACGAGCTGAAGGTTGCGGGCCAGGTAGGCCGCAGCGGTGCTAAGAAGCTATACGTGCGCACGATGCTGCGGCCCGACGGCAGCAAGGTCGTGACCGGCCGCGGCGACGCGAATCAGCCCGATCCGAACCAGGTGCACGTTACGGCGGGCAAGACCTTCGGCTACGGCAACGCTCGGAAGTCATACCCCGTCGATATCACCGGACCCTGGCGCAACAGCTACAAGTTTCGCGTGACCGTGGACGACCTCGAGCCGAAACCCACGCCGTTCACGGCGGAAGGCCGCGCAGCGTTCGCATCGATGGAGCACTACCAGGACCCGGCGCTGCGTTGTCTTGCGATGGGGCTGCCACGGCTGTTCGGCGCGCCTTACAACATGGAGATCGTCGACGCCGGCACTCACTACGTGTTCTTGCACGTTGAGCAGAATAGCTCGCGCCGTATCTGGATGGACGGCCGCCAACCGCCGGCGGACACGCCGGACACTTCGCTCGGCTATTCGGTAGGCCACTGGGAAGGCGACGTGCTCGTGATCGAGACGACGCACCTCCTGCCGGGGTGGCTCGACGGCTCGGGCTTACCGATGAAGGGCGAGGGCACGCGCATCGTCGAACGCTATGAGCTTGCGAAGGATCGCCTGTCGATCGACCGCATGATGACGATCTACGACGCGTACTACGCGCAGCCGCTCGTGCGCCGGCGCGGTTCCGCGCGCGACGACAGCGTCGACATCAGCGAGCAGGCGAGCTGCGATCCCGACGGCTACTACCGTGACCTGCGCGAGCTCGGCAAACTCGAGCAACGCCTGAAGTAGGCGCTACTGCCCGCGGCGAACGCGGAACGAGCGGGCGTAGTCGTCCGGCACCAGGAAGGAGCTGCCCATCGAGCCGGCCTTGATCTCTGCCTTGAACGGCACGGCCGGCATCTGGCGTTGGGTATCCGTCTGAACCCACGTGTCACCCGTGTCGGTCACGAAGGTGGCGGCACGGCCGGGTAGGGTGCGGATCTGCACGATCACGATTGGCACGACGCCCACGGCCTCCTCTTTGCTGGCGGCGGGAGCTTGGCGTGCCGCAGCGGCGGCGGGTGCCGCGGGGGCTGCTGGAGCGGCGCTCACGGTGGATTCGCGTACTTCGCGCGCCGGGCGGGTCGCGCGGTTTTCGGTGGCGATCGCGGTGCTGGGTGCTGGCGCAGCCGCCGGACGCAACGCGCGGTCGTAACAGGCCAAGCGTTCCGCGTCGTTGTCGATCGTGGTGCAGCGCTCCGCGCTCCGGGGCTGAGCTGCAGCCTGCGGCACATGCAGTGCTGCGCAAGCGGCGAGCGTGAAGGTGACGAAGGACGCGAGCTTCGTGGCAGTGGTACGCACGTCTTATCCCCCAGCGGCGTTGCGCCCATGGTGGCCGCAAGCGGCGGTCGCAATCAAGAGTGCCGGGGTGACGAACCGGTTATGTCGCTGGCGCCGAACGCCCCGTCGAGAGGTACACGGCGAACGACGGCAGCCAGTGATCGCCGGCATAGTGGCGCGTTGCGAGCGTTGCGCTTAGGCCGGTGCTGCGGTGCCTATCGGCCGCGGCGCGCAACGCAGGTGCGCGAGCGTCGCCGGCGGGCAGCGCGCTGGCGATGTTCGTGAGATTCCAGGCGCGGGACAGATTCAGGCCATGCAGGTGAACACTGCGGCCGTCGGTCTCGTCGGCCACGCTCGCGCACGGCAACCAATCGTCTGCGCGGCGCGTCGGCAGGTCCGGCAGATACGCCGTGAGCCATGCGCCGAATTCCGCGGGCGGCAGCATGCGGCGCATGAGATCGGCCGTCATCAACGTCGGCGACAGAAAATCCTCACCCGACGGCTCGACGTGCAGCGGCGCACGTACGTCCGCGTGGAAGCACGCAAGCGCTCGCCCGCGCACGGCGTTGTGCAGTTCGGTGTCGCGCAGCTCGCTCGCGGCATCGTGCAACAGCGTCAGCGCGAATGCGGTCTGGTGGTGCGTGCCGGAGTGCACGGGGTAGCGGAGGGCGTTGAGCCATGTCAGCACGTTGGCGCGCACCATGGCCGCGAACGGGGCGAGGGGCGTGGCCCAGCGCGTGCCCGCGGCTTCCGCGCACAGCAGCACGGCCCATGCGAGGCCGTAGGGTCGCTCGAACCACGGCCGCCGCTGCAGGTACTCGGTTTCGACGGCGAGCTTCGCCGGCTCGAACGCCGCAATGAGTGCAGTTTCGATCGCGACGCGCGAATCGAGAGCGGGCATTACGCGCAGCAATCGCAGCAGCAGCCAATGCGAATGCACGGCCGAGTGCCAGTCGAAACACCCGAAGAACACCGGGTGCGCGACACGCGGCGGCACCGCGTCGGCGTCGCTCTCGAGCAGGTATTGCGGATGGTTCGGGTATTCGCGCGCGATGTTCGTCAGCGCGCGGCGCGCGAGATCGGCTGCTTCATCGGGGCTGAGGCCGACGAGTCGTGGAGCATTGGGCGTACGCGCCGTCATTCAGAGCACGGCGTGTAGCCGTTCAGCGTTCTGCGACCCAGCCGATGTCCGTGTACGGCCACGGCTGCTGAAGGCCGAAGGCGCCGAAGTTCGCGAGGCCCTTCTTCACCGCGAAGATCTCGGGCCGCTGATATAGCGTCAGAGAGTGCACTTCCTGCCAGATCTGCGCATCGATCTGGTTTGCGAGCTCGATGGCTTTGGCTTTATCGAACTCCGCGCCCGCTCGCGTCATCAAGTCGTCCAGCTCCGGGCTGCCGACGCGCGCAAAGTTTTGCTTCACGGACAGCTGGCCGTCGGCGGTGCGCGTGGGGTTTGCGTAGATTGATTTCACGGAGCTCAATGGATACGGAGTGCCCATCCACGAGAATATGGTGAAGTCGAACTGACCGGGCGTTACATACTTCTCGAAGAAATCATTGACCGGTGCCGTGTCGATGTTCATCTTGACGCCCACCCGAGCGAGCATGTTTTGAATCAGCTCTGACTCCTGTCGCGCCGCTTGGACGCCTGCGGGAATTACGCAGTGGATCTCCAACACGCGGCCGTCCTTGCTGCGGGTGTCGCCGGCAAGTGTCCACCCGGCCTCGTCGAGCAGCTGGCCGGCTCGCGGCGGATCGTACGTGCCGACATCTGCCGAGTTGTCGCGGTAGCCCTCCTGGTTGGCCATGTAAATGTGGTTGTTCAGCGGCTGGGGCACGACGCCGAGCGGTCCTAGCAACGCGCGCGCGATTGAAGTTCTGTCGATGGCCATGGCAAGAGCGCGGCGAACGCGCACGTCCGACAACGTGGCGCTCGTGGAGTTGATCGTGAGGTGCCGAAAGTTTGGGCCGCCAGCCATACGCACTTCTATACCATCGATCGCGAGCGCGCGGCGGTACTTGTTGGCGTCGGGTCCGACGTCGACAGCGTCCACTTCGCCGTTGGCAAGTGCCTCGACGTGCGCGCTGATGTCGATCGCACGAAACACCATGCGCTCGAGCTTCGGCGTCTTGCCCCACCACTTCTCGTTGCGGACGAGCGTGATCGTCTGCGTTGCGCGATCGACGTTGTCCAGCTTGAATGGACCGGCCGTGGTGAGCGGGCGTTCGCCCCAGCCCTCGTTGAAGATCTTCGGATCTCTATTTGTGGAGCTTGGATAGATCGGATTGAAGACCGGTTGCCAGTCGGCGTACGGGCGGTCGTAGGTCACGATGACTTCTCGGTCATCTTTCCCGCGCTCGACGCTCCTGATGTTCTCATAGCCGTTGGCTGACCCGATCCGGTAGGCCTGGTCGGTGCCGTTATTGGCTTTCCACTGCCAGAAAAAGTCTTCCCACGTGATTGGCGTGCCGTCGTACCAGGTGGCCTTGGCGTTGATCTCGTACGTCACGACCTGTCCATTCGTCGTCGTCAGCGTTGGCTCGTTCGCTAGATAGTCTCGGTTCCAAATGGGGGCGCCTGCGGCATCGTTGTCGAAGGTCGCGGGCATCAACGCTTCCATGACCCGCGCGCCGTCGTAGTTGATGCCGTCGATCTCGTTGTAGTTGAAGTTCGTGGGCATCTGGTTCATTGCAAACGTGAACGTGCCGCCATCGCGGAGCTTCTCGCGCGGCATCGCGTTGATGCTGCTCGCGGTGGCGGCGGGAGGCGCCGTGGCGGTGGGCGGCGCGCTCGTGTTGCCGCCGCAGCCAGCAATCAGCAGCGCGCTGGTGGCGCCGAGAGCAAAAAACTTGGCGGACGAAATCAAAAGGGTGTCTCCTCTTACAACACCGGCGCCGGCCGTGAGTGGTGGCAAGCGTCCAGGTGACCGGCGCCACCGGCGCGTGCCTCGAGTGCCACATCTTTATGACACAGTTGCCGTCCCGCGTCGTCGATCTCGTTCGCAAACCGCGGGCAACGTGGCCGAAAACGGCAGCCCGCTGGCGGGTCAAGCGGGCTCGGCAAATCGCCTTGCAGCAGGATGCGCTTCCGGCTGCGTTCCTTGCGTGGATCCGGGATCGGCACGGCCGACAGCAGCGCCTGTGTGTACGGATGCGTGGGCCGCTCGAACACTTCGGCCACATCGCCGATCTCCACGATGCGTCCGAGATACATCACGGCCACGCGATCGGCGATGTGCCGAACCACCGCGAGATCGTGCGCGACGAACAGATACGACAGCCCGAGCTCAGCTTTCAAGCGCTCGAGCAGGTTGATGACGCCGGCGCGAATCGATACGTCGAGCGCGGACACCGGCTCGTCGAGCACGAGCAGCTTCGGTTCGAGCGCTAACGCGCGCGCAATGCCGATGCGTTGTCGTTGGCCGCCGGAGAACGTCTGCGGGTAGCGGTCCGCGTGCTCGGGTTGTAGCCCCACGAGCGCAAGCAGCTCGCGCACGCGCCGCGCACGCTCCGGTGCCGCGACGCCATGAGTCTCGAGCGGCTCGCCAATGATGTCCCCCACCGGCAGGCGTGGATCGAGCGCCGCCATCGGGTCCTGGAATACGACTTGGATGTCGCGGCGCACGCGAAAGCGTTGCTGCGGCGTCAGCGTGGCCGCGTCCTGGCCGAGCACCATCACGCTGCCGGCCCGTGGCGGCGCGAGATTCAAGATCTCCATGATCGTGCTGGTTTTGCCGCAGCCCGATTCGCCGACCAGTCCGAGGGTCTCGCCTTCGCGGATGTCGAACGTGACGCCATCTACTGCGCGTAGCGAACCGACACGGCGGCGTAGCACACCGCCGCTGAGCACCGGAAACTCCTTCACGAGATCACGGACCGACAACACCGGTGCGCGCTCGCTGCGTGTCGAGCGAGCGACCGCTTCTACCGCAGAGGCTGCTGGAAACACGTTCTCCCCCGCCGCGCGTCGTCGCTCGACTTCGTCGCTGCGGTGGCAGGCCGCGGCATGCGCGCCGGTGTGCTGCACGAGATCGGGCTCCTGCTGCGTGCACTTGTCGATACGCAAAGGGCAGCGTGGCGCGAACGGGCAGCCAGCGGGCAGATTCACGAGCGAGGGTGGGTTGCCCTCGATCGGCGTCAGCGCTTGATGCGCGCCTTGGTCCGGCCGCGGCAGCGAGCCGAGCAGCCCGAGTGTGTATGGCATGCGTGGCTTATAGAAGACGTCGTCGACCATACCGGTCTCGACGAGTTTGCCCGCGTACATCACGCCGACGCGGTCGGCGATGCCCGCAACGACGCCGAGATCGTGCGTGATCAGGAGAATTGCGGCGCCCGTGACCTCGCGCGCCTTCTGCAGAAGATCCAGGATCTGCGCCTGCACGGTAACGTCGAGTGCCGTCGTCGGCTCGTCGGCGATGATCAGCGCCGGGTCGTTCGCGATGGCCATCGCGATCATCACACGCTGGCGCATGCCGCCGGAAAACTCGTGCGGGAACGATGCGACACGCCGGCTCGGGTTCGGAATGCCCACCAGCGTCAACAGCTCGATCGCGCGATCGCGCGCGGCCGCTGCGGAGACATCGTTGTGCACACGGATCGCCTCGGCGATCTGATCGCCCACCGTGTACACCGGCGTCAGCGCCGACAGCGGGTCCTGAAAGATCATCGCGATGCGCTTGCCGCGCAGGAGCGACAGCTCTCGGTCTTCGAGCCCGACGAGCTCGCGGCCTTCGAACTGCACGGACCCCGAGACGCGTGCGTGGCTCGGCAAGAGGTCCATCAAGGCCAGCGATGAAACGGTTTTGCCGGAGCCGGATTCACCGACGATGCCGAGCACCTCACCGCGATTCACTCGATACGATAGAGAGCGCGCCGCGCGAACCGGGCCAGCCTCGCTCGCGAACGTGACGGTGAGATCTCGAACTTCGAGCAGCGGTGCCGCGGGGTCCGTCACGAGGCCGGTCCACCGGCGTTCGGATCGAACGCGTCGCGCAAGCCGTCGCCGATCAGGTTGATCGCGAGCACCAGCGCGATCAGAAATCCGGCGGGGAAATAGAACTGCCACGGGAACGACAACGCCGAGCCCGAGTAGTCGCCGATCAGCGTGCCGAGGGACACGTCGGGCGGCTGCACGCCGAAACCGAAGAACGAAAGGCCTACCTCCGACAGGATCAGCGAGCTCACGTTCACCGTCGCGTCGATGATCAGGAGCGACGCCATGTTCGGCAGGATGTGACGGAAGATGATGCGCGAGCCCGGCACGCCCATGAAGCGCGCCGCGTGCACGAACTCGCGCTCCTTCAGCGAGAGCGTCATGCCGCGCACGATGCGTGCAGTGATCATCCACTGGAATGCCGCGAGCAGCAGCACGAAGATCAACCACGTGCGGCCGTGGAATGCCGGCGACAGGATCGAGATGATCAGAAATCCCGGAAGCACCAGCAGCAAGTCGATCAAGCCGACGAGGATGGTGTTCAGCCGGCCGCCGAAGTAGCCGGCGAATGCGCCGACGACCGCCGCGAGACCGGTCGAGATCAGCGCGCCGAGCAAGCCGATCACGAGCGATTTCTGCATGCCGCGCATGGTGAGCGCGAACACATCGAAGCCGTTCTGCGTGGTGCCGAACCAGTGGTTCGAGCTCGGCGGCGTCAAGAACGATGTCGTGTCGAGCTGATCGTACTGCCACGTCGTGAGGAGCGGGCTCAAGTACGCCGCCGCGAACAGCACCAAGAGGAACGCGATACCGCCGAGGGCGAGCCGCTGGCGCAGGAACCGGCGCGTGACGAGGCTCGCGCGCGAGACGGACGCATCGGCGGCGCTCAAACGCGCACCCTTGGGTCGAGCAATGCGTAGGCGATGTCCGAGAGGAAGCCGGCAATCAGCACGAGGATGGCCACGAACAGCGTGACAGCGGCGACGGAGTTGACGTCGTTCTTGATCACGGAATCGACGAAGTATTCGCCCATGCCGTGCCAGCCGAAGATTTTCTCTGTGAACGTGGCGCCGACGAAGAGCAGTGCGAACTGATACGCGAAGAACGTGGCCATCGGGATCAGCGCGGTGCGGAGGCCGTGCTTGATCAGGGCTTGGGTACGCGGCAAACCCTTGGCGCGCGCCGTGCGTAGAAAATCGCTGCCGAGCACGTCGAGCATCGCATTGCGCTGGTAACGGCCATAGAACGCGATGGCACTGAGCGCGAGCACGAGCGAAGGCAATACGAGATGCGCGACGCGGTTCGCGATGCCTGCCCACGACCACGAGTCGAGACCCGGCGTAATTTCGCCGGTCGTGTACAGGAGCTTCGCGTCGCCGGTGAAGCCGAGCACGTTGTTGAGCTCGATGCCCGCATTCTTGACGAGCACGGCCATCACGACCACGGGGATAGATAGCGTGACGAACGAGAACAGCGTCAGCACGCGATCCGACCACCGATACTGCCGCACGGCGCCATAGGCGCCGGCCGCGACGCCGAGCAGCGTGCCGACCACCGTGCCGATCAGCATGAGCCGCAAGCTCACGAGCACGCGGCGTCCGAACTCGTCGTTGACGGGCGTGTTGTCGATCGTGCGACCGAAATCGCCGCGGGCAACGCCGCCGACCCAGCGCCCGAAGCGTGTGCCGAGCGGCGTTTTGTCGTTCATGTTGATTGCATCGAGCGCGGCATCCACGACGGCCGCCGGCGGAGGAGGGTTCCGGCCTTCGTAACGCGAGCGCGGATTCAGCTGCGTGGCCGCGAGAACGTAGGCCACGGACGTGGCGATGACGACGAGCACCAGGAGGTAGGCGAATCTGCGCAGCAGAAAACGAGTCATGCGTACGGAGGCGCGATACAGCGAGTCATGGCGCGCGGGCGAGCGATTTGCGACATCGAAGCATGGTAGGGGGCCGTGCGAAGGGAAATCAATTTCGCTTACTCTAACGCGATGAACGCAACACTCTACGTCGGCAATCGCAATTATTCTTCTTGGTCGGTGCGCGGCGCCTTGTTGGTGCGGCAAAGCGGTATCGCGTTTCGCGAGGTTCTGCTACCGCTCGATACCGAGGAGTTTGCGGCGAAGATTGGCGCTGTCAGTCCCACCCGACGCGTGCCCGTGCTGCACATCGACGAGCTCGTGATCTGGGACACGCTCGCGATCGCCGAATTTCTGCACGAGCAGAAGCCTTCGGCGGGGTTGTGGCCGCAGCACCGCGCGGCGCGCGCGCGAGCACGCAGCGTCAGCGCCGAGATGCACTCCGGCTTCACGGATTTGCGGTCGAGCATGCCGATGGATATGCGCGGTCGCCACACCGTACCTATGACACCCGAGCTGCAGGCCGACATCGCGCGCATCGACGCGTTGTGGAACGACTGTCGCGCGACGTACGGAGGAGGCGGCGAGTATCTCTTCGGCACATGGTGCGCCGCGGACGCAATGTACGCTCCCGTCGTGAGTCGATTCCGCAGCTATGGAGTCGAGCTTTCGCCGGGCGCGCGCCGATACGCCGATGCCGTGTGGCAATGGCCGGCACTGCAGGCGCTCGCGGCTGAGGCCGCGGCAGAGCCGTGGTCGCTCGATCTCGGGGTGTGACGACGCGTTTGTTCTTACGGCCCGGAAGGGCGGAGTGAAGAGGGCTGGCGCCTGCTCACTACCGGCCCCGTGCTTAACATCGGGCCCTGCAATTTCGATCCTTAAGATCGAGGACACGACCCGTGTCGATCAAGCTGTTGACTGTGTGAGGTCAGGACCAGCCCGTCGGTTCGAATATACGCCCGTGAAACCGCGGAACGCCAGTTGCGTTTTCGCGTCAGCAACGCTCGCGCACGGGCCCTGAATTGTTCGGCTAAAGAGCGTCAGCCAGCACGCGCGCCACATGCACGGCGTCGCGCGCCGCGCCATCGTGTATCTGATGCCGACAGCTGGTGCCGTCGGCCACGATGACGGTATCGCGCGCGGCGTTGCGCACGGCCGGCAGCAGCGCAGCTTCCGCCATCTGCAGCGAGACCGCGACGTGTTCGGCCTGATACCCGAACGCGCCAGCCATTCCGCAGCAGCTGGAGGCCACGGTCTCTACGTCCAAGTCCGGCACCAGTTTCAGCGCACCGATGACGGCAGGCATCACGCCGAAGGCCTTCTGGTGACAGTGGCCATGCACGAGCGCTCGACGGTACGCCGATTTGCGGAACGTAAGCTTCAGTCGCCCGGCCGAACGTTCGCGTACCAGGAATTCCTCGAACATCAGCGCTGCCGAGGCGAGTGCGGCGCTGTCGGCGCCGGGCAGCAGCGTGCGTAGCTCGTCGCGCAGGCCAAGCACACAGGAGGGCTCGAGGCCGATCACAGCCACCCCTCGGGCCACGAACGGGGCCAGCGTCGTAAGCATGCGGCGCGCTTCGGCGCGGGCTTCCTCGATCATGCCGCTCGCGAGATACGTGCGGCCGCAGCACAGCGGCCGCGTGTCGCCGGCAGGGGTAGGCACGTGCACGCGGTAGCCGGCGGCCGCCAGCACGCGCGCCGCCGCGCGCAGGTTCTCCGGCTCGAAGTACGTATTAAAGGTGTCGGCGAGCAGCACCACCTCGCCCGCGGTTCCTTCGCCCTGCGCGGCAGTCTCGCTGGCGCCGCGAAACCAATCGCGCCGCCAGCGTGGCAGCGAGCGGCGCGCGGCGAATCCCACGAGCTTCTCCGAAGCCCAGGCGAGCCCCGGGATTCGGTCGCGCAAGTTCATCAGCGGCGCAAGGCGCGCCGCAGTGCGGGCGTAGCGGGGAAGGTGAGCGACGAGCCGGTCGCGCAGCGAGCGAGGGTGCTTCTGGTGGTACTGATGCAAGAACTCGATCTTCATGGCCGCCATGTCCACGCCAGTTGGGCACTCGCGTTTGCAACCCTTGCACGACACGCATAGCGCGAGCGTGTCGTGCAGTTCGCGCGAAGTCAGAGCATCGGGCCCAAGTTGGCCGGAGAGGGCGAGTCGCAGCGAGTTCGCGCGCCCCCGCGTCACGTGGCGCTCGTCGCGTGTCACGCGGTACGAGGGGCACATCGTGCCGGCGTCGAACTTGCGGCAGTGGCCGTTGTTGTTGCACATCTCGACGGCGGCGGCGAACCCGCGGCCGCGATTCTCGGCGCCGGCTTCGTGCTCGGACCAATCGAGCCCCGTCGCGACGGGTAAAGTCCTGTAGCCCGGCTTGAAGCGGAACAGCGATCGATCGTCCATCTTCGGCGCAGCGACGATCTTCCCGGGGTTCATGAGGCCCTTCGGATCGAACGCCCGCTTGATCTCGCCGAACGCGCGCGTGAGCCGCGCGCCGTACAGCGGCTCGATCCACTCGCTGCGCACCAAGCCGTCGCCGTGCTCGCCCGAGTACGAGCCTTTGTATTGCTTCACGAGCTCGCAGGCTTCCTCGGCAATCGCTCGCATCTGCGCCGCGCCGTGCTCGTTACGCATGTTCAGCACGGGCCGCACGTGTAAGCATCCGACAGATGCATGCGCGTAAAAGGTGCCGCGCGTGCCGTGTTTTTCGAACACCTGCGTCAGGCGCTCCGTGTATTCCGCGAGATGCTCGAGCGGCACGGCGCAGTCTTCGATGAACGACACGGGTTTACCGTCGCCCTTCATCGACATCATGATGTTGAGACCGGCCTTGCGGACTTCCCACA